>DATAPR010000059.1:0-31880 GCA_036265105.1 Sphingomicrobium sp.
GGGGGTGCATCCCGACCAAGGCGCTGCTTCGGACCGCCGAGATCTACCATTATCTCCAGCACGCCGATGCCTACGGCCTTAGCAACGAAAAGCCCTCGTTCGACATCGTCAAGGTCGTCGCTCGAAGCCGCGCGGTCGCAAAGCAGCTCAATCAGGGCGTCGCGCACCTGATGAAGAAGAACAAGATCACCGTCGTAATGGGCGAGGGGAAGCTCACCTCCAAGAACCGGCTGTCGGTCACTGGCTCCGACGGCAAGGCGAGCGAGCTTGAAGGGAAACACATCATCCTTGCAACCGGCGCGAGAGCCCGCGATCTCCCCTTCGCGAAGGCGGACGGAAAGCGGATCTGGACCTATCGCCACGCAATGACTCCGCCCGAAATGCCGAGCGAGCTCCTGGTCATCGGTTCAGGAGCGATCGGGATCGAGTTCGCGAGCTTCTACGCGGACCTCGGCGCCAAGGTCACGGTCGTCGAAATGCTCGACCGTGTCGTTCCGGTCGAGGATTCCGAAGTCAGCGCGCAGCTCGCCAAGAGCCTTCAAAAGCAGGGCCTCACGATCCTCACCAGCGCCGGGGTCGAGAGCCTCAAAACGGATTCGAAAGGCGTGGCCGCAACTATCAAGACAAGCGACGGCAAGTCGGCCGAGCAGCGGTTCAGCCATGTCATCGTTGCCGTCGGAATTGTCCCCAACACCGAGAACATCGGTCTCGAAGCGCTCGGTGTGAAGGCGACCAAGGGCCATATCGAGGTCGACAAAAATGGCCAAACCAGCGTTCCTGGAATCTGGGCGATCGGCGACATCACCGGTCCGCCCTGGCTCGCGCACAAGGCGAGCCACGAGGGCGTGACCGCGGCCGAGGCGATCGCCAAGGATCTCGGGAACAAGGATGTGCACCCGCACTATACCGACCCCCTGAACATCCCGGGATGCACCTATTGCAGGCCGCAGGTCGCAAGCGTCGGGCTGACCGAGGCCAAGGCCAAGGAAGCCGGTTACGAGGTGAAGGTCGGCAAATTCCCCTTCATCGGCAACGGGAAGGCGATCGCGCTTGGAGAAACCGACGGTTTTGTGAAGACCGTGTTCGATGCGAAGACCGGAGAACTCCTTGGCGCACATATGATCGGCGCCGAAGTGACCGAACTCATCCAGGGCTATACGATCGGCAAGACCGCCGAGCTCGTCGAGGACGATTTCATCCAGACCGTATTCCCTCACCCGACCCTGTCCGAGATGATGCATGAATCGGTGCTCGCCGCATTCGGGCGAGTGATCCACATCTAAAGGCCCGAAAAATCGAGCGCCGCGGCGGCGCGTCGCGGCCCCACCTTATGTTGCAGTCTTCCCCGCAGGCATTATGCCCGGGCCGAGGGCGCGAGCCTTTTGCCTTGGGGGGATTGAGCGGATGAAATTTTGGGTTCTGGCCGCTGCCGCGGCCGCGATGGGCGGCGCTTACGCCCAGGCGGCGACCATCGTCACGGCGGATCGAATGCTTGATGTGACGAGCGGGCGCTACGTCGATCATCCCTCGATCCTGATCGGCGAGGACGGGAAGATCGAGCAGATCGGAAGCGGGGGCTCGATCAAGGCGCCGCCGGGAACCCGGCACATCGACCTTCCGGGCGAAACTCTGCTCCCTGGCCTCATCGACATGCACGTCCACATGAACAGCCTTGCCGAGGTCGGCGGCTACGAAGGGTTGAAGTATACCGACAGCTTCTGGGCTGCGATCGGTCCCTATAATGCGCGCAAGGACATCGATGCCGGCTTTACCACCGTTCGCAACGTCGGCTCGGGCGATTTCGACGATGTCGGTCTCAAGCAGGCGATCGACGGCGGCTGGATCGTCGGACCGAGAATCATTCCGGCGACCTATCTGCTTGGCGCGACCGGCGGACATTGCGACGACACCAATGGTCTCCCGCCATCGCTCGACAAGAAGGGACCGAACATCGTCAGTGGGCCCGAGGATGCGCGCGAGAAGGTCCGCTGGGTCCACAAGCATGGAGCGGAAGTCATCAAGATCTGCGCAACCGGCGGTGTCTTCTCGCTCGGCGACAGCGTCGGCGCCGAGCAGCTCTCCTACGAAGAGATGAAGGCCATCGCCGACGAAGCCCACATGCTTGGGCTCAGGGTTGCGGCCCATGCGCACGGCGATGAGGGCATCCGCGATGCGATCCTCGCCGGAATTGACACGATCGAACATGCAAGTCTTGCAAGCGACGCCACCATCGAGCTCGCAAAGCAGCACGGCACCTGGTTCGACATGGATATCTACAACGATGACTATATCCTCGCGGCCGGCACCTCCAACGGAACCGAGCAGGAGAGCCTCGACAAGGAAAGGATGGTTGGACTGAAGCAGCGCCAGACCTTCCAGCGTGCGGTCAGGGCCGGAGTGAAGATGATCTTCGGGACGGATGCGGGCGTCTATCCGCATGGCGACAACGGAAAACAGTTCGCCAAGATGGTCCAGTGGGGAATGACCCCGCTTCAGGCTATCCAGGCGGCAACTCTCAATGCATCCGAAGCGCTCGGCCGAAAGGACGTCGGGATCATTGAACCTGGCCGCTACGGCGACTTTGTCGCGGTGCGCGGCGATCCGCTTCGCGATGTGTCACTGCTCGAACATGTCGACGCTGTTGTGAAGGGCGGCCAACTGGTGAAAGGTCCGGCCGCAGTCAGATGAGCGCTCCGACGACCAGCACCCGAACTCTTGTCGTCGCGCTCCTCGCGAACCTCGGGATCGCTGCGTCGAAGTTCGTTGCAGCGGCGATCACCGGCTCCTCGGCGATGCTGACCGAAGGCGTTCACAGCGTTGTCGACAGCACAAACCAGCTTCTGCTCATGTGGGGTCGCCACGCGTCGAACCGTCCGCCCGACAAGCTCCATCCGTTCGGCTATGGCCGAGAGCTCTATTTCTGGAGCTTCGTCGTTGCGGTTCTCGTCTTCGCGCTCGGCGCTGGAGTGTCGGTCTACGAGGGGATCCTTCACATCCGCCACCCCGCGCCCGCAGTCTCTCCGACGATCGCTTACGCGGTCCTTCTGGTGGCTTTCTCACTGGAAGGCTGGTCGACCATCGAGGCCTATCGGGATTTCGGCGAAGCCAAGGGCTCGCTTGGATTCTTAGAGGCGATCCGCCGCTCCAAGGACCCGCCCGGCTTCATCGTGCTCCTCGAAAATGGCGCCGCGATGGGCGGAATCATCGCGGCGGCCCTGGGAATCGCCCTCTCCGAGCTGACCGGCAATCCCCTCTATGATGGCGCAGCCTCGGTCCTCATCGGCCTCATTCTGGCGGCCACGTCCGCGCTCCTTGCCAAAGAATCGAAGGCTCTTCTGATCGGAGAGTCCGCCGATCCCGAGATCGTCGCTGCCCTCCACCAACTCGTTGAATCCAAGGCCGAGATCACGTCTGTCGGAGAAGTGCTGACGGTTCACGGCGCTCCCGACCAGATCACGGCGATGCTGTCGGTCGATTTCGAGGACCATATCTCGGCGCGCGAGGTCGAGGCGATCGTCCATGCTATCGAAAGCGAGGTGGCGGAGCGCTTCCCGATCGTCCGAAGGCTCTACATCCGCCCCTACAGCACCGCCGATCGGAGCTAGCGACACGATGGCTCAGTCGATGCACGACGTGTCGGATCCCCGAAACGCATCCATCCTCATCAACGTCAACGGCGAGCTGAAGCCCCGCGCCGAGGCTCTCGTCTCCGTTTTCGACAGCGGCTTCATGCTTGGTGACGGAGTTTGGGAGGGCCTTCGAGTCCACCGCGGCAGCCCAGCGTTCCTCGATCGTCATCTCGACCGGCTGTTCGAGGGCGCAAAGGCAATCGCAATGGATGTCGGCCTTTCGCGCGGCGAGCTCTCGAAGCGCCTTTTCGAGACGCTCGAGGCCAATGGCATGAAGGACGGCGTCCATATCCGACTGATGGTGACGAGAGGTGTCCGGGCAACGCCCTACCAGGACCCGCGCGTTGTGGTCGGCGCAGCGACGATCGTCATCATTCCCGAGTACAAGGATCCCGATCCCTCGATCTACGGACGCGGTCTCAAGCTCTTCACCGTCCACGTACGGCGCGGCGACCCCGCGGTTCAGGACCAGAAGATCAACTCGCACTCGAAGCTCAACTGCATCCTCGCCTCGATCCAGGCGACTCAGGCCGGTGCCGACGAAGCTCTGATGCTCGATCCGCTGGGGTTCGTCGCGACCTGCAATTCGACGCACTTCTTCATCGTAAGAAATGGCGAAGTGTGGACTTCGAGCGGCAAATATTGCCTCGGCGGAATCACCCGCGGCCTTGTCCTGGAGATCGCTCGTGATGCCGGCATTCCGGCGATCGAAAAGGATTTCTCGCTGACCGACGTTTACGGTTCGGACGAGGCCTTCGTCACCGGTACGTTCGCGGGCGTCGTGCCCGTCAACGCAATCGACGGACGAAAGCTCAACTGTCCAGGTCCGGTAACCGCAAGGCTCGGCGAGCTCTACTCCGGGCGGGTCGAAAAGGATGTCGAGGAGCAGGATCGCCGGTGACCACCCGAATCGCGATGTGGTCGGGTCCCCGGAACCTCTCCACCGCGATGATGCGCAGCTTCTCGAGCAGGGCGGATACCTTCGTCTCCGACGAACCCTTCTACGGCTGCTTCCTCAAATCGAGCGGCGCTCCGCATCCGATGCGCGAGGAAACGATCGAAGCCATGGATTGCAACTGGAAGAGCGTCATCGCGACTCTGAGCGGACCGGCGCCCGGCGGATCGCCGCTTTGGTACCAGAAGCACATGTGGCACCACATGACCGGGCCGATCGGCTACGCGGATTTCACCGGCTTCACCCACGCATTCCTGATCCGGCAACCGGAGCGGATGATCGCTTCTTACCTGCGCAAGCGCGAGAGCGCTGCGTTCGAGGATTTCGGGCTCGAACGGCAGGCTGAATTCTTTGAGCGTGAGGCCGACCGGCTCGGCCATGCGCCCCCGGTGATCGACGCAAATGACGTGCTCGCCGATCCCGAGGGCGTCCTTGCCAGACTCTGCAATGCGCTTGGAGTCCCCTTCGAAAGGGCGATGCTGAGCTGGGCTCCGGGACGGCGCGAGACCGACGGGCCATGGGCGCCGCACTGGTATGGAGCGGTCGAGCGGAGCACGGGCTTTGGCCCGCCGGAGAGGGAGCCTGCGGGCCTCTCCAACGAGGACCAGGCTCTCGCCGATCGATGTCGGCCCCATTACCAAAGGCTGGCGGCCTTTCGGATCCGGGGCGAAAGCGGCGAGCGATGACGAGGATCCGCCAGGCTCCCAGGCGCCGGCATTTTCGTTATGAAATGGTTCTGACCCCGTTTTCGGCCCACTCCTGGTCGACGTCGAGCTGAAGCTCCGCCCACTCGGCCCGGGTCCGGCATTGAATCGTCTCGACGCGGCTTCCGATCAGAGCATCGACCCGGAGGCAGTATCTGGTCTCGGGCGTTCCCTGCGGGGCGATCGAAGGCGGAGGGCTTGCGGGTGTCTGCGAGGTTCCGATCAGGCTCAAAGCTGCGATGAGTTCGCCATATGCCATGTCGCTCTTCCTTGAATGATAACGCCGGCACGCATTCGCGCTCAGATCAGGATAAGCTTCGATCGGAACGAAGGCGAGCCGACCTTTTGATGAAATCAGGCCTTGAAGTTGACGCTGCGTCAACGTGTACAAGGCCTGCATGGACCAGCCGCTCGAAGCCATCGATATCCGCGAGGTCGTCAGACGCACCGGCCTGACCAGCCGCGCCTTGCGCTTTTACGAGGCGCGCGGGCTCCTTAGGCCACTTCGAACCCATAGCGGCCGACGGCTCTATGGACGGGGCGAACTCGAGCGAATTCAGCAGATTCTGGCGCTGAAGCGTGCTGGGCTCAGCCTCGCCCAGATCGGGAGGCTGACGGCGCGTTCGGGAATGGACCTTGGCGCTCTGGTGGACGCCCAATTGAAGATTATCGAGGAGCGCAGGACCGAGCTCGATGACGCTCGGGCGTTGCTCCTCTCGATCAAGTCCCGCATCGACCGCGGCGAGCCCGTCGATGCCGCGACCTTCTGCTCGCTGATCCGTCAGGGAGATAAGTTCATGGAAAGCGAAGACTGGAAGAAAGTGACCGACCGTTACTTTACCAAGGAGGAGCGGGAGCATTGGGCAGAGCGAATGAAGGACGCGCCTGCGCCCGACTTCGACCAGGAGGACTATAGTCGCAAATGGAAGGCCCTTGGAGACCGGGTCGAGGCGGCAATCCCAAGCGGGCCTGACAGTCCCGAGGCCCAGGCGCTCTATGACGAATGGCAGGAGCTGCTCGCTCCCTTCAAGGCGGTCGCGACACCCGAGATGATGGCCGGCGCAACGCGTCTTTATGAGCGGATGGGAGAGTGGGAGCATGATGTTCCCGCTCCCTTCACGAGCGAGGCCTTCCGTTTCATGCAGGAGGTCGCACGAAAGCGGAAGTCCGGTGCCTAGCCTGGAGCGCCTTCAGCCGCCGCTCGCTCCAACGCTGGTGACGGTCGCGGTCGGGCTAGCGGCGCTCGTAGGTGCCGATCAGCTCACCCTCGGCCACCGCATGTCTCTGGGCTTCTCGCTCGACGTCGCTCACGTGCGATTGAGCCTTGAGGCCGAGGCTTCCGACATCAAGAGCGAATAATTTGAAGTGATAATGATGGGGTCCGTGCCCCTTGGGTGGGCACGGGCCGCCATAACCGGTTTTGCCAAAGTCGTTGCTGACCTCGGTTCCGATCCGCTCGCTTCCGCCGATCGAACGCGCCGAAGATGGAATATCGAATACCCCCCAGTGGCGGAAAGTGCCGCCCGGTGCATCGGGATCGTCGATCACCAGGGCAAAGCTCTTGGTTCCGGCGGGTGGTTCGCTCCAGTGAAGGCTCGGGGTCCGGCCTTCCCCGTCGCAGGTCAATTGGGTCGGGATCGGCTGGCCGTCCTTGAAGTCGTCGCTCGTAAGCTGGAGTTTTGCGAGTGTTGCAGTGTCCACGGCTGCTCCTCCTTGGCTACTCTCATGCGTGTTCGAGCCGCAGCCTGCGAGCGCCATGAGCGCGACCGCGGGTGCGATCCTGAGCAAGTTCGGCTTGATCATGCTCGCCCCTCCTCAAACGGAAGGCCGATGATGAACGAGCCGATTTGCGCAACCGTTCCGTCTTTCGTCGGCCTGCTCCGACCCTTCACCGCTCGAAACCGAGGCCGTAGTCCGTGCCGCCCAACTGTGTTACATGGGCAGCACAGCTTGAGAGGTGAGTCGTGGCGCAAAATCCATTCGAGGCTTTCGGTCGGGAATTCAAACGGGCGATGGAAGAACATGGGCGGCATCTCAATGAGGAGATGAAGCGGGTTCACCAGGAAATGCGATCCGCCATCGAGCAGATGAAGGGCGAGATGGAGCGGGTCGGGGTCGAGCTCGGCCGAGCGATGGAAGAGCTTCACCGCGAACATGGAAGCCCGGCCGACTGGTTCGATTCGCCAATGACTGCAGACGTCGAGATCCGTCCCTCGAAAAAGTCCAGGGCCCCGACGAAGAAGAAAAAGGCGCCAGCGAAAAAGCCCAAGCCGGTTATGAAGAAGGCCAAGGCAGCGCCGAAAAAGAAGAAAGATCGCCGCTAGAAGGCGTGCGATCCCCGGTCGGCGCGTCTTGGCCGCGGTTGACCCTTCATCGCCCCCTCGCTATGTGCCCGCCCGTCCGAGCGTCATGTGTTTCACTTGCGCCGGACAAGAGCTGAACATTGCTCAAGGAACGCGAAGGCCGGGTGGCTCGAAGCCGCCAGGACTTCGCGCCTTTGCTTTGGGCAAAGTAACCGCCGGAACTTCCGGCACAGACAAGGTGAAGGGCTTCATGCCGACGATTAACCAGCTGATCCGCAAGGGTCGCGAACCGCAGAAGGCCAAGTCGAAGGTCCCTGCAATGGAGCAGAACCCGCAAAAGCGCGGCGTCTGCACCCGTGTTTATACGACGACCCCGAAGAAGCCGAACTCGGCTCTTCGAAAGGTGGCCAAGGTCCGCCTCACCAACCAGCGCGAGGTCATCAGCTACATCCCCGGCGAGGGCCACAACCTCCAGGAGCACAGCGTCGTTCTGATCCGTGGCGGGCGTGTGCGCGACCTTCCAGGCGTCCGCTACCACGTGCTTCGGGGCGTCCTCGACACGCAGGGCGTCAAGGACCGCAAGCAGTCCAGATCCAAATACGGCGCCAAGCGCCCGAAATAACCAAGCCAGAGTAAGCCCCGGGCGGGGTTCCAGTCGAAGCTCAGATTTGACTGGTCCTTGAAGTCCCGGATCCGGCTGAAGAGAGAAAAGGAACAGTCCAATGGCTCGTCGTCGTCGTCCCGAGAAGCGCGAGATCCTTCCCGACCCGAAGTTCGGGGATATCGTCCTCTCCAAGTTCATGAATTCCGTCATGTTCGACGGAAAGAAGTCGGTTGCCGAAGGCATCGTCTACGGCGCTCTCGACAATGTCGAGACGCGTATGAAGCAGGACCCACTGCGCGTGTTCCACGATGCGCTCAACAATGTGAAGCCGGGCATCGAAGTGCGCTCCCGGCGAGTCGGCGGTGCGACCTACCAGGTTCCGGTCGAGGTTCGCCCCGAGCGCGCCCAGGCGCTCGCCATCCGCTGGCTGATCACGGCTGCCCGCGGCCGTTCGGAAAAGACGATGTCGGGGCGCCTTTCGGGCGAACTGATGGATGCGTCGCAGAACCGCGGGAACGCAGTCAAGAAGCGCGAGGACACGCACCGAATGGCGGAAGCGAACCGAGCCTTCAGCCACTACCGCTGGTAAGAATCGTACCTATATTGCCGGAGCCGGCGCGAGCCTGCTCCCCACATCGCTAAGGAAGATATTGAAATGGCCCGCAGCCATCCGCTCGATCGCTATCGCAACATCGGCATCATGGCGCATATCGATGCCGGCAAGACCACGACGACCGAGCGCATCCTCTATTACACCGGCAAGTCCTACAAGATCGGCGAGGTCCACGAGGGCACCGCGACGATGGACTGGATGGAGCAGGAGCAGGAGCGCGGAATCACCATCACTTCGGCGGCCACGACCTGCTTCTGGAGGGCTGACGAAGGCAAAGGCGAAGAGCACCGGATCAACATCATCGATACTCCGGGGCACGTCGACTTCACGATCGAGGTCGAGCGTTCGCTTCGAGTGCTTGACGGAGCGGTCGCCTGCTTTGACGGCGTCGCCGGAGTTGAGCCCCAGTCCGAGACCGTGTGGCGGCAGGCCGAGAAATATCACGTTCCGCGCATGTGCTTCGTCAACAAGCTCGACCGGACCGGAGCGAACTTCGAGATGTGCGTTGGAATGATCAAGGATCGCCTGGGCGCCCGTCCGGCCGTGCTTTATCTTCCGATCGGAATTGAGAGCAGCTTCAAGGGGCTTATCGACCTCGTCGAGAACCGGGCCATCATCTGGCTCGATGAAAGTCTCGGTGCCAAGTTCGAATATGGCGAGATCCCGGACGACCTCAAGGAATCCGCGGCCGCTGCCCGCAAGGACCTGATCGAGATGGCCGTCGAGCAAGACGACGATGTCATGGAAACTTATCTCGAGGGCAGCGAGCCCGACCGCGGCACGCTAAAGCGCCTGATCCGCAAGGGAACGCTCAATTTCTCCTTCGTTCCGGTGCTGTGCGGCTCGGCCTTCAAGAACAAGGGAGTCCAGCCGCTTCTCGATGCGGTGGTCGATTACCTCCCGAGCCCGCTCGACATCCCGCCGGTTGAAGGAATCAACCCGGCGAACGACGCGCCCGACAGCCGCGAGGCATCGGACGGAGCGCCCTTCTCGGCGCTCGCCTTCAAGATCATGAACGACCCGTTCGTCGGCACCCTGACCTTCGCGCGCATCTATTCGGGCAAGCTCGAGAAGGGCACCGTCACCAATTCGGTGAAGGACAAGAAGGAGAAGATCGGGCGAATGCTCCTGATGCACGCGAACAACCGCGAGGACATCGATACGGCCTATGCCGGCGATATCGTCGCGATCGCGGGCCTCAAGGAGACCACGACGGGCGACACGCTGTGCGATCCCAACAAGCCGATCATCCTCGAGCGGATGGAGTTCCCGGACCCGGTCATCGAGGTTGCAGTCGAGCCCAAGACCAAGGCCGACCAGGAGAAGATGGGCATAGCCCTCAATCGTCTGGCGGCCGAGGATCCCAGCTTCAGAGTGACGACGGACCATGAGTCGGGCCAGACCATCATCAAGGGGATGGGCGAGCTCCACCTCGAGATCCTGGTCGACCGGATGAAGCGCGAGTTCAAGGTCGAAGCCAATGTCGGTGCTCCGCAGGTCGCCTATCGCGAGTATCTCGCAAAGCCGGTCGAGCTGACCTACACCCACAAGAAGCAGTCGGGCGGCTCGGGCCAGTTCGGCGAGGTCAAGGTGAAGGTCGCTCCGGGCGAACGCGGCTCGGGGTTCCAGTTCATCGACGCCATCAAGGGCGGCAATATCCCGCGCGAATATATCCCGTCGGTCGAAAAGGGCATGAGGGAGACGGCCGAGACGGGTTCGCTGATCGGCTTCCCGATCGTCGACTTCGAAGTGCATCTCCTGGACGGCAAGTATCACGACGTCGATTCGTCGGCGCTCGCGTTTGAGATCGCTGGCCGGGGAGCGATGCGCGAGGCGGCGCACAAGGCCGGGATCAAGATCCTCGAACCGATGATGAAGGTCGAGGTCGTGACTCCGGAACAATATATCGGCGACGTCATCGGTGACTTGAACAGCCGCCGCGGCCAGGTTCAGAACCAGGACACCCGCGGCAATGCGATGGTGGTCGAGGCGCTGGTGCCGCTTGCGAACATGTTCGGCTACGTGAACCAGCTGCGTTCGTTCACTCAGGGACGAGCGCAATACACGATGCAGTTCTCGCATTATGACGAAGTGCCGCAGAACGTCGCCGACGAGGTGAAGGCGAAGCTGGCGTAACCGCGAAATTGTAGTTATGGGCGCGCTCGCATTGGGCGGGCGGCCCGATTTTCCAGAAGAAGAGGCGTAAAATGGCGAAGGCTAAATTCCAGCGGACGAAGCCGCATGTGAACATCGGGACCATCGGTCACGTCGATCACGGAAAGACGTCGCTGACCGCGGCGATCACGAAGGTTCTTGCCGAGCAGGGCAAGGCCGAGTTCACCGATTATGCAAACATCGACAAAGCGCCCGAAGAGCGCGAGCGCGGGATCACAATCTCGACCGCTCACGTCGAATATGAGACCGACCATCGCCACTATGCGCACGTCGATTGCCCGGGCCACGCCGACTATGTGAAGAACATGATCACCGGTGCCGCCCAGATGGACGGAGCGATCCTCGTCGTGTCGGCCGCGGACGGCCCGATGCCCCAGACCAAGGAGCACATCCTGCTCGCCAAGCAGGTCGGCGTTCCGACCATGGTCGTCTATCTCAACAAGGTCGACCAGGTCGACGATCCGGAGCTTCTCGAGCTCGTCGAGCTCGAGATCCGCGAGGAGCTTTCGAAGCGCGACTTCGACGGCGACAATATTCCGATCGTGTCCGGCTCGGCGCTTGCCGCCCTCGAGGAAAAGAACCCCGAGATCGGGAAGGAATCGATCCTGAAGCTCATGGACGCGGTCGACGAGTGGATCCCCACTCCGGAACGTCCCCTCGACAAGCCGTTCCTGATGCCGATCGAGGACGTGTTCTCGATCTCGGGCCGCGGCACCGTCGTCACGGGCCGTGTCGAGACCGGAATCGTCAAGGTCGGCGACGAAGTCGAAATCGTCGGCATTCGCGACACCCAGAAGACCGTCGTCACCGGGGTCGAGATGTTCCGCAAGCTGCTCGACCAGGGCCAGGCGGGCGACAATATCGGTGCGCTTCTGCGCGGTGTCGGCCGTGAGGACGTCGAGCGCGGCCAGGTGCTCGCAAAGCCCGGCTCGATCACTCCGCACACGGACTTCAGCGCCGAAGTCTATGTCCTGTCGAAGGACGAGGGCGGCCGTCACACGCCGTTCTTCGCCAACTACCGTCCGCAATTCTACTTCCGGACGACCGACGTGACCGGCGAGGTTCAACTCCCCGAGGGCACCGAGATGGTGATGCCTGGCGACAACGTGAACCTCGGCGTCAAGCTGATCGCTCCGATCGCCATGGACCCGGGTCTTCGCTTCGCGATCCGCGAGGGCGGCCGAACGGTCGGCGCAGGGGTTGTCGCGAACATCACGAAGTAATATAGGGCGCAAGCCGCGCGATTCTGGATCAGGGTCGCGCGGTTCGCTTTTGAGTTTGATTTTTGATGCGGGCCTTGACTCCTGGCTGAGGCTCGTTGGCTCTTTCGCATCGGTAGGGACATGGAAACGCAGAATATCCGGATTCGCCTCAAGGCGTTCGACCATCGGGTGCTCGACCAGGCAACTGGCGACATCGCCGACACGGCGCGCCGAACGGGTGCTCTGATCCGCGGTCCCATTCCCCTTCCGACGCGCATCGAGAAGTTCACTGTCAACCGTTCGCCGCATGTCGACAAGAAGTCGCGCGAGCAGTTCGAGGTGAGGACGTACAAGCGGCTGCTCGACATCGTGCAGCCCACGCCGCAGACGGTCGACGCGCTGATGAAGCTCGATCTTGCCGCCGGCGTCGACGTCGAGATCAAACTGGCTTGACCGGCCAGCGCGGGGCTCCCAGGGGCCTTGCGGAATTCAGGGCGATACCGCCGGAGGCTAGCTCCGGGCTGCGTCCCCGCCGCTCCTTTTTCTGAAGGGAGCATTAGCCCAGGCGGGGCACGCAAATATTTGGACGGGCTTCACGCACTCGGCATTTCGCAGAGTGCCTCTGTTTGAGGAGTTTGATCATGCGCACCGGCGTGATCGCGAAGAAGGTCGGAATGACGCGCCTCTTCCAGGCGGACGGTCGGCATGTGCCGGTCACCGTCCTGCAGCTGGAGGACGTGCAGGTCGTCGGCCGGCGCGAAACGGACCGCGATGGCTATACCGCCGTCCAGCTTGGCGCAGGCAAGGCCAAGTCCAAGAATGTCGCCAAGCCGCAGCGCAGCGCCTTCGGCAAAGCCGAGGTCGAGCCCAAAGCGAAGATCATTGAATTTCGTGTCGATGAGGACGCGCTCCTCGATGTCGGGGCAAGGATCAGCGCCGAGCATTTCGTTGCCGGCCAGCTGGTCGATGTCGCCGGAGTGACTCAGGGCAAGGGCTTTGCGGGCGCAATGAAGCGCTGGGGCTTTAGCGGTCTTCGAGCAACTCACGGCGTTTCGGTCTCGCACCGCTCGCACGGTTCGACCGGGAACCGGCAGGATCCGGGTCGGGTCTTCAAGAACAAGAAAATGGCGGGCCACATGGGCGCCCGCAATCGCACCCAGCAGAACCTCGAAATCGTCCGAACGGACCCGATCCGCGGCCTTCTGTTCGTCAAGGGTTCGGTCCCTGGTCACAAGGGCGCGTGGCTGAGCGTCTGCGATGCGACCAAGCTTCCGGCCCACGAGGGCGCGCCTTACCCGGCAGCGCTCATCGAGAAAGCCAAGCCGACCGCCGAGCAGGAACACGCTCCTGCCGGGCTCGTCGATGAAGGCGCGGTCCACGAAATGCCGGCGCTCCCAAGCGATGAGGAAGTCGCCGCGATCGCGGCCGAGCAGGAAGCGGGTGCCGCTGCCGAGGCCGAGGCCCAGGCTGCAGCGGAGAATGAAGCAACGAACGCTCCCGAGAGCGAGGCGAAGCCCGAGGGCGAAGCCGGCGACGAGAGCAAGGAAGGCTAAGCGATGAAGGTCAAGGTTCAGACCCTCGACGGGGCCAAGAACGCCGGCGCTGGCGGCGACATCGAGCTCAACGACGAGATTTTCGCCGTCGAGCCGCGTGCCGACATCCTGCACCGGGTCGTCACCTGGCAGCTCGTCAACCGCCGCGCTCCGGCGCGTGCCGCCCGCGAGCGAAGCGACGTCGCTCGAACTGGCAAGAAATACGGCCGCCAGAAGGGCGGCGGAACGGCCCGTCACGGCGACCGAAGGGCGCCGATCTTCATCGGCGGCGGCAAGGCCCACGGCCCTCGGGCCCGGATATTCGCCTCGAGCCTCAACAAGAAGGTTCGTCAGCTCGGCCTCAGGATGGCGCTGTCTTCGAAGGCGAAGGAGGGCAACCTCATCGTCCTCGACAGCCTCGACGTCGCCGAGGCGAGGACCAAGTCCCTGAAGTCGCAGCTGACCAAGCTCGGCTTTGGCAAGACGGCCCTGATCATCGATGGCGATGCGCTCAACGTCGGCTTCGCACGGGCCTCCTCGAACCTCGAGAGCGTCAACCTGCTGCCGGCGGTCGGCCTCAACGTTTACGACATCATGCGGCACGAAACGCTGGTCCTGACCCGCGCTGCCGTCGAGAAGCTGGAGGACCGCTTCAATGGCTAAGAAGCCGCAGGCCGCGCTCGACGCGCGCCACTACGACATCGTGCTCAGCCCGCACATCACCGAGAAGTCGACCATGCTCTCGGAGTCGAACGCGGTGGTGTTCAAGGTCGCTCCCAGGGCAAGCAAGCCCGAGATCAAGGCGGCGGTCGAAGCGCTGTTCAACGTCAAGGTGAAGACCGTCAACACGATCATCACCAAGGGAAAGACCAAGCGGTGGAAGGGCAAGCCCTACCAGCGCTCCGACGTGAAGAAAGCGATCGTCACTCTCGCCGAGGGTCAGTCGATCGACATTACCGAAGGGGTCCGCGGCTAATGGCTCTCAAGCAATATAATCCGACCTCGCCCGCTCGGCGCGGCCTCATCCTGGTCGACAAGTCGAGCCTGTGGAAGGGCAAGCCGGTCAAGGCTCTGACCGAGGGCAAGCGCAAGACCGGCGGCCGCAACAACAAGGGCCATGTGACCAGCCGCGGGATCGCGGGCGGTCACAAGCAGAAGTATCGAACCATCGACTTCAAGCGCCGCACCTGGGATGTTTCGGCGACCGTCGAGCGGCTCGAATATGATCCCAATCGCTCGGCCTTCATCGCGCTCGTGACCTACGAGGGCGGCGAACAGGCCTATATCCTCGCGCCTCAGCGGCTCGCTCCTGGCGACAAGGTGATCGCCGGCAAAAGGGTCGATGTGAAGCCCGGCAACGCGATGGAGATTGGCCAGATGCCGGTTGGAACCATTGTCCACAATGTCGAGCTGAAGCCCGGCAAGGGCGGTCAGATCGCTCGCGCCGCCGGCACCTATGTTCAGGTTGTCGGCCGCGACCGCGGAATGGTCATCGTCAGGCTGAATTCTGGCGAGCAGCGTTACGTCCGTTCGGACTGCATGGCGACGGTCGGAGCCGTGTCGAACCCCGACAATGCCAACACCAATCTTGCCAAGGCGGGCCGCAATCGCTGGCTCGGCAAGCGTCCGCTGACCCGCGGTGTCGCCAAGAACCCGGTCGACCACCCGCACGGCGGCGGTGAGGGCCGGACCTCAGGCGGACGCCATCCTGTCACCCCGTGGGGCAAGCCGACAAAGGGCGCCCGCACTCGTCACAACAAGTCGACCGACAAGTTCATCATTCGGTCGCGTCACGCGAAGAAGAAGGGTTAATCCATGGCCCGTTCCGTCTGGAAAGGTCCGTTCGTCGAGCTTTCGCTTTTGAAGAAAGCGGAATCCGCGCAGGAAAAGGGTGGACGCGCTCCGATCAAGACCTGGTCGCGCCGTTCGACGATCCTGCCGCAGTTCGTCGGCCTCACCTTCAATGTCTACAACGGCCGCAAGTTCGTGCCGGTGTCCGTCAACGAGGAAATGGTTGGAATGAAGCTCGGCGAGTTCGCTCCGACTCGAACGTTCCACGGCCATGCCTCCGACAAGAAGGGCAAGCGCTGATGGGCAAGGCAGTTGCACCTCGCAAAGTGGGCGAAAAGGAAGCGCTCGCAGTCGGCAACACCATCCGTGGCTCGGCTCGCAAGCTCAACCTCGTCGCCCAGATGATCCGCGGTCGAAAGGTCGAAGAGGCACTCAACATCCTCAAGTTCAGCCCCAAGGGGATGAGCGAGGATGTCTACAAGGTGCTCGCCTCGGCGGTCGCCAATGCCGAGAACAACCACAATCTCGACGTCGACGCGCTGGTCGTCGCCGAGGCCAGCGTCGGCAAGTCGATCTCGATGAAGCGATTCGCGACCCGTGCGAGGGGCCGTTCCAGCCGGATCGTCAAACCGTTCAGCCAAATCCGCGTCGTCGTTCGCGAGCAGGAAGAAGCGTAAATGGGTCAGAAATCCTCTCCTGTCGGGCTTCGCCTGCAGATCAACCGAACCTGGGACAGCCGCTGGTTCGCCGAAGGTCACGACTATGGGCGGCTTCTGCTCGAGGACCTCAAGATCCGCCGCTACATCCTCGAGAAGCTGCCGCAGGCGGCGATCTCGAAGGTGGTGATCGAGCGCCCGGCGAAGATCTGCCGGATCTCGATCTACGCGGCTCGTCCTGGCGTCATCATCGGCAAGAAGGGCGCCGACATCGAGAAGCTCAAGAAGGAGCTTCAGAAGATGACGAGCTCCGAGGTGAGCCTCAACATCGTCGAGATTCGCAAGCCCGAGATCGATGCCAAGCTGGTTGCCCAGGGTGTCGCCGACCAGCTCGAGCGCCGGATCGCCTTTCGCCGGGCAATGAAGCGCGCCGTCCAGTCGGCGCTCCGGCTCGGCGCCGAGGGCATTCGGATCACCTGCTCGGGCCGCCTTGGAGGAGCCGAGATCGCGAGGACCGAATGGTACCGCGAGGGCCGGGTTCCGCTTCATACGCTTCGCGGCAACGTCGATTATGCGGAAGCCGAGGCCCACACCGCCTACGGCGTCTGCGGAGTCAAGGTGTGGGTCTTCAAGGGCGAGATCTTCGCCCATGACCCGCTCGCCCAGGACCGGCTGATGATGGAGGCTCAGACCTCCGGTGTCCGTCCGGCGCGCGAAGAGCGCGGCAACCGGTAAGCGGTAAGGAAGAAACATGCTTCAACCCAAGCGCACCAAATTCCGCAAGGCCTTCAAGGGCCGGATCCACGGCAATGCCAAGGGCGGGACGGAACTCAACTTCGGAGCTTTCGGCCTCAAGGCCATGGAGCCGGACCGGATCACCGCTCGCCAGATCGAGGCGGCACGCCGAGCGATCACGCGTCACATCAAGCGTACCGGCCGTCTCTGGATCCGCGTTTTCCCGGACGTTCCTGTGAGTTCGAAACCGGCCGAAGTCCGAATGGGCTCGGGCAAGGGCAGCCCGGAATTCTGGGTTGCTCGGGTCAAGCCGGGCCGGATCCTGTTCGAGCTCGACGGAGTGTCTGGCGCTCTTGCCAAGACCGCGTTCGAGCGAGCCGCCGAGAAGCTTCCGATCAAGACCAAGGTCGTCGCCCGACTGGGCGAGAGCCTGGCTGGGGAGGAGTAAAATGCCCGCGACCGACGACCTTAAGATGAAGACCGACGACCAGCTTCAGCAGCAGCTTGGCGAATTGAAGCGCGAGCAGTTCAACCTGCGCTTCCAGTCGGCGACCAACCAGCTCGAGAAACCGAGCCGGGTGCGCGTGGTGCGCCGCACGATCGCGCGCATCATGACTTTGCAGAACGAACGCGCCCGAGCGCAGGCGAAGGGCTGAGGAGAGAATTTACGATGCCAAAGCGCGTCCTCACCGGCACCGTGGTGTCCGACAAGGCCGATAAGACGGTCGTGGTCCGTGTCGAGCGGCGGGTGAAGCACCCGCTCTACGGCAAGATCATCCGCCTATCGAAGAAATATCATGCCCATGACGCGGCCAACGAGTTCCACATCGGCGAGATCGTCCGAATCGAGGAATGCGCGCCGGTCTCGAAGCTGAAGGCGTGGAAGGTCGTCGATCGGATCGGCACGGCGATGGTCGGCTCGGTCGAGATCGACGAGCCCGAGATCGTCGCGCCGAGCGAACCCGAGCCGCCCAAGCCGGTGGAAGACGTGGCCGAGAAGCCCTCGAAGAAGGGCAAGAAGGCCAAGACCAAAGACGCCGCCGAAGCGGACGCCTGAGCGAATTTTGAGAGGATAAGGGTCGAACAATGATCCAGATGCAGTCCAACCTGGACGTTGCGGACAATAGCGGCGCCAAGCGCGTCCAGTGCATCAAGGTGCTGGGCGGCTCGAAGCGACGCACGGCCGGAGTCGGCGACATCATCGTCGTCAGCGTCAAGGAGGCCGCTCCGCGCGGCCGAGTGAAGAAGGGCGACGTTCACCGGGCGGTGATCGTTCGTACCGCCAAGGACATCCGCCGTCCCGATGGCTCGGTGATCCGCTTCGATTCCAACGCCGCGGTGCTGGTCAACAAGAACGAGGAGCCGATCGGCACCCGTATCTTCGGCCCGGTGGTGCGCGAGCTTCGTGCCAAGAAGCACATGAAGATCATCAGCCTTGCGCCGGAGGTGCTGTAATGGCCGCGAGCAAGATCAAGAAGGGCGACCGGGTCGTCGTCCTGTCCGGGAAGGACAAGGGTCGTACCGGCGAAGTCGTCAAGGCGATGCCGAAGGAAGGCAAGGTGCTCGTGTCGGGCATCAACGTCCATGCCCGTCACCGCAAGCCCTCGCAGCAAAGCCCGCAGGGCGGAATTGATCGCAAGGAAGCGCCGCTTCACGTCTCCAAGGTCGCGATCGCGACCGCCGACGGGAAGCCAAGCCGAGTCCGCTTCGAGATGCGTGACGGCAAGAAGGTCCGCGTCGCGGCCAAGACCGGAGAGCTGATCCATGGCTGACAACGAAAAGAAGGTCGAAGAGGCCGAGACCGTAGAGACGAAGGCTGCCGAGCAGGCGCCGGTCGAAACGGCGAGCGAGGCCGGCCCCGAACAGAAGGCTGACAAACCCGGGAAGGCTGAAAAGCCCCAGAAGGCTGAAAAGGCCGACAAGGGTGAAAAGGCCGAGAAGGGTGAAAAGGTCGAGAAGGCCAAGGCCTCCAAGCCTGACAATTACACGCCTCGGCTCAAGAGCGAGTATGACGATCGCATCGTTCCGGCGATGATCGAGCGGTTCGGTTACAAGAACCGCCTCGAGGTGCCCCGGCTCGACAAGATCGTCATCAACATGGGCGTTGGCGAAGCGACCCAGGACAAGAAAAAGGTCGAGACTGCAGCAGCCGAGATGGAGCGGATCGCCGGGCAGAAGCCGGTGATCACCAAGGCGAAGAAGTCGATCGCGCAGTTCAAGCTTCGCGAGGGCATGCCGATCGGAGTGAAGGTCACGCTTCGCCGCGACCGCATGTTCGAGTTCCTCGACCGGCTGGTCACGATCGCGCTCCCGCGTGTTCGCGACTTTCGCGGGCTCAACCCCAAGTCCTTCGACGGCCGCGGCAATTACGCGCTCGGCCTCAAGGAGCAGATCATCTTCCCCGAGATCAACTACGACCAGATCGACAAGGTCCGGGGGATGGACGTCATTGTAACCACGACGGCGAAGACGGACGACGAGGCGCGCGAGCTGCTTCGCCTGTTCAATTTCCCGTTCCCAGTCGAGGAGCAGCGGCAGGCCGCGTAAGCGGCTGCCGCGCAAGGAGAAGAACTTAAGTCATGGCGAAACTGAGTTCGATCAACAAGAACGAGCGGCGCAAGAAGCTCGTCCAGCAGAATGCGGCGAAGTACGCGAAGCTGAAGGCGATCGCGAACGATGAGTCGAAGGACGAGACCGAGCGCCTGATCGCGCGTCTCAAGATGGCCGAGCTGCCGCGCAACGGGAACCCGACCAGGGTTCGCAACCGCTGCGAGCTGACCGGCCGGTCGCGCGCTTATTACCGCAAGTTCCGCTTGTCGCGGATCATGCTCCGGGAGTTGGCCAACAATGGCCTCATTCCCGGCGTCATCAAGTCGAGCTGGTAAGGATTTACGGATGGCGATGACCGATCCCCTGGGTGACCTTCTCACCCGCATCCGCAACGGCCAGCAGGCCCGCAAGGACAGCGTCCTTACGCCGGCCTCGAAGCTGCGCACTCGAGTTCTCGATGTGCTCCAGCGCGAAGGCTATATCCGCGGATATTCCGAGGAAGAGCTCGCAGGCCAGAAAGGCCTTCGGATCGAGCTCAAATATTTCGAGGGCCAGCCCGCAATCCAGCATCTGGCCCGAGTGTCGAAGCCCGGTCGCCGTGTCTATTCGGCCGCCCGCGAGCTTCCGCGCATCCGCAACGGCCTTGGCACGATCATCGTGTCGACCCCGCGCGGAGTGCTGTCGGACGCCGAGGCGCGCGAGCAGAATGTCGGCGGCGAAGTGCTGGCGGAGGTGTTCTAAGATGTCCCGCATTGGCAAGAAACCGATCGCTCTTCCGGCCGGAGTCACCGCCGCCCTCGAGAGTGGAACGCTGACCGTGAAGGGCCCCAAAGGGCAGCTCGCGATGCAAATCCTCGACGAGCTCGTGAATTACGAGGTCCGCGAGGGCGAAATCCGAGTGACCCCGCTCACCGACGCTCAGCGAAACCGAGCCGCATGGGGCATGCAGCGAACGCTCGTTCAGAACCTCGTCACCGGGGTCACCGAGGGCTTCACCAAGGTGCTCGAGATCAGCGGCGTCGGCTATCGAGCCCAGGCCCAGGGCAAGAATTTGCGCCTTCAGCTTGGCTATAGCCACGACGTCAATTTCAAGGTCCCCGAAGGGATCGAGGTCAAGACTCCCGACCAGAACACGGTCGAGATCAGCGGCATCGATCGCCAGAAGGTCGGACAGGTCGCGGCCGAGATCCGTCGCTGGCGCAAGCCAGAGCCCTACAAGGGCAAGGGCATCAAGTACCGCGGCGAGTACATCTTCCGCAAAGAAGGCAAGAAGAAGTAGCCATGGCGAAACTCTCCCTTTTCGACCGCCGCCGACGCCGGGTGCGCAGCGCCCTTCGCTCGCGCGCCTCCAGCAAGCCGCGGCTTTCGGTCCATCGCTCCGGGCGCCACATTTACGCGCAGGTCATCGACGATGCGGCGGGCAAGACGCTCGCCTCGGCTTCGAGCCTCGACAAGGATCTCAAGAGCAAGACCGGCGCGACGAAGGACAGCGCCGCGGCCGTCGGCAAGACGCTCGCGGAGCGTGCCAAGAAGGCCGGAGTCAGCCAGGTCGTGTTCGATCGCGGCGGCTTCCTTTTCCATGGCCGGGTGAAGGCCCTCGCCGACGCTGCCCGCGAAGGCGGACTGGAGTTCTAAATGGTGCAAGAAACTGAAACGCCCGAAGTCACCCAGGAAGGCGCCGGGCAGGCGCAGACCGAGGCACCCACCGAGGCTCCGCAGGCCGCCGAACAGCCGCAGGCGCATCCGCAGGGACGCGGTCCGCGCGGACGCGGCGGGCGTGGACGCGGCGGCGGGGACCGCGGCGGGCGAGGCCGCCGCGACGATCGTCGCGGACGCCGCGACGACGAGGAAGGCGGCGAGGAGCTCATCGAGAAGCTCGTCCACATCAATCGAGTCTCCAAGACCGTGAAGGGCGGCAAGCGCTTCGGCTTTGCAGCGCTCGTGGTCGTTGGCGACGGCAAGGGCCGGGCGGGCTTCGGCCACGGCAAGGCCCGCGAGGTGCCCGAGGCGATCAGCAAGGCGACGGCTTCCGCAAAGAAGGCGATGATCCGCGTTCCGCTTCGCGACGGCCGGACTCTCCATCACGACGGTCTTGGCCATTTCGGCGCTGGCCGAGTGACCGTTCGCTCGGCGCCAGCGGGCACCGGCATCATCGCCGGCGGTCCGATGCGCGCAGTGTTCGAGAGCCTCGGAGTTGCCGACGTCGTCACCAAGTCGGTCGGGACATCGAACCCCTACAACATGATCCGGGCGACCTTCGAGGCGCTGAAAGATCAGTCGAGCCCGCGCTCGGTGTCGCAGAGGCGCGGCAAGAAGGTCGCCGACCTGCTCGGTCGCGGCGGTGCAAGCACTGCCGAAGCCGAGGCGCAGGCCGAAGCGGTGGCGGAGTAACCCTCATGGCGAAGATCAAGATTACGCAGACCGGATCGCCGATCCGCAGGGACAAGACCCAGCGGGCGACGCTCGTCGGGCTGGGCCTCAACAAGCTTCACCGGACCATCGAGGTCGAGGCGACGGCCGAGGTCATGGGGCAGGTCCGCAAGGTCCAGCACCTGCTCGAGGTCGAAGAGGCCGCCTAGTTCAACCTTGCTCCCTCAGGGGGGCTGCGCGACAAAAGCGAAAGCGAGTGCAGGAAAATGAAACTCAACCAACTTCGTGACAACAAGGGCGCTCGGCAGGGCCGGGTGCGGGTCGGCCGCGGAATCGGCTCTGGCCTCGGCAAGACCGCGGGGCGCGGTCAGAAAGGCGCCAAGTCGCGCTCGGGCGTTTCGATCGCCGGGTTCGAGGGCGGTCAGATGCCCCTCCACATGCGGCTCCCAAAGCGCGGCTTCAACAACATCTTCGCCCGCGATTATGCCGAGGTGAATATCGGCGCGATCCAGAAGGCGATCGATGCGGGCAAGCTGGACGCGAAGGGGACGCTCGACCACGGCGCGCTCAAGTCCGCCGGGCTCGCGCGCGGCGGCAAGGACGGAGTCCGGCTGCTCGGCAAGGGCGAACTCAAGGCGAAGCTGGCGTTCAAGATCGCCGGCGCCTCGAAGGGCGCCCGCGAAGCGGTCGAGAAAGCCGGCGGTTCCATTGAGCTAATCGAGCGCAAGAATCCGGCCGAGCTCGCGGCCGCCAAGAAGGGTTCGCGCAAGGCCGCTGCAAAGGCGGACGCCTGAGCGTCATTTCCAGCGTCGGCGAGAGATGGACGGCTTCGTCGTTTTCGCTCCTCGCAATGACGGAAGTGCGGCTTATATGAGCGGCACTGTTTCAGAGGAATTGTAGGTCAATGGCATCCGCAGCCGAACAACTTGCCTCCAGCATTACGTTCGCGAATTTCCAGAAGGCGACCGAGCTCAAGAAGAGGCTGTGGTTCACCCTTGGCGGGCTGATCCTGTTCCGGCTGCTGTCGTTCGTTCCAGTTTCTGGAGTCGATCCGGCGGCGATGGCGGCGCTCTACCAGACCCAGAGCGGCGGGATCCTCGACGTCTTCAACACCTTCTCGGGCGGCGCTCTTCAACGCTTCTCGATCGTCGCTCTGGGCGTCATGCCCTACATCACGGCCTCGATCGTCGTGCAGCTCGGAGCCACGCTTTACGGCCCCTGGCAGCAGCTGAGGAAGGAAGGCGAGACCGGGCGCAAGAAGCTCAACCAATATACCCGCTACCTCACCGTCGCGATCACTCTCGTGCAGGGCTATCTGGCGGTAAAGGGTCTTGAATCCCAGGCGGTCAAGCAGGGCATTCAGGCGGTCGTCATGCCGGGCTTTCTGTTCGAGGTGGCGGGAACCGTCAGCCTCGTCGGAGGAACCTTGTTCCTGATGTGGATCGGTGAGCAGATCACCAGCCGCGGGATCGGCAACGGCATTTCGCTGATCATCATGGCGGGCATCATCGCCCGGCTCCCGCAGGCCATCGGCCAGCTCCTCGAGGGCAGCAGAACGGGCTCCCTAAGCGGCCTCCTGGTGGTCGGGATCATCGTCCTCACCGTCGCTCTCGTCCTCTTCATCTGCTTCATGGAGCGGGCACAGCGACGCGTTCTCATTCAATATCCAAAACGCCAGACCGTCCGAGGCATGCAGCAGGAGCGGTCGCACCTGCCGATCAAGCTCAACACGGCTGGAGTCATTCCGCCGATCTTCGCTTCTTCACTGCTGCTGATGCCCCTCACGATCCTCAACTGGGCAGGCAATCGGACGACCGGCACCGAAGGCGGAGCAAGCGACTGGCTGATCAGCATCAGCACGTTCCTCCAGCCGCATGCGCCCGCCTATATGGCGCTCTATGCGATCGGCATCGCCTTCTTCACGTTCTTCTACACGGCGGTCCAGTTCAACAGCGAGGAGACGGCCGACAATCTGAAGCGCCACGGCGGCTTCATTCCTGGGATCAGACCGGGCAAGGCGACCGAGCAATATTTCGATTATGTTCTCAACCGAATTACGGTTGTGGGCGCGGCCTACCTCGTCGTTATCTGCCTCATTCCGCAGATTCTCTCGGCGCAGGCCGGGCTCAACATCCAGCTCGGCGGAACCAGCCTTCTGATCGTCGTCAATGTGACGATGGACACGGTGAGCCAGATCCAGAGCCACCTCATCGCTCACCAATATGGCGACCTCATCAAGAAGGCGAAGCTCAAAACCACGCCGCGTCGGCGGTAGTCTGGACGGCGACAGGGGGGAGAGCGCCGAATGCTGAACATCATTCTTCTGGGACCGCCCGGAGCTGGCAAGGGCACGCAGGCCGCCCGGCTGCGCTCGGAGCGCGGGATGGTCCAGCTCTCGACCGGAGACATGCTTCGCGAAGCGGTTGCCTCCGGCACGCCTGTTGGTCTCGAGGCGAAGGCGGTCATGGAGCGCGGCGAGCTGGTCAGCGACGAAATCGTCAGCGCGCTCATTGGCGAGCGGCTGGACGCCGCGGCCGACAAGGGAGCCATATTCGACGGTTTCCCGCGAACCCGCGCCCAGGCGGAGGAGCTCGACCTTCTCCTCGCGAACCGCGGTCGCCGCCTCGATCATGTGATTGAGCTTGCGGTCGACGAAGACGAGCTAGTCAAGCGCATTGTCGGCCGTTTCACCTGCGCCAGGTGCGGGACCAGCTATCATGACATTTTCTGCCCGACGAAAGTACCCGGCGTTTGCGACGTCTGCGGCTCGACGGAATTCAAGCGCCGCCCCGACGACAATGAAACGACGGTTCGCACGCGAATGGCGGAATATCGGGCAAAGACCGCGCCGATCCTGCCGCTCTACGAAGCTCGAGGCCTAGTAGCGCGCGTGGATGGAATGCGTCCGATCGAAGACGTGGGCGCCGAGATCGACGCGATCCTCGACGGGACCGTCTAGGAGCGCTCCAGAGTCACGAAGCGGAAGGGCGGGTCTCCGTCCGGGTGCTCTTCGCGGAAGATCTCCCGCCAGCTGCCCAATTCACGGGGGTCCTCCATCACCGTGTCCCCCTCGACATCGCCAAGCACTTCGGTGAGCTCGATCCGGTTCGCAAGCGGCAGGAACAGCGCAAAGACATGGGCTCCCCCGATGATCGAGACTCGCTCGGACCCCGAAAGGTCGAGCGCCTCGTCAACCGAATGCGCGACCTCGGCTCCTTCAGCGCTCCAGCGAGAATCGCGGGTCAAGACGATGTGGCGCCGCCCGGGGAGAATTCCTGGAAGGCTCTCGAACGTCGTTCGCCCCATCACCATCACGCTCCCCATCGTTAACGCCTTGAAGCGTTTGAGATCGGCGGGGATGTACCAGGGCAGGGTTCCGTCGCGCCCGATCACACCGTTCAGGGCCCGAGCGACGACGATCGTGATCGAAGGTCTCTCCATCCCGACCGCTTTGACGCGCGCTTCGACGCGTGCCAAGCGCTAGAACATGACGAACGGCGAGATTGAGATGGTCGCCGAGGCGGAGCGTCGGTTCGGCCCGAAGGCGGTGATCACCGATCCCAAAGAGATCGAGCCGTGGGTGACGGACTGGCGCGGAAGGGTCCACGGCGCAGCACCTGCGATGCTCGCGCCTTCTTCAACCCAAGAGGTTGCCGAGATCGTGCGGCTCGCAAGAGACTATCGGGTCCCTCTCGTGCCCCAGGGCGGGAACACCGGAATGGCGGCGGGTGCTACGCCGCCTTCCGACGGCTCGGCGCTTCTTGTCTCGATGCGGCGGATGAACCGCATCCGCTCGATCAGTCCGGAAAATCGCCTTGCGATTGCCGAAGCCGGTGTCGTCCTCGCAACGCTTCACGACGCCGCCAACGAAGTTGGAATGAGGTTCCCGCTGACGCTTGGCGCTCGGGGCAGTTGCACGATCGGCGGCCTTACGTCGACCAATGCGGGCGGGACCCAGGTTCTGAAGTTCGGGACGATGCGCTCGCTCGTCGCGGGCGTTGAAGCAATTCTTCCCGACGGCTCGATCCACAGCGGCCTTTCGGGTCTCAAGAAGGACAACCGGGGATACAGCCTCGACCAATTGCTGATCGGAGCGGAAGGGACGCTCGGGATCATCACCGCGGTTGCACTTCGGCTGGTGCCCGCTGTCGCTGGCCGAGCGACCGCCTGGACCGGGCTCGACAGCCCCCAGCGCGCTCTTCAGCTGCTTCGATTTCTCGAGGCGCGCACGACGAGCATCGAGGGCTTCGAGCTTGTGCCCGAGGATTCGCTCGAGCTCGTCTTGAGGCACGTCCCCAACACGCGCGAACCGCTCCTCGGCGAGAACAAATGGAATGCCCTCGTCGAAGCGACCACTTCGGATCCGGAGCATGACGTTTCAGCCGAACTCGAAGGACTGCTCGAAGCGGCCCTGGAGGAGGGGATCATCGCCGATGCGGTCCTTGCCGCTAACGAGGCTCAGTCGGAGTCCTTCTGGAAAATCCGCGACTCCATCTCGGAGGCCGAGCGCGCCGAGGGGCAGACGCTCGCTCACGACATTTCGGTACGGGTTGCGGACATGCCGGGGTTCATCGTCGAGGCGTCCGCCGAGGTGGAGCGCAAGTTTCCAGGCGTGATCGCCACGGGCTTCGGCCATCTGGGCGATGGAAACATCCATTTTCATGTCCGGGCGGCAAGTCATGCCGCGCCCGACTGGTACGACAGGGAAGGCGAGGAAATTACGCGCTTCGTCGACGACCTGGTGACCGCCGCGGGAGGCTCGATCTCGGCCGAACACGGGATCGGCCAATTGAAGCGGGGAGAGCTTGGTCGGCTTGCTCCCGAGGGCCGCGTTCACGCGCTCCGGGCGATCAAGGGCGCCCTCGACCCGCTCGGAATCATGAACCCGGGAAAGCTCGTTCCTTAAGGGACGTTCGAGCCGTCCGAAGCTAGTGCACAGCGGGCGGCGGTACCGGGATCGCCAGCGGCCCGGCCTTGTCCTTCAGGTAGGTGATCAGGAGAGCCGCGGTTTCGGTTCCCTCGTTTGTTGCCCGGTGCGGCGTATCGCGATCGACCTCGAACGTGTCGCCCTTGACCACGTGACGGATTGGGCCGCCGGCGATCTGCACATTGAGCGCGCCCGAGAGCACATAGCTGATTTCGATGCCATGATGGATGTGCCAGCCGACCTTTTGGCCCGGAGCGATGTCATGCTCGACGACGTTCACTTCCAGTCCCTTTCGAACCGGCACGTCGACATGGATATCGGGCGGATCGGCAGCTGCCGGCATAGCGGCGAGCGCCGACAATAGCAGGAGAAGGGTCGAACGCATCTCTGACCTCCGGCAATAGCTCGCCCGGCCTGGGGCAGGACTCGAACGTGCGACTCCGCCCTTAGAAGGTTCGCCGGGCCTAATCCAAGAACAGGCGGCGCTGCCGTCTTCTGACCATCGCGGCAACGGGCGGTCGTCTCAGGCCGCGGCCGTTTGCATCCCGAGGCGAGTCTTGGCTTGTGTGAGCATGTCCTGAAAACGCGGATCCTCGCGGATCGAATCAAGGTCGGGATCGGCTTCAAGATGACGGATCAATGTCGTGCTGTTCATTCGCTCGAAAAACGGCCGAAGAGAATCGATCGCCGCATCGGCGTCACCCAACTGACGGAGCATCGTGCAGGCAAGATTGTAGCGCATGTTCAAATTGTCCGGGTCGAGAAGCAACGCCCGGCGGGTCCAATCGCGCGCCCTGTCACCCTGACCGAACATTGCGAGCGCATACGCGCCGCCCGCCAAGGCCGTGCCGTTCGTTGGGTCGCTGGTGACGGCTCGTTCGGTTCGCTCGAATGTCAATTTGGCGGCCTTGTGGATTCCGGCCTGGTCGCCGGTCGCCTGATAGCAAGTCGAAAGCATGAGGGGGTTGTGCCAATCCGTTTCCGTCAGCGAAGCCGCCTTTTCGAAATACGGTATCGCCTCTTCGATGCGTCCGTGACGAAACAGCATTCGAGCCACTTCGCGATTGACCTCCCAGGAATCGGGCCCGAGCTTGAGCGCAGTTCGGATTTGCCGCTCGGCATCCTCATTCTTGCCCTCCTCCTCGAGATAGCGCGCTTTGATGCAATGCGCTTCGGCCAGCGCCGGGTTGATCCCGAGCGCGCGTTCGGCGGCCTCCAACGCGTTCTCCTCTCTTCCGTGGACGAACCGAAGCTCAAGCTGCGCAATCGCCATCAATGCCCACGCTTCCGCATAGTCTGGATCGAGGAGGGTTGCTTGTCGGCAGAGGCGAATGATCGACTCCTCGCGCCGTGGATTGCCAACGGTGCCGCTGATCCATTGCTGGCGCGCCATTAGGTACAGATTGTACGCTTCGACGTCCGACGTACCGCGACTTTCGATCGCCTTCTTTTCCGCGGGGAGCAGCTTCACCTTGAGCGCGTCAACGATCGCTTTGGAGATTTCATCCTGAATCTCGAAGATGTCCGTAAGATCGCGGTCGTACCTCGCGGCCCAAACATGATCGCCCTTGGCTCCATCGATCAATTGGGCGGTGATTCGGACACGGTTCCCAGCTTTGCGAACGCTGCCCTCGAGCACATGTGTGACGCCGAGCTTTTCCACGACCTCTTTAACGTCGAGCGAGCGGCCCTTGAATGTGAACGACGTGTTTCGAGCGATTACTGACAGCGCGGACACGTTCGAAAGGTCAGTGATAATGTCCTCACTGATCCCGTCGCTGAAATATTCCTGTTCGGATTCCCCGCTCATGTTGGCGAACGGGAGCACGCAAATCGACGCTTTCTGCTGGGCCCTGCCGCTGTCGTCCGAGGCCTCCGCCTTCTCGTCGCGCGCGTCCAAGCCGCACGTACGATTGATCGCTTCAAGCAGCTCGGAAAAGGCCTCGGGCTGACCTCGACCATCCCACGAACCCAGGTCGATGGTATGAAACTGACGAAATCCAAGCGGCGGCTTGGCGGAACCGATCGAGACTGGGACCAGACGCTCAGAGTCGCGAGCTTCGGCAGCTTCGTCCTTGACCCACGCGGAGTCGAGCGACGCCTTGGACCACAGAACGACAACGGCTTCCGAGTTTCTGAGCGCTTCCTCTATCTCCCTGTCAAAACGTGATCCACCGTGAAGGTGACGATCCCACCAAACGTCGTGACCGGCCTGCGCGAGGCCATCTGCGAGCTCCTTCGCCGCGTCGACATCGTCTCGAGCGTAGCTGAGAAATATCCGCGACACCGCCCCTCCCTTCTGGCGTGGCAGTCTGCTCTGATGAACTGGAAGGTGCAAGCGCGGCGGTACACTCAAACCTAACGGGCAGACGGAATGGAATCCCCGAAAGTCGGACTCCGATGGCCAACGCGAAGCCTCAAACGGGGCGGATATTGGGCACCACGCACGAAGGGCGGGTCATGGATTTAGATCCGGCCGACTTCGATTACTTCGGGAGGCAAATGTCAGCTCTGTGCCCCGAGCGCCTTTAGCAGGGCAAAATGCTGTCCGACGGCGGAAAGCGTTCCGCCCAGATCATGGCATCGGAGCATATGACGTTCGGCGGCAGCGCGGACGATCGGCCGAAGTCCGGAATAATGCGTATGCGCGACGTTGGGGAATAGATGATGTTCAATCTGGTGATTCAAACCCCCGGTGAACCAGGTGGTGACGCGCGAGCTAGTGGCAAAGTCGGCCGTTGTCCTAATCTGGTGCGTTGCCCAATCGTCTCCCGCGCGAACCCCCTGAAATTCCATCCCAGGGGTAAGATGCGCAACCTGAAAGACGACCGCCAGCACCCAGCCGAAAACGACATGAAAAAGGATCAGGGCCGACATCGCCCAGAGCAGTGGCAAAACGAAGAAGGCCGGCAGGACAAACAGCAGAAGATACAAACCTTTGCAGACGAGCAATTCGGTTTGCTCCCCCTTGCTCAAGCGCACAGCGTGCCACTCGTTGAGACGGCTGCTGGCGAGGCACTGAAAGTCCTTCCAGAAGACCCACTCCAAGGTGTTCACGCCATAAAAGAGAGGGGCCTTCAGCTCCTGCCACCGGAAGCGCGACTCCCAGGGTTGAGCGGGCGAGAACCTGAAGAAACCGCGCGTCTCGAGATCATCATCCCACCCCGGGACGTTTGGCTGGCGGTGATGCAGTCCCTGATGTTTATGCACCCAAAACAACCGCGACGGACCAAGCAGTACCGAGCAGAGCTGCGCAGCGCGCAGATTTGCCGCAGGCCGCTTGAAAAGCGTGCGGTGATTGGCATCATGAAACACGCCAAAACCCAGCGCGCAGGCCGCCAGTGCGAGCGAAACCGCGGCAAGGCATGTCGCCCAAAAGGTCGGTGCGCAAAGCAACGCGGCGTAGGAGAGGATGAACCAGATCACGATCACCGCGGCTTTGCGCTTTAGCCGCGGATCACCGACGGACGGCCGTCCACGGTCATGTTCGGCGGCAAGATGCTCGCCCGCAGCCGCCTTCACTTCACGCCAGAAGGCGGACTTCGACGCAAAGTTCGGCATTGGTCCGATCGGACGTAGAAGATTGGCGCGTTTTGGATGGTTGGACGGGCCGGCTGCCGTTGGGCGTATGAGAAGGCTCACCGGCCGAACGTCCCACCGGGGAAAAGCTCTTCAACCAGACCCTCGATCGTCAGCGATTTTTCTTGCACGCGTCTGTCATCCTTGTTCGACGAGATGGCCCTGAGCGGACAGCTCGTGGCTAACTGGCGTGAAGGATGGGAAGAGCGCGAGAGCGCCTAGAACCGTCGATACTCGCTGGAAGCTCTAACGTCCTACGCTTATCGAGGATCGAAAGATATGCCCGATCATCAACACTTCGTGTGATGGATTGCAAGCGGACCTCCATGTTTGGATGACGTCGCAGCCGATTGGCGCAACTGAAACGGCAGCTGAGACAGTCAGATCTACGACATGCCAATGTCCCGTTCGGGCGGAAACCGGACGCTATCTTGAAAGGGGGTCGCTAAAAACGAATGTAAGCTGGCGCTTCATGTTGAGGCGCTCCGGCGATGGCTCCGCTGCGCAGCCACCGTAGGTTTGCCGAGCTTCCAATAAGAGCTCCCGCTTCCGATGCGCATCCAGCGTCAAGCCGCGCTTGCTCAACACATTCATGAACGCCAATGAGGAGAAGTTCATTCCCCGATTGAATAGCCGTAGGTCGGAAATGACCTGGAACAACCTTTGGCGCTGGTCCGCGGGAATTGGTCCATCTCCGTCCAGCCGGGTCCACAGGCGAGACAGCGCGTCCGATTCCTGGCTGGCAGTGTGGCTCAAAATCGGGATTGGAATATAGGCGCCCGCCCAATCGATCATGCGCTTCGAGCCGGCGTACGCCAGTATCTGCGAGGCGAGGGCAGCTCTCCATGCCGCGTCATCCCAGGTCCGGAACACTGGATTGTAAGCCTTCGAAAGCGTCACGAACTTTGCTCGGTCCGCTGATGCAACGGCATCCTCGATCGCATCCAGCTGAGCCGAGTAGCAGGGATAGACGGCCGCCCGAATGAACGCCTGAGGAAGGTCGTCGTCACGAAGTTCCGATTTCATCGCGTTCTCGGCTTTGCGCAGCTCCGAGAGATTGCGAAAATATTCGACGACTTGTTCTGCGCTGAGTGCGATTAGCACCCCCAGGACAATGATTCCGACCTCGCCAGCGAAGGCGCGCCAACCGTGCAACGGTTTCGGCAAATGGACGTGCATCCGATCGGCCCCTCAGCGACACGGAAGGGTATCAGAGCCGGAGCGAGATGTCCCCCGATGCTCAAATCCAGTGCCCGCGGTGAGGTCGAGCCACAACGGCAGGTTTGGGTGGAAAAGCGGGCGTGCCGCTCATTGCGTTTTAGCGCGTACGAGCCGCTTCTCGCTGATCAAGGTATCGCCGGGCCTGATTGGCTTCGACACAATCTTTGCCAGTTTTGCGGCAGTAAATCTCCAGAGCCTTAACCATCTCCCGTTGCCGCCGAACGATGTAGGGGTCACTCAGAATGTTGGGCGCATAGGGATTTAGCGTCCCGGCCTCTGTGTTGCGCAGGGCGGACCCGGTAGTCGTTTTCGAATCAGGTGCCTCTGACTGAAC
>DATAPR010000060.1:0-1716 GCA_036265105.1 Sphingomicrobium sp.
GTACCGGGGGCTTGGATCTTCGGCAGCCGGATGTCGGGTTCGCTAAAGCGCATAACGGCTCAGGCCGACAGGCTTCGTAAACTGGCGGCGCCGGATGATGCGACGGTGACCTCCCGGATCACGGAGATCGACGAACTCGGCAGGACGATGGGGGTCGCTCGCCGCACAATCTGGTCCTTCGCTCGCTTTGTTCCGAAGGATATCGTCAAGGGGATCATCGATGGTTCCATCTCAACCGAGCTTGGCGGAGTGAGGCAGGAGGTGACGATCCTGTTCACCGATGTTCAGAACTTCACTGGCATTGCCGAAGCGGCCGACCCCGACGTTCTAATGCGCCAGACGTCGCGCCACTTCACCGCGCTGACAGAAGCTTTTCTTGCGGAGGGCGGGACTGTCGACAAGTTCATCGGGGACGCGGTGATGGTGTTTTGGAACGCTCCCCATTTGCAGTCCGATCACGCCGAGCGAGCCTGTCGCGCCGCCCTTTCGGCTAAGGCGGCAAGCGAAACGCTCAACGCCCAATTCGAAGCCGAGGGACTGCTGCCTTTCCGAGCTCGGCTCGGCATTCATGTCGGCGACGTCGTGGTCGGAAATCTCGGCTCGGTGGAGCGAATGGAGTATACGGCGCTGGGCAGCAGCGTGAATCTGGCATCTCGCCTCGAAGGCCTGAACAAGGATTACGGGACCGGTATCCTCGTCAGCGAGGCGGTCCGCAAGCGGGTCGAGCATTGCTTTCGCTTCGAGGCCATCGCGTCGGTGATCGCCAAGGGAATGACGACGGAGACGCGCGTCTATGAGCTGATTGAAGCGATCGCATGAGGAGGCGCTTTGATGCAGGCTTAAGGACCGGAATGGAAGAGGCGTGCGGAAGGTATCGGCGTGGGCTCGGCTCCATGCTGCTCATCGCTGGGCTGCTGACCGGAGCCGCGGACGCTTCGCGGGCCGAGGGCCTGCTCTTCCTGTCGACGCAACTGCGCCCGATCGAGGAGGCGCAGAAGATGCGCAAGGTGATCCTCAAGGATTTCCCGCGCGAGGTCGACTACGTCACCGAGCAACCGCCGCAGCTTCCGGTGCGCATCAAGGCCGAGCAGCAAGGCGGCACACACACGATCGACATCATCGGTGCACTGCATGGCGAGCTGCAGCCGCTTGTGGCGTTGGACGCACTAGTCCCGCTCGATGACCTTGCCGGCAAGCTGAAGGGGCGAGGCATTCCGGAGCCTCTGATGACGCTCGGCAAGTTCGGTACCGCCCACCAGCTCTACATCCCGTGGATGCAGGCGAGCTATATCATGGTCGCCGACAAGAAGGCGTTGCCCTATGTGCCTGATGGGGCCGACATCAACGCGCTCAGCTACGACCAGCTCGCGGCCTGGGCAAGCGCGGTCCGGGAGAAAACTGGCAAGCGCTTGCTCAGCTTTCCGGCCGGGCCGCAAGGGCTGATGCACCGTTTTTTCGAGGGCTTCCTTTACCCGTCCTACACCGGCGGCGTCGTTGTGCCGTTCCGCTCGGAAGCAGCCGAAACGATGTGGACGCACTTCGCGTCATTATGGAAGAGCGTCAATCCGAATTCGACAAGCTACAACTTCATGCAGGAGCCGCTGCTCTCGGGAGACGTTTGGATCGCCTTCGACCACATTGCCCGGGTGCTCGATGCACTGCGGCAGAAGCCGGATGAGTTCGTAGCCTTCCCTGCTCCCGCCGGGCCCAAGGGGC
>DATAPR010000061.1:0-152990 GCA_036265105.1 Sphingomicrobium sp.
CACCAACCTTAGCGTTCACTCACAGGAGCGGTTGGACGAGATCGCGAGGCAGCTTAATGGAAGGCCACGCAAGACGCTCGGGTTCGAAACACCGGCAGAGCGTTTTGAAGCGTGTGTTGCGATGACCGACTGAAACGGCAATGGAAAGCGGACATCCGTCCGGTATGCTACGATTCAATGATCTCAACAGCGAAACTGCTGACTGTCAGCGTGGCCCTTATGACGGGAGCTATTTTCCATTCGTCGGCCGTTGGCGCTGGACGAGCAAGCACCGTGCTGACCCCGATGCAGCTGATCGCGGCCGCACAGGCGCGTAGCGGCCAGATGATTACGGTGGTGGGTTACTTCACTTGGCGCACTGACACTCGCGCTCTTTGGCAAGACCGGGACGCCTATTTGGATGCGGAGCACGAACGGAGGGGCGACAAGTTCGATTACTGGGCGAAGTGCGTGACGATCTATCAAAGAGATGCGCGCGCCCGCGAGTTTTCTGATCGCCTTGTCCGGATCACCGGAAAGGTCGTGATCGTCCGTGATGACGACGAGCGAAGCTTATGGACGTGCAATCGCGTTGCGCTTGAGGACGCTGTCATCACAACACGGTAGTTAGTGTGTCCGATTGGGGTGGAAAGCTGACGTTTAGAGTTGATGGAAGGAAACGCCGAAATCGTCACCGCCCAGCGGAACGACGGCGAAGCGCCGATCTGGGAAATCGCGAACGAGCTTTGCCGCAAGCATGTCCGCCATAATTGTGGCGAGACGTTCGCATTGAGCATCCTTGAGTGCGGCTTCCGTTTCGTCGCCAGGAAAGACGCCGTCGAGCAGGTAAGCATTCATGGCTGTTTCAATCTGCTGGCGCGTGAGCTGCCCACTGCGCTCCCATTCCCGCAGCCGCGCAACGTCCAACGGTGCCCGAAGCACATAATCTTCGAACTCCACGAACTCTGGCCAGAGAAATGAACAGAAGCCGAGCGCGTGGTCAGCGCGACCCTCAATGAATATCCAATCGCCCGGTGGGATACCGTTGCCATTGTTCCACCGGGCAAGCTCCGGCATCAGATCGGATACGGTCGACATGTGGTCAGCCTAGCGACGCTTCCCACGTCTGCAATGGGTGGAAAGCGGGCTTTAGCTCTGGAGGAAGGCAAAGCCGATAAGGAGCAGGCTGACCGCCGCCAAGCCCACTTGGCTCAACCAATAGGTAACGGGCCGTTTCGCTCGCCGGGTGGTCAACACTGAGGCGCCGACTGCAGTCAGCCCCACCAATCCGATCACGGCGAGCATACCCCACCACCAAGCGGCTGCGAGAGCGAGAATGAACAAGCAGAACCATACGAACGGTGCTGCTGGGTGCGTAGCGCCGAGCGAGCAGCGCCAGCATTCCGAGAAGTAGCTGCCATCGGATAGTTGTCGTCCACAGCTCTCACAGCGGGCGTCCATGATGCGAATGATGCCTCGGCCGCATTCCGGCTGCAACCTAGTGGCAGGAATGAGTCGAAGCTCGACGGCCGGTTTGGGTGGAAACCAGACATACTAAGTTTACGGGGTGCGCTCTCAAACTCCATTGCGATATAATGAAGCATGAGCCCAATCGAACAAACCTTTGAAGGGCTCATCCACGAGCTCGATCACCTAGGAGCCGAACCGGTCAGGGCCGGATACTACCCCGAGATATTCGGCAACTTCATCATCTCCTTTCGGCTCAACGGATGCGAGATGTCACTCGTCAATGAGCGGTTCGAGCTGTTCCTTTGTGACAAGCTCGGCGGAGATGGTGACCGCCGGAGCATCGCAAGGGACATTCGTGAGCAGACCCCGACACAAGTAAGAGACGTTGTGCGAGCGGCTATGCGACAACACTAACGCATTGGCGACGGGAAGGGGTGGAACGCAGACACTAGCAAAAAGCACAACGACCACCTCAGGAATGCCAAACTAATCAAACCATTCGGACGGCAAAGATTCATTTAGGATAGGCAATTCAGACGTGACGAGCTTCGAAGCAACGACGTTCTTCGCTACAAGCCTTTGCTTTTCGGCCTTGTCCCTGTCTCCCGCCGCGATCTCAAGCTGATAGCGGCAGTACTCATGAACATACTGCAAGTCCGGCTCACTCGACTGAGCAGTGCGTGAGGCAATTTCGCGGAACATGCGGTTCGCCTCGTCGAACCGGCGTGTAAGAGTCAGAAGAGTCGCCTCTTTTGCATCCAACATCGGACTTGTGACGCCCAATTCGCGGAGTCGTGCCGCAAGCAACAGAGCCCCACCGAGATCCCCGTCCCGGTATTTCCGCCTCATTTGAAGCCAAATGAGCGATGCCCGAAGCTTTCTCAGCATGTCGGGGAGGGTAGCAGCCGATCTTGCATCCGCTAGTGGGGCCGCTGAGCTAATGGCTGCTTATTTCGGGCTGCGACCCCATCCAGAAAAGCGCAAATCGTGCCGGTCCGCCGCGTTTGATCGAACGGCGACGGCAGCGAGAACTTGTCGAGAAGGTGCCCTTCTTCCAAGACCTGCCGAACCTTGTGACCACACAGTGGCGCAAGTGCTGTCTGCCTTAGGCATCGGTCAAGAAATGCAAGCTCGTAGTCGCTTAGGTGTGAGCTAAGCTGGCTTACACGCTGTCGATCGACTTCCCGTCGAAATCCATCTTCCAGCCACAAGATCAGATCGAAATAACCCCTTGATGGCGTCCAGCGCTGACTGTTTGCCCCGAAGACCTCGCCGCCGACAAGGCGTTCGTCATAGCCGCAGTCCCGCGCAACGGCGCCAAGGTCGAAGGACATCTGGATGATCTGGGGGTAACGATCATCGAACTCACTCAGCAACCGATGGGCGGCTGCACGGTGATCATCGCTGTCGGATTGTGCATTGAAGCTCGCGAATGCAGCAATAAGGACTGGCCCGAGCAGCACGCCGACCAAGAAGGCACCGCACCCAATTAGCAACTTACCGACCAACTCTACGGCCCTCGATTCACGGCGCAACGAGAGCACTATGATCTGAAATGTGCGCTTTCGCTAATGTCCGGAAAGGGTTGCCGTTTCAGCCGGTCATCGCATCACCTCACCTCGCATTAGGTAAAGTGTTGCGACCACCGCCTGAGACCACCGTCGGACTCGGACACTGGGAATGGCATTCCACTTTCCTGCTTCTGAGCTAACGGAATACGCTGAACACCCAACAGGAATTCCATGCTCCGCTTCTGAAATTCCCTGCTTGAGAGTTCAGGGAATTTAGGCACGCTAAAAGCGGAAAACTCCCGGTTCTTAATGGTTCTGGACCCGGAAAATACGAGAGGAATCCGCAAATTCCCTGTAGAATCCCGCTCTGCAGGGAAATTGACCATGGAGACTCGTCGACCTCCAACTGGCCGCACCTCCACCTACATCCTTGAAGCTAAGCCCTCGATTTTGTTGGATGATGAATGGGACAGCTCCGCGCGTCTCGTTCAGCGACTTCATCCGCAAAGACGGGGATCCACGGCCCAGCAATGCGTGATTCCCCCACGTCTCCCCTCCGAGACAAAGCCAGTCGACGGCTTGCCCGTCAGTTTGATCATCGACGCGCTCAGTTGTCCGCTTATGAACACTGGTTGCGCGGAAACGAACACCCGTCGTCATCGGCGGCGATCTCAGTCGGTCAAACGGGCACAATAGTTTCATGCGCATTGCCCCGATCGCTGCAAAGTGCGTGCCAAAATATCTCATCTGCGAGCCCTCCGCCGTAACGGATCTTTCAGAGCCGGTCGCTGAGCAACGGGTCCTGACAATCGCCGACACAATCCCGACAAATGCCGGCAAGAAACGGCTGCAACAGATTCGGCGCAGCCGGCCGGGGTAACGGATTTCGCGTCCTTTCCGGGCCGACCAGCGAAAGCTCGAGCCGGAGTCACCGATGCCCGTCCAAAACAAGAACGTGATTTTACCCGAACTATCGCCTCACCAAGAACCTAGGCACCGGTCCCAGCGACCGAGAATCCTCGCCAGCGCGGCCATTCTGGCGCTCGTCTCAACTGCCGCGAACGCCGACTGCACGGCCGATTCAAGCGGGACGACCGTAACCTGCACGGGCTCTTCTACAGGGTATTCCAACCTGTCGACCGGAGTTTCACTCTCCGCCGACTCAACCGCAGCGGTGACTGGACCAATCGTGCTCGGAAGTACCGCAAACGTCGCCAATGCGGGCTCAATCACGAGCAGTACCACGGCACCCTTGGTTGAGGTGGGTGAGGACAGCTCGGTCGTCAACAACGGAACGATTGCACTCGGCGATTCCACCGGAGGCGCAGCCGCCGTTCTGTTCGGCGATAACGGGATCCTGACCAACAACGGGGCCCTCACCGCGATCTCCGGAACACCGGTGATCCAGTTTGGCCAAGCGGGCACGTTCATCAACAACAATTCCGCCACCTCAACCGTCGTAGGCAACATCTATTTCGGCCCAAATATCAGCGGCGGAACCAGCACTCTCGACAATTACAACACCACTTTGGGGATTACCGGCAACATTTATTCAACCGGCAATACGTCGATCTACAATGACGGACTGATCACCGGTGAATTTCTTCAAACGCCCAACGGCGGTACGGTAACCGTCACCAATGACAGCGCTGGAATATTGAATGGGTCCATTTCGACAGGCGACACGACGACGTTCCTGAATAACGGGACCCTCTCGTTAACAACCGCAAGCTCCATCGGAAGCGCAAGACTTGGAGTAAGCAATTTCACCAACAACGGCACGCTAAACCTCGGCACGACGACAGTGCCTACCGAGCTCGTGATAAATGGTGGTTTCGTGAACGGCGCGTCGGGGGTGGTTAACATCGCGCTTCGAAGCAATGGGGCGTCGGCGCCTGTTGCAGGCACCAGCTACAGTCAGATCTATGCGGCGGGAACGAATGGAACCGCGACTCTTGGAGGCACACTCAATCTGATACCCAGCTCCGGATTCTATCCAACCGGATCTACCTATAATGTGATTTTGGCGGATCAGTCGATCAGCGGCAACTTCGCGACAATCAACGGGAATACGCTTCCATTCATCAGTTTCGTACCGGTCGGAATTGTGACGATCGGAACCCAGCAGGTCTACGAAGTCGAGGCGGTGCGCTCCGGCACCTACGCCGATGCGATAGCATCGGTCGCCACCCCATCGGAGCTGGTCATTGCAGGGGCGCTGCAGCCGCTCGTGGTTGCCGCCGACGCCGATCCGACCAGCGCGGCAGCCACCACAATCGGCCAAATCGATTTGCTCACGATCCCCCAGATGCAGACGCTGCTCGATCAGATCAATCCGGCCGGATATCTCGCCTATTCGCAAGCGCTCGCCGACCAGGTCAACCTGTTCAGCCGTCAGGTGATGCTCCGCACGCTCGATCCAAAATATGCCGATGCCCAGACCGGCTGGTGGCTCGAAAGCGCCGGCCAATTCAAAATCGGCACCACCCCACTGACAGGTTCGAGCGAGGGGATGTGGGGACTGACCGGCGGTTTCGATCACAGTACCGCACATTGGCTCGCCGGAGCGGCTCTCGGCTTCTCATCGGCCAAGGTGCAGAACGGCCTGGAATCGCTCACCGGGCACAATCAGGCATATATGGCCGGCGCCTACGGCCAATATCGTGTGGGTCCATTCAGTATCACCGCACAGGCCGACTACGATCTCGGAAGCATTTCGACGACGAAGGCGCTGTCGCTTGCATATACAACGACGACGACCGCCGCGACGTCGACCACGGCTGCGACGACAACGACCACGGCGACGAACACCGACGCGACCGCGTCGTCAGGCGATCATCTGTTCAAGGCGACCGGAGTCCTTGATTTCGACATTTCCGTCCACGGACTGAAGGCCACGCCGTTTGCCGGAGTCGAATATTCACGCGGAGCGATCAATGGCTTCACCGAATCGGGTGCGGGTGCCGCGGACCTCACCGTCTCGAAGTTGAATATCGATCGAACCGATGTGCTGGCGGGGATCAATCTTACCGCAGCAACAGGCGGGTTTCGCCCATATATTCGAGCCGCCTACCGGTCACAAATCGGGGGAGCGACGGATTCCGCCGTCTCGGCATATTTCAACGGCGACCCGACGACTGCGTTCACCGTGGACGGGCCCGGCAGCGGTCGTCACGAAACCGATGTCGATGCGGGCGTGAACATTATCGACGACGCCGACAAGCTGTCGGTCTTTTTTGGCTACCAGGGCACTCTTCGGAATGACGTAACCAACTTTGGCATCCACGGGGGAGTTCGCGTTCAGCTTTGATGCAGTTTGGCGCGCGTCTCTAGCGGTGGAATCTCGTATTGGACGAAACCATTCGAATCTTAATCGTCGACGACGATCCGTCGTTAAGACGTCTCATCCGCGATTTTCTTACCGGGCATGGCTACCACACCTTCGAGGCGGACGGCGGCCAATCCATGCGCGGCATACTCGATCGCGAGCGAATTGACGTCGTCGTACTCGACGTGATGATGCCCGGCGAAGATGGACTGACACTGGCTCGCTCGCTCGCCGGCCTTCCAAATCTCGGGATCATAATGGTCTCGGCGCTCGGTAGCGAAACAGACCGGATCATCGGCCTCGAGGTCGGTGCCGACGATTATCTTCCAAAGCCCGTCTCGCCGCGAGAGCTGCTGGCGAGAATTCGCGCGGTCCTTCGCAGGCAAAAGGCGCAGGACACCCACTCTTCTCAAGCGACGTTGTTTCAGTTCGATGATTGGAAATTCGATACGATGCGCCGCGTCCTTCGCGATCCGGCGGACATAATCGTCAGCCTCTCGGAAGGCGAATTCTCCCTACTCCAAGTCTTTGTGGAAAGGCCGCAGCGGGTCCTGACTCGCGACCAGCTACTCGAATATTCCCGCGGAACCGACAGCGATGCCTTTGACCGAGCGATCGATACACAGGTGAGCCGGCTCAGGCGCAAGCTCTCGTCGCGCTCGGCGGACGAGCTGATCCACACGGTGCGCAGCGAGGGGTACATGTTCATGCCATCGGTTCAGCGCCGGTGAGATTTGCGGGTTTCAGAGCCGCCGACACAATCCGTAGTCGTACCATCCTGCTCCTCCTCGGAATCGCGGTTCTCGTCACGGCGGTAAATGTCAGCATCATCCTGTCGCGCGCACCGCCTCGGGAAGCTCCGCTTCAGACGTTCGAGATCGCACGGCTCTTGCGCGGCCAGCCGATCGCCAAGGAGAACTCGAACGTCAACACGGTCGCCAATGTCGCGACGCCGAAATTTCAGGCTCGCACCAGAATGGATCAGCTCGTCCAGATAGCACTCGCTCGAGATCTCTCCGCTTCAATTGAAGACGTGCGTTTCGAAGGAATGGCTCAATTGCCCAACCATCTTTCGTTCTTGCCCGCGGAAACTGAACGGGCACTGCGTCTTTATGGGCCTCAGAAGTTCGAAGTCGCGGTTCCGCACGGCTTCAAAGCGGCGGTGATGCTGCCGAGCGGACGGTGGCACGTGGTTTGGAGAGAAGACCGCGACGAAGTCGCGGACTGGCGTACTGCGGTCATCCTGCGCTTTATCATTTCGATGGCGCTCATGCTGCCGATCGGCTGGCTCTTCGCGCGCTGGCTGACCGAGCCAATCCAGGCGTTCGGAGCCGCCGCCGAGCGACTTGGGCGTGAGCGACGGGTGGAACAAATCGACGTTCGCGGACCTGCAGAAATCAGATATGCCGCGCACGCGCTCAACGACATGCAGGCGCGAATTCGCGGCTATGTCCTCGAACGGACGTCGGTCGTCGGGGCAATTGCGCATGACTTGCGGACGCCCCTGTCGCGCCTCAAATTCCGACTCGCGCTTGCTTCCGACGAGCTGCGCTCAATGGCCGATAACGAGATCGACGAGATGGAGCAGATGATCACTGCAGCGCTCGAGTTTGCGGAGGCGGAAGCCCGACCGCAAGTCCGCGAGCACCTCGATTTGGCGCTCCTGGTCGAGGGCGTCGTCGACGACCTTGCCGACTGCGGCGAGCCGGTGCTTCTAACCCGATGCGACAACGCGACCGTTATCGGCGACCCACTCCTTCTCAAGCGAATGCTGAGGAACCTCATCAACAATGCGATTACCTATGGGCGCCAGTCGCTCGTATCGATGGCCCGGCGCGGCAGCTGTGCGATCATTACGGTGGATGACGATGGCCCCGGGCTTAAACCCGGCGACATCGCTCGGGCCTTTGAGCCCTTTTACCGGGCCGAGGGTTCGCGCAATCGTGAGACAGGCGGAATGGGCCTGGGCCTCGCAATCGTCAAAGCCGCCGTGATGCTGCATGGAGGAGAAGTCGACCTCGGCAACCGGGCTGGAGGCGGTCTGCGCGCCACCGTCAGACTGCCGATTGAGCCAGCCTGAACCCGAGGCGCCACTCAGTGACACAGTTGCGACAAACGCCAGCAAAGACGCTTCCCCATTGAACTTCCACCGGCCCGCCGCGGCGCTTCCCCTTCTCCGCAGCGGGCCGGCAACCAGTGATCGGGTAGAGCGATGATCGAGACAACGGCGAGGGTCCCAACCGTCAACGCTGCAAGATTTGTCATGAACCTGTGCAGGCAGTGGCCCCATCGGATTGACGTCAACTTCCGTGATCGCCAGGGCGTGGTCCACTTCCAGAATGCGGTGGCAACCCTGACTCCGGCTGACGATCAGCTGGTCGTCACGATCCTTGCAAACGACAACTCGACGATCGAGCGGCTACAGGGGCTGGTCGCAACTCATCTTGATCGCCTGGCATCGCGCGAGGCCCCACTCCGGTTCGACTGGCAACGCAGAGAGCCTTTGACAAAGGACCGGCCCTCTAGGGCGTCGCGAAGAGGCCTTGCAACCTGATCGTCCCGCCGCGCGGCATGTCGCCGATCTCGAACTCGATCGTACCCGCAGCGCGATCGTAGCGGCTTGGAATCGGCCCGCTTGAACCGCTGACCCGGACCAGGCCCGAACCACGGTGGACCGTAATATCGATCTTGCGCCACCAAGGGACGTAACTGCCCTCACGCGGTTCGAACGTAAGGTCCGTCCCCCTCTGGCTTTCGCTCGAGCAGCGGATTTCCTGCCGCAGATAATCGTCCCCTTGGAAGCGCATCGAATGGCCGTCGTCGAAATAAATGACGCCGCGGCAATCCTTTCCGGGATAGACGTCGAGACGAAGCGGCCCGTCTGGAATCTGCGAGGTGCTTTGAACAAGAGACTGGCGCGGCAGGATCGTGCCCGCCCGAACGAATAGAGGAAGATAGTCGAGGCGGGGCGTCTCGGAGAGGCTTGGTCCGGCTACCGGCTTGCCGGTCCAATAATCGTACCATCCCCCCCTAGGTAGACAGACGTCATAGGCTTCCGGCGACTCCATCTTCGGCGGCGGCGCAATCAACAGCGCCGCTCCAAGCGTGAAACTCATCGATTGGTCGCAGTGGGCCTGGGCGGCGTCTGGATAATCGTAAAAGACCGGTCGCATTATGGGATCGCCTGTGCGCGAATTCAGATCAGCCAGCGAGTAGAGATATGGCAATAGCCGGTAGCGTTCGTCGACGAACTTCCGGCGGATCGCGAGCTGCGCGGGCCCGTCCACCCACGGCTCCGCGCGCGGAGTGTCCTTCGCCGAATGGTCGCGGAAGATCGGAGTGAAGGCTGCAAGTTCGAACCAACGCGTCATCAGTTCTGGGCTCGGCCCACCGGTGAACCCGCCGACGTCCGCTCCGCCGTATGAGAAGCCCGAAAGTCCAAGATTGATCAGCTGGTGAACCATCAGCCTCAAGTGATCCCAGGTGGCTGAGTTGTCGCCGGTCCAGGTGACGGCATAGCGCTGTCCCCCGGCATAGCTCGCCCGGGTCATCACGAATGCTCGCTCGTCCGGGCGAAGGGCCCTCAGGCCGTCGTAGGTCGCCCGCGTATTCTCCATGCCGTAAATATTGTGGATCTCGGCGTGCGATGCATTTCTCTCAGCAAAATCGTCGCCCTCGATGTGGTGGACGACGCTTAGCGGCATCGTGCCAATTTCATTGAACACGGAGGGCTCGTTCATGTCGTTCCAGAAGCCCGCGATCCCGTCTTCGACGAAGGATTTGAAGTTCGTACCCCACCACGCCCGGACCCTGGCGTCCGTAAAGTCCGGAAAGACCGAAGGTCCGGGCCACACCTTCCCGACGTAGACCGATCCATCTGCATTATGGACGAAGTCGTTTCCGGAACTCCCCGTGTCATAAGGTGCATAGCCCTGATTGGGCGCATCGGCGACGTGAAGATCGGTTATCGTCACCAGCTTGATGCCTTCGCCATTGAGCTGATCGGCGAGGCCCTTGAGGTTCGGAAACGTCTTACTGTTGACGGTGAACGGACGGTTGCGGTCCTGATAATCGATGTCGAGCCAGATGACGTCGGTCGGTATCCGGTCGCGGCGCAGGGTGTCCGCGATCTGCCGCACCTCGGTTCCCGACATGTAGCTGTAGCGCGACTGCTGATAGCCCAGCGCCCATTCGGGCGGGAGCGGAGCCTTGCCGGTGAGGTCGGTATAGCGACGGACCACGTCGCGAATGCTCGGCCCCGCGATGATGTAATAATCGATGGGTCCATCGGGCCCACCAATGGTCAGCATATTGGGCGCTGTGTGGCCGAAATCGAAGCTTGTTCGCCAGCTGTTGTCGAGCAGAATGCCGTAGGAACTCCCTTCGCCGTCAACCCCGATGAAGAATGGGATCGATTTGTAAATCGGGTCTGTCGAGCTGTCGAAGCCATAGGCGTCGGTGTTCCAGTCAACGAAGGTCTTCCCGCGCCGGTCGAGGGCTCCTCCGGTCTTGTCGCCGAGGCCATAGATATGTTCCCCAGCCGGCAATGATTTGCGCAGTGTGAAGGCGCGCCCGTCGAGCGAGACGGGGTCACCCGCATCCGCGATGATCACCTTGTCCGACCGGTCGGCAACGGTCAGTGAAAGGCTCGCCGGATCGATGGTCACTCGAAGGGCGCCCGTTTCAAAGCCGCTTTGAAGGGGCGAAACAACCGCATGCCGTGCTCGCATTTGCGGGAGGACGGCCCAGCTCGAATCTTCCGGCAACGCTCCATCACGGCCGATTCGAACCCTTACGATCTCGTCGGTCAGTGCGGTGACGCGTAGCAGCAGCGGCCCGCGCCGCGCCTGAAGCCCGTCCGAAAGCGATGCAGTCGTTTGGGTCGTCCCGGGAAGTGCGGGAGATACCTGAGCCCCTTGCGCAGAAGAAGCAGCGACGATCAGGCTCAGCGCGATTACGCGTGCCACAGGCGTCAAGGCCGCCCTCATGATTTGAGGATCGTCGCCTTGAGGCGCTGCTTCAGGGATGCGCGAGATCCAGCTGTTAGCGGACCAAGGATCCCCTGCGCAGCTGGCGGCATGTGCGCTGCACCGTCGTCGCCAAAAACATGTAAGTCGAACATGGCCCGCCAATAGCCTCGGTCGGAAGGCGGAAGGGATTTCACAGCCAGAAGCGCAGCGAGGAACGCGGCAAAGGGATCACCGAGGCCCGCTTCGGCCCCGCCCCACCAATAATTGACCATCGCGTTGTAAGGATCGCGCGAGGTCACGTGGTGCCACCAGTAGCGAGGCATAAACAACGCATCGCCCGGACCCAGATTAGCCGCCCGGCCGGTTTTCAGCGCGTCCTCGAAACGCGGGAACGCGGCAAAGTCGGGCGCTTCCGGATTCACCAGCGAGAGCGGCGGCGGCTTATCGAGCGGTCCGATGTAGAGGTTGGCGACCTGTTCGGGAGGAAACAGCACAAATCGCCGGTGCCCGGCGATTACGCAGCAGAGATTGTGATCCCGGTCGTTGTGGATCTGCGTCTTGACAGAGCCGCCCAGCCACAGCTTCGGACGTGCGCTCGCGGGGACCAGAGAAATTGGGTTCTCGCGAACGAATTGGGGCATCTGAGTATCGAGCGGAAGCATCTGAATGGCGAGGTAACCGGCCCCAGGATTGGTACGCGCGCGCGCAATCCGATCGAGGGTTTCACCGAGCGGCCGACTGCGGCGCGTGAAAGTGAATTCGTGCAGATCCGCGGCATAGCCGAAGCGACCGCCGCTCGCCGGCGGTGCGTCCATCACCGGGACCGGCATCCCGCAGTCTCGCTCCTTCAGATAGGAATCCAATGCTGCCGCCGAATGCGCTGCCGCGGCGAGGGCGGGCCAGTGATCGATCGCGTGCTTGAGTAAGACCGGTTCGCCGGCTCCAATCAGATCGTCGATGCTTTTGAGCTCGCCCGCGTTTTTGATTTCGACGCCGGGCAAATCGTCGAGCGGATCCGCCAGCAACATGGATGGCAAGATGTTCACTGCGGTCTCGCGCCGATGTCCGCGAGATAATGGTCATGCGTAGGCTGCTCGAGCACCTTGTCGTGGACAAAGGCCAGAATCCGGCGAAATCCTTGCTTGATCTGGTCGGGAGATGTGATCTCAATGGCTGGCGGCCAGGTCTCGGGGATTTCGCCAAGCCCGACAAAGAGAGCTCGCCACTGATCGGTCGAGAAGGTCTCATCCTCCATCGGCGCTATCGCACCTCGGGCGCGATACGTGGCCAACTTGTGGTCAAGGCTTGGAGGAACCGTCGCCGAAATTCCGGCGAGCACATAAAGTGCCGATTGGAAATCGCGCAGCCGCTCAAGATGGGAACGGAGGACACGATCATATTCGGCAGCTTCCAAGTCGCTGTCACGAGCCGCTGGAAAGAGCGACAGCAAGTGGACGATGCCGAGTTGAATCGCATGAAGATCAAGGTCGAAGAGCGGATCGAATACGCAGGCGGAGGCGCCGATCGCGACGCAATTTCCGGCCCAAAGCTTATCGCGGATCGAAGATTGCGAAGACGTGATCATGATGTCGCTCAGCGACAGCTCAGCGAGGCGGGAAGCGCGTCCGACGACGGCCTCGCCGCCTTCTCCAGACTCAGCAAAGCTGTGAACGACGTGCGTCGCCGCCTGTGTCGCGTGAAGCGATGCCCACATGTCTCGCGATAGTCGAAGCTCCGAGTAGGCCGGCACGGATCCAGAGCGGTTGGCTCGTGCAGTCAGTCGGCGGTTGAACGGAAAGTACCCGCGCCAATCCTCCACTGCGACTCCCAATGACCCACCGATGAGCAGTCCTTCAGGTCCGCTTGCGTCGACAAATAGATCGCCGCGGACAACCTCTCCGTCATCAAGCCTGACCGCAGTGATTTCACTGCCGTCGCCATTCCGCTCGACCTGGAGACCGATCGTTTGATGCATCCTGATCCCAAGCCGAGCGGCGTTGGTCTTGAGCATGGATGCGTAGGCAATTGCCGGCAAATGATAGGCATAGTCGGTGCGGCCGAACAGCTCCGTACTCTCATCGGGCACAAGGATCCGGCCGTGCCGAGCGGCCATTGCCGTCGGCGAAAAATCCTCGAACGCTGCACCGAGACCGAACCGACGCGCTTTGGTCCAATATGAGAAGAAATCACCGCCATCGATCGCCGCCCCATAGGATCCGTGTGCAAGAAGGAATGGAGCAAGGCCCGGGGCAAGTACGTTCCAGCCAAGGGAGAAGCTGCCCCCCGTCGACCGCAATAGCGAGGCTTCATCGATCCCCAATTTGGCATGAAGCGTTTCGATCGGCGGCATCGTCGCATAGGCTGAAGCCGGCCCGAGTTGTGACGGAAGCTCGACCGCGGTCACCGACACTCCCGCCGGCCCGAGGGCTTTGGCAATTGCTGTGGCAGTGAGCCACAAGGCGGCGTCGCGCCCAACGATGGTTACGTGGCGCGGCCGCCCACTCATGCCGCGACGCTGTCCGACGCAGCACAATAGGCAGCGATAAAGTTGCCATGAGAGGGCATTGCCGCAACGGCACCATCGATCCGGGATTTGAAGTCGGCGCACTTGGACTCGACGAGATCGAGATCGAACGTGTCGGCAAGCGGATCATATTGTCTCGGTTCCAGGCCCTGCCCGAACAAGACCGAAAGCCAGCTGTCGCGAGAAAATAGTCCGAACCGATATTCGGGCGACGAGGCGCGTGAGCCGAACAGCGCCATCTTGTGAACCAGGCTGTCTGGCAGTGCCATCGACCGAAGATAATCCCAAAGTGGTTCGCCGAGGCGCTGGTTGGCGACGTAGTGCAGGATCAAGAAGTCGCGGATCCGCTCATAATGCACGGTTGTCAGCCGATTGAATTCGTCGGCGAGACGGGAATCTATCGACCGGCAGCCAGGAGACGGCATGAGGTCGATCAAATCGATGATCGCGGCCTGGATCAGAAAGATGCTGGTCGATTCCAGGGGCTCCAGAAATCCGCTCGCGAGACCGACCGCGACGCAATTGCGCGACCAGGCGACATTGCGGCGCCCCGGCATGAAGCGCAGCAACCGCGGCTCGGCCTGAGGAGCACCATCGAGGTTGTCGAGAAGCGTTTCGCGAACATCGTCCACCGAGGCGAACTCGCTCGAAAAGATATAGCCGTTCCCGACGCGGTGTTGCAGTGGAATGCGCCACTGCCAGCCGAACTTGCGGGCGGTCGAGCGAGTGTAGGGTGTCAGCGGAGCATCGCGCGCGTGGTCGCACGGTACTGCTAGCGCTCCGTCGCAGGGAAGCCAGCGGCGCCAATCCTCCCAGCCAGCACCCATTTCTGCGCCAAGCAACAGCGAACGGAAGCCCGAACAATCGACGAAGAGATCGCCGGCAATCCGCTCTCCCGAATGCATCACAAGCGAAAGGATCGCGCCCGTCTCGGGATCGCGTTCGACGCTTTCCATCTTTCCTTCGATGCGCATGGCTCCGCGCGCCGTGGACCAGTCCCGGAGAAACGGTGCGTAGCGGCCGGAATCGAAATGATAGGCATAGGAATATGTCGAGCGGATCGAGGCAGTGTCCTCATCGGGCAACGCAAAGACATTGGCGCGTGCCACCGCAGCCGCGAAGGAATAGGACTGAAACGGAGCAGTCTCGCGCTCGGCCCGGCGCAGCCTCAACCAATGGTGCTGGAATTCAACTCCCCCCCAGGGCTCGCCGAACGCTCCGAACGGATGGATGTAGCGATCGCCCGGGCGGTTCCAGTCGCAAAATTCGATCCCGACCTTGAACGTCGCACGGGTCGCCCGCATGAACTCGGCTTCGTCCAGACCGAGCATGTCGTTGAATTGCTTGATATGCGGGAGCGTCGCTTCGCCAACGCCGACGATCCCGATATCATCCGATTCAAGAAGTGTGATCCGATAATGGTCCCGCGGCAGCCTTCGAACCAATGCCGCGGCAGTCATCCAGCCCGCTGTACCGCCGCCGAGAATTACGACACGAAAGCGATCGTCATTTGGGCCGCTGTCCATTCGATCGTCAGTCCGCCTGTCAAAATTGCCGCACCGCCCAGGAGGCGGTGCGGCAGGGGAGATCGTCCATCAGAACTTTACACGAATGCCAAGTTGTATGCTTCGGTCGACCCGGCTCCACGCCGAATCCATGTAGACGGGCTTGGCGCCCGGAGTCTGCGGTGAATCGCCGAAAATTTCCTGCTGATAAACGGTGGTTGTTCCGAGCAGATTGGTGCCCTCGATCGACAATTCGGCCCAACGCGTCAGGGAATAGCGGATCGAACCATCCATGAACCCGGCAGCCTTCTGGAACACCGGCAGGCCGATACAACAGTCGAGGTTCTGAGTCAGGTATCGCGAGCGCCAATTGTATGCCAGCCGGATGGCAAGGGGCCCCTTCTCGTACAGTCCAACAGCGTTGATCGTATGCTTCGAAACTCCCGCCAGCTGGTGCGAATCGATGACATTGCCGCTGCCTCCAAGCGCCGGCTGCCCAATGCCGACGGCTCCGACGTCCCCGCCCGAGGTCGCATCGATCACGTTCGAGTTGTTGATGCCCGACTGATGGACATAGGTGTAGTTGAGCTGCACCCCGAGTCCGCTGAGCAGACCGGGAAGGAAGGTGAAAAAGGTCTGATAATTGGCTTCAAGACCATAAAGCTTGCCAACCCCCGAGGCATTTATCGGACCGTTCACCTGGACGACCTGGCTTGACCCGTTATTGGTGAAGCTTCTGAACGACTGGCCGTAGGCGATCAGGTTCGTCAGCCGTTTGTAGAAGCCGTCGATCGTGAACGATGAAGTGGTGCCCATGTACCGTTCGAACGAGACATCGAACTGATCTGCGCTGATGGGTTTGAGACCGACGTTCCCGGCATTGGCCTGGAACACGAAATTGTAGCCGGTGACGTTGGCTGGAATGTGCGCTGCGCCGGGCGAATTGTAGACGACATAGGGTGAGTCCGGCGACGTGTTGATCACGGGCGCGTTGATCTGGACGAAGTTTCGAAGGAGGCCGATGTCCGGCCGCGAGATCGCCTTCGAATAGGCAATGCGCACGAAATCGTGCTGGTCGATACCGAAGCGGGCGTTGAAGCTCGGCAGCCATTTCGTGAACGAGGTTTCGTAACTGTTCGGAGTTCCGCCGCCGCTGGCGAAGGCAAGGAGCGCCGGGGTCACGTAGCAGCTCGGATTGACGACTTGGTCGGGGCCAAGCGGAGTGCCGCACGCAGGAAGCGTGTTGAGCGCGTCGGAGGTTGGGAAACCGACGCTTCCGATTCCGATTTCGGTTGTCCGGACGAGGCGCACGCCGATATTTCCGACGACCGAGATGCCGCCGAGGATCGTCCGGTCGTCGCCGCCAAAGTTGAGCATCGCATATGCTGCCTTGGTTCGCTCTTCGAGCTGCATCACCTCGGATGGCAGGAAGCAGTCGGTCGTTCCGGGTCGGTCGCAGATTGGAACGTATCCGGGCGCGATCGGAGAGTTCGTAGCCGCGCCCGTCAAGCCGGCCATCAGCTGGTTGTAGTTGGTCAACGCTGAATTGTTGACGAACACCAACGAGCCGTTCGGGTAGACGCTTCCGTTGTAAAAGTTGCCGAAGCTGTATGGCCCGAAGATGTTCGCGCCGTAGCCCTTGAAGTTGGAGTCGCACGCCGCTGCTGGATTGGGTTGCGTATTGTCGGCGTTGAAGCCTGCGCCATTGCAGTTCCAACTTGCAGCGATCGGAGTCCAGTTGAATGTCGAATAGCGCACCGTCTGGTTACGATCGGCATAGCGCACGCCGACCTTGAGCGATTCAAGCCAGCTTTCCGCAGGGAAATCATACTTAAGGTCACCGCGGAACGCGTTCTCGTGGGCATTGTTGTCCTCGACGTGTCCCTGGATGAAAGGAATCCAGTAATTGTGCGGGTTCGCTAATCCTCCGGCCGCGTAGTTGACGTTGCTTCCCGGGAGCAACGTGATTTCCGGGGTCCCGTCGGAATTGGTCGAATATTGGTAATTCGCGATCGACCCCGTCGCGACCAGGATATCATTGTTGAACGTCGAGGCGCTGATGTGCTGGGCGTCAAAATTGGCATGCAGTTGGGGAGTGACATCCCACTGAATGTTGCCCGACAGGTCTTTCGTGCCCTCCTGGTGATCGAAGTCACGTGACTCGTTCTGGAAATATAGTCCGTCCTGGTAGGTCGAGCACATTCCGGCAATCGCGCAGTCGTTGACAAACGGGATGCCCGGGATTGCGGATCCCGTGTTGATGTCGTCCTGCAGATTGGGACTCCAGGAATTGAGCCAGCTGCCATGCGGCTGCGTCAGTACGCCCCCGGTCAGCATGCCATTCGAGCCAAAGGTCAGCCCGCTCGATCCTGAAAACAGTGATCCGCTGCGCGGATCGAACGCGGGTGTTCCGAAATATGTACCATCGAGAATCGCGTGGCTGGCATGCTCGATCCATGCATTGTGATATTCGGAATCCAGATATTGAATATTCGCCCGAACATTTCCCGTCGGATTTTCATACTGACCGGCCAAGGCCAATCCATGGCGTTTCCGATCGTAATCCACTTGCGAATATCGGATCCCATCGGGAGCAAACGCCCACCCCGAACCGCCAAAAGGATTGGCGGTGCATGGAATGGTGCCGTTGTTGATGATCGCGTGGCCGTTCGCATCGGTCGCGCCGGCCGAACAATAGGTGTCGATCTTGTCCATGATCACGCTCTCGGTGCGCGTGATGACATGGCTCCAGGCGAAATCCGCGAGCAGCCCGAACCGGCCGGCCTCGGTATCCCAGGTGTCGCTCACCAGCCCGGAGAATTCGGGAGTCCACTTCCCCGACCTGTCGCCATGATCGAATTTGACGTTGGCGGCGACGACGAGTCCGCTCTGGTCGAAGGGTAGCCGAGTGCGCAGATTCACCGTTCCCGCAATTCCGCCCTCGACCATGTCGGCCGTATTGTTCTTGTAAGCGTCAATGCCGGAGAGAAGCTCGGGCGACACGTCATTGAACTGAAGTCCACGTGCGGAGTCTGCCGAGAAGCTGTCGCGGCCATTGAACTCAGTTCTTACGAACGGCAGCCCGCGTACCAGCACCTGTGTTGGTTCTCCCGAAGGATGCGTGCTGTCATCGGCGGACTGCAGCCGATTGACCGATATGCCGGGGACTCGTTGTAGAGCGCCCGCCGCCGACTGATCAGGGAAGGCACCGATATCCGTGGCCGTCACCGAATCGACGACGGTCGGGGCATTCTTCTTGAGCGTCTGAGCCGTCGCGAGAGCCCGGCGGACGCCGGTCACGATGATGGTGTTGTTCTCGTCTTTGGTTTTGGGCACGCCGTTGGCGTTCGAGCCTGGAGCACCGGCGTCCGTCGATTGCGCCTGAACATTGGCGTTATTCGCCTGAGAATATGCCGGGACCGACGTGCCGAGCCAGGCGAGGACAAGCAGCGAAGCGCCGCTACGCAATGCATGGCGTCGCACCAGAGCCAGATCGTTCATCGATGTCCCCTCTCCCTGTCGCCCGAAGGCGTCCATCGCGACTCGTACCGGCCGCTTTATTTGCGTAAATTTGCGGCAAATTTGCATATTCTGCAAGCAGTAGTTTAGTTTTGCGAGAGAGCGGTTCTATTTCAACAAGTTAAGCAGGGCGATAGGTTCAGTCGGGCGCGGTCATTCCGAAAGTCCGCTCGCCTCTTCGAGACAGGTAATGCAAAAATTTGCATTCCGCGAGAACTGTCGGTATTCAAGGGCAATGGAAAGCAGGATGCCATTTCCGCCAGTCTTGCACGGGAAGTTCCCCGTGCGTTCAGTCGCGGTGGTGGTCGGGAATGGTCAAAGTGAGGGCGGCCGCAATTGCGAAATTAACCGCAGCAAGAACGATCGCAAAACTGGCATGGTCGCCAAACAGGTCGCCGACGATCCAACCAAGCAACGCCGTCGCAGCGAGTTGCGGAAGCACCAAGAACACATTGTGAATGCCCATGAAGACGCCCATCCGCTCCGGCGGAACTGCGCTCGAAACCATCGCGTAGGGAATCGACAGGATCGAAGCCCAGGCCAAGCCGATCGCGACTGCCGGTATCCACAACCATCGCTCATCGGCGATGAACGCAAATCCAAGCAGGCCCGCCATTCCGAACAGCAGGCAGAGCGAGTGCGTCTCTCGGCGTCCGATTCGAGTGACGAGTCGAGGCAGCAGCAGCGAGCCGAGCGCGGCGACGCCATTGTAGAGGGCGAACATCACTCCGACCCAGTCGGCGCTTGCATTGTAGCCGGGGCTCGACGGGTTTCTTCCGGCGCCGCTGCGCTCGGCGACCGCCGGAACGACGTAAATCCACATCGCGAACAACCCAAACCAGGTGAAGAACTGGACGACCGCAAGACGGCGCATCACCGCCGGCATGTGCAAAACATCATCAATGATCTCGAGAAGGCCGGTCGGTCGAACCCCGTGTCGCGCGCGCCAGGCGGTTGCCCATTGACCGACGCCGAGCAAGGTACAGAGGCCGGCGATCAGGTAAAGCTCGAGCGGATAATGCTCGAGCGCCGTTGCGATCGCGATCGCCACTCCTGCAAGAAGCCACAATGCGCCGAGGCGAACGAGATTTGCAGAGCTGCTCGCGGTCCAGTCGGCCCGGGGAATCGCCTCCCGTTCGCCGGCAAGATCGCCGGGCGGCCGCTCGCTTGTGGTGACGACGGTAATTCCTACGCTGACCAGCAATCCGGCAGCACCGATCGCAAACGCGGCGCGCAGCGAAGTGGGAAGGATTCCTGGAGCGGCAGTGCCCGCTACTCCAAGTTTCACGAGCAGCCATGGGAGGATCGAGGCGACGACGGCGCCTACTCCAATGAAACTGACCTGCATTGCGTAGGCGATCGTTCGCTGCTCTTCGGGAAGGCTGTCGGCGACAAGGGCCCGGAACGGCTCCATGGCGACGTTGGTCGCGCCCGTCAGAACCCACAGCATGACGGTCGCTGCCCACAGGCTGTGGACGTTCGGCATGAGCACGAGAGCGACCGAGCTAAGGAGAGCTCCGCCGAGGATGTAGGGACGCCGCCGCCCGAGCGGGCCCCAAGTCCGGTCGCTCAGATGGCCAATGACCGGCTGGACGAGAAGACCGGTGACGGGACCCGCGATCCAGAGGATTGGCAACTGGTCGAGGGCTGCTCCGAGCGTCTGGAATATTCGGCTGGTGTCGACATTCTGAAGGCCCCAGACGATCTGCACGCCAAAGAGGCCGCAGCACATATTGGCAATGGCCCAAAGCGACAGACTCGGCGTCGGTTTTGGCGCCGAACCGGACCCTCGCGGAAAACTGGATGCGACGTCGGTGGGATAGTCGGGTTGCAAATCGTGCCCTTCGGCCACCTAAGTCGCGCCTCTCGAGATTCGGCAGCCTGAACGCTATGGTTGGCAACAGCAATAACAAAACAACGCTCGAGGATCTGGCGAAACTCGCTGGCGTTTCCATCTCCACCGTTTCGCGAGCGCTCAATGATCAGCCGTTGATTAGCGCGCGCACCAAACAGCGAATTTGGGCGCTTGCTCGCGAACATGATTATCCGTTCCGTCAGTCGACGCCTTCGGCCCCGATCGGCTCGGAGGGCTCGATCGCGGTTGTGACTCCGAGCCAGCGGGGGCGCCCTCTCCCACTTTCGCATCCCTTCTTCCTCGAACTTCTTGCTTGTATCGGCGAAGCGGCTCGCGAGCGCGACTGCGACTTCACGGTCAGCCACGTTGCTCCGGCGAGCTACGAGGATCTCCTCACCGCGACCACGACCGGACGCTCGAGCGGAGTGATTTTCCTTGGGCAGAGTATGTTGCACGATGAGTTCAACGAGCTCGCGGAGACTGACGCCAAATTCGTCCTGTGGGGCGCGCACATTCCGGGACAGAAGTATCGATCCATAGGATCTGACAATCTTCTTGGCGGACGCCGCGCCACGCTGCACATCGCGCGTCTCGGCCGTCGCCGGATCGTGTTCATCGGGGGCAGTGACCCCGAGGCGCAGCAGCGACGCCTGGGCTATCTCGATGCGCTGCAGGAAGCGGGGTTGGAAGCCGATCCCAATTTGATCTGCGAGGTCGAGTTCGAACTCGAATCGGCCGATGCCGCGGTGATGCGACTGCTCCGGCGCGGAATCAAATTCGACGGGATCGTAGCCGCGAGCGACCTCATCGCATTGGGTGCGATCCGGGCGCTGCGGCGAAGCGGTATCGAGGTTCCCAAAGGCGTTTCCGTTGTCGGTTATGACGACATGTTGCTGAGCCGTCTGAGCACCCCCACTCTTTCGACCATTCGTCAGGACACCTTGCGAGCGGGCAAGCTCCTCGTATCGAGCATCCTGGATTCGCAGAACGAGGACCTGCCGACGTTTCTTCCAACCGAATTGATCGTTCGAGAATCCTGTGGCGGCTGAACGGCGGGTTTCGAGGACGTTGGTCAAGTTTTGGAGGACCGGACTTCGCTGTCGCGGCTAATCGTAGCGCGGCTGCAACCCCGATCCGGCCTTTGAACCTCGATCCCGCAATCGAATGTGGGCGACGCTTTGCGTGACCTGAAAGCCACAGCAGACGCAAAGCTTCATTCCGAACCGGCGAGCTCCAATTGACTCTGTGCTCGCGAAGTCGTTTCGTCCCCCCACTGAGACGAATAAGTGCGGACATTGATGTAACCGGTTACACCGCCGAACTGGGGAGAGAGGCGAAGTGAGCACGAGAAAAAACAGGCTTCAGTTAGCGACGGGTATTTCCGCATTAGCGATCGCGTCAGCTTTGACCTTCGCGACACCGGCAGGTGCGCAGACAGCCGAATCGACACTCCAGGGCAGGGCAGCGCCCGGAAGCCAAGTGGTCGCAACCGAGGTTGCAACCGGCTCGGTGCGCAAGACGACCGCAAGCGCGGATGGCACCTACGTCATCGCGGGCCTTCAGCCCGGAAACTATCACGTCACCGCCGCTGGAAAAGCCGCCGACGTGACCGTGCCCGTCGCCTCGACGCAGGTTTTGAATTTTGACACCGCGGCTGCTGCAGCAGGGAACACGATCGTCGTTACAGGCACACGACCTACGGCCGAGGTGAAATCGTCGCAGGTCAACCAGTTCGTGACCCTCCACGACATTGCCGTGCTGCCGCAGGTCACCCGAAACTTCCTTGAATTCGCGGACACGGTTCCGGGAATGCAATTCCAGGTCGATTCAAACCACAATACGTCGTTGCGCGGCGGCGCTCAGCTTGCCTCATCCGTCAACGTCTACATCGACGGTATCAGCCAGAAAGACCAGGTTGGCGGCGGCTCGGGCATCACTGGAAGCTCGGGCCCGCAAGCGAACGGCGATCCCGGCAATCCTTTCCCGCAGCTCGCGATCGCCGAATATAAGGTCGTCACGTCCAACTACAGCGCGGAATATGGCGACGCCGCGAGCTCGATCATCATCGCTCAGACAAAATCGGGCACCAACGACTTTCAGCTCGAAGGCTTCGGCACCTTCACCAACCAGGACCTTCGCGCCAAGAACGTCGCGGAAGAGGCGGCGCATTCCGCCAAGCCGAAATCGCCTGATTGGCAATATGGCGCGGCGATCAGCGGCCCAATCGTCAAGGACGTCGCACACTTCTTCTTCACCTGGGAGCACAAGAGCCTTTCCGACCAGAGCGACGTCTTCCCCGGCGGCGGCATCTCACCGGCCCAAGCGGCTGCGTTGTTGCCGGGAGATGTGGCCAGCCAATACGGTCCGGTCACCAATCCGTTCACCGAGAATCTCTACTTCGGGAAACTGGATTTCGAGCCTACCGCCGAGGACAGGGTCGAAGCGACCGGAAAGCTGCGTATCGAACATTCCGTGACCGGCGGCGGAGGCCAAGCCGCGTTGTCGACCGAGGCGCCTTATGTCAACGACGACAAGCGCGCGGACCTGCGTTGGCAACACAGCGCCAACGATTGGGTCAACCAGGTTCTCGTTGCCTATCAGAACGTCAGCTCGTCGACGACGACGACGACGGCCTCACCTCAGAGTCAGTACATATTTTACCCCAATCCGGCGAATAACGCCGGATCAACGGCGCTCATTCAGGTCGGCGGCCCGGGTTCGGGCGTCGGTGCGATCAATGCGCAGAAGGGATGGACGCTGAAGGACGATTTTACGTTCTCCAACCTCCAGCTCGCGGGCAATCACACACTGAGGCTCGGGGGAAGCTTCTCCAATCTGACGCTGATGACGGCAAACGCTAGCGATGACCTTGGCAACGCGACCTATTATTATGCCGTGCTTCCCACCGGTACGGTGGCGACTCCCTACGAAGTCCAGTTTCCACTTCTTCTTCCGGGGATCAGTTCGACCAGCGTCACCACCAAGGAGAAGCAGTACAGCGCCTATGCCCAGGACGATTGGAACGTCAACCGGCACCTGACCCTCAACCTTGGGGTGCGCTGGGATCATGAAGTGGTACCCTCATATCTCCACTACATCACGCCCGCGGATGTCGTAGCCAACCTCAATGGTCTGTTTCCCGGCACCAACGAGACCTATGCCTCTGTCTTGGCGAAGGGATTCGGACCGACGCCCGGGTACAACATCAACAACTACATCAGCACCGGCAACAATCGTAAGGCGCCGAACAATTTTTCGCCGCGCCTGGGCTTTTCCTACGACCTCCAGGGCGACAATCGCCACGTGATCTACGGCGGCTACGGCCGTGCCTATGACCGCAACCTGTTCTCGACGCTGTCGCTGGAGACGACCAAGATCGCGTTGAACAACAATCCGCAGATCTATTTCCCGTCGCTCCAGACGACCGATTCGTTCGGGAATTGCTTTACGACGGCGGATATCGATCCGGCCAACCACTGTTATGCCTTTGACCCGTCATATCTGACCCCGCAGGGCCTAGCGACGCTAGCGACGCAGGTTAACCCCAACTCGCATGAGGTGGATCTGCTGAACAACAACCTCAAGACACCTTATTCGGATCAGTTCAGCTTCGGAATGCGCAACAGGATCGGCGACTGGAATACACAGGCGACCCTCTCCTACATCGAAAGCTATAACGGGATCATCGGCCGCTTGGGCAATCGCTATGCCTCAGGCGCCTATTTCCAGAATGGCACGCAGTGGGGAGCCCAGGGCGTACCCAACGAAGGCGCTCTCATCCTGTGGGACAACGGCGGCAAGGATCGTAACTTCCAGATCTTGCTGGGCGCCCAAAAGCCCTACACGCCCCAGTCACGCTGGAGCATGACGATTGCGTACACCTTCTCGGCGGCAAAGCAGAACAACGTCGCGGGCGGATCGAACCCCTATTCGATCAACAACAACCAGTATCTCTTCGACCTGCCCTACGCGAACGAATATCCGCTCATCACGGCGACGGCGGTGCCTCGGCACCGACTGGTCGTGACCTATAGCCGCGATTTATGGTGGGGCATTTCCATGGCCGGGAAGCTGGAGCTCGCAACGCCGCCGGCGGCTGCGACCATCTTCGGTTGCCCGAACGGTGAGCAAGTCTGCAACAACTTCGGCGGCAATACGGTCTTCTACAGCGTGAGGCCGCACAACTTCATTGGCTACAAGGACCTCGATCTCCAGTTCACCAAGGACTTCACCCTGTTCCACAGGGCAAGCATGTACGGCCGCATCGATATCTTGAACGTGTTCAACTGGAAGAACTACGACCCTGGGGCGATCTACTTCCCGACGTACGGAGTCCCCAAAGCGGTGTACAACAAGGCGACGTTCGTCGGGGTGCCGCTCACGATCAAACTCTCGGCTGGATTCAAGTTTGGTCCTCGCCCGCCAGCGCCGCCTCCGTCGGTTGAAGCGCCGCCGCCGCCGCCGCCAGCGCAGACTTGCCCGGATGGATCGGTGGTTGCGCCTGGAGCGGCCTGCCCGGTCCCGCCGCCCCCGCCACCACCCCCGCCTCCGCCGCCGCCGCCTGCTCCGACCGAGCGTGGTGAGCGCGGTTCATAGGACTGATAGAAGCTAAGACTGGATAGGGCGGCGCGAAGGCGCCGCCCTTTTCTTACTGGTCGGAATGCAGATCCGGCTCGCCGGCCACCGGCCGGTGTCGTCGTGGCTATGAAAATCGGCTGTTTGTTCAGGTAAGTTGGCATGCCGGGGTATATTCTTGTTCGCCTCCAATTTATCGAGGCCGCATGACACAGCAGGAAACCGAACGCGGCGTACGTTCGATCGCCGTTATCGGCGGCGGCACCGCGGGATGGATGTGCGCTGCGGCGATCACCAAGACGTTCGGCCGCAGCATCGAGGTCGTTCTGGTGGAATCGGAAGAGATCGGGACCATCGGGGTTGGTGAGGCAACCGTCCCTCACCTTTCGACCTTCAATCGCCTACTGGAAATCGATGAAGCGGACTTTGTCCGCCAGGTCCAAGGCACCTTCAAGCTGGGCATACAGTTCAACGACTGGGGCAAGATCGGCGACAGCTACATCCACGGGTTCGGCACCATCGGACGCGACTTGGGACTGATGCCGTTCCACCAATATTGGCTAAGGGCTCGAGCTGAAGGGCAGGCCAAGGATATTAGCCAATATTCGCTCAACACGCTGGCCGCGCCGCAGGGAAAGTTCATGGCGCCGCCCAGCGATGCCCCGCTCAATTCACCACTGGCGGAAATCGCCTACGCTTATCACTTCGATGCAGTCGCTTACGCGCGCTTCTTACGCCAGTACGCCGAAGCCCGTGGAGCGCGGCGCATCGAAGGCAAGGTCATTGCCGTCAATCAAAACGGTGAAACCGGTTTCGTCGAAAGTGTCGAACTCGAAAGCGGACAGCTCATCAGCGCCGACCTGTTCCTCGATTGCACTGGATTTCGAGCGCTGCTCATCGAAGGTACGCTGAAGGCCGGCTTTGAGGATTGGACGCACTGGCTTCCAGTCGATCGGGCCTTGGTTGTGCCCTGCGAGAAAGTTGGACCGGCAACTCCTTACACCCGGTCAACTGCGCACAAGGCCGGGTGGCAGTTCCGCATTCCCCTTCAGCATCGAACAGGAAATGGCCACATCTACAGCAGCCAGTTCGGCACTGAAGACGAGGCCGTCGAGATCCTGCTCAATACACTCGACGGACCCGCGCTAGGTGAGCCCAAGCTCCTGAAATTCAGGACGGGGAAGCGCCGAAAGCTATGGGACCGTAATGTCATCGCGATCGGGCTCTCAGGCGGATTCCTGGAGCCGCTCGAATCTACCGCAATCTACCTGATCCAGTCCGGGATCAATCGTCTAATGAACTTGTTTCCGACCGCGGATTGCGATCAAGTTCTGCAGGACGTCTATAATCGACAGTCGAGTTTCGAATATGAAAGAATTCGCGACTTCATCGTGCTGCATTACCATGCCACCGAGCGCGACGACACTGAGTTCTGGAATTACGTCAGAACGATGAGCGTTTCTGACGAGCTCAAGTCAAATATCGAATTGTTCCGCGCCAACGGCCAGTTTTTCCGAAATGCTGATGAATTGTTTGGTCTTACGAGTTGGGTAGAAGTCATGTTGGGCCAAGGTATCTATCCGCGAACCTATCATCCCGCGGTAGATTGGGTCTCCAACGCCGACATGCTCGCGCTGGTCAATCACGTCGAAAAAGTCGTCGCTTCGAACGTCAAACTGATGCCTCAGCATGAGGATTTCATCGAACGCTGCTGTTCATCAAGGAGCCCTCAGTTCCAGGTGGGCGCCAGCCACAAATTCTAAGCTTAATCACGTGATGCGGGAGAAAGGCGGAAGCGCTTTCCTCCCTCGCTTTGGGAAGCAGCGGTGAAGCCTCAACTGCAACGCGTCGGTATCAGTCAGAGCCCCGTCGTGATTATCGACGAGTTCAGCGGCAATGCTGAGGACATCGCCCGCATCGCGGACTCGCTCGCGCCGTTTCCAGCGAGTGCAGGCACTTACTATCCCGGCGTTCGCCGGATGATCGGCAAGGCGGATCAACAGGCTTATTCCTATGCATTGAGCACTTGCGAGAAAGCGGCGCCATTCATCGGCGGGGCCTTCGAAGTCCAAGGCTTCGATCTCCACGAGGCGAGCTTTTCCGTGGTGACGACGCCACCCGACCAGCTTCAGGCCGTCCAGCGCGCGCCGCACTTCGATTCGCCCCAGCAGAACCTGTTCGCGCTGCTCCACTATCTGCGGGTTCCAAATGGAACGGGAACGGCTTTCTATCGCCATCGCTCGACCGAGATCGAACGCATTACCAAAGAAAATTTCAACCGTTTCGCCACCATCGCAGGACAGGAACTGGCGGCCCGCAGTCCAGATTCCGGATACATCACCGGCTCTGATGAATTCTTCGAGCAGATCGGCAGCGTCGAGGCCGTCCCGGACCGCCTCATCATCTATCACGGCAGTTTGCTTCACTCCGGCATCATCCCCAAGGAAATGAAGCTGAGCGCGGACCCCCGGGAGGGCCGGTTGACGGCCAACCTGTTCGTCATTGGCAGCAGCGCGGCATGAAACCGTCGCGATGGAATCCTTTATTATGGTTCGCTGCAACGGCTTCGGCCGCGAGCGGTTGCGGCGCCGAGCAGCACACCTACATCAACCCGATCGACCTCGATTATCGGTACAATTTCGAACAGATCAACGAAGGCGTGTCCTATCGTACCGGGGCCGACCCGGCCGTCGTGAATTATCTCGGCGCCTATTATCTCTTCCTGACCCTCGCCGACGGTTATTGGCGTTCCACCGACCTCATGCACTGGCGCTTCGTGACCCCGTCGCGGTGGCCGTTTCATGGCATCGTCGCCCCCGCCGCCTGGGTCGACGGCGATCGGCTGATCCTGATGCCGGCGATGTCGTTCACCGAGCCGGGTTCGATCCTGGTCACCACGGCGCCGGAAACCGGCAAGCTCGATTTCCTTGTCCGCGAAATGCCCCGGCTTCCCGGTTCGGTCGACAAGCCGCCCGAGCAGATGAAACCCGGCGAGGTTCCGCCAGGCCCCTGGGATCCTGCGTTGTTCAAGGATGAGGACGGCCAGTGGTATCTCTATTGGGATTCGTCGAACGTCTTCCCGATCTACGGCCAGAAGATCGCCTTCGAGGACCACAAGCTCCTGTACCAGACGCGTCCCGAAGCCCTCGTGAGCCTCCGCGCCAAGGAGCATGGTTGGGAGCGGTTCGGAGAGGACCATTGCGAGTGCCTTCCGGATGGCACCCACATCAACCCCTTTATCGAAGGCGCGTGGATGACGAAGGTCGGCGGCCGCTACTATCTCCAGTACGCCGCGCCCGGGACCGAATATAATGTCTATGCCAACGGGACATATGTCGCGAGCTCGCCGCTCGGACCGTTTACATACGCGCCCTACAATCCCGTCGCCTACAAGCCCGGCGGCTTCGTCCAGGGCGCCGGTCACGGATCGACCTTCGAAGACCGCTACGGGAATTGGTGGAACACGGGGACACCGTGGATTGGAAACAATTGGACGTTCGAAAGGCGCATCGACATGCTGCCCGTCAAGTTCGAAGCCGACGGCCAGATGTGGGCCTCGTCTCGCTTTGCGGATTTCCCCCAGTTGGTTCCGACTGGAAAGATTGAAGATCCCGACAGTTTGTTCGCGGGCTGGATGCTCCTTTCCTACCACAAGCGGGCAAGCGCATCTTCAACCTTGGGCGCATTTGCTGCTGAGCGCGTAACCGACGAGAACCCGAGAACATTCTGGGTCGCGGCCGAGAACCAACCTGGCCAAACGCTGACGGTCGATCTTGGAAAGATCGATACGATCCGGGCCGTTCAGGTGAACTTCGCGGATTATAAGTCAGGACGCTTTGGCGACTCTCCCGATATCTACACCGAGTTTACGCTCCAGGCGTCGAGCGACGGCGAGCATTGGCGGGAGATCGCTCGCACCGAGCCGCCACGCCGCGACCGCCCGAATGCCTACTTCGAGCTTCCAACACCCGTTCGGGCGCGATTTATCCGCTACGTCCATGGGCATGTCGGCGCTGCAAACCTCGCCGTCAGCGACCTTCGAGTGTTCGGAAACGCGGGCGGCCCCGCTCCAGAGCAGCCGGGTCATGTCGCCGGGTCGCGCCATTCCGACCAGCGCGACGCCACGATCAGCTGGGCAAAAGTGCCATGGGCAGTCGGGTACAACATTCGCTTCGGAATCCGGCCCGATCGGCTCACTTTGACGTATCAGGTCTGGGCCGACGAGTTGGGCTCCAGCCGAATTCTCCAGAAGGATCTCCGATCGCTCAATGTTGGGGTGCCGTATTGGGCGGCGATCGAGGCGTTCAACGAAAGCGGAGTTTCCAAACTCAGCCGCGTTCTCCCGATCCGGTAGCGAGCCAACCGCCGGTGAATCCGGCGCGCTTCAAGCCTCGTGCTATTGCGGGGACCTGGCGCATGTATCGCCACACGAAATCGTCTCTGTAGTTCGCCGCCTGAAGAAGAATCGGGCCCTGGTCGATCCCGAGATAATCCTTGGCAACCCAACCGTGCTCAGGATCGACCGAGCCGGTACCAACCCTGACGTCGGTATAGGTGAAGCTCGGGTTGAAGCTGTCCTTCAATCCATATTCGTCCAGGATCCGCGGCTGTTGCTGCAAGGCCTCTGCACAGGGGATGACGATCTCGGGCGCGAATGGAAGCGAACCAAGCGCAGCCGTCGGCGCGATCGTGCCGTCGTCGAGTCCGTCCGGCTCGCCGAGCGGCCCTCGAGCAGCATAGCCATGAAAGGCGCGCGGTCCGCCGAGGTATGGAAGTTGGAAGTCCCCCGGCCCATCGCAAGCGGATAGCCCCCACACTTGGTCCGAATAGCCCCGCCATCGCATTGGATTGGCAATGCAATAGGCGCGGTTGGCATAAGTCTCGCGCCTGCTGTTCTCGAAATAGTCGAAGCCAGCATCGCGCATTACCGCGTCGCGGATGCCGCGAAAGTCGATGAAAATGTGGCTGTACTGATGACCGAACAAGGGCGCGAAGGCGATTCGGCGGGTCTGGCCCTCGCCTCGCCAGAATCGCGAATAATTTGCAGTCCATTGTTGCCACAGGTCCGAGGGTCCCGGGTGCGTGGGCGAGCCGAGCGCGAGGATATTGACGAACATGCCCTCGTTGAAGCCGACCCAATTTGCAGGAATCAGACCCCCTCCTGGATGCCAGCCCATCGAGATGGCCTCGCGCCCATCGGTCCGGAAGAAATTCCAGTCAGCCCTTTCATAAAGGGCATTGGCGAGATGGCGGATCTCGCGCTCGCTCGGATCTTCGCCGTCGAAATAGGCTCCGGCGAAAAGCGCGCCCATGAGGAGGATCGTAGTATCGACACTCGACAGCTCGACGTCCCTGAATCTGAGCCCCGTCTCCAAGTCGAGGAAATGATAGTAGAAACCGGCATAACCCGTCGTTTTGGCCGGCTCGGGCCCCTGCGGCGAGTTCCAGAAGAAACGAAGGGTCGTCAGAGTGAGGTCGCGAGCCTCGCCTCGAGAGCACCAGCCGCGGCTCGCCCCGATCGCGTAGGCGGGAAGCGCAAAGCCAACCGCCGCGATGCTCGCAAAGCTCGGCGTCGGCCAGCGGTCCGGCACCAGGCCGTTGCGGCGATTCACATGGTCCCAGAACCAGCGGAAGGTGCGATGCTCAATCTCGCCGTAGAAGGCCGGAAGCGAACGGGTGGGGGTCGGAGCTGCTCTTAAAGCTGGCGCGAACAACGCGCTTCCAGCCAGAATCGAGGAGCCCAATAGCAATTGGCGGCGGTCGATCTCCATCAGGTGCCTAGTTCTTCTTCGTTGTCGATCGGACAACGAGTTCGGGCGGATGAAGTTCGTCCCCCGGGCAATCTTCTCTGCCAATTGACGCGAGCAGCCGGACTAGCGCGCGCTCGCCAAGCTCGGCGATCCGGACGCGAACGGTCGTAAGCCCAAGGTGACGCGCAAGCGGGATATCGTCGAAGCCTGCGACAACGACGTCACGCGGGACATCAAGCCCGGCCGAACGGAGCGCCTGGAGCGCGCCAATCGCCATATTGTCGTTGGCGGCGAACAGGCCATCGAAACGATGGCCGCGCTCGACCAGCTGTTCGACGGCCCGCTGGCCCGAGCCTTCTTCGAAATCCCCGCGCACGATTTCGCAATCCAGGCCTTGATTGGCGCAGGCCTCGCTAAAGGCCGCCGATCGTTCGTCGGCGTCGATGTTGCCTTCCGGTCCTGCGACATGCACGATCCGCCTCCGCCCGAGCGCCGCGAAATGGTCCGCAACGGCTCTGGCCCCCGCCGCATTGTCGAGATGGATGGCAGGCCGCGAACCGCTGCCATCGCGAGTGTTGATCAAAATCGACGGAAGCCCCGGCGGGAGTCCCGTCGACAGGTCTTCGGCGCTGAGATGCGGCGCCATGACGATCAGCCCGTCTACGCGCCCATGCATCGTTTTCAAGGCGAGCGCGGCCTGGTCGGAGCTGCCGTGGAGGTTCGAGAGCAGAAGGAGATAGCCATGACGACTCGCCTCGCGATCCATTCCGCGAACGATCTCGGAGAAAAATTCGCCGTGAAGGTCAGGAAGAACGACTCCGATCGCATTGGTCCGAGCAAGACTGAGGCTCCGTGCCCCGGCATGAGGCACATAGCCAAGCTCGCGCACGGCTTGCGTAACCCGCTCGCGCGCTTCCTCGCTGACGTTGTCGAAGCCGTTCAGGGCGCGCGACACGGTCGCGACCGACAGCTCCGCTTTGCGAGCGACGTCGCGAATGGTTGCCTCTGCCATGATGCTCCTTATCGCAAGGCGAACGGAACAAGAGCAACGCGCCTGCCGGTTGCAATTGTGCGGGCGTCATGTAACCGGTTACACCGAGGGTCAAGTCCGCCGAAAATATCGGGTACGACTGCCTTCGCGCTCGGTCCGTGCTGGTTGAAGGGGAGAGTTGATGCTGGACACGCGCATTTCCCGGCGTGCCGCGCTCATGGGCGCCGGCGCCGCCGTGGCCTGGTTCGCAAGCCCGGCGCGGGCTCTGCTGCAAGCGGTTGGCAGCGTCGCGGTGCCTGCGTTCGTCGACCAGCTGATTGCTCGGATGACGCTCGAGGAAAAGGCGGGCCAGCTCCAGTTGATGGCTTCCGCCTGGGGCGGAGGAGCTGCATTGACACTCAACCCTCCCGGCAGCGGGTCGGACTTTCAGCAGCAGGTCAATGAGGCCCGGCAGGGACTGCTAACCGGCGTATTCAACGGCAATGGCTCGCGCATGGCGCGGATCCTCCAAACGGCCGCGGCCAATCAGTCGCGAATGAAGATCCCGCTGATCTTCGGCGCCGACATCATCCACGGTCATCGCACGATCTTCCCGGTGCCGCTCGCGGAAGTGGCGAGCTTCGAGCCGGATCTCGCCCGGCGCACCGCAGAGGCGGCGGCGTTCGAAGCCTCGGGCGCGGGCATCGACTGGACCTTCTCGCCGATGGTGGATGTCGCTCGCGATCAGCGCTGGGGCCGCGGTGTTGAGGGAGGCGGCGAGGATCCGTTGCTCGGTGAGCTGTTCGCTGCTGCTCGAGTCCATGGCTTCCAGGGGGCCGACCTTAAGTCGAACGAGCACATGCTCTCGTGCATCAAGCATTTCGCTGCTTATGGCGCGGGCGAATCGGGCCTCGACTACAATGTCGTCGACATATCGGTGAGGCGGCTTCGGGAAGTCTATCTGAAGCCGTACCACGCGGGGTTCGAGGCCGGCGCCCTGTCGGCAATGGCCTCCTTCAACGAGATCAATGGAGTGCCCTCGACCGGCAATCATTGGCTGATGACCGAGCTCCTTCGCGGCGAATGGGGTTTCAAGGGCTTCGTCGTTTCCGATTACACGGGCGATGAGGAAATGATCGCGGCGGGCTATGCCAAGGACGGCCGCGACGCCGCGAGGCTCGCCTTCCTCGCCGGCGTCGACATGAGCATGCAGAGCGGGCTTTATCGCCAGCATCTCCCCGGGCTGGTGAGGGGCGGCGAAGTGTCAGAGGCGATTCTCGACACGTCGGTTCGCCGGGTCCTCGCATTGAAGGCGATGCTCGGCCTGTTCGAAGATCCCTTCCGCCGAATTGACGAGAAGCGCGAGGCCGCCCGTTCGATGCTCCCGGGCGCTCGCGCGCTCGCCCGCGAAGCCGGACGCAAGGCGATCGTCATGCTCAAGAACGACGGCGACCTTCTGCCGTTTCCCCGTTCCGGCAAGCGGATTGCGTTGATTGGTCCCTTTGCAGAAGGCGCTCACGACCTTGTTGGCCCGTGGGTTGTCTACGGGGACGATTCCAAAGCCATCGATCTTGCGAGCGGCGTGCGCTCCGCTCTCACCGATCCGGGCTTGGTGACAATCGCCCCGGGCTCCGGCATCGAGGAGCCGCTCGCAGGCGGGATCGAACAGGCTGTCGCGGCAGCGCGGGCGGCCGATCTCATCGTGCTTGCGATCGGCGAATCCTCCGGCATGTCGGGCGAAGCCCAGTCGCGCACCGAGATCGTGGTTCCTGCTCCCCAGCAGCAGCTTGCGGAGGCCGTGGCCGCAGTGGGGAAGCCGATGGTCGTCGTTCTGAAGCACGGACGCGCGCTCGCGCTCGAGGGCGCCGTTGCAAATGCGCCGGCGATCCTCGCAACCTGGTTCCTCGGCACTGAAACGGGAAATTCGATCGCCGACGTGCTTTTCGGTGCGCACAGCCCTTCGGGGCGCCTGCCCGCGAGCTTCCCATGGAAATCCGGGCAAGAGCCTTATTATTATGCGCACAAGCCCACCGGGCGACCCAACCCACCAGGCGAACTGCAGCCCTATAAGACGCACTTCCGGGGGATCCCCAACAGCGCCCGCTATCCATTCGGTCACGGCCTTACCTACGGGAGGATCGAATATAGCGGACTGCGACTGAGCGCGCCTTCGATGCCGATGGGCGGAAGCATTGAAATCTCGGCTACGATTACGAACCGAGGAACGCGCGGCGCCGAGGAGGTCGCCCAGCTTTACATTCACGACCGGGTAGCGAGCCTCACTCGCCCGGTCCGCGAGCTCAAGGCTTTCCGGAAAGTCGCTCTTGCGCCGGGCCAGTCGGAGCTGGTCCGTTTCACTGTGGTTCCTGCCGATCTCACTTTCTATGGTCTGCAAGACCGGCCGGTCGTCGAACCCGGCTCCTTCGATGTGTGGATCGCGCCGTCGGCAGAGGCCGAGGGAGTCCAGGGTACCTTCGACCTCGTCGCCTAGGCGACTGCAGGGCCCGCTATCTCCGGCGCTTGCGTCGAGCGGCGGCCGAGCGGATTTAGGACCATTGCGACGCACGAAAGCGCCAGGAAGACGAGCGGAGCAATCGCAACCGTCATCCGCATGCTCGCGAGCGTTGCGGCGCTCTGCTGGACATTCGGGACGTAGCCGGCCGACGCGAAGCCCCAGCCAAGTATGGAGGTCGCGATCCCGATTGCGATCCGCTGCAGAAGTGCGGCGACCCCGAAGACCGTCCCCTCGACGTGGAGGCCGGTCGCTCGCTCGCCATATTCGATCGTATTGGGAAGCATTGCCCAGAACACGAAATTGAGGCCGACGCTAACCACCTGCATAGCGACAAGGAAGAATTGCATGGTTCGAGTGCCGCCAAACGGCACTGCGGCGAAAATCATCAGGCCGCTCATCCCAAGGCCCGCGGAGATCAGCCACAATGCCCGCAATCCCACTCGCCGCCCGAGCAACATCCAAAGCGGGATCGCGATTCCGCTCACCAAGCCCATCTCCGCCAGCGCCAGCTGCCCCGCATCCGGATCGTGGAGCAAATATTTGAAATAATAGAGGACCGACTTGTTGAGGATGGTGACTCCCACGATCATCGCCATCATCGCCGCGTTGAGAGCGACGAACGCCCGGTTTCTAGAAAGGCTGACAAGCGCTGCCTTGAGGTTCCCCGTTATCGGTCGGCGGGCTTCGGCGCCTTCCCGGTAGGTTAGGCCCACCATGACGAGGATGAGTGCGCCGATAATCGCGAAAAGAAGCGCGGCGCCGAAATAGGCCTGCGCCGCATTCGAGCCGGTAAGCCAGTGGCCGACCGGCACCGTGCAAAGTGCGACCGCCACTGCAGCGGCCGTCCCGAACAGCATCCGCAGGCCAGCGACGAAAGCGCGGTCGCCTGGCCTCGAGCTGATCCGGGCGGACATTGCGAGATAGGGAACGTTCACACCGGCATAGGCGGTTCGGAACAGGAGGTGTGCGCCGAGGACCCAGGCAATTGCCCAGCCGCCTGTCGCATCCGGCGGCATGTAGGTCAGAACGAAGGTCAGACCGAGCGGCATAGCGCCCGCTGCAATCAAGGCGCCGTAGCGGAACCGGTCATGGCCGCGGTCAACCAGAACGCCGGCAGCGAAATTGGCTATTCCGTCCCAGATCGAAGCGATCATGTAGATCGTGGCTGCCAGAGCAATCGGAAGCTCGAGCGCATCGGTATAGTAGAACAGCAGGAAGAGCATGATGCTCTGCCAGAAGAGGTTGAAGGCGAAGTCGCCGAACGCAAAGAGCGTCAGGCGCGCCCTCGAGGGCATGTTCATTCAAGTCCCCAGCTTACCCAAAGCGGCGATTTCATCTTCGGATCGCACAGCGGCGAGCGCAAGCGGTTGGATTTCGGCCGGCATTCCTCTACCTCCGCTATCGTTTCGTCTTTCCGCCGACCAGTGACCGAAAAAGCTCCGCCCAAATCGAAGTTGAAGCAGGTCCGACTCCTGTTGTGGACCCTCATTGTCCTCGCGATCATCGGCACCGCCGCGCTGGTGCTAATCCCGCGGGTCACGGTCCATCCCGACCAGGCCTCGGCTCCGGCGCACTCGGGATTTGGCGGACCGTTCACGCTCATCGGATCGGACGGGAAGCCATTCCCGAGCGCGAAGCTTCTCGGCAGGCCCTACGCCATGTATTTTGGCTTTACCCGCTGCGGCGACGTTTGTCCGACGACCCTCTCGCGAATGGTGAAGCTGCGCAAGGAGCTCGGTGGCGAGAGCCGGCTTGGCATCGTCTTCGTCACTATCGATCCGAAGTATGACGGCCCCAAGGAAGTGGGTCAGTATGCGCAGCTGTTCAACTCGCCGATCATCGGCCTGACCGGTAGCGAGGCTCAGATCGATCAGGTGAAAAAGCAGTTCGGGATTTACGCGCATCCTTCACCCGATCCGATGCCGGGCAAGGAAATGATGCATAGCGCGATTGTTTTGCTGTTTGACCGCGACGGGAAGTTTGTGACGACGATCTCGCCTGACGAGCCGGACGCCGACGCGCTCGCCAAGCTTCGGAAGCTGGTCGGTTAGGCTTGGAACTGCTCTCTTCCAGCGCCGCTTGAACTTGGATGGCTCCGTACCGTCCAGATCCGCGACTTCTGGTTCTCGGGCCCGATTTCTATGACGCCGTCGAGCCTGCGAATTTTCCGCGGTGCACGCCGCGCTTCTTGAACCAGCGGTGGGCCGAGCGGGTCGGACTGGAGGCGACTAATGTCGAGTGGGCCGCCCGCTTCTGCCGCTTCGAGCCCCTCCTCGACAATCTGCCAGGGCCTTTGGCCCTTCGCTATCACGGGCACCAGTTTCGAGTGTACAACCCCGAGATCGGCGACGGCCGTGGCTTCGTATTCGCCCAATTGCGCGACGATCGGGGCCGCCTGCTCGACTTGGGAACGAAGGGCTCGGGTCAAACGCCCTACAGTCGCCATGCCGACGGCCGGCTGACGCTCAAGGGCGGAATTCGCGAAGTGCTCGCGACCGAGATGCTCGAAGCCCTGGGTGTCAGCACGTCGAAAAGCTTCGCTCTGTTCGAAACCGGCGAGGAACTCGAGCGAGGCGATGAACCATCTCCGACGCGCTCGTCGGTACTGACCCGGCTTGGCCACGGCCACATCCGCATTGGAACCTTCCAGCGGCTCGCCTTTCTCGGTGAGGTCGAAAACATCCAGAGACTCGTTGGCTACTGCCTGGAGAATTTCTATGGCGAGCGCATCGCCAAAGACGAGACCCAGAACGCGCTCCTGCTGTTCGAGCGCGTCTCCTTCGCCACTGCAACGCTTGGCGCATCCTACATGGCAGCGGGCTTCGTCCACGGAGTGCTCAACAGCGACAATATCAACGTCACCGGCGAGAGCTTCGATTACGGTCCGTGGCGGTTCACTCCAGATTGGGATCCCGACTTCACCGCGGCCTATTTCGACCATTACGGCCTCTATTCCTTCGGCCGGCAGCCCGAAGCTATTCACTGGAACCTTGCGCAGCTCGCAGGCTGTCTCTCGCTCGTCGCGAACGCGGAGCCGCTATCCGAACTTCTCACGGGATGGAGCAAGTGGTTCGAAAACGCGCTTGTCGATGCGATGATCCGGCGGCTCGGGATCGAACCGTCCGCAAGCGATCGCGAAATTGTCACCGCGCTGATTGGCGCACTCGCGACACGCGCGAAGCCGATCGATCGCATCTTCTTTGACTGGCGCGGAGGTCATGACCCTGGCCCTGAAGCCTATCCTGAGAAGAAATTTCGCGAACTCGCCCAACTCCTCCCTGGGACGGCTCGGGCCCAGTCGCATCCTTATTGGTCCGAAACCCCGGCATCGATGTACATCGATGAGGTCGAGGCAATCTGGTCGGCGATCGCTGACCATGAAGACTGGCGGCCATTCGACGAGAAGATTAGAGCCGTTCGTCGGATGGGAGAAGCGATGGAGCAGGATGCACCGGCAGCTTGACGAAGGTGCGCAGGTCGTGAACCCCTCCGGAGTGGTTAAGCTCGTCTCCACCAGCCCGGCTACGGGCGATGAAATCTGGTCCGGAGAGCCAGGCGACGCGGCGGCGGAGGTGTTCGCTGCCCGTGCCGCTTGGCCGGCCTGGGCCGCGCATTCCCACGCCTATCGAATCGAGGCGATCCGCCGATTCGCCAATGTTGTTCGGGCAAAGGAAATCGAGTTCGCCCAGCTGATCGCTAGCGAGACTGGCAAGCCCTTCTGGGAAGCGCGGACTGAGGTCGGCGCAGTCGTCAACAAGGCGCAGATTTCCATTGAGGCCTATGCTGAGCGAACGCCGTCGCGAAAGATGGAAGCAGCGCTCGGCAACCGGATCGCAGTGCGGCACAAGCCGCACGGAGTGCTCGCCGTACTCGGTCCCTACAATTTCCCGGCGCATTTGCCGAACGGGCATATCGTTCCCGCGCTCATCGCCGGCAACACAATCGTCTTCAAACCGTCCGAGAAGACTCCGGCGACCGGCGAATTCCTCGTTCGCTGCTTTCACGAGGCAGGGATTCCCGAAGGCGTAGTGCGGCTTTTGATCGGTGGCCCCGAAGAGGGACGGGAACTTGCGGGACAAGCCGGGATCGACGGCCTTCTCTTCACAGGCTCGGCACGGGCAGGCACGGCAATTCACAAGCAGTTTGCCGAAATGCCCCAGAAGATTCTCGCCCTCGAGCTGGGGGGCAACAACCCGCTAGTGATCTGGGACGCAAAGGACCTCGAGGCAGCCGCTGTGATCGCGGTCCAGTCGGCCTATCTCACTGCCGGCCAGCGCTGCACGGCCGCGCGGCGACTGATCGTCGAAAATGGCAAGGAGGGCGATCTCATCGACGCGATCTGCCGTCTCATTGACCGGCTGGCCGTCGACCAGCCTTTCGCGGACCCGCAACCGTTCATGGGGCCGGTGATCGATAATGCGGCAGCCGATAATGTTCAGGAACAGTGGCTCAACCTGATGATGAAGGGGGGGAAGCCGTTGAGGCGCCTCGATCGGCCCTTCGATGGACGGCCGTTCCTGACGCCGGCACTGATTGACGTCACCGACGCCAAGGATCGACCCGACGAGGAGATATTCGGCCCTGTCCTACAGTTCATCCGCGTGAAGGATTTCGACGCGGCAATCGATGAGGCCAACAACACTCGGTTCGGGCTTGCCGCGAGCCTCGTCGGAGGGGGGCCGGAAATGTACGACAAGTTCTGGGCCAACGTCCGGGCGGGCGTGATCAACTGGAACAAGCCAACCAATGGCGCTCCGTCGAACGCCCCTTTCGGCGGGATTGGCCTGTCCGGTAATCACCGCCCAAGTGCCTTCTATGCTGCGGACTATTGTGCTTACCCGGTGACCAGCGTCGAAGCGGACCGGGCCCGGGCCACCATTGGCGAGGGCCTGCGCGATCCGACCATGCAGGAAGACTGAATTCTAACGGCAATGGATCGCTTCAGCCGATCCTCGCGTTCAGGCCTGTGTGATAAAAAGTAAATGGATCGGCTCGGCCCTTGGCCTTGCCCTGTGCGTCGCCCTCTCCCCGGCCTGCTCGAAGGTCGAAAACTCCAGCCAGTCGACCTCGAACGCTGCCGCGCCCGCTCCGTCGGTTCAAGTCCAATGGAACGGCAAGCTCAAGAAACAGCTTCGGGAGATCATCGCCAACGCCCCGGCAAATGGTCTCAAGCCAGAGCTGTTCCTGAAGGCGGACACAGAGGACGAAGCGACACTGACGCAGGCGGCCCTCAAATATGCCGAGGCGCTCACACAGGGCTATTCCGACCCCTCGAAAATCTATCCCGTCTACACCCTACCAAGACCGTCCGCGGACGTTCGGCAAGCCTTTCTCCAGGCGATGAAAAGCGGGGATCTTGTAAGCTGGTTCGCTTCGCTTCCGCCGCAAACGGACGAATATAAGGCGCTTAGCCAGGCGCATCTTAAATATCTGAAGCTCGCGGCCAGCTCGAACTTCCAGCCGGTTGCTTCGGGAAAGCCGCTGAACCCCGGTAGCCGCGACGACCGCGTTGCCGCGCTCGCGGCAGCGCTTTCTGCAATGGGCTATCTTGGAGCCCAGCCACAACAATCAGACCCGCACAACTCGCCGACATCAGCCCGCTTCTCCCCGCAACTGGTCGCCGCGGTGAAAAAGCTTCAGAGCGATTTCGGACTGAAGACAGACGGCATCGTCGGCGGCGATACGCTTGCGGCAATCAACATGGGTCCTGCAGGACTTGCGCGCGAATGTGCGATCGCGATGGAGCGACTGCGCTGGCTGGAGCGCGATCCGCCCCAGACTCGGATCGACGTCAATACGGCTGCGACATTCCTCGATTACTGGCGCGACGGGCAGCATATGGACAGGCGCGAAGTCGTCGCCGGCGAGCCCGACAAGCAGACTCCTCAGATCGAGGCGCCGATCGTGAACCTCGTCGCCTATCCCAAGTGGCGAGTCCCCGATTCAATCGCCGACAAGGAGGTTGCCACGAAGAGTCGCGGATGGCTTCAGGAGAATAACTTCGCGAACGAAAACGGCCATTGGGTCCAGCAGTCCGGTCCAAAAAATTCACTCGGGATCGTCAAATTCGACATGGACGACAAGCAGCAAATCTATCTCCACGATACTCCTGCCAAGGCGCTCTTCGGACTTCCGGAGCGGCATCGCAGCCACGGATGCGTCCGAGTTCAGGGCGCCGTCGCTTTTGCCCATGCAATCGCGACCGAAGAGGGCGTTGACGATCAGTTCCAGAAGGCGATGGCCGGCCAGCAGGAGGCTTACGTCAAGCTAAAGAGCTCGATCCCGGTGCGTTTGCTCTATCACACCGCCTTTTGGGACGGATCGCGACTTCAGTTCAGGCCTGACATTTACGGGCTGGACGACGATGTGGCGGCTGCTCTTGGCCTGGTTCGCGGAGTCAGCTGGCAGGCGGTCCAGCAGAGCAACGATATCGGACCATAAAAGCGACTGAGGGCGCCGAACCTGCCGGCGCCCTCATCCCCCCTCCCCAGGCTGTTCGAGCTGCTATCCGCGCGCCTCGGGCAAATACCCTTCATCGACGGCGTCGCTGAACTTGGTGATCCGACTGTCGAACCTCAGTCGGATCTTGCCGGTCGCACCGTGGCGCTGCTTGGCAACGATGACTTCGGCGCGCCCGTAAGCGCGTCCCATCTCTTCCTGCCAGGCCGCGAAATCCGGATGATCTTCGGCGGGCTGCTTGGACGCGAGATAATAATCCTCGCGATAGATGAAGAGCACGATGTCCGCGTCCTGCTCGATCGAGCCCGATTCCCTGAGATCCGAGAGCTGCGGCCTCTTGTCCTCGCGCTGCTCGACTGCACGGCTGAGCTGTGAAAGCGCGATCACCGGAACGTTCAGCTCCTTGGCGAGCTGCTTCATTCCTCGACTGATCTCCGAGATTTCCTGAACGCGGTTGTCGGCCGACGACCCTCTGCCGCTGCCCTGAAGCAGCTGGAGATAATCGACGACGACTGCTCCTATCCCCTTCTGCCTTTTGAGCCGCCGAGCGCGCGTCCGGAGCGCGGCGATCGTCAGGCCGGGCGTGTCGTCGATATACAGCGGAAGGTTCTGCAGCTCGGCCGCAGCCCGGGCGAGCTGTCGGAATTCCTGCTGGCTGATCTTGCCCATTCGAAGGTTCTCGGAGCTGATCCCCGACTGCTCCGCAAGGATACGGGTGGCGAGCTGGTCGGCGGACATTTCGAGGCTGAACAGAGCAACCGGCGCACCGGCGGATTTTTCAGGGTCGATCCCATCCTCGACGTCTCGCACGAACCGCTGCGCGGCGGCAAAGGCAATGTTGGTTCCAAGCGAGCTCTTGCCCATGCCCGGGCGGCCAGCGATGATGATGAGGTCCGATTTGTGAAGGCCGCCGATCTTGGCGTTGAGGCTCTCGAGCCCGGTGGTAAATCCGGAAAGATGACCTCCGCTGTTGAGCGCTCGCTCGGCCATCTCGAGCGCTTCCTTGGTGGCTTCGGAGAAGGCCTTCGCCCTGCCCTCGGCTCCTCCCTCCTCGGCCACCTTGTATAATTCGGTTTCGGCGCGCTCGATTTGAGCGAGGGGGGCAACGTCCTCACTCGTGTCGAGCGCGCCTTCCACCAGGTCGCGGCCTACGCCGATCAGTGCACGGAGCAGTGCCAGATCGTAGATCTGGCCGGCAAAGTCCCGCGCTCCGATCACAGCCGCGCCCGACCCCGTCAATTGCGCCAAATATGCGGCGCCGCCAACCTCTTTTATATTCTCGTCAGCATCGAACAGTGGACGCAAAGTTACCGGAGTCGCGACCCGGTTGGAGTCCGTCATCTTCAAAATCGCTTCGTAGATGCGTCCGTGAAGCGGCTCGAAGAAGTGGTGCGACTTCAGCTTGAGCTGAACATCCTCGACCAGCCGATTGTCGATCATCAGCGCTCCGAGGAGCGCGGCCTCGGCCTCGACGTTCTGCGGAAGGACTTGAGTTCCGGCTTCTGACGCGGACTCGGCGATACGGATGACTTCGGCCATGACCCGTCCCTACCCGTGTGCGGCCCCACACGTCTAATGAGAACGAATGTAGCACAACTGTGGATTGGTTGTGCACGAATCAAAGCGCAGTCCAACGAATTGCCGAATCTCGACTTCACCCAATCCACAGAAATAATCGGCGCCAAATTGAAGCCTGAAATTGGTCCCGTTACGCACTCGTCATGGCGATTTTATCTGACCGCTGGATTCGCGAGCAAGCGCTGGAGCACGGCATGATCGAGCCGTTCGTCGAAGCCCAGAGGCGCGAGGGCTGCATTAGCTACGGACTTTCGTCCTATGGCTACGATGCGCGCGTTTCGAACCATTTCAAGATCTTCACGAACGTCGACTCGGCAACGGTCGATCCAAAGGATTTCGCGCAGAACAGCTTCGTCGATCGGACGACCGACGTCTGCATCATCCCGCCCAATAGCTTCGCGCTCGCCCATACGGTCGAATATTTCCGTGTGCCACGCGACGTGATGGTGATCTGCCTTGGCAAATCGACCTACGCGCGGTGCGGAATCATCGTGAACGTCACCCCCCTCGAACCGGGCTGGGAGGGGCACGTAACGCTGGAATTTTCGAACACGACTCCGCTTCCAGCCAAGGTCTACGCAAACGAGGGCGCCTGTCAGTTCCTCTTCCTGCAGGGTAACGAGCCCTGCGAGGTGAGCTATGCCGACCGCGCCGGCAAATATATGGGCCAGCTTGGAGTAACGCTGCCCAAGCTCTGATCTCGCGCTTTTCGAGCCGGAGCCAAGCAATCGGCTCCTAACCAATCAGATTCGATTGCTTCGAGGCTCTCCTTTTCGCAGACTTGCTCCATGGAAATTGAAGAAGCTCGGCAGCTCGACGCTGCGGATCCGCTCGGCTTCGCGCGCGAACGGTTCCAATTGCCAGGAGAGACGATCTACCTCGACGGGAATTCCCTGGGAGCGCTGCCGGTGACTGCGACCGCCGCGCTCCTGAACACCGCCGAGCGGCAATGGGGCGAGGATCTGATTGCAAGCTGGAATGATCATGGCTGGATCGAATGGCCAACAAGGATAGCGGCAGGGCTTGCACCGATCCTGGGAGCAAAGCCGTCTGAGCTGCTCATTGCGGATTCGACAACCGTCTGCCTGTTCAAGCTCCTCGCCGCCGCAGTTCGCGCTCGGCCCGGACGCAGAACGATCGTCAGCCAGGAGGCGAATTTCCCGACGGACCTCTACGTCGCGCAGGGTCTCTGTGACATGCTCGGACTTGAGCTCAGGCCTGTCCCTCCAGGCGAGGTCCTGAGTGCAATTGATGATGACACTGCCGTCGTTAGCCTTACTCATGTCGATTACCGCTCGGCAGCGATCTACGACATGGAGCTCGTCAGCGACGCCGCGCACGCCGCAGGCGCACTCACTCTTTGGGACCTTTCGCACAGCGCCGGAGCGCTCGAACTCGACCTCGACGGAAGCGGCTGCGACCTGGCGGTCGGCTGCGGCTACAAATATCTGAACGGCGGCCCAGGAGCGCCGGCCTTCATCTATGTCGCAGAGCATCTGCAAAGCGAACTTCGAAATCCACTCCAGGGCTGGATGGGCCACGCAGAGCCCTTCGCGTTCACCGACGACTACCGACCGGTCGAGGGCATTTCACGCTTTCTCACAGGAACACCCTCGATCATCGCGATGGCGGCGCTCGAGGCCGGCATTCTTACCTTCGATGGAATTTCGATGGCACAAGTTGAGAGGAAATCACGCCTTCTTTCGCAGCTGTTCATTGCCGAAATCGAGGCGCGCTGCGGCAAGGAAGTGCAGCTCGCCTCCCCGAGCGACCCGTCACGGCGCGGAAGCCATGTCGTTTTCGCGCACGACGAAGGCTATGCGGTCATGCAGGCGATGATCGCTCGCGGAGTGATCGGAGACTTTCGCGCCCCGGACTTGATGCGCTTCGGCTTCACCCCGCTCTACAACAGCTTTGGCGAAATAGTCCGGGCCGCGGAAATTCTCGGCGACATCCTCAAATCGGGCGAATGGGAACAGCCTCGCTTCAAGACCCGTGCCAGGGTTACCTGATCGGCGCGCCCTTTTCCCTCGCGGTATCGATCCCCCATGCTCCAGCGCCGGCTGCCGCGAGGTAGAGGAAGATGAAGCAATAAAGGACCGCTCCTTCGCCTTTGTTTGCAAGGGGCCAGAAGCCTCCGCTCGGGACGTGCTGCATCCAATAAGCGATCGCCATTTCGCCCGAGGCGATGAAGGCCGCGAGGCGGGTCAACAGACCGATCGCGATCAGGATGCCCCCGACCACCTCGATTGCGCCTGCTGCCATGAGGAGCGGCGGTAGCGGATGCATTGGAAACGGGACCGGAAAGCCGAAAAATTTGGATAGGCCATGCTCCAGGAAGAGCAGCCCCGCGACGATGCGCAAAATCGCCAGCAGCTGCGGCTGCCAGCGCGAAAGCCAGGTGAATTCCATCCGATCTCTCCCGCCAGGTTGGTTCTCGAAAGTAGAGAATCGGTTCCGTTCGCGCCAAGTGTCAGGCGTGTTCCTTGGCCAGAGCCTGCTGGGCTGCATGCGCGGCATCTTCCGCAAGAAGCTGACGCGAACGCTGGATCATCTCGACCCAGTCGTGGAAAGCATAGGCAAGCTTGCTCACAAGCTCCTTGAGCGGCCCGTCCTTGAGGCATCCTGCCTCGTCGAAGCTGTCGTCCGTGACATGTCCAAGATAGGCCTCGGGCTGCTGCATCACGGGCATGTTGAGAAATACGCAGGCCTGGCGGATTTGGTGGTTGCTTCCAAAGCCTCCAATCGATCCGGGTGATGCGGTGACAATCGCTGCCGGCTTCTTGTCGAAAACGCTCTGCCCGTAGGGACGCGAGCCGACGTCGATCGCATTTTTCAGAACACCGGGAATGCCCCGATTATATTCAGGACTGCAGAACAGCACTCCGTCGGCTTCGGCCACCTGCTTTCGAAAGCGCGTCCATTGTTCGGGCGCGTTGGTGTCGAGATCCTGATTGTAGAGCGGCAGATCGCCGATCTCGAGCATCGAACATCCAAGATTGTCTCCGCGCATCGCGCAGATCGACCGCGCCACCCGGCGATTGAGACTGCCCTCGCGAAGACTGCCGACGATGATGGCGATCTTATAGGTCATGGCACATCCTCCTCGCGCTGACCCAATACTCGCGGCGCTGAAAGGTTGCGACCGCCGATTAACGCAGGAGAATGAAGCTCAGTCCTGCGGCGATGACGAGGCCGATGGCCATGATCACCAAGACAGTTTTGGCGGCGGCCGCTTGCCTCTCGCGTTCCAGTCGCGCAGCCTCCCGGTCGAGCCAGTAGCGGCCATCAATCGTCTCCTTGAGGATCCCGCGTCCGGCCAGTAGCTCGAACTGGCGTTCGTGCATTTGATCCGGCGGCTCGTACCCTACCGCGTGCGGCGGGTCGAAGGCGGCAGCGTTCTCGAAATGCTCCTCGATCTGGCGCCGGGCGCGCGCGACCGCCGCGGCTATTACTGCGGCTGCTCCACTTGCCATCCGAACTTCCCTTCCCCGCTTACCGCCGGCGCGATTGATGGCGGATGTTGGGAGGCCGCCCGCGGCGGCCAGCAGAGCGCACCCTGTCACGCCTTTCGGGCAGGCCGACTTTTCTTTCCTGCTGGTCCGGCAGTTCGAAACGCAGCGAGCCTGAAACCGGAACGGCCTCAGCGATCCGGAGCTTGATTCTTTGGCCCATTCGGTAGGTCGTCCCCGTTTCCTCGCCGACGAGCTGCTGCGATTTCTCGTCGTAGCGAAAATAATCTGCCCCCATAGTCGAAACCGGAACGAGTCCGTCGCCGCCAAAGTCGACGACGGTTGCGAAGAAGCCGAACGGCTGGACACCGGTGATCCTGCACATGACGATCTGTCCGCGCTGGTCGGAAAGATAGGCAGCGACATAACGGTCTACCGTCTCGCGTTCCGCCTCCATCGCTCGCCGTTCGAGTCCGGAAATCTGCTCTCCGATCCGCTCGAAATGCTCGGCATCGGCTGGCGGCAATCCTCCTTCCCCGAGCTTGTACGCGCTGACCAATGCGCGATGGACAAGCAAATCCGCATAGCGCCGGATTGGAGAGGTGAAATGCGCATAGGTGGCGAGCGCGAGGCCAAAGTGGCCGAGGCGCTCGGGCGCATAGCGTGCCTGCATCTGCGTTCTGAGAAGCTGCTCCATGATCTCGGGCCGAAAATCGGCGTCGCCGACGCGCTCGAGGATGTGGTTGAATGTCGCCGGTTTAACGACCTGCCCCAGCGTGAACTGGATTCCGAATGTCTCAAGATAGTCCTTGAGCGCTTCGAGCTTCTCGCGGCTAGGCGGCTCGTGGACCCGGTACATCACCGGCGACTTCTTTGCTTCAAGAGCGCGAGCGGCCGCCACATTCGCGGCGATCATGAAATCCTCGACCAGTCGATGGGCGTCGAGCCTCTCGCGAGGCGCGACCGATTCGATCCGTCCTTTCTCATCGAGAACGACCTGGCGTTCGGGAAGGTCGAGCTCCAGGGGCTCGCGTCGGTTGCGCCCGGCGAGGAGCGCGCGCCAGCAGCCCCAGAGCGGCCTCAGCGCAGCGTCGACAAGCTCTTTGGGGAGAGGTCCTTCAACGTCCGGCATCGAACAGACCGGAGAAGAAAGTTCAATTCGCTCCTCGTCTGATGCATCGATGGCCGCCTGCGCATCCTCGTAGGCGATGTTCGCGGCGACCCGGATTTTCGCCCGGGTGAAGCGCCAGCTCTTCAACGTCCCATCCTTCGCAATCGTCAGATGGCAGGCGAGCGCGGCTCGATCCTCGCCCTCTTTCAGCGAACAGATGTCCGCTGAAAGCTCCTCGGGCAGCATCGGCACCACCCCGTCGGGAAAATAGATGCTGTTGCCGCGAGCCCTTGCTGCCTTGTCGAGCGAGGTTTCGGGCCGGACATAGAAGCTGACGTCGGCGATCGCGACGATGGCCTTCCAGCCGCCTCGATTCTCATCATCCTCGTCGCGTGCCGCCCAGATGGCGTCGTCATGGTCGCGCGCATCTATTGGATCGATCGCGACGATCGGCAATTTGGTAAGATCCTCCCGCTTCCCAAGGGCAAGCCGAGCGACCTGCTTTGCCTCTTCGATCGTCTTTTCACCGAACTCGTGGGGAAGTTCATATTTGTGAATGGCGATGAGACTGAAGCTTCTCGGCGCAAAGGGATCGCCAATGACAGCGTCGACCCGAGCGGTCACCCGAGGGCCGCGTCCGGAGACTTCGCACAGCACGAGGTCGCCCGCCTCGCCGGTTCCGATATCGCCGATGGGCAGCTCGCGCCGCTCCCTCTTTTCGACCGGCGTTAGCCAGAACCGGTTCCCGTCCTTTCGCACCACGCCGAGCACCAGCTCTGCCTTATGCGCCAGCTTTTTTAGCGGATGAGCGACGAAACGCTCGCCCCGCTCCTCGGTGCGGGCAAGAATCCGGTCGCCGATCCCGAGTGCACCGTGCCGCTTTCCTTCGATTACCCGAAGTTTCGGCGGCGGGGTGTCGGCCTCCCAATGCTCCGGCTGCGCCCAGATACTCCCGCTGTCATCAGCTTCGACGATCTTGAAGACGGTGACTCGGGGAACCCCGCCCACCTTGTTGAAGGCGCGCCCTTTCCCTGTTTCGATGAGGCCCTCGTCCGCCATGTCGTTGAGCAGCCTCTTGAGCGCGATCTTCGCGTCGCCCCGAAGCCCGAAAGCCCGGGCAATTTCGCGCTTGCCCGCCGGCAGGTCGGATCTGCTGATGAAATCCAGAATCTGTTTCGGGCTTGGAAGGTCGGAGGAGCGCTTGCGGGCCATTGCGAGGCCCTAAACGCGCCTAGCGCAGCTGGCTATCCTTGCTTCCGCGGCGATTGATCGTGGAGTGGACGACGCTCTTGTCGCGCTCCGCCTGGCAGGTGATGCAGGTTCGAACCCCGGGAAGAGCTTCTCGCCGCTTCTTGGCTATGGGCTCACCGCAATCGTCGCATTCCTCGGCGCTCTCGCCCTTGGGTGTCAGTGCCCGGGCGCGAAGGAGGGCATCCTTAACCGTATCGTCGATCTGGTCCTGAACCGCGCCGTCTCGTGTCCATCCGCCGGCCATGTTTTCCTTTCTCTCAAATCCAATGCGCCGCCGTCCCTTCAGGACTTCGTCGGAGGCGCAATATAGGGCTTGAACGCTCCGCCGGGAACGGCAGAGGCCACCGCACTTTCAAAGCCGGACCTGCTCACCGAGGCGACTCCGAACACCCAATCGTCGACCCGGATGTGCGGAAGTACGATTTTGCAGGTCGAGGTACATTGACCCGCTCCAAGCACTCGGTCGGCCTCCCAATTGTTCGCGTCGGTACGCCGCCAGCGAACGGCGTATCCCGAGGCGCCTCCAACCGGTGCCCAAGTCAGGGTCGTATCCGTGCTCACCGCGCCCTGAACGGTCGGCTCCGGCGGCGGCGGAGCACTCGCCATCGCTGCAAGGGCTGCGATGTTCAGCTTCGCGACTTTCGCAAGGTACGGGAAATCCATGTGATCGATGGTGTCGCCGTAATGGATTCCATTTTCGACCCTGACGTCCTGGTGCTGCCAATTGTAATTCTCGACGGCAACGGTGAGCCGAACGGCGGGATAGCCAAGGTTGAGGAACTCGGCGTGGTCGCCGCCTCGGCCGAACCGGTCATTCCGCCAAATCTGCCGAACGTCGAGACCGATCTTCAAATGATCGGCGAGAGTATCGAGGAAGCGGGAGATGTTGCGACCAGGAGCATCATTTTCGCCGCCGAGACTTCGCTGCCGAGCCGCGAGCTCTTCATGTCCCTGCCAGCGAGGCCCTTCCGAAAAGACACGAACGTGCGTGGAATCGCAAACGCCGTCCGAGCTGCAGCTGTTGCCGATGATATCGTTGTTGAGATCGGCGATGACGTTCCAGCCGTGGGACTTTGCATAAGCCGCGATGACCTTGGCGCCGTAAAGTCCCTCCTCCTCGCCGGAATCGAGCGAGTAGACGATGGTCCCTGGGAATTTGTGTTTCGAAAGGACGCGCGCCGCTTCGAGGACCGCGGCCGAGCCTGAGCCGTCATCGTTAGCGCCCGGCTCGAATGCATTGGCGTTGAGGGGATCGCTCACTCGGCTGTCGATGTGACCCGTGATGATCACGACATCATTGGGCCGCTCCGTGCCCCTTTGGATTGCGACCATGTCGCAGACGCGCGTCGGCGCGGGCAGCCTGTCGCCGGTAAATATATTGCAAGGACGCTCGGTAGGAAGCCCCAGAGCCTGGAACTGAGCCTGGCCCCAGTTCAGAGCCGCACCGATTCCGCGTTTCGGATCGGTTTGAGAGGAGAGCGTGTGCCGTGTTCCAAAGCCGACCAGCGTTTCGACCGTCGCCTTCATGCGCGCCGCGCTCACTGGGGCAACGATCGCTCGAAGCCTCGCATCCGGCGAAGGAGCAGGTGCAGCACCGATCAGGCTGACACATATCAAAATTGCGATTTTGCGCATTCGACTCTCCACTCTCGCGTCTTGCGCAACTGGCATTTGCTGCCCCCCGGGTCTAGGGGAGCGCCACCCCAGAAATCAGAACCCAAGGACGCGTACCAATGCTTCGCAGCATCGATCATTTCATCGGCGGTTCCAACTTCGCTTCCGGCGAGCGCCAGGGCGATGTGTTCGATCCCAACCAGGGCCAGGTCCAGGCAAATGTCCGCTTCGGGAGTGCCTCCGATCTCCAGAAGGCCGTCGATTCAGCAAAGGCAGCGCAGCCTGCCTGGGCTGCCACCAACCCGCAGCGCCGCTCGCGCGTCATGTTCAAGTTTCGCGAGCTCGTCGAAAAGAACATGGACGACCTCGCGCATCTCTTGAGCTCCGAGCACGGGAAAGTCATCGCCGATGCCCGCGGCGACGTTCAGCGCGGGCTCGAGGTGATCGAATATGCCTGCGGGATCCCGCAGGCGCTCAAGGGCGAATATACCCAGGGCGCTGGACCCGGAATCGACGTCTATTCGATGCGCCAGCCGCTCGGCATCGGTGCCGGAATCACTCCGTTCAACTTCCCAGCGATGATCCCAATGTGGATGTTCGGAATGGCGATCGCATGCGGCAACGCCTTCATCGTGAAGCCGTCAGAGCGCGACCCGAGCGTTCCGGTGCGTCTGGCCGAGCTGATGAAGGATGCAGGCCTGCCCGACGGCATTCTCAACGTCGTCCATGGTGACAAGGAAATGGTCGATGCAATCCTCGATCATCCCGATATTGCCGGAATCAGCTTTGTCGGCTCGTCCGACATCGCCCAGTACATTTATTCGCGGGGCACATCGCACGGAAAGCGCGTGCAGGCGTTCGGCGGCGCCAAGAACCATGGCATCGTCATGCCCGACGCCGACCTTGACCAGGTCGTCAACGACCTTGCCGGAGCCGCATTCGGTTCTGCCGGCGAGCGCTGCATGGCGCTTCCAGTGGTCGTTCCCGTCGGTGATGAAACTGCCGATCGCCTCAGGGAGAAGCTGGTGCCAGCGATCGAATCGCTGCGCGTCGGCGTTTCGACCGATCCCGATGCCCATTATGGTCCGGTCGTCAGCAAGGCGCACCGCGAGCGGATCGAACATTATATCCAGATGTGCATCGATGAGGGCGGAGAGCTGGTCGTCGACGGGCGAGGCTTCGCGCTCCAGGGGCACGAAGAAGGCTTTTTCATCGGCCCGACCTTCTTCGACCATGTGAAGCCCAGTTTCAAAAGTTATCAGGACGAGATTTTCGGCCCCGTCCTGCAGATGGTCCGAGCGAAGAATTTCGAGGAGGCGGTGAGGCTCCCAAGCGAGCACGAATATGGAAATGGAGTCGCCATCTTTACCCGCAACGGCCACGCTGCCCGCGAGTTCACGGCGCGCGTAAATGTCGGCATGGTTGGAGTGAATGTGCCGATCCCGGTGCCGGTCTCCTACCATAGTTTTGGCGGCTGGAAGCGCTCGGGCTTTGGCGACATCGGCCAATATGGGCAGGAAGGCCTTCACTTCTGGACCAAGAATAAGGTCGTGACCCAGCGCTGGCCGGATGGCTTCGTCGACGCCGACAACAAGACCGCGTTCATGATCCCGACAATGGGCTGATGCTGGCCGAACACCGGCTTTCAGGGTAAATACGGCCATCGTTTCGGCGATGGGGGTGAGACATGAGCCTGATGGCGCTTTCGTTAGCCGTGCTCCTTCAATGGACCGGCCCGCGAACCGAGCAATATACCGGCCCGGGCTATTATTGCGGCGGAGGTTACCGAATCCACCTCGCCAGCGGAGAGCGGGCCCTGGTGCTTCCGCAGTCTCAGTCGGCGGGAGTCCAAAGCACCAGGCTCGTCCTTTCGCACGGTGAAGTGAATGTCTGGTCCGGAGTTCGGGCCGAGCCGGGACGAATCGTCCTTCATTATCGAGGGACGGCCGTGACCGAGCAGAGCGGCGGCGGCGGCGTTTCCTATATTGTCTCCAATGACACGCCCTACGGGCTGCGATTCACGAGCGACGCCTTCCACGGCTTCGAGCGAGACAAGTGGTTCTTCAGTCACGCGAATTTCTCGTCCGGGGCGGACACCGAAGGGCCCTGCCTATCAGCCTACAGCAACTGATCAGAAACAAGGTGCGGATACTGGCGGCCCGCAGCCGCGTTGAGGGGGCATGCGGTTTCGAGTCCCGGTTTTCACCTGCGCCCTGATCATCGTGGTCGCTGCCTGCGGAAAACATGGCCCCGTTGCGAAGGGAGCCAATGCAGTAACCTTCGTTCCCGAGCCGATGAACCAAGCCAGTCGAACGCCAGAAGGGTCCCCACCGGAAAACGAGGCGGCTTCTCCCCAGACTGCAGACTCGGCCACCGTAATGACAATTCCAGCGACGCTTCAGGGCCGCTGGGGGCTGACTCCGGCAGATTGCACGTCAGCGCTGGATCAGGCCAAGGGTCTACTCGTGATCAACACCGAGGAGCTTCGCTTCTATCGGTCGCTCGCTGTCCCTTCGAACCTCATTCAAAGGGACAGTCTGTCGCTCAATGGGGATTTTCGCTTCACCGGCGAAGGCAAAGCCTGGACAAGGTTCGAATCCTTGAAACGAAGCGGCGATAAACTGACACGTACGGAAAGCGATCCAGCAGCGAGCTACACCTATGCGAAATGCTAGGCCGACGGCCGTGGCAATCGCAGTGCTCGGCCTTTCGACGCTGGCCCTCGGCGCCTGCCAAAGGCAGCAGCAGAAGGCGCAGGACCAGAATATCGCGATCGACGAGGGCATTCCCGATAATCAGATCGCGGAAAACGCCGACATCGAGACCCTGCCGGCCGATGAAAGCAGTGCGACACCCTCGAACCAGCTTCAGAATGGCTTCGACAACCCTGACGTCAACGACATCGGAAACTCGGCCGGTTCCAGGTAAGACACAGCCGTCCGGCATAGGCGCGGCCTCCGTCGCGGGCACTTGCTGACAGTTTGGCCCGGCCCTAGAGCCCCCGCGCGATGACCCAGTTCGACCTCACTGAAGACCAGCTCCAAATCCAGGAAATGGCGCGCAAATTCACTGCCGACGCGATCACGCCGTTCGCAGGAGAGTGGGACGAGAAGAAAATCTTCCCCAGGGACACGATCCGCGAGGCAGCCGAACTGGGTTTTGGGTCGATCTACGTCTCAGAGGAAAGCGGAGGCATCGGCCTTGGGCGGCTGGATGCAGCGTTGATCTTCGAGGCTCTCGCCTACGGCTGCCCGTCGACCAGCGCCTTCATCTCGATTCACAATATGGCAAGCTGGATGATCGACCGCTTCGGCTCGACCGAGGTGAAACAAAAATATCTCCCTTCCATGATCACCATGGAACGGATTGGAAGTTACTGTCTGACAGAGCCGTCATCGGGTTCCGATGCCGCGGCGCTGAAGACGAAGGCGATCCTCGATGGCGACCATTATGTCGTCAGCGGATCGAAAGCCTTCATCTCCGGCGGCGGCGAGAACGAGATTTACGTCACCATGGTCCGAACCGGCGAGGAAGGGCCAAAAGGAATCACCTGCCTGGTTATCGACAAGGACATGCCCGGAGTGAGCTTCGGAGCGCAGGAGCGAAAGCTCGGCTGGCACTCGCAGCCCACCGCGCAGGTCAATTTCGACGAGGTTCGAGTGCCGGTGGGCAACCGCGTTGGATCGGAAGGCGAGGGCTTCCGAATCGCGATGATGGGCCTCGACGGCGGCCGCCTCAACATCGGTGCCTGCTCGCTCGGCGGAGCACAGCGCTGCCTCGATGAAGCCGTCAGCTATACCAAGGGCCGCCAGCAATTCGGCCAGCCGATTGCCGACTTCCAGGCGACTCAATTCACGTTGGCCGACATGATGACCGAGCTCGAGGCCTCCCGTTATCTTCTCTATGTCGCAGCCGCCAAGGTGACTTCGAACGCGCCCGACAAGACCACGTTCGCGGCGATGGCCAAGCGCCTCGCCACCGACACTGGCTCTTCGGTCGTGGACCGCGCGCTCCAGCTTCACGGCGGCTACGGGTATCTGATGGACTATCCGATCGAGCGCTTCTGGCGCGACTTGCGGGTCCACTCGATCCTGGAAGGCACCAATCAGATCATGCGCGTGATCGTCAGCCGGGACATGCTTCGCCAGTGAGCGAGGATGTCCTGATCAGTGTCGAGCGCGGCGTCGGACGGCTGCGGCTTAACCGCCCCAAGGCGATCCATGCGCTCACCACGCAAATGTGCGAGGCAATGAGCGGGGCATTGCTCAAGTGGCGCTCTGATTCGAACGTCGAGATGGTTCTCATAGACCACGCCGAGGGCCGCGGTTTTTGTGCCGGCGGCGACGTAGTAATGCTCGCCAGAAGCGGGAACAGCGACGCCGAGGAGGCGAAGCGCTTTTTCTGGGCCGAGTACCAGCTCAATCACCTCCTCTTCACTTATCCCAAGCCGACAGTCGCGATCATGGACGGGATCACCATGGGTGGAGGGGTCGGGATTTCGCTGCCCTGCACCTACCGGGTCGCAACCGAGAACACGCGCCTTGCGATGCCTGAGACGAGCATTGGACTTTTTCCGGATGTGGGCGGCGGCTGGTATCTTTCCCGACTTCCAGGCCGTGTCGGGCAGTTCATGGTGCTGACGGGCGCCCGGCTCGACGCTGGCGAGTGCCATTACCTCAATCTTGCCACCCATTATGTCGAGCAGACAGCGCTCGAGGATCTGGTCGAACGAATCATAAAAGCGCCGACACGGGTTCAGGGTGCTCTTGGAGCGGCATCGACAACGCCTCCGCCGGCAAGGATCGAGGAGAGCCTCGCGCAGATTTCGAGACTGTTCGCGACCGATCGACTGGAAGACATTATCGCTGCGCTCGAGGAGGAAGACAGCGACTGGGCCCAATCCGAGCTCGCGACAATCCGGACCAAGAGCCCGCTGTCGTGCAAGGTCTCTCTCAGACTTCTTGCAGAGGGTGTTGATCGGGCGACGTTCGCCGACGAAATGCGGGCCGAATTTGCTCTTGCGGGACGAGTTGTTCGAACCCACGATTTTCGTGAAGGGGTGCGCGCGCTGCTGATCGAAAAGACCAGCGATCCGAAATGGGACCCCGCCAGCCCTGAGCAGGTGACCGACGAAATGTTGGACGTTCTCTTCGCGCCGCTTCCGAAGACGGAAGAGTGGAGGCCCTTCCCTCAAGCGGAGATGGTTGCATGAGCAAATATGAAACCGCGCTGGTCGAGCAGAAGGGAGCGGTCACTCTCGTCACGTTGAACCGGCCCCAGGCTCTCAATGCACTCAACAGCGACGTCCTTCGCGAGCTGATCGCCATTTTCGAAGCCTATGATGCCGACGAAGGCCAGCGCTGCCTCGTGCTCACCGGCTCGGAGAAGGCTTTTGCTGCCGGCGCGGACATAAAGGAGATGTCCGATCGGGGCTTTGCCGAGATGTATTCGTCCAACTTCTTCGCCGGCTGGGAGAAAGTCACGTCGACCCGCAAGCCATGGATTGCTGCGGTTGCCGGCTATGCGCTTGGCGGAGGTTGCGAGGTAGCCATGATGGCCGACTTCATCATCGCCGCCGACAGCGCGAGATTTGGTCAGCCCGAGATCAAGCTTGGGGTCACTCCCGGTATGGGCGGGTCTCAGCGCCTGACCTGGGCGGTCGGCAAGGCCAAGGCAATGGAGATGTGTCTTACCGGGCGAATGATGGACGCAGCGGAAGCTGAGCGCTCGGGCCTTGTCGCAAAGGTCGTACCTTCAGCCGAGCTGGTCGACGAAGCACTGAAGACGGCCGAAGCGATCGCGGCCATGCCGCCACTTGCCGCAATCGCCGTCAAGGAGATGGTCAACGCGGCCTTCGAAATCCCTCTTTCACAGGGAATCCGCTTCGAAAGGCGCCTGTTTCATGGGCTGTTCGGGACCGACGATCAGAAAGAAGGAATGGCCGCCTTCGTCGAAAAGCGGCCTGGAAGTTGGAAGGGACGTTGAGCATGGCGCGCATCGCATTCATCGGCTTGGGTCATATGGGCGGAGGGATGGCGCCAAACCTCGTGAAGGCAGGTCACCAGGTAAAAGCCTTCGACCTCGTTCCCGAAGCTGTCCGGCATGCCGCCGATGGCGGTTGCACTCCTGCAAGCTCCGCAGCCGATGCCGTCAGGGATGCGGACGTGGTCATCACCATGCTCCCGGCCGCAAAACATGTTCGAGCCGTGTTCCACGATGACGTCGCCCCAAACGCCGCGCCGGGCACGCTTCTGATCGACTGCTCGACCATCGACGTCGCGAGTGCCCGCGAAGTGGGAGAGAGTCTCAATCGTCTCGGTTTCGACTTCGTCGACGCCCCGGTTTCGGGTGGAATCGCAGCGGCTGCGGGTGGGACCCTAACCTTGATGGTCGGAGGCACTGACGAGCAGTTCGAGCGCGCCAGGCCCTTTCTCGAGCCGATGGCCAAGGCGGTCATCCACGCCGGTCAGCTCGGTGCGGGACAAGCCGCGAAGATCTGCAACAACATGATCCTCGGGGCAACAATGATCGTCACTTGCGAGGCCTTCGTTCTGGCTCAGAAGCTTGGGCTCGATCCGCAGATCTTCTTCGACATTTCGTCCAAAGCCTCTGGGCAGAGCTGGTCGATGACGAGCTACGCGCCGGTACCCGGAGTCGGCCCCGAAACGCCCGCCGACCATGGTTACGAAGGCGGATTTGCTGCTGCACTCATGCTCAAGGACCTGAAACTCGCCGATGATGCTGCCAAAAGCGTCGGCGCCTACACTCCCGTGGGCGGCGAGGCGGAGGAGCTGTATCAGCGGTTCGTCGACCGGGGCGGCGGCTCAAAGGATTTTTCTGGAATCATCAAGATGATCGACGACAGCTGGAAGATACAGGACGAACAATAGGGAGGGACTATGCGCTTCGTTTCTTATGTCGCCGCTTGCGCGCTCATCGCGGCGGGGACTTGTGGTGGATGGAAGCTGGGCCACGCGAACGGCGTCCAGGGACGCATCGACAAGGATTCCTTGTCCGCGACGGCCAAGTCACAAACGGCCGGCAACTCCATGTTGATGCTCGCGGTCCCGCTCAGCAGGGACCAGGCCCTTGCCGTGATGAAGGCCCGGCACGATGGCATGGGCTCGATCGGCGATGCCGGGAAGGCCATTCACCGGTCGCTCGGCCCGACTCCGGATCTCCCGGCCCTAAGGGCGAATTCGCAAAAACTGGTGCTCCTTTCTCGGGCGGCTTCGCGCTGGTTCCCGGCAGGTACCGGTCCCGATGTCGCCAAGACCCGCGCCAAACCGGAAATCTGGCAGAATGCGGAGGATTTCGCTGCCAAGCTACGCAACTTCCAGGCGGCTGCCCAAGCCTTCGACTCCGCAGCTCGAGGCAATGACGTGGCCGCGATGAACGCCAGGTTCGCCGACCTCAATGGCACCTGCAAGGCGTGCCACGACAAATATCGAGCGGAAGAGAAGCACTGAGCTCCGCTCCGGCCGAAATGCGGGTATGGGATGTTCCGGTGCGGCTGGTGCACTGGCTCCTCGCACTGTTGATCGGATTCAGCTGGTGGTCGGTCCATCACCATCACACCGACTGGCACATATGGTCGGGTTGCGCGGTCCTCACACTTCTCGTCTTCCGAATCCTGTGGGGCTTCGTCGGAAGCTCGACTGCCCGCTTTTCGAGCTTCGTTCCGGGACCACGCTCGCTTCGGAATTATTGGAGCGGCCGATGGAGCGGCATCGGCCACAATCCGCTCGGAGCCCTTAGCGTCCTCGCGCTCCTCGGAGCAGTTGTGATCCAGGTTGGGCTTGGGCTCATCTCACAGGACGAGGACGGGATTTACATGGGCCCCCTCGCCCGCCTGGTCAGCAGCGACACGTCCGACAGGGCTCGGGACATTCATGCGCTTTGGTTCAATGTCATCCTTGCACTGATCGTGCTGCACCTCGCTGCGATCATCTTCTATCGGCTCCGGGGAAGGAAGCTCACGCTGGCGATGATCACCGGCCGCGCTGCCATTGGACCTGGAATCGAGCCGATGCGCTCCGGGAGGTGGTGGGTTGCGCTGATTTGCTTCGGGACCGCGATCGGGATCACGCGCTGGGTCATTGCCGGCATCCCGCCGTTCAGTCCTTGATCCGAACGCCTTCGAAGACCACATCGGCGCCATGCTGATCCGCACCGAGCAAACGCCCAATCCTTCGACCCGCAAGTTCCTCCCGGGCCAGCCTGTCATGGACTCCGGCACTCGAGATTTTCCGGATTCCCAAACCGCCAGCATATCCCCGCTCGCGAGCGCCCTGTTCGACAGCGGCCTCGTCGAAGGCGTTTTTTACGGCCGGGATTTCATTTCCGTGACCGTTGCTCCTGGAGTTTCCTGGAGTGATCTCGAACCGCTCGTGCTGGAAACGCTTCTCGATCATTTCGTCAGCGATGCACCGCTGTTCGTCGCCGGGACGGCTGCGGGCATCCATGTCGCCGACGAGCCCGACTTCGAGGAGAATCCCGAGGACGCCGAGATCATCGAACAGATCAAGGAGTTGCTCGAGACCCGAGTCCGCCCCGCTGTCGCGCAGGATGGCGGCGACATCGCCTATAAGGGCTACCGCAGCGGGCGTCTGTACCTGACGATGCACGGGGCCTGCTCCGGATGCCCTTCATCGACGGTCACCTTGAAGCGCGGGATCGAAAGCCTGATCCGCCATTATGTACCCGAGGTCGAATCCGTCGAAGCCGTTTGATTCAGGGACTTGCGGCGGTTGGCCGCATGTGTCCACTATCGCTCCCATGATCCTGGCCTTCGATACGTCGAGTGCCGCCTGCACCGCCGCTTTGTTCGAGGGCGACGCGTGCGTCGCACGCAGCGACGAGCTGATCGGCCGCGGCCATGCCGAGCGGCTGGTTCCGATGATCGCCGAACTCCTCGAAGGACGGCGCGCGGAGCGAATCCTCGTTGGCGTCGGCCCGGGGAGCTTTACCGGCATTCGCGTGGCGATCGCGGCTGCCCATGGACTTGCCATCGGCTGGGACTGCGAACTCAAGGGCATGTCCTCACTTGCGCTGCTCGCTGCGGGGGCGATTTACGAGGGCGAAATCGCCGCCGCAGTTATTGGCGGCCATGGCGAGCTGTTCGTCCAGCAGTTCGACGCCAGGACTTCGGAGGCCGTGTCGGAGCTGCGGAACCTTGGGCCGGCCGAAGCCGCGCGTTTCGCGACTGCGCCGCTCGTCGTCGGCTCCGGCGCTGATCGGCTCATCGAGGAGCGAGGCTGGGGCGAAGCGCGCGACGCTATGCCCTCCGCCGCCAATGCCCTCAAGCTGCCGGTCCACCTGAGAGGGCTCGCTCCGAAACCGGTCTACGCCCGGGCGCCAGACGCGCGTGTCCCGGAGGCGGCGTAGTGGCAACCCCGGCCCATGCCGAACAGGTCCGCATCGTGCCGGGCAGCCACGAGGGGATAGACGCGGTCATGAACGTCATGAATTGCGCCTTTGGCGATAAGTTCGGCGAAGCCTGGACCCGTTCGCAGCTCAGCGGGATCCTGCCGATGAACGGCGTATTCTTGATGATTGCGGTCGACCGCTCCAGCGAATCCGTGGTCGGCTTTTCACTGTTCCGAACGGTCCTTGGCGAATCCGAGCTTCTTCTGATCGCGGTTCTTCCCGGCGAACAGCGCCGCGGCGTCGGAACGCTGCTTCTCGACCATTTCCTCGATCGCGCACGAGAAGAGGGCGTAACGCGAGTTCATCTTGAAGTCCGCGACGGCAATCCCGCGATCGGCATGTATCACGCGGCAGGTTTTTCTGCGGTCGGACGTCGCCGCAACTATTACCACGCGACGAGCGGCAAGAGGTACGACGCAATCACCCTTGCTTCTGAACTTTAGTTAATAACCTCGTCTCGACCATTTCTTGAGCTGCACTTGCGCTGATCAATCGGCATGCCTAGTGGCAAGATCGTGTGCGGTCAGCGCACGAACTCTGCTCAATTACTTCAGGAATTCGACATGGCCGACAATGAAGCCACCGAAGACACGTTGCTGACTCTTACCGCGGACATTGTAGCTGCGCACGTCAGCAACAATAGTGTCGCTGTAAACGATCTTCCGAATCTCATTCAGAACGTTCATGGCGCTCTCAGCGGAATTTCGCAGAGTTCGTCGGCCCCGGAGCCGAAACCGGAGCCGAAGGTTTCGATCCGCTCATCGGTGAAGCCCGACTACATCGTGTGCCTCGAGGACGGCAAGAAGCTGAAGATGCTGAAGCGGCATCTAATGACCCACTACAACATGACCCCGGAACAATATCGTCAAAAATGGGGACTTTCTCCAGATTATCCGATGGTTGCCCCCAACTACGCCGAGCAGCGGCGCACACTTGCCAAGTCGATCGGGCTCGGCACGAAGCGCCGGCGCACGCGCGGGAAGTAAGCTTGCTGGACGAGCGCTCGGCACCTACCTAATTTGGGGCCAATGACGCGAACCATCGATATTGAGGCACTCTGCGCCGACAAGGGCCTCCGGATTACGGAGCAGCGCAAGGTTATCGCTCGGGTCCTCGGCGACAGCGAAGACCATCCCGATGTCGAGACGCTCCACGCAAGGGCCGCAGCGGTCGATCCCAATATCTCGATCGCGACGGTCTACCGAACGGTGCGGCTCTTCGAGGAGGCCGGAATTCTCGAGCGCCACGAGTTCGGAGATGGCCGTTCCCGCTATGAGGCCGCCTCCGAAACCCATCACGACCATTTGATCGACGTTGAGACTGGGAACGTCATCGAGTTCGTCGACGACGAACTCGAGCAGCTTCAGAAGCGGATCGCCGAACGGCTCGGCTTCCGACTTGTCGATCATCGGATGGAACTCTACGGGGTCGCGCTCGATCGCGACCGCTAGGAACGACGTGAAGTTGAACGTTCGGGCAATGCTTCGCATTGCCTTGTTGCTGGCGCTGTTTGCACTGCTCGCACCGACCCACGTCCTTACCAAACTGATCTTCCGCCGGTCGAACTGGCCCCATCGCTTTCTCTCTGCCGCCGCGTGGATCCTCGGCGTCCGGGCCCGCGTTTCGGGACGTCGACCGGGCCGTCATGCGCTGCTCGTCGCCAATCACACAAGCTGGCTGGACATTCTCATCCTGGGCGGATCGTTGAGCGCGACTTTCGTCTCGAAAGACGAGCTTGGTCATCCGCTCATCCACTGGCTCGCTGATCAGAATGACACCGTCTACGTGAAGCGCGCGGATCGGAGGGGCGCAAAGGACCAGGCAGTCGCGGTTGCTCGCGCCCTTAAGGACACAAAGCCGGTAACCGTTTTTCCCGAAGGAACGACGGGGCCGGGCACACATCTCCTGCCGTTCCGATCGACTCTGCTCGAGGCTGTGAATTTCGCGTCTCGCGACGTTCGGGTGCTCCCCGTCGCCGTCGACTACGGAGACGAGCGAGCCGAAGTCGGCTGGTTCGTCGAGCCTGGCGCGGACAATGTAAAGCGGATCCTAGGCCGGCCTGGAATCTTGCCGGTGACAGTTCATGTCCTTGAACCGCTCGATAGCGGATTGGATCGCAAGCAACTCACCCATGAAGCGCGCGAATCGATCGCCAAAAAGCTCGGCTTAACGTCGCACGCCCACTCGCCTATAGGCGGACGAGGATGAGCGCCAAGACCTTCAAAATCAAAAACTTCGGCTGCCAGATGAACGTCTATGACGGCGAGCGAATGGCCGAGCTTCTAAGTGCCCAGGGGATGATCTCGTCCGATAGGATCGAGGACGCCGACCTCGTCGTGCTCAACACCTGCCACATCCGCGAAAAGGCCGCCGAGAAGGCCTATTCGGACGTTGGCCGACTGATGCGCGAGGACGGTTCCAAACCCCTCGTCGCTCTTGCCGGATGCGTCGCTCAGGCGGAGGCCGAAGAAGCGAAGCGCCGTTCGCAGATGATCGACATCGTCGTTGGTCCGCAGGCTTATCACCGCCTTCCCGAAATGGTGATCGAAGCGTCACTCGGTGGCCGGCCAGTCGACACCGAAATGCCGGCGATAAGCAAGTTCGAGCAGTTGCCGGCGCGGCGCCGAGCCAATCCGAGCTCGTTTCTCACGGTGCAGGAAGGCTGCGACAAATTCTGCACCTATTGCGTGGTTCCCTATACCCGCGGCGCCGAGGTCTCGCGGCCTTTTGACGACATCGTGGCTGAGGCACATGCCCTCGTCGAAGGCGGAGCACGCGAGATCGTGCTGCTCGGGCAGAACGTCAATGCATGGGCGGATGGCAGGCGCGGACTTGCAGATCTCATCCGGTCGCTTGCCAGGATCGATGGCCTCGGCCGGATCCGCTATACGACCAGCCACCCCGCCGACATGACCGACGAGCTCATCGCTGCGCACGGCGAAATCGACAAGCTCATGCCCTACCTTCACCTGCCGGTGCAGTCTGGGAGTGATCGAATCCTCAAGGCGATGAACCGAAGTCACACCACTGAAACATATCTGTCGATACTTGAGAAAGTGCGCGCAATCCGTCCGGACATCGCCCTATCGACTGACTTCATCGTTGGCTTTCCCGGCGAAACGGAGGCCGATTTCGAGGCAACTTTGAGGATTGTCGACGAGGTCGCCTATGCCTCGGCCTATTCGTTCAAGTTCAGCGCGCGCCCCGGTACTCCGGCAGCGATGATGGAGGGACAGATTTCACTCGAGACCATGAACGACAGGCTCCAGCGTCTCCAGGCCCGGATCAGCGAACACCAGCTCGCCTTCAACCGCTCGAGGATCGGCGCCGACTCCAAAATCCTCATCGAGCGCAAGGGCAGGCACGCTGGCCAGATGATCGGGCGCTCGCCGTGGCTTCAATCCGTCCATGTCGACAGCAACGCCTCGCCGGGTGAGATTATCGATGTGACGTTGGTTGCTGCGGGACCCAACAGCATGACGGGCACTATCCTCCGGCGACAAGCCGCCTGATGGCTCGACGCGACCTTGCCGCAGTCCCGGACCGCGCCCGGCTCGAGATCGAGTTTGAGCAGCCCTATCTGCTTGGCCCCTTGTTCGGTGATTATGACCGCCATCTGATCACGATCGAGCAGCGGCTCGGAGTTCACATCGCCGCGCGCGGAAACCGCGTTCAGATTGAGGGCGATCCCGACACGGCCGCGCGTGCCCGCGATGTGCTTCTCGGGCTCTACAACCGCCTCGACCACGGTCAGGATGTCGACGCGGAGGCGGTGGAGGCGGTTCTTGGAATGGCGGCCCAGCCGCATCTCGACGGCATTATCCAGGAGGAAGTGACCTCCGCGCCGCGAGTGATGATCCGCACACGCAAGAAGACGATCGTTCCGCGTTCCGCTGTTCAGACGACCTACATGGAAGCACTCGGGCGCGACGATATGATCTTCGCTCTCGGTCCCGCTGGTACCGGAAAAACCTATCTCGCTGTCGCCCAGGCGGTCTCGCAGCTCATCAACGGAAGCGTCGACCGTTTGATCCTCTCGCGGCCGGCGGTCGAAGCAGGAGAACGCCTCGGCTTCCTTCCGGGCGACATGAAGGAAAAGGTCGATCCTTATTTGAGGCCGCTCTACGACGCGCTCTACGACATGCTCCCGACTGAACAGGTCGAGCGTCGAATCGCGTCGGGCGAGATCGAGATTGCGCCCCTTGCATTCATGCGCGGCCGAACTCTCAACGATGCCTTCATCATCCTCGATGAGGCCCAGAACACGACGCCCCTCCAGATGAAGATGTTTCTGACCCGCTTCGGGATGCGCAGCCGGATGGTGATCTGCGGCGATCCCCACCAGGTCGATCTTCCCGACCCGACCAAGTCGGGACTGGCCGACGCGGTGCGCCGCCTGGAACGAGTCAAGGGAATCGCCGTAGTGCGCTTCACCGCGGCTGACGTAGTGCGCCATCCGCTAGTCGGTCGCATCGTCGACGCCTATGAGGGTCCGAACGCTGTTCGGGATGTGAATGGATGACGCTCGAGATTGCCCTCGACACGGACGAGGAATGGGACAGTAGCGGGGGCGAGCCGTTCGACTGGAGACCGCTCGTCAAAAAGGCCGCCGAAGCCGCGATTGCCGAGAGCTCCTATCCCGAACTCGCCCAATCGGATCGTCCGATAGAGATTTCCGTCGCACTCAGCGTCGATGGCCAGGTGCGTGCGCTGAACGCCAAGTGGCGAGGCCAGGACAAGGCGACGAACGTCCTCTCCTTTCCGATGGCCGATGAGCGCGATTTGACCTTGGCAAATGTCTCCGGCGTAGAATTATTGCTTGGTGATATCGTCCTCGCTCATGGCGTCTGCGAAGCCGAAGCCGCCAAAAAAGGCGTGAGTTTCCAAGACCATGCTCTTCATCTGCTGGTGCACGGGACACTTCACCTGCTCGGCTACGACCATCACGATGACCGGGACGCTGCGGACATGGAGGCGCGCGAGGTCCGAGCACTCAAAAGGCTTGGCATTGCGAATCCCTATGGGGCGTTTGCTTGATGGCGACTCACGGAGACGAGGGGGGTTCGACGCTCTGGCGAAGCATGCGGCATCTCATTTTCGGCGAGGATTCCGAGCCGACGCTTCGCGAGGAGATCGAGGATGCGATCGACGAGGCCGAGGAGAGCGAGGGCTCGACACCGATTGCCGGAGATCTCAGCCCCGCCGAGCGGGAAATGCTGCGCAATCTGTTGCATTTCGGCGAACAGACGGCCGGCGATATCTGCGTCACTCGCGGCGAAATCATGGCGGTTGCCAGTCACATCAGCTTCGAGGGGCTCGTGGCCGCATTCGTCGATGCGGGCCACAGCCGCTTGCCCGTCTATGCAGAAAGCCTCGATGAGGTGGTCGGCATGGTCCATATCAAGGACGTGTTCGTTGCAAGCGTCGAGCCGGGCAAAGACAGATCGCTCAATGCCCTGATGCGTGAGCCGCTGTTTGTTCCCGAATCGATGGGCGTCATAGAATTGCTCGCACGGATGCGGACCGAGCGCGTTCATCTCGCGATCGTTGTGGATGAGTTCGGCGGAACCGAGGGATTGGTGACAATCGAGGACGTCGTCGAGGAGATCGTCGGCGATATCGAGGACGAGCATGACGATGCCGAGACTTCGATGCTGACGATGCTCGACGATGGGCTGTGGGAGGCCGACGCTCGGATCGAACTTGAAGAGCTTGCTGAATCGATCGACCGGCGCCTCTCTTCAAAGGAGGACGAGGTCGATACGCTCGGAGGTCTCGTTTTCCTCCTCGCTGGTCATATCCCAGCCAGGGGCGAGTGCGTGACCCACCCGTCAGGCTGGAAGCTTGAGGCTATCGATTCCGACCCGCGCCGGATCATCCGCGTTCGGTTGCATGCGCCGGCGGGAGAATCGGCCGGAGAGTAAGGATGGTTGGGCAACGGCGCGGCTCTATGTCCCCGCCCGAACCTGGACCTATTGCTGGGCGAAGAGATTCGCCGGATTTGCCATCGCCTTGAACTCGAGCGCATTACCCGAAGGATCGAAGAAGAACATCGTCGCCTGTTCACCAGGCTGACCTTCAAAACGGATCGTCGGCGCAATCTCGAATTCGACCCCGGCTTCTCTCAGTCGGTCTGCCAACACGCGCCATTCGTCCATTGGAAGAACGATTCCAAAATGCGGCACCGGGACAGTCTCGCCATCGACTTTGTTTGCCGAGCGCCGGCTGGGCATGTCCGCAGCGACATGGGCGACGATCTGGTGTCCATAAAGCTCGAAATCGACCCAATCCTTCGCGCTGCGCCCCTCCGCGCAGCCGAGCAAATCGCCATAAAAGCGGCGCGCGGCGGCAAGATCGTCAACTGGAAAGGCGAGATGAAACGGAGGAAGGTTCATGGACTCGCCATGTCATTGGGAGCGCGTTGAGGCAATCCGGAGGACGTTTTCTGGATTGCGTCGCCGTTAACTCCCCGCAATGACGGGACCGGCAATGCTGTACGTTCTCTTCGCGCTCATTGCGGGCCTGGTGTCCGCCTTCGCCTTCGAGCCTGTCGGCTGGTGGCCGCTGCTTCTCGTCGCGATCGCAGTTCTTTGCGAACTCCTCGACCGCAACAAGTCGCTGTGGCTGAGCATTTTCATGGGGTGGGCGTTCGGTTTCGGCCAGTTTGCGGTCGGGCTCAACTGGATTGCGACCTCCTTTACCTACCAGTCGAACATGCCCGCGTGGCTGGGCTGGATCGCGGTCGTTCTTCTCTCCATTTACCTCGCGATTTACCCGGCGATTGCCACCGGCCTCGCCTGGTGGTTCGGCCGCGACGACCGAGTGGTGATGGTGACGGTGCTGGGCGGCGCCTGGGCGATCACCGAATGGCTTCGCGGGATCGTCTTCACCGGTTTTCCCTGGAACCCGGCGGCAGCGGCTCTTGCTCCGACGCCGCTTATCGAAGTGACCGCGCTTATCGGGACCTATGGTCTCTCGGGGCTCGTCGTTCTCCTCAGCGGCGCGGTGTGGCTGGAATATTATCGCAAGTGGCTTCCGCTCGTCGTCATCATCGGGGTGACGACATTCCTGTGGCTGCTTCCGTCCTCGTCGGTACCCCCCGACCCGCTCACGATACGCAATGTGCGCATCGTCCAGCCCGACATCGGTCAGGAAGTGAAGTGGAGTCCGGGCTTCGAGGAGGAAGCGGCGCGGCGGCTTGCTGCCCTTTCGGGCCCGCCGCGAGGGGAGCCGCGCCTGCTTCTGTGGCCCGAAGCTGCGATTACCGAACCCGTTGAAGACCAGCGCATCGGCGGTCAGGGCCCCGCGCAATTCCAGCGCATGCGCGCCGCGTCCTTGCTCGGACCCAATGACGTTCTCCTGACCGGTGGACTTGCCGTTGAATCGCGCGACGGAATCCATGTCGATCGCGCCACCAACAGCATCTTCGCGATCGCGCCCGGCGGAAGGATCATCGGCCGCTATGACAAGGCCCATCTCGTTCCGTACGGCGAATATCTGCCGATGCGGCCACTCCTCTCCTACATCGGCCTGTCGCGCCTCGCTCCCGGTGACCTCGACTTCACGCCGGGACCGGGGCCACGAACCATCGATATCGGTGGAGAATGGGGCAAGGTCGGCTTCGATCTTTGCTACGAGATGATCTTCTCGGGCCACGTCGTCGACGAACGCAACCGGCCCGAATTCATCTTCAATCCCTCCAACGACGCCTGGTTCGGCTCGTGGGGACCGCCGCAGCACCTCGCCCAGGCCAGGCTTCGAGCAGCCGAGGAGGGCCTACCAGTCCTTCGTGCAACGCCCACGGGCATCAGCGCCGTGATCGACGGTCGCGGCAACATCGTAAAGGAGCTCTCCTGGCATAGCGCCGGGGTGATCGATGCCGTTCTTCCTCCGGCCGCCAATTCGCCCACGCCCTTCGCGCGCTGGGGCAATTCCATTCCCTTATTCTTGGCGATCCTGCTCATTGCGGGCGGCATTGTGCTTGGCCGTAAGCGTCGCTAGAGGCGCTCATATAAAGACTTCTTTATATCCCGATCCCGAGGCTTCTCTCACTCCATGCGCAGCAACTATCTTTTCACGTCCGAATCCGTGTCCGAAGGGCATCCCGACAAGGTCGCGGACCAGATTTCCGATGCCATCGTCGACCTCCTCCTCGCCAAGGATCCGGAGGCTCGTGTCGCCTGCGAGACGATGACGACGACCAATCGCGTCGTTGTTGCCGGCGAGATCCGCTGCAAGCCGGTCTTCGACGAAGAGCGCTGGCCCGAGACCGGCGGCTGGGCTCCCTCGGCGCGTGACGAGATCGAGGAGGTGGTCCGCGGAGTCGTGAAGAAGATCGGCTATGAACAGGCCGGATTCCATTGGGCCGAGTTCAACTTCGCCAACCACCTCCACGGCCAGTCGGAGCACATTGCCCAGGGCGTCGATGCCGGAGAGAATAAGGAGGAAGGCGCGGGCGACCAGGGGATCATGTTCGGTTTCGCCTGCGACGAGACTCCGGATCTCATGCCGGCGACTCTCGATTACAGCCACAAGATCCTGCTCGAGATGGCGACCGACCGCCACGAAGGTCGAGCGCCTTTCCTCGAACCAGACGCCAAGAGCCAGGTCACGCTGCGCTTCGAGGACGGAAAGCCCGCCAAGGCGACTGCAATCGTCGTTTCGACCCAGCACAAGCCCGGCTACGACAGGGGCGAGAAGCAGGCCGAACTTCACGCTTATGTGAAGGATGTCGTCGCTCGCGTTCTCCCCTCGCATCTGCTTGGCAACGAGACCGTCTATCACATCAACCCGACCGGAAGTTTCGTCATCGGCGGCCCCGACGGCGACACCGGGCTCACCGGTCGCAAGATCATCGTCGACACCTATGGCGGTGCCGCGCCGCATGGCGGAGGCGCCTTTTCCGGCAAGGATCCGACGAAGGTCGACCGCTCGGCGGCCTATGCTGCGCGTTATCTCGCCAAGAACATCGTCGCGGCCGGCCTCGCCAAGCGCTGCACCATCCAGCTCGCTTATGCGATCGGAGTATCGGAACCGCTGTCACTCTACGTCGATACGCATGGGACCGGAACCGTCGGAGACGAACATATCGAGGCGGCGATCGGCCGAATTGGAAAGCTGGGCCGACTGACTCCGCGCGGCATCCGCACGCACCTCGAATTGAACAAGCCGATTTATGAACCGACCGCCGCTTACGGGCATTTCGGACGCACGTCCGACGGCGACTTCTTTCCCTGGGAGCGCGTCGATTTGATCGAAGATCTAAGAGCCGCGATTGCCGCCTAGACCAGTTTAGGAACTGGACGCGTCCTCAACGCAACCGCCGCCAGGGCGGCCATCGCCAAGCCGATTCCAAGCGGCCACCTTGAAGCTGCCGCGAGCTTGTCGCCATGGTTTTGGCTCCTTCTGCCGGCTGTTTGATGTTTGCAGGGGCATTGGTTCCTTCAGCAGACGTTGCGATGCTGCGCGCCCACCTCTAGGCGACCGCGCAAATGACCGCTTTCAAATCCGGCGATCCCCTGACGCTCAATCGCCTCTATGGCCGCTCCAGCGGGCACAAGCTGAGACGTGGACAACAGGAACTCATCGACAAGTTGCTTCCTCAGATCGAGGTTCGAAGCGAAGGCGAAGTCAGCGCGCGCTCGCTCTTTGGCAATGAGCGTGTGCTCCATTTTGAAATCGGCTTTGGCTCGGGCGAGCATCTTGCGGACCGCGCCGACATGCTCCCGGATCACGGCTTCGTCGGCGCTGAACCGTTCCTAAACGGGGTTGCCGGAGCGCTTGCGCACATCCGTGACAAAGGATTGCGCAACGTTCGACTTTGGCGCGGCGACGGCCTCGAGATTCTGCAACGCATTCCTGATGGGGCACTCAGTTTTGTTTACCTGCTGCATCCCGACCCGTGGCCCAAGGCCCGACATTCGAAACGCCGGATGGTGAACGATCGCCCGATTGACCTGTTCGCGGCCAAGTTGAAGCCCGGCGGTGAGTTTCGTCTCGCGACCGACGACCCGACCTATCTGACCTGGTCTTTGATGATCATGCAGCGGCACCATCAACAGTTCGACTGGCTCGCCGAGCGGCCGTGCGACTTTCTCGAACCTTCCGGTGGCTGGATTGAAACGCGCTATGGCGCGAAGTCTCGGCGTGAAGGCCGGCAGCCGTATTATCTGCGCTACCGGCGCGTCTGACCCGGTGTTAATCGGAGCAGCCGGCCATTGGACTCGTCCTCTAGGAGATAGATGGCTCCGTCGGGCCCCTCCCCGACGAAGCGGATGCGGTGGCCCATGTCCCATTGTTCGATCTTGCTCGCACGGTCACCCCGAATTCGGACGTGGACCAGCACCTTCCCCGACAGAGTCCCGATCAGCCCGTCGCCTTCCCATTGCGAGAACATCTTGCCCGAATAAATCACCAGACTCGTCGGCGAGATCGAAGGCACCCAGTAAAGCTTGGGAGCCATGAAGTCGGGCTGGCTCGAATGTGGTGGGATCGGCACTCCGTCATAGTTTTTACCCTCTGACGCGAGGGGCCATCCATAATTCTTTCCCTCGAGGATGAGATTGAGTTCGTCCCCGCCGCGAGGGCCCATTTCGGTTTCCCACAGTCGGCCGTCGGATGCGAAGGCAAGTCCATAGGGATTGCGATGGCCGAGCGTCCACGTCTCGGACGGAGTGAGATTGGGTCCGGGCCATTTGATGGTCCGCCCTGCAGTGTGCTTGGCGGTTTGGGTGTCCTTGGGCGGATCGGTGACGGTGACCGATTGAGCCCCCAGCTTGCCTGCCCAGGGATTGCCGGGCGCCGGCTTTCCATCGAGCGTGAGATGAAGGATCTTGCCGAGAGGTTGGCTCATATCCTGCGCCGGGGTGAACCGCTGACGCTCGCCCGAGCTTAGGAATAGCGACTTGCCGTCACGAGCAAAGACGACGATCGCGCCGAATTGACCTCCTTCGCCGCCGGCCGGATCATGCCAAAGGACCTGGAGCCCCTCGAGCCGTGCGCCCCCTGTTTCGCGGACCAACCTTGCCCGTGCGAGCGCCAGGCCGCTGCCGCCGTTTGAGGAAGGCTCCGAATAGGTGAGGTACACCAGATGGTTGCTGCCAAAGCCCGGCGATAAGACGACGTCTAGCAGCCCCCCCTGGTCGTGATAGACAACGGCCGGAGCCCCGCTCACCGGCTGTTTTTGTCCATTCGTGACGTCCACGAGCCAGAGGCGCCCGGGTTTCTCAGTGACAATCGCCACATTCGTTCCCGGAAGAAAAGTGAGCGCCCAGGGATTGTCGAATGTCGCGATCGCATTGGACGTGAATGGCGGATCGGAGGGGGACAGATTTGCAGGTTGGTCAACGCCGTCGCCATTTCGAGCACTTGTCGGTGCCGAGGAGCCGCAGGCGGCAAGTCCGAGCAGGGCAATGAGCTGAAGGAAGCGCATCCTCATCTCCAACCTGCGTTCAATATTTGAACCAAAGGTGGGTTCCGCCGCTCTATATGACCATGGTGCAAGCATGCAGCCTTCTGTCGCTCGCAACGGCGGTTCCTCCCTACATCGTCACTCAAGCGGAGGCGAAAGAGCGCGCACGCGAAGCGTTCGGCGGCAGGAAAGCGCTCTTCGACCGCCTGTCGGGAGTTTTCGACAATGCCGGAATTGCTCGGCGACATATCGTCGCCCCGCAGGACTGGTACATGGCAAGCCACGGTTGGCATGACCGCAACGCCCTCTACCTTGAGGCCGCGGAAAATCTGTTCGTCGAGGCGGCGGGTGGAGCAATCGAGAAAGCCCGTCTGATGCCCGAGCAGATCGACGGGATCGTGACCGTGTCCACGACCGGAATTGCAACGCCCAGCCTCGAGGCTCGGGTGTCAAAGCGGGTCGGTTTCCGCAACGACGTCCGGCGAGTTCCCGTCTTCGGGCTCGGCTGCGCCGGCGGCGTCAGTGGCCTCTCGCTCGCGGCGCGACTGGCGGCTTCGGATCCCGGAAGCAACTGGCTCATGGTGACCGTCGAGACTTGCTCGATCTCGATCCAGCTCAACAGCGACGATCCCGCGGCCGTGGTTGCCACCGCGCTTTTCGGGGACGGGGCGGCAGCGGCAGTCGTGACCGGCGGCGAACATAGCCTTGCCCGGATCACGGGCTCTGCCGAGAAGCTTTGGCCCGACACGCTCCGGATCATGGGCTGGGAGGTCGAGGATCCCGGGCTCGCGGTTGTCTTCGATCGCGCGATCCCGCCCTTTATCGAAGCGGAATTGGCCGGCGCGGTCGACGAAATGTGTGCGTCGATGGGGATCCGGCGAGAGGATATCGGGCGCCTCTGCTCGCATCCTGGCGGGGTCAAGGTGATCGACGCTATCGAGACCGCACTGAAGCTCAATCAGGGCGAGCTCAATCTCGAGCGCGAAGTGCTTCGCGACTTCGGCAACATGAGCGCGCCAACCGTCTTGTTCGTCCTCGAACGCCTGATCGATCGAGGCTTGCCCGATCGAACGATGATGACTGCATTCGGTCCCGGCTTCACATGTGCCGGTTTGCTGCTCGAGGCCGCGTGACAATCAGCATCGTCATCCTGTCTCTGGTAACGCTCGAACGCCTCTTTGAACTGGCGTTCGCCCGTCGCAATACATTGCGTCTGCTCGGTCTGGGCGCGCGCGAGCACGCTCCCCAACATTACCGGCTCATCGTTTGCGTTCACGCACTGTGGCTAGCCTCCTTGTGGTGGCTCGCGCCCTTCCGCCCGATCAACGGTTTCCTGCTTGCCGTCTTCCTCCTTCTTGAAGTTTGCCGGCTTTGGGTGCTGACCACGCTCGGCCGCCGATGGACGACCCGGATCATCGTCCTTCCGGGCGCCCCCCTGGTTCGCGCCGGGCCCTATCGACTGGTCGATCACCCCAATTACTGGGTGGTTGTGGGCGAAATCGCGGTTCTTCCCTTGGTCTTTGGCCTTTGGCAGGTCTCGCTTCTTTTCGCGCTCCTCAACGGGGCCGTCCTCGCCATCCGCATCCGCAGGGAGAACGAGGCGCTCGGCCGCTAAGCATTGCTTGCGGACGCGCTTGTTCAAGCCTATATCGCAGCTCTCTCCTCGACATCGCCAGATGCCTGAGGCTGGGGCTCCACGGCTCCGGTCCGAGAGGTTTTGAATTTTGTGCTGGAGCGCGCGTGTCGGAAATCGCCGGCCTTGAACGATTGATCGAGCCCGAGGTGAAGCATCTCGGTTATGATCTCGTGCGCGTGATGATGATCGGCGGCACATCCGACCCGACTCTCCAGATCATGGCCGAACGACCGGACACTCGTCAGCTCGACATCGCCGATTGCGAGCGGATCTCGCGCCGCCTTTCGGAGCTTCTCGACCTCGCCGATCCGATCGATGGAAGCTACCGGCTCGAAGTCAGCTCGCCGGGTATCGATCGCCCGCTCACGCGGCTCAAGGACTATTCCGACTGGGCGGGCTACGAGACCAGGATAACACTCATCGAGCCGCGCGACGGGCGCAAACAATTCTCCGGCGACCTGAAGGGTCTCGACGGGGAAATCGTCAAACTCCACGGCAAGGACGGCAACGACTACGAACTGCCGTTCCAAGACATCGGCTCGGCCAAGCTCGTCTTGACCGAGAAGCTCATCCAAGCCACCGCGCCGCTCAGCACCGAGGGCGTCGACACCATCGAGAATGTAGAGGAATAACGTACATGGCCACAGCACCCGCTGCCGTCAGCGCCAACAAGGCAGAACTGCTCGCGATCGCCGACGCGGTCGCGCGCGAGAAGCTGATCGACAAGGGCATCGTCATCGAGGCAATGGAGGACGCGATCCAGCGCGCCGCCCGCGCCCGCTACGGCGCCGAGAACGACATCCGCGCCAAGTTGGACCCCATCACCGGCGATCTGCGCCTCTGGCGCGTGCTCGAGGTCACCGAGGAGGTCGAGGACCATTTCAAGCAGATCGACGAAAAGAGTGCACAGAAGCTGCAGAAAGGCGCGAAGGTCGGCGACTTCATCGTCGATCCGCTTCCGCCGATCGAGTTCGGCCGAATTGCCGCCCAGGCCGCCAAGCAGGTCATCTTCCAGAAGGTCCGGGATGCCGAGCGCGAGCGCCAGCATGAAGAGTTCAAGGATCGAACCAGCGAGATCATCACCGGAGTCGTAAAGCGGGTCGAGTTTGGCCATGTCGTCGTCGATTTGGGTCGCGCCGAAGGAGTGATCCGCCGCGACCAGCAGATCCCGCGTGAGATGGTTCGTGTCGGAGATCGCATCCGCTCGCTGATTCTGGCGGTTCGCCGCGAGGCGCGCGGCCCCCAGATCTTTCTTTCCCGAGCCCACCCGGACTTCATGAAGAAGCTGTTCGCACAGGAAGTCCCGGAAATTTACGACGGAATCATCGAGATCAAGGCGGCTGCTCGCGATCCGGGCAGTCGAGCGAAGATCGGGGTCATCAGCCACGACAGTTCGATCGACCCGGTCGGAGCTTGCGTCGGAATGAAGGGTAGCCGGGTCCAGGCAGTAGTGCAGGAGCTTCAGGGCGAGAAAATCGACATCATTCCCTGGTCCCAGGATCTTGCGACCTTTGTCGTCAACGCGCTCCAGCCCGCGACCGTCAGCCGCGTTGTCATTGACGAGGAAGAGAGCCGGATCGAAGTCGTTGTTCCAGACGACCAGCTCAGCCTTGCAATCGGTCGTCGGGGGCAGAACGTGCGGCTTGCTAGCCAGCTTACCACGTCCCAGATCGACATTCTGACGGAGGCCGACGCGAGCGAGAAGCGGCAGCGCGAGTTCGTCGAGCGCTCGGAGATGTTCCAGAACGAGCTCGACGTTGACGAGACGCTCTCGCAGCTGCTCGTCGCCGAGGGATTCACGAGCCTTGAGGAAGTCGCCTACGTGCAGGTCGAGGAAATCGCCTCGATCGAAGGCCTCGACGAAGATATCGCAACCGAACTCCAGAGCCGTGCTGCCGAAGCGCTCGAGCGGCGCGAAGCCGCATCTCGCGAGGAACGACGCAAATTGGGTGTCGAGGATGCGCTCGCCGAGATCCCGCATCTAACCGAACAGATGCTGGTGACGCTCGGCAAAGCGAATATCCGAACGCTCGACGACCTTGCCGATCTTGCAACCGACGAGCTCATTCAGAAGAAGCGCGTCGAGCCGCGCCGGCGCGAGCCGAGCAACCGGCCCGAGGACAAGGGCGGGATTCTATCCGACTACAGCCTCAGCGAGGAACAGGGCAACGAGATCATCATGGCCGCCCGCGCGCACTGGTTCGAGGACGAGCAGTCAGCAGATGCTGCCGACAATTCCAAGGAGGCCGCCAATGCGGACTCCGCAGAATGAGGGCCCTGGACTAGCAAAGCCGGAGCTGCATGTTCCCGAGCGGACGTGCGTCCTCACCCGTCGGAAAGGTACCCGGGAAGAGCTGATCAGGCTCGCGCTCGGGCCTGACGGGGCGGTTGCGCCCGATGTGCGTGCACGGGCACCGGGCCGCGGCGCCTGGATCGGCGTTTCGCGTAGGGAGCTCGATGCCGCCAATGCGAAGGGAAAGCTCAAACCAGCGCTCCAGCGCGCCTTCAAGACCAATGTCGTAACGGTGCCCGCCGAGCTCGGTGAACGCACCGAGGCAGCGCTCCGCCAGACTGCGCTCGACAGGCTCGGGATGGAGGCTCGCGCGGGCAACCTCATCAATGGCTCGGAAAAGGTCGAAGCCGCCGCGCGTTCGGGCCGGGTGCATCTCCTCATCCACGCTGCGGACGCCGTCGACCATGGACGAAAGCGCCTCGACCAGGCCTGGCGAGTGGGCGGAGGCGAGCCTCAAGGGGTGATATTCCCGGAGCCGCGCACTATCTTGTCGTTGGCACTGGGGCGCGAAAATGTGGTACACGTCGCCCTGACCGATCCCGCTGCCGCTTCGCGTGTCCGACACGCGCTTGCTCGGTGGCGGGCTTTCACTGGCCCCGATCGTGGTCTGGAAGGCGGAGAACCCGCCTTGAGGACCGGCTCGGCTGAAGAAGTTTGACGAAGGAATAGAATGGCAGACCAGACGACCGAAAAGCCGAAGCTTGGAACCCGGCCTCCGCTGGGCCTCAAGCGCACGGTCGAGACAGGCAAGGTCAAGCAGAGCTTCAGTCACGGACGCTCGAACACGGTGGTGGTCGAGGTCAAGAAGCGGCGCATCCTGGGTCGTCCGGGCGAGGCTCCGCCAGTCGAAGCTCCAAAGCCCGCGGCCGAAGCGCCCAAGCCCGCTCCAACTCCTCCGAAACCCGCCGCCGCGCCGGCGCCCAAGCGGCCTTCGGCGCAAGACGAGATGACGCGCCGGAAGGAGCTTCAGGAGAAGCTTCTGCGCGAAGCCGAGGATTCCCGCCTAACCGCGCTCGAGGAAGCCCGGCGCCGCGAGGAGCGTGCCCGGACCGAACAGGGCGAGGAAGAACGTCGCCGCGCCGAAGAGAACCGCAAGGCGGAGGAAGCCGCTGCCGAGGAAACTCAGCGTCAGGCCGAAGAGGAGGCGAGACGCGTCGCCGAGCCGCCCGCGGAGCCTGAAGTGGCTCAGCCGATCATCGAAGCTGAGGAAGAGCAGGAAGAGCGCGTCACCCGGCGTCCCGCCGGCCATGCTCCTGCAGCGCGCCGTCCAGAGCCCGCGGCTCGGCCGAGCCGCGGCCGCGGGGATGCTGAGCGACACCGGGGCAAGCTCACCGTTAGCAGGGCCCTTTCAGACGAGGACGAAAGCCGTGCTCGCTCGCTTGCCGCACTGCGCCGAGCCCGCGAGAAGGAAAAGCGCCACCATATGGAGACCGGGCCTGCTCAGAAGCAGATCCGGGACATCGTGGTCCCCGAAGCGATAACGGTCCAGGATCTCGCCAACCGGATGGCCGAGCGCGGTGCCGATCTCGTCAAGTCACTTTTCAAGATGGGCATGGCGGTGACCCTCACCCAGACCATCGACCAGGACACCGCCGAGCTGCTCGTCACCGAGTTCGGACATCGCATCAAGCGGGTCAGCGAGGCTGACGTCGATATCGACACATCCGCCGATGTCGATGCTCCCGAGACACTCAAGACGCGTCCGCCGGTGGTCACCATCATGGGTCACGTCGACCACGGCAAGACCTCGCTCCTGGATGCGATCAGAGGCGCGGATGTCGTCGCTCACGAGGCGGGAGGGATAACGCAGCACATCGGCGCTTATCAGGTCAGCTTGCCCGACAAGTCGAAAATTACGTTCCTTGACACCCCGGGCCACGAAGCCTTTTCGGAGATGAGGGCGCGCGGCGCCAACGTCACCGATATCGTCGTGCTGGTGGTCGCCGCCGATGACGGCCTCAGACCGCAGACCATCGAAGCCATCAATCACACCAAGGCCGCCGGCGTGCCGATGATCGTCGCGATCAACAAGATCGACAAGCCCGACGCCAAGCCGCAGAAAGTCCGCGAGGAACTCCTCCAGCACGAGGTTATCGTCGAAGACATGGGCGGCGAAGTCCAGGACGTCGAAGTCTCGGCGACCAAGAAGACCAATCTCGACAAACTGCTCGAGGCAATCCAGCTTCAGGCTGAAATTCTTGAGCTCAAGGCCAATCCCGATCGGCCCGCCGAGGGCACGGTCATCGAAGCCAAGCTCGACAAGGGCCGCGGCCCGCTCGCGACCGTGCTGGTCGAGCGGGGCACTCTGCTTGTCGGCGACGTCTTCGTCGCGGGTGCATCGAGCGGCAAGGTCCGCGCGATGATCGACGACAAGGGGCGTCAGGTCAAAGAAGCCGGCCCTTCCGTGCCTGTCGAGGTGCTTGGTCTTTCGGTGGTCCCATCAGCGGGCGATCCGTTCACGGTCGTCGAGAACGAGGGGCGCGCAAGAGAGGTCGCCGGCTATCGACAGGGTGTTCTCGATCGCAAGCGCACGACATCCGCCCCGATGAGCCTCGAGAATATGTTCGCGACTCACGCCTCGACCACCAAGGAGCTCCCGCTTGTCATCAAGGCCGACGTTCAGGGCTCCGTCGAGGCGATCGTCCACGCGCTTGGTCGCCTCTCGACCGACGAGATCAAGGTCCGGGTTCTCCACTCGGGCGTCGGCGCGATCACCGAGAGCGACGTCACCCTCGCCAGCGCCAGCGGCGCACCAATCATCGGGTTTAACGTACGCCCGAACGCAAAGGCACGCGAGGTCGCCGAGCGCAACAAGGTCGAGTTCCGCTACTATGATGTCATCTATCACCTCACCGACTGGGTGAAGGGTGCGATGGCAGGCGAACTCGGTCCGGAAATCATCGAGACGGTCGTCGGCCGAGCCGAGGTCAAGGAAGTCTTCCCGGCAGGCAAGAAAGACAAGGCCGCCGGCCTGCTCGTCCTCGAAGGGGTCATCCGCAAGGGCATCCACGCGCGTCTCACCCGCGAGGACGTCATCGTCTCAAAGACCACCATCAGCTCGCTTCGGCGCTTCAAGGACGATGTCGCCGAAGTTCGTGCCGGCCTCGAGTGCGGCGTGATGCTTGCCGACACCAACGACATCAAGCCTGGTGACACGCTCGAGGTGTTCGAGGTCGAGGAGCGCGCCAGAACGCTTTGATGCGAGTTTTTTGAGGCGCTCCGCCGAGCCGGGACTGTGGTCGGCTCGGGGGCCTGAGATGCTCGTGATGCTCTGGATGATATAGCCGATGTTCGGATCGCCCACACCAATCTTGCGCAGCTTCGACGAGCGGCGCGCGAAGCGCTTCTATGTCGAATTTCTTGGCTTCGAGATCCTGTTCGAACGCCGCTTCGAGCCGAACTCGCCGCTTTACATGGGACTTCGCAAGGGCGACTGCGTTCTTCATCTTTCCGAACATTATGGTGACGGTACTCCAGGTTCCGTAACTCGCATCCCTGCCCACGACGTGAAGGCGCTCGCAGTCGAGCTGCGCGAAAAGAATTTCGAGAACGCCCGACCAGGCGATCCCCAGCTGATGGATTGGGGATCGTGGGAACTCACGATCCATGACCCGGCGAGCAACCGTCTTACGTTCTACACGCAGGAGAAGCCCTGATGCGGCGTCAGGAGACCCCCGAAGGTCGCTCGGTCCGATTGCTGCGCGTCGGCGAGCAGGTCCGACATGTGCTCAGCGAGCTGCTCCAGCGCGGCGATGTGCACGACGACGTTCTGCAGTCCCACCTCGTCAGTGTTACCGAAGTGCGTATGTCTCCTGACCTTCGCCACGCAACCGTGTTCGTGAAGCCGCTGCTCGGCCAGGATGAGGACGCAGTATTGAAGGCGCTCCGCCAAAACACAGCATTTCTGCAGCGCGAGGTCGCTCGCCGTGTCCGAATGAAATATGCCGCAAAGCTCAAGTTCGTGGCCGACGAGAGCTTCGATGAAGGCACGCACATCGACCGCCTGCTTCGCTCGGAGAGGGTCGCACAGGATCTCGAACGCGAATGATCGACCTCGCCGGGCTCCCTGAGCCAATGACTGGCGACAAGTGCCGCGCCGAGCTCTTCTCGGAGCATTATCGCGAGCCACTGAAGGAAGCGTGTCGGGAGGACTCGGACATCTGGGAAATCTATGCCAACAACTTTGGTCCTGACGGTTTCGATGAGAGTGTTGATCGCTACGTCGCGAACCCGAACAGCCGCACTTTCGTGCTGTTCGAGGGCGGTGAGTTCGCCGGCATGTCGAGCTATCTCGGAATTGATCCGACCCGCGAGGTGCTCGAGATCGGAGGCACCTACTATCGCCCGAAATTCCGGGGCACCGGGTTCAACCAGCGCGTCAAGGAGATGATGCTGCGCCGTGCGTTCGGCTGCGGGATCCGGCGCGTCGAATTTCGAGTCGACAAGCGCAACACCCGCTCGCAAACGGCGATGAGAAAGATCGGCGCAGTGCGCGAAGGAATCATTCGCGCTGATCGCACCACCTGGACCGGCCACGTCCGTGACACGGTGCTGTTCGCAATCCTGAAAAACGAGTGGCCGGTCTGAGCACACCGCTGCCCATTCCGTTGCTCGTCGAGGGCAACCTCGCGACGCCGAGCTTGACGGCCGCTTCATTCCAAGAAACGCTCTCTTGATGAACGGCAACTTGATTTACGAGATCGCCACCTGGGTCGGCCCCCTGGTGATCGCGATAGTCTTCCACGAGGTCGCTCACGGACTGGTCGCTCGAAGGCTCGGCGATCCGACGGCGGAAGCGAAAGGCCGGCTTTCGCTCAATCCGATCCGCCACATCGACCCTTTCGGAACCATCATTCTCCCGCTGCTCCTCGCGGTCAGCCACGCTGGCGCTATCTTCGGCTGGGCCAGACCGGTCCCGGTCAACTACCAGCGCTTGCGCAACCCGCGACGCGACATGGTCCTCGTCGCGCTCGCGGGACCGGGAATGAATTTGCTGCTCGCGCTCGTCGGGACGGCGATCCTCGCGGCGACCATCGCGATCTCGGGCACGGTGCAGAATGGCGCGGCCGCAATCGTCGCGGCGAACGCGCTCAACTTCATATTGATCAACATCTTCCTTGCAGTGTTCAACCTTCTTCCAGTGCCACCGTTCGACGGCGGCCATGTGGTCGAGGGCCTCCTTCCGCCCTCGCTCGCTCTGCAGTTTAGAAAGATCGGCCGCTTTTCACTCATCGTCTTCGTAATCCTCCTACTGGTTCTGCCAGCAATCTCACCGCGGGCGGACGTCGTCGCGCGGGTGGTCTCGCCGGTTGTCGACCAGGTTGCTCGACTGTTCTTGGGAATCTTCGGCCTGCGGGCCTGAAGATGCTGAACGGATGGATCATCCTCGATAAGCCCGAGGGCCTTGGCTCGACCCAGACCGTCGGCGCTGTGAAGCGAATCCTGAGGGAAGCGGGCGAGCCCAAGACCAAGGTCGGCCACGCCGGGACCCTCGACCCGCTCGCGAGCGGAGTCCTGCCGATTGCACTCGGTGAGGCGACCAAGCTGTGCGGCCGACTGCTCGACGCGACGAAAGGGTATGATTTCGCAATCCGTCTTGGGGAGGAGACTGACACTCTCGATGCCGAAGGTCAGGTGGTTGCGACCAGCGACGAACGACCGGCGCTGCAGCGCATCGAGGCAATCCTCTCGGACTTCACCGGCGAAATCGAACAGGTCCCGCCCGCTTTCTCGGCTCTGAAAATCGCAGGCAAGCCGGCATATGCCCGAACCCGTGCGGGAGAAAAGATCGAGCTGAGCTCGAGGCTCGTTACAATCTTCGATCTTCGGCTGATCCAAGCCTCGAATGAAAGCGTCAACCTCTCGGCCACCGTCTCCAAGGGGACATACATTCGAAGCCTCGCCCGCGACATTGCCTGCGCGCTTGGAACGGTTGGCCATGTTTCCTATTTGAGGCGCACCCGGGCAGGACCCTTTTCCATCGAATCAGCCATTTCACTGGACTTTCTGGAAGAAGCCGCTAAGGCGCGCGCACTGACGAGGACGGTTTTGCCGCTGACCGCGGCGCTGGACGACATCCCGGCCCTCCCCGTCACTATCCGTCAAGCCGAAATGCTCCGCCAAGGGCAAAGGCTTGCCGGTTTCCCCGCAAAGCCGGGGCTTGGACTTGCAACGCTGGAGGGCACTCCGGTCGCGCTGGTTGAAGCTTCGGCCGACGGCCTCAAGGTCGTCAGGGGGTTCAACCTTTAAGAAACAGGAGTGACACGATGTCGATTACCGCAGAGCGCAAGCAGGCGCTCATCAAGGATCATGCACGTGGCAAGGGCGATACCGGTTCTCCGGAAGTGCAGGTCGCGATCCTCACGGAGCGCATCAACAATCTCACCCAGCACTTCAAGAGCCACGCCAAGGACAACCATTCGCGGCGCGGCCTTCTGATGCTGGTCAATCAGCGCCGCTCGCTACTCGATTATCTTCGTCGCAACGACGAGCCGCGTTACACCAGCCTGATCGCGAAGCTCGGTCTTCGCAAGTAACGAGGAACGGCCCGATACCGGGCCGTTCCGATTATCTGAAGTCCCGCAATTCGGCGGGGCGCAGTGGGGCTCATAAGCGCCCCGACCCGCAGCGAGCCGGAATGCTCGCAAAGCTGTCCCGCCGGCATCCGGCCGCCGGGTGAAGGAAAAAACATGTTCAATACGAAAACAGTCGAAATCGAGTGGGGCGGAAAAACCCTCAAGCTCGAAACGGGCCGCGTTGCCCGCCAGGCCGACGGCGCGGTGCTCGCGACCCTTGGCGAAACAGTGGTGCTTTGCGCGGTCACCGCGGCAAAGTCAGTCAAGCCCGGTCAGGACTTCTTCCCGCTTACCGTCCACTATCAGGAGAAATTTTCCGCCGCCGGTCGGATCCCCGGCGGTTTCTTCAAGCGTGAGCGCGGAGCGACCGAAAAGGAAACGCTGACCAGCCGTCTCATCGACCGACCGATCCGCCCGCTGTTCCCCCAAGGGTTCTATAACGAAGTGCTCGTGATCGCTCAGGTCATGAGCTACGACGGTGAGAACGAGCCCGACATCGTCGCGATGATCGCGGCAAGCGCCGCCCTCACCTTGTCGGGCGTCCCCTTCATGGGACCGATCGGCGCAGCTCGCGTTGGTTTTAAGGACGGGGAATACATTCTCAATCCGAGCCAGGCGCAGACTGCCGAAAGCGATCTCGAACTTGTCGTTGCGGGCACTCGCGACGCGGTGATGATGGTCGAATCCGAGGCGAAGGAACTCTCCGAAGAGCAGATGCTCGGTGCCGTCATGTTCGCCCACCAACAGATGCAGGGCGTCATCGGTGCGATCATCAAGCTCGCCGAGCAGGCCGCCAAGGAGCCGTGGGAGCTTCCCGCGAGCGCCGACAAGGCCTCAATCAAGAAGCAGCTCAAGGATCTTGTCGGCTCCGACATCGACGCGGCATACAAGCTCACCAACAAGCAGGAGCGGTCGAACGCTCTCAACGAAGCCCGCGCAAAGGCGGCCGCGGCGTTCACCGATTCCGAGCCTCAGGAACAGCTCGTCGCCGCCAAGCTCGTGAAGAGTCTCGAAGCTGACATTGTTCGCGGCGCGATTTTGAACGACGGACGCCGCATTGACGGTCGCGACACAAAGACAGTCCGCCCGATCGAGATTGCGGTTGGCTTCCTTCCGCGCACGCACGGCTCAGCCCTGTTCACTCGGGGCGAGACCCAAGCGATCGTCACGACGACGCTTGGGACCAAAGAGTCCGAGCAGATGATCGATGGGCTGGAGGGTCTCTCCTACCAGCGTTTCATGCTCCACTATAATTTCCCGCCATACTCGGTGGGCGAGGTCGGCCGCTTCGGAGCCCCCGGCCGGCGCGAGGTCGGTCATGGAAAGCTCGCCTGGCGCGCGCTTCATCCGATGCTCCCGAGCATGGAGGAATTTCCCTACACCGTGCGGGTGCTCTCCGACATCACCGAGTCGAATGGCTCGAGCTCGATGGCAACGGTTTGCGGCGGAAGCTTGGCGCTGATGGATGCGGGAGTTCCGCTCAAGCGCCCGGTCGCCGGAATTGCGATGGGCCTCATCCTCGAAGGCAAGGATTTCGCGGTCATCAGCGACATCCTCGGCGACGAGGATCATCTCGGCGACATGGATTTCAAGGTCGCCGGAACCAGCGAGGGCGTCACTTCACTCCAGATGGACATTAAGGTTCCGGGAATCACCGAAGAGATTATGCGCATCGCGCTTAGCCAGGCCAAGGAAGGCCGGGCGCATATTCTCGCCGAGATGGCCAAGGCCATTGGCGAGGCTCGGGCCGAGCTGAGCGCCCATGCGCCGCGCATCGAAACGATGAGCATCCCCAAGGACAAGATCCGCGAGGTCATTGGTACCGGCGGCAAGGTCATCCGGGAAATCGTCGCCGAAACTGGCGCAAAGGTGGATATCGACGACGATGGCACGATCAAGATCGCCTCGAGCGATCTCGGCCAGATCGAGGCAGCTCGCAATTGGATCAGGTCGATTGTTGCCGAGCCTGAGGTCGGTCACGTCTATACCGGCAAGGTTGCGAGCATCGTCGATTTCGGCGCATTCGTGACGTTCATGCCCGGCAAGGACGGCCTTGTGCACGTCTCGGAAATCAAGAACGAGCGCGTCGAAAACGTCCGCGACATCCTCCAGGAGGGCCAGGAGGTGAAGGTCAAGCTCCTCGAGGTCGATCAGCGCGGAAAGGTCCGCCTGTCGATGCGGCTGGTGGACCAGGAAACCGGCGAAGAACTCGCCGATACCCGTCCCCCGCGCGAACCGCGCGAGGACCGCGGCCCGCGCGGTGATAGAGGCGATCGGGGCGATCGAGGCCGTCACGGCCGCGACCGAGACCGTGGTGGTCCGAGGCGCGACCGCGGCGATCGCGACCATCGCGGTCCGCGCGGAGACAGGGACCGCGATCGCGGTCCCAAGGGCGAAGGGCAGCGCGAACGCGAACCCCGGCAGGGCGGCGATGAAGGCGGCCGTGAGCCTGAATTCTCGCCCGCGTTCCTGACCGGCGACTCCGAAGACTGAGGATCATTATTCGCCGGAGTTGATCCGGCGACCGACTGCTCAGAATGCAACGCAAAAAAGAGCGGCCCGGCGCGCGAGCGCCGGGCCGTTTTCTTATGAGCTCGGGTTAAGCTTCAGCAGCTACGAGTATAATAGACTACGCCATTGCGGTGATGCCGCTGGATGCAGCTACGCGTCCGATAGCGGTAGCTCGGATACGAATAGCCGTAGCTGTAGCTTGGATAGGAATAGCCGTAGTTGTAGCTCGGGTACGTGTAACCGTAGCTCGGATACGTGTAACCGTAGCTGTAAGGGCTGTAGCTATAGCGGTTAGGCGAATAGCCGTAACCGTAATATTGGGCGGCGGCGGGCGTTGCGGCCAAAACGGCCGCGAATGCTGCTGCCGATCCCATTAGCAATCTGCGCATGGCGACTTCCTTCATTCGCTCGCGAAACCCAGTGCCTCGCGATCTTTGTAAAACAACGAAAAGCTGCGTCGCTCGTTGCCCGATTAGCGCTAGAGCGAGACCACCAAAGGTCGAATCGTCCGTCCTGTGCGGCCAGGCGCTGCAATGAGAGCGAGAGCGGCGTTCATCTCCCGTCAAGCAACTCGACAATCTCCTTAACGGTCCCCGTTTCGCCGAGTTTTGGAAAGATCTTCTGCACGCTGTTCTCATGCGCGGCTTCGTCCATGTCGGTCATTGCGTCGGTGGCCAATGTGACGTTGAATCCAAGGCCATAAGCTTCGCGCGCTGTGGATTCGACGCCGATGCTGGTGGCGACTCCCGCAACTACGATCTGGGTGACGCCGGCTTCCCTAAGTTTGCTTTCGAGGTCGGTGTGCGGGAAGGCGCCCCAAGTGCGCTTGGTCACCCGAATGTCGCTCTCCTGGGCATTGAGTTCGGGCAGGAGCTCGGCCCAATCGGTGGGCGGATGTTGCGTCGGTCGCGGCTGTTCGGTGCGGCCAGGCGCCCGGCCGGCGACATTGACCAGCACGACCGGAAGTCCCCGTTCGCGGAAAGCCTTGGCAAGAAAGCTCGCTTTGGCGGCGACGTCGGGAACGGGCTGGATCGTCGGATAGGAAACCAGTCCCTTTTGAAGGTCGATGATGACGAACGCGGTTTTGAGGTCGAGCGTAGTAACGGTCATTGGAGCTTTCCGTTGAGGGGTTGAAGTTAGCGTTCGAGCGGCACGCGACCTCAGACAGCTGGATTGCGCTCTTTGTTCCGAAGGGGTGAGCAAACTGTCCCTGAATCCCTTTGACGATCGCAAGACCGGGGCGTCCCCTCCGGGAATCGAACGCCTGACCTCTGCAGTGCGATTGCACAAACCTCGGTGCGTAAAGTCGCTTACCGCACTATTTCTGGTGCACATAGAGGAACGCTCGCTTGCAACCCAGCGTTATCTGCACAATAAATGGTGCGTAATCGCCGATAACGCACAGCTTTTGGTGCAGATATGAAAACGTCTCACGCTCGGGCAGCGCTTCCTCTCTCCGTCCGAAGGGCTTTGAAGAAGCTCGGCACTGACATCGGCATCGCACGCAAACGACGTCGGCTATCAATGACGATCGTTGCTCAACGAGCTTTCATTGGTCGGAACACGCTCACACGTGTTGAACGAGGAGATGCCGGAGTCTCCATCGGCATCTATGCGACCGTGCTGTTTGTGCTTGGCCTCGCAGATCGGCTTAACCAACTGGCGGATCCTGCGACGGACGACGTCGGTCTCTCGCTAGAGAATAGTCGCTTGCCTACCCGAACTCGCACAGAGCCGGTCAGTCAGCGAGACGTCTGATCGCGATCTGAATGTACTTCTCGACTGGCAAGGCGCATGACCTGGAGCAGTTTTTCGCAGTTTGCCTTAGTTTTAATAGCCACAAATCGGGTTTTGGAGCGAAAATCGCGAAGTTTGCGATACGCTGGATCGCGATCAGCAGATTCCCGCTTCGAGCGCTACTCGAACCAAGTCGGCAGTCCGATTGACCCCCAACTTGGCTTTGATCTGCGTGCAGGTGTTAGCGATCGTTTTGTATCCTAGTCCGAGCGCGTCAGCGATCTCGCTCAGGCTTCGCCCCCGCGCCAGGAGGCGGATGATTTCGAGGTCACGCGGGGTGAGTTGTTCCAACGGCTCGATCGCGGGGGCCGGATTGAGAACGAGCGACTGGGCAAGCTCTCCTTCGACATACCGTCCGCCCGCAGCGACCTGCTTGATCGCCGTCACGAGCTCCTCCGGCGCAACGTTCTTGCTCACATAGCCACGAGCTCCCGCCTCCATGGCGCGGGTAACGTAAAGGGGTTCGGCATGCATGCTGAGGACAAGCACCGGAAGGTTTGGGGCAACCGTTGCAAGCCGACTAAGCAATTCAAGCCCGCCCAGCTCCGGCAGATTCATATCGAGGAGCACCAGATCGAGTGATCGACCGCGGGCGAGCGCGAGTGCTTCTCGTCCCGTTGCGGCCTCAAGCACGTCGCCGTCGAAGAGCCCCTTCAAAAGTCGCCGAAGGCCGGCGCGCACAATGGCGTGATCGTCGACGATGAGAATGTTCATGCGTCGATGTGCTCCAGTGCCGTGTCGAATCGGGCGACGACGGTCCAGCCTGCGTCTCCACGCTCGATTTGCAATTCTCCCCCGGCGGCGTGGACCCGTTCCCGCATGCTGGCGATCCCGAGACCTGGAAGCTCGCTCGTGGCAGGTCTGGGAGCACCGCGGTTTTCGACGGTGACGTCCACACGTTCGCTCGCTCGAGTCACTGCGATCGATAGTTGTTTCGTTTCGGCATGCCTCAAGGCATTCGCGACGGACTCTTGCACGACGCGGTAGATGACGTCGCGCAGCGGCTCGGGCACATTGGCGTCAGCGCCGTCCAATTCTGCCCGGAACTGAAGCTTCGGTTGGCGTGTCTGCCAGAAGCTAACGAGATCGGCGACTGCGGCTTCGAGGCCGAGTTCGGCAGCGCGTGTAGGGCGAAGGCGTGCGATAAGGTCGCGAACCTGGCGCTGCATGTGACTAATCGCGCTCTGAATGGAGCGAACCTGGTCCGGAATTGTCTGGGTTTCACCCTGGCTCGCAAAGCGACCGATCATGTCCGCATCGAGGGCAACTGCGAAGAGATGCGGACCGATCTCGTCATGCAGGTCGCGAGCGATCTCCGCTCGTTCCTCGTCCTGGATGGTCAGCAACTGCGCCTCAAGCGCACGATTGCGTTCATCGATCTCCGCAAGCCGTTCGGCCATGGCATTGAACCCGCGCTGAAGTGTGCGAAGCTCAGGCGGGCCCTGCTCCCGGACGCGTTCGCGATAGCCGCTGGCGCCGATCGCGCCGAAAGCGTGTGAGAGGTCGACCAGCGGCGTCAGTGCGCGACCGATCACCCAATAGATCAGAGCGAGGCCGAGCACAGCCGCAACGGCGAAGGCTCCAGCCGCATCAATGGTGGCCGACCATAAGGCTGCAATGTCGCTTGCGGGCTCCGGGCGCAAAGTGAGGACATCCCCGCCAGCGATCGGAACTCTCAGCTTCACCGACTGCAGGTCGGGACGGACTGAAGCAGTGAACCATTCCGGCGCCGATCTTTGTGGCATGGCGGCCTGCGACGCGAGCCAAACCCGTCCCGATCGATCAAGCACCGCCGCGGTGACGTGCCGATTGCCGTTGAAGGTCCCAACCAGCTGACGAAGATCGCGCTGGGGGTGATCGGACCTCGGCAAGTCCTCGAACGCTGATTGGACAGTCTGGACCCCCCCCAAGCGCGCGGCGCTCAGTTCCGCGGCGAGATCGCGCCGAGCGCCGCTCCATAAGATCAAGACATAGATTGACACGCTGACGAACAACATCAGCGCAACCAGGGCGATCACTCTCCCTCGTAGTGACATGGCGCCCGTCTAGCACGCGCTTGCCCGGTTGAGTCCGCCTCAGCCGTAAAACGGGAATTTTTCCGGCGCATTTCGGGAACTCTTGGCATGGCCGCACCGCCTCGAGCGTCGCCATTGACACTGATCAAAACGAATGGCGTCAAAAGGGGAGCCGCGTCCGATGAACAAGGAGCTAATTGGGGCCAGCCTCTTGGCATTGGCAACGGCAAGTCCGGCATTTGCTCAAGACCAACAGCCGGGGCCTAGCTCGGCTGCTCCTGCGCCGGCGACCAAGGGTCAATCGGCGATCGTAATTACAGGCCGCAAGCTCGACCTCGCTCGCGATTCCATCACCCCTGCGCTTGGCGCGAGTAAGTATACGTTCGACCGCGAGGCCCTGGAGAAGCAGCCCGGCGGCACCAATCTTACCCTCAACAAGTCCCTGCTTCAGGCGCCGGGTGTAGTCCAGGATAGCTACGGCCAGATCCACGTTCGCAATGAACACGCCAACATCCAGTATCGGCTGAATGGTGTCATCGTCCCCGAGAGCATCACCGGCTTCGGCACAACGTTCGACCCGAGGATCGCAAGCTCCATCTCGCTGATCACTGGGACACTGCCGGCCCAGTATGGCTACCGAACGTCTGGTGTAATCAATTTCAACACCGAATCTGGCCTGATGGGCAACGGTGGGGAGATCGGAGTTTACGGCGGCAGCTTCGGCTGGATCGAGCCAAGCGCGATGGTCCGCGGCACATCCGGCAATTTGAGCTACTTCCTGTCGGGCAGCTACCTTCGCAACGACATCGGCATCGAAAACCCGCTGCCGACCAAGCACGCGATCCACGACCAGACGACCCAGATCCGCCCGTTCGCCTATATCTCCGATATCCTTTCCGACACGAGCCGGATCTCGCTGTTCGCGGGAAGCTTTATCGGTCACTTCCAGATTCCCGACGTGACCGGTGTCGGTGGCGGCTTCACGGTCAACGGAGTCGACAGCTTCGATGCCGCCAAGCTCAATCAGAACCAGCGCGAGATCACGCACTACGGCGTCGCCGCCTACCAATATGCGGGCAACGCGTTCAACCTCCAGATCGCGCCATTCATCCGTTACACGCAGACTAAGTTCACGACCGATCCCAATCAGGGCGATGTCATCTTCAACGGCTTCGCCGACGCGGCAACTCTCTCCGGGCTCGCGACCGGCGTCCAGGCGGATGCCAGTCAGCAGCTGGGGACCCATCACACGCTTCGCTTTGGGGCCTTCTTCCAGAACGAACACACCACTTCGAACGTCGTTTCGACTGTTCTCCCGGTCGATTGCAGTTTCGTGAACAATCCCGACTGCGATCCAATGCAGACGAGCGACATTCCGTTCGCCATCACCGACCAGAGCAGCAAGACGGGGCAGCTCTATGGCATCTACCTGCAGGATGAGTGGAAGCTCGGGCAAACGCTCACTCTCAATTATGGCGCTCGGTTCGACGCGGTCAGCGCGTTCACAAAGGAGTCGCAGATTAGTCCGCGTGCCAACCTCGTTTGGCAGGCGACGCCGCTTACCACTGTCCATCTCGGCTACGCGCGCGACTTTACGCCGCCGCCGCAGGAGCTCGTCGCGCCGCACTCGGTCGGGCTGTTCAACGGCACCACCAAGGAATCGGAGATCCAGGCCGACGATCCGGTCAAAGCAGAGCGCGAGAGCTATTTCGATGCGGGCGTCGAGCAGCGCTTCAACGGAGGGCTGAAATTCGCGGTCGACGCTTATTACAAGAAAAAGCGCAACTTGCTCGATGAGGGGCAGTTCGGGTCGGCGGTCGTACTTTCACCGTTCAATTACGCCCAGGGCAAGGCCTGGGGCGTGGAATTGAGCGGCAATTACACGCATGGCCCCATCGACCTCTACGCCAACGTCGCCCGCGGCCAGGAGAAGGGCAAGGACATCATCTCCTCGCAATTCTTTTTCGCTCCAGACGAGCTCGCCTACATCGCGAACCACTACATCTACACCGATCACTCGCAAAAGCTGACCGGTTCGGGGGGCGCGAGCTACACGATCAGGGACGGAATCGGCTCGCTCGTGCCGACGATGGACTTCATCTACGCCTCGGGTCTCAGAACCGACGATCCCAATGGTATCGTGCCGAACGGTGGCGAGCTGCCCGGCTACTGGGTGTTCAACGCCGGGATTTCCCAAAACTTCAACGGGCCCGGGTTCTTGAACGGCCTCACGATCCGCGCCGACGTGCTCAACCTCCTCGACAAAAAGTATGAGATCCGCGACGGCGCCGGGGTCGGAGTCGGTGCGCCCCAATGGGGCGAGCGGCGGGGGTTCTTCGTTGGCGTGACGAAGAGGTTTTAGCAAGGGGCCGGCAGGTGTCGCACGCCCCTTCAACGGGACCCAAGCCAGTGAACGAACACCGATGACCGGCGCGCCTATCTGGGCGGTCCTGCTTCTTGGGTTCGCGGCCGGCGCTGCGACGTTGGCTGGCGGAACTTTGATCTTATACTTGACCTCAGCACTCGACTTGATCCTCGGTTTTTCGGCCGGCGCGGTCATCGGCGTCACACTGTTCGACCTCCTGCCTGAAGGCTTGAAACTCGCCGGTGAGAGCCATAGCCCCCTAAGCATCACCGCGGCGGTCGCGGCGGGCTTCGCCGTTTATCTGGCAGCCGACAGAGCCTGCATGATCCTCGGGCAGAGCCAAAAGAGTCGGCGCCACTTCGCTCCAGCGAGTCTCACTCTTCACAGTTTTGTTGATGGTCTTGCGATTGGCCTCGCGTTCCACATCTCGCCGGCCGCAGCCTTTGTCGTGACTATGGGTGTTTTGGCGCACGACTTCATCGACGGCGCGAATACCGTCACGGTCAGCCTGTCCGGCGGGAGTGCGATCGCGACTGCTCGCGCGTGGCTCGTGGCGGACGCTGCCGCCCCATTGGCCGGCATCCTGCTCGCCGGCGTCATTGTCATTCCCCGCTTTTCACTCGCCCTCTTGATCGCCGTATTTGGCGGCTTCTTTCTCTACATAGGAGCGAGCGAGCTACTGCCGCGCAGTCAGGCTCGCCGACCTCGGCTTTCAACCGCGGCCGCAACGGCGGCGGGTTTGGGACTCATCTACGCGGTAATTTCACTCTCCAGCGCCGCGGCGAACGGCCTCAGTTGAAATTTGAAACGTAGCTTCGCTCGTCAGTGCAATTGCACGAACCTCAGCGGTTTTTCTCGGTTTCGCTTCATCTTGGGCTGGTGGAGCTGAGGGGAATCGACCCCCTGACCTCTGAGTGCGATTGCGTAGATTGGAGCAGATTTCGGCGCTTTTCTCGCACTTTGAAACCCACAAAGGGCTTTTTGTGCCGATGAACGGCGGATTTCCGATACACTTGCGATACACTGATCCTAGGCACTGGGCGCGTGGCGTACGCCAGCGGTCCGAAGCTTTTCGTGCAGACCGATCGACGGTCGGGTGGCATTGATTCCGAGTGGAAAATGACTATTATGACCATAACCCGTTAGGAGCGTTGGTCATGAACGTTGAATCAGTTGGAACCGAGACCTGGACGGTAGCGCAAGCTAAAGCCAAACTTAGTGAAGTGATCGACAAGGCTCGCCATCAGGGACCGCAACTAGTGACACGGAATGGGAAAGACGCCGTTGTCGTTGTCGATGCCGGTCAATGGGAGCGGATACAAAATCGCGAGAAACGGGGTAGCTTCGCAGACTTTCTCCTGAGTTCGCCGTTACGGGGCTCGGGCCTCAAGACGACCCGGCTTCCGGGTGGCGTGCGCAAGATCGATCTGTGAGTTTCCTGCTCGACACAAACGTCATCTCGGAAGGTGCGAAGCCACGTCCTGACCCGGCAGTCATGGATTGGCTCGCTTCGGCCGACGAAGATCAACTATATCTCTCGATCATTTCGCTCGCGGAGCTCCGTCACGGCGTCGAACGACTTGAAGCTGGGCGACGCAAGTCTGCGCTCGACTTATGGTTGTCAGAGGAGCTGCCAGCCCGATTTGACGGGCGATTGTTGGTCGTTGATCTGACAACTGCAGATCACTGGGGCCGCATCGTTGCGCGAGCTGATACTGCCGACCGCCCGATCGGCGCCATGGACGCTTTCCTTGCCGCTGTCGCCGAACAACACCAGCTCACGCTCGTTACACGTAACATTTCTGATTTCGAGGAGGTCGGAGTTCGCCTGTTCAATCCCTGGAACCAGCGAACGTGATCAAATTCCGAGCTCGAATCCTGTCTGTCGGCTGGTGGAGCTGAGGGGAATCGAACCCCTGACCTCTGCAGTGCGATTGCAGCGCTCTCCCATCTGAGCTACAGCCCCGCGCCTCCAGCCGGTCGGCCGGCCCGATGGGCTCGGGCCGTATGGGAGCGGCTCCCCTAGCGGCTTGTTCCCACCCTTGCAACGCTTGTCCCGCAAGACTTTCGGCCCGCCGATTTCACTCATTCTTCCACCTTCTTCTCAGGAACGGCCACCGATCCCGGATCGTTTCGATTTTGGGTTTTGAGGGCCGGATTTTCTGCGGCCTCTTAAGCTGAGCAAAGGAGGAAGTATGGCTTACGACCGCTTTGACCGCGACGAGCGTTCGCGATGGTCCGATGACCGTTTCGGGAGCGGGCGCGATGAGCGCGGATTCTGGGACCGGGCAAGCGATGAGGTTGCCTCCTGGTTCGGCGACGAGGATGCCGAACGGCGCCGACGCCATGATTCACGGCCGGGCGACAGCGAGCGGGACTGGCGTAGCAACAGCCGCGATCGCGAAGACACTCGGAACCGGGATCTTCAGTACGGACGCGGATCAGGGCGCGACGATGGTCGCGACCGCAGTTTCTATGGTGGCGGCCGGTCGGACCGCGATTTCAACTATGATCGCGGAGTATTGAGTAGCGGCGGCTCAAACGATCGAGACTACGATCGTGGCTCCCCACGGGCCCCGTCGAGCGTGCGGGATAGTGACAACCGTGATTGGAATCGGAATCGAAGCTTCGGCCAGGACCGGGAATTCGATCGAAACCGCGGCATTGACCGTGGTTATCGGCCGGTGACCGGCGATTACGGGCGCGGCGCGGACCCAGAGTTTTTCGCCGGAAGCGGATACGGCGCGGGCGATCGCGGCGACTATAGTCGCTCAGAGACGCCCCATGGACGGGACCAGTCTCGTCGGACCAGCTTCGCGCATTCTCGCGCAGGCGACGACCGCGATTATGATCCGCACTACCGAAGTTGGCGCGACCGCCACATGACGGATCTCGACCATGACTACGACGATTATCGGCGGGAGAACCAGTCGCGCTTCGAGAGCGACTTTACGAGTTGGCGCGAGAAGCGACACCACAAACGTGGTCTTCTCGGTCACATCCGGGAGCATATGGAAGTCGTTGGCAGCGACGACAAACATGTCGGCACCATCGACCGAACCGCGGGTGACCGAATCATCCTCACCAAGTCAGATCCCGACAGCGGCGGCGCGCACCATTCGCTCAGCTGCTTAGAAATCGACCGTATCGAAGGTGACAAGATCATCCTGGACTGCTCCGCCGACGAGGCTCGCAACCGCTGGCGCGACGAAAGTCGTAGTCGAGCGTTGTTCGAGCGCGAAGATCAGGGCGAGATGGGTCCGCGCAGCCTCAACAAAAGCTTCGAGGGCACCTATCGCTAAGTCGATAGCGAGCTGAGCCTCCGCCGTGGGAGGCTTTACCGACCCGGCCAGGCTGTCCCCTTCCTGGCCGGGTCTTTTCATGCGCCGCGATCGCTCCTAGCAGCACGGTCACGGAGGAGCGCTGATGGCTAGAGCCTGGCACTTGAAGAGCCGTCCGAAGGGCATGCCGACGGCCGATAATTTCGAGCTTCGAGAGATCCAACTTCCTTCGCCTGGCGACGGAATGATCCGAGTGAAGAATGAATGGCTGTCCGTCGATCCATACATGCGCGGGCGAATGAACGATGTGAAAAGCTATGTTCCGCCGTTCCAATTGGACGAGCCGATGGAGGGGGGCGCGATTGGCAAAGTTGTCGAGAGCAGAGCGCAGGGTTTCGCTCCAGGCGACCACGTGCTGCATTTCTCGGGCTGGCGCGACGAGGCCGTCCTTCCGGCGAGGACGGCGATGAAGCTCCCGGATCTTGGAGCCGAACCGCAACAATTCCTGGGCGTGCTGGGGACGACCGGCGCCACCGCCTATTTTGGGTTGCTGGATGCAGCATCGGCGAAGGAAGGCGACATCGTCTTCGTATCGGCCGCTGCGGGCGCCGTCGGATCGGTGGTCGTCCAGATTGCCAAAGCCAAAGGCATGCGGGTGATCGCCTCAGCCGGCGGCAAGGAGAAATGCGATCTTGCTCGTTCGCTCGGCGCCGACGAGGTCATCGATTATCGCGCTGGGCCCGTCCTCAAGAGCCTCGCAGCGGCGGCGCCTGACGGGATCGACGTTTATTTCGACAATGTCGGCGGAAGTCACCTCGACGCCGCACTTGCTGTTGCCCGCAATCAGGCTCGGTTCGCAATTTGCGGAATGATCGAGGGCTACAACAAGGCCGAGCCCACCAGTCTGAAATTTGCCGCCCGGATTATCGCCGCCCGCATCCGGCTGCAGGGTTTCCTGGTGTTCGACTACCAGCAGCGAATGAGCGAATTCTACGATGACATGGGCCCCTGGCTAAGGAACGGCACGGTCAAAGCGCGAGAGACCCTAGCTGAGGGCCTGGAGAACACCCCCGAGGCTTTTCTCGGGCTGTTCGAGGGCGCGAACGTCGGGAAAATGCTGATACGTCTTTAGAGCGACTTGCAGGCCTCCGGATCTCCGCTCTGATAGCCGGTTTGCAGTGCATTCATCCGCTGGGCGGACGTCCCGTGGGTGAAGCTGTCCGGCACGACCTTGCCTTGGGTTTGGCGCTGGAGCGTATCGTCGCCGATGGCCTCGGCCGCGCGCATCCCCTCCTGGAAATCGCCTGGCTCCATCACTGGCTGGCCCTCCGGCGTCTTGGCGTTCGCCGCCCATACCCCGGCATAGCAGTCCGCCTGGAGCTCGATCTTGACCTGGATCGCATTGCCTTGGGTCTGGCTTGATTTCGCCTGGAGCTGTTCGGCCTGGCCAAGTGTACCGGTGAGATCCTGCACATGATGTCCAACTTCGTGAGCGATCACATAGGCCTCCGGAAAGTCTCCGGGCGCCTGGAAGCGCCGCGAAAGCTCATCGAAGAACTCGGTGTCGAGATAGATCTTCTTGTCGGTCGGGCAATAAAATGGCCCCATCGCCGATTGGGCCGCGCCGCATCCTGACTGATAGGCCGAGGAATAAGCAACGAGCGTCGTCGGCGTATAACGATCACCGAGCAACTTGCCCCAGACGTCTTCCGTCGAGGCAAGAACCTGAAGCATGAAATGCCTGGTGTTCGGATCGAGCCGGCTCTGCCCCGACGGGCTGCTTTGCTGCGTCGCCGGAGCCAAGCCGCCAGTTCCTCCTCCTCCGAGGGCGCCGAGGCCCCCGAGGGAACTCAGAAGGAAATAGCCGATCACAAGGACGATCACTCCGCCAATTCCGAACCGGCTGGCGATCAACGGGAGAAGGCAGCCCAGCCCACCTCCGCCAAATCCTCCGCCGCCAATGCCGCCCTGGCCGGTGACATCTTCAAAGTTGCTGCTTTCGCGCTCGTCGCCGAACCGCATCGGGGCCTCCTGTTACGGCAGTCCAAATGCTCCGCTCGCGGACCGGTTGCAATCGAGCGCCCGGCGTGGCTAGCGCGCCGTCACAAGGAGGACTCATGATTCTCGAAGGCAAAGTCGCGCTCGTCACCGGCTCCACGTCCGGAATAGGCCTAGCAATCGCCAAGGCCCTGGCAGGCGAGGGTGCGAGGCTGATGATCAACGGCTTCGGGGATCCGGGCGAGCTCGAGCGAGAGTGTCGCGAGCTCGGCGCCATTCACGACGGCGCCGATATGTCAAAACCTCTCCAGATCGAAGCCATGATGAAGCGATGCGCCGATGAGCTCGGGGGCCCCGACATTCTGGTGAACAATGCCGGCATCCAGCATGTCTCGCCCGTTGAGGATTTTCCCGCGGACAGGTGGGATGCGATCATCGCGATCAACCTCTCGTCGGCCTTCCACACCACGCGCCTCGCGGTGCCCGGGATGAAGGCGAAGAAATGGGGTCGGATCATCAACACGGCGAGCGCCCACAGCCTCGTCGCCTCGCCGAACAAGAGCGCCTATGTGGCGGCAAAGCATGGAATAGCAGGGTTCACCAAGACCGTCGCACTCGAGGTTGCGACCAGCGGGGTCACCGTGAATTGCATTTCGCCCGGCTATGTCTGGACACCGCTTGTCGAGAGCCAGATTCCGGACACGATGAAGACTCGCGGACTAACGCGCGAGCAGGTGATGAACGACGTTCTCCTCGCGGCGCAGCCGACCAAGCGGTTCGTCACTCCCGAAGAAGTCGCTGCCCTCGCTCTGTTCCTCTGCCGCGAGGAAGCGCGTTCGATCACGGGGGCAAACCTCAGCATGGACGGAGGTTGGACCGCCGCCTAGGCTGCGCCCTCCATGCGCGCCACTTTTCTTCTCGCCGTCCTCCTTGGCTGCTCTTCCTGCAGCGTGATCGAGCAGCCCTCGGCGCTGATCTCGCGCTGGACGACGAACTGGAGGGAGGCCGTCACGCAGGATGACAGGCAGCGGCTCAGCGACTGGCGGACCTCGTTCGTCGCTGCGCTCGATGCTGCCAAAAAGGGCGGCCACGAAGCTGATATTATGCGCGAAGGCGTTCTGCTCGAGCCCGACGCCGCGCTGGGTCCCCCAGCAATTCCGAACGGCACCTACCGCTGCCGTGTCATCAAGATCGGTGCCAAGCCCGAGAGCGGCAGTCCGGCCTATGACGCATTTCCCCCATTCGTCTGCCAGATCAGCGCCGAACAGGGACTTCAGCGATTCAACAAGTTTGGAGGCTCACAGCGCTATGCAGGCCTGCTCTTCCCAGGCGACGCGATCCACCAGGTACTTCTTGGAACCCTCGTTCTGGGAGACGAGAAGCAGGCCCTCCAATACGGCCAGGACGAGCTTCGGGATGTCGCTGGCTACGTTGAGCGGATCGGGCCCGACCGCTGGCGCCTCATCATGCCGAAGCCCCATTTCGAATCGCAGTTCGACGTGATGGAGCTGATCCCGGATTCGGCTGGGGCCCGCTAGAAAGCCCGCCCTCCACAAAAGTTGGTCCGTCTGTCGCAGTCGAATGGCTGTCAGTCGAAACAGGAGGGGCAGTTCCGTTTCATTGTGAAACGGGCGTGCATGCCCTGTCTCGCGCTTCAGCTCGATTTTTCAGAAGCATCTAATGAAAGCGAGCGCCTGCCCTCCTGGAGGAGCATTGCAGCCCTGGTGCGAAGTCGGGCACAGGGACTCGTGGCCGCCGAGGCAGAGGATTTACTGAGCTTTGCGGACTTCCTCGACGGGTTTGCCGAACTGGAGAAATAAGACGCGGCGGACGCGCACGTTCACCACTTCTTTGTAAAATTTAGCGACACCATCGATCCATGTCGGCGAAACTTACATTGAACCGCACGTGGACGCTCTGATCGGCTTTTGGAGCCATGCGCTCGCAGCCGCATTTTTCGCGGCTCTGACGCTGTCGCGTCTGGGCGATGCGGCGCGCCATCCGGCGCAGCGGCTGGTAACCGGCGCGCTCGCCATGACCGCATGCTGGGCGTGGCTCGCCGCGGTCACTCCGGGCGATCCGATCCTGGGCTATGCCGAGAGTGCGCGTAACCTCCTCTGGATCAGCCTCCTATACAGCCTGTCGTCAGCGAGCGAAGAGCGCGAGCACGGACTGAAGCTTGTCTATGGCGCGGTTGCCGGAGTCATCGGCCTTCAGCTGATCGGGGCAACGCTCGAGCTCATCTCTCCAAACGGCGCCCTTGCGCAAACCGGCCTAATCCTAAGGATCACAACTGCCGCCGGAGCGCTCGTTTTGGTCCACAATGTCTATGGGCAGGCGGCGCCGGCAAGCCGGTCACAGATCCGTCTTGCGGCACTCGGCCTGGCGCTGATGTGGATTTACGACCTCAACCTCTACACGATTGCCTATCTCGGGTCGGCGACGGCTCGGCGGCTCATCGAGTGGCGGGGACTCGCGCTCGCACTCACCGCTCCACTGTTCGCGCTTGCCACGCGCGGAGAGAGCGGGTGGCGCATCCGTCTGTCCCGCGCCGCGACTTTCCAGTCCCTCTCCCTACTCGCGATCTGTGCCTATTTCGCTCTGATGGCGATCCTTGCCACCGCGCTTCGAGGATCGGGTGTCGACTGGTCGGCAGCGCTGATGATCACGGTCTTGTCGGTGATGACGGTCGGAGCGATGGCTCTTCTGCCAAGTGCCCGGGCACGCGGCTGGCTCAAGGTCAAGCTCGCCAAGCATCTGTTCGAACATCGCTATGACTATCGAACCGAGTGGCTTCGTTTCACCGAAACGATCGGCCGCGAAGGCCCGGATTCTCCGCCGCTTGGCGAACGTATTGTCAAGGCGTTCGCCGATGTAGTCGATGCTCCGGGCGGCCTTTTGCTCGTCGCCGACGGTCGCGGCGCGCTCGCCGTTCATGCGAACTGGAACTGGCCTGGCGATGTTCCCTCGGCAAGCTGCCTTGGCGAGGCCGGCTGCATCTGGAGCGAGATCGAGGAAAACGGCCGGATCGTCGAGTTTGAAGCGCTTCGGCATGGGTGGGCAAGCGCCCGTGATAAGTCGCTTCACGTCGCGGACTGGATGATGAACGATCCTTCGCTCTGGGCGGGCATCCCCCTCCTCCACCAGCAGCGACTGGTCGGTCTCGTGATCCTTGCCGCTCCCGAATATCGGCGCGCACTCGACTGGGAGGATTTCGATCTTCTGCGCACGGCTGGCAACCAGGCGGCGAGCTCGCTGGCGGAAGCCATGGGCCAGGAAGCGCTGGCCAATGCTCAGCGGTTCGAGGAGTTCAATCGCCGCTTCGCCTTCATCCTGCACGACATCAAGAATCTGGTTAGTCAGCTCTCGCTGCTCTCTCGCAACGCCGAGCGCCACGCGGACAATCCCGAGTTCCGCGCGGACATGGTCGCGACCTTGCAATCGTCGGTCGGCAAGATGAACGAACTCCTCGCTCGGCTTGCTCCTCAATCGTCGGCGAGGGTGCAGCGCATCGAGGCCCAGCCGCTGCGCGGGATTCTTGCCGACGCGATTGCGGCGAAGCGCCGGGATCGCGAGGTCCAGCTGCTGGGCGATGCGGGCCTCTGCGCCGCGATCGATGCGGCCGCTCTGGAGCAGGTCCTCGGTCACCTTCTTCAGAATGCGCTCGACGCGAGCAGCGGAACCCCGGTCGTCGTTCGCGTCGCCGCGGATCAAGGCAGCGTCGCCATCTCGATCACCGACAAGGGCGTCGGAATGGACGGCGATTTCGTCCGTAACCGACTGTTTCAACCGTTCGCCTCGACCAAGCCCGGCGGGTTCGGGATTGGCGCTTTCGAAGCGCGATCGCTTGTAACGGCCATGGGAGGCCACCTTGGCGTCGACAGCCACCCCGGTCGCGGAACGACTTTTACAATCACCCTGCCGGCCGCCGAGCCGGCCGAAGAACCGCAATGGAAGCGCGCATGAGCAACCCAAGCCAACCGAAGGTCCTTTTGGTCGTCGAGGACGATGAAGGCCTGCAGCGACAGCTAAAATGGGCTTATGATGGCTATGAAGTCGTCTGTGCAGGCGACCGCCAGAGCGCCATCGATGCTCTTCGGGCGCATGAGCCCGCGGTCGTCACGCTCGACCTCGGACTTCCCCCCGATCCGGACGGGACAGACGAGGGATTTGCAACGCTCGCCGAGATCTTGCGGCTCAAGCCCGATACCAAGGTGATTGTGGCGACCGGTCACGGGGCGCGCGAGAGTGCCCTCAAGGCGGTCGGCATGGGCGCATATGATTTCTATAAAAAGCCGGTCGATATCGATGATCTCGGCCTCATCGTCGCGCGCGCTTTCCATTTGTTCGACATCGAAGAGGAAAACCGGCGACTTGAAACCGGAGCGGTCAGCAATGTTCTAGGATCGATCGTCACGGCTGCCCCGGAAATGCTGAAGGTGGCCCGAACGATCGAGCGCGTCGCGTCCGCGGACGTCTCGGTGATGCTGCTCGGCGCGAGTGGGACCGGCAAGGAACTGCTTGCCCGGGCGGTCCACGAGACGAGTGGCCGGAAGGGCGAATTCGTGGCGATCAACTGTGCCGCGATTCCCGAAAATCTGCTCGAAGCGGAGCTGTTCGGCTATGAGCGCGGAGCGTTCACCGGAGCGGTCAAGTCCAACATCGGCAAAATCGAACTTGCCGAGGGCGGAACGCTGTTTCTCGATGAGGTTGGCGACATCCCGCTCCCGCTTCAGGTCAAGCTTCTGCGTTTTCTGCAGGAGCGGATCATCGAGCGAATTGGCGGGAGACAGCCCATTCCAGTCGACACCCGGATCGTCTGCGCCACCCACCAGGACCTTGACGCAATGACCAGGGACGGCCGCTTTCGCGAGGATCTTTATTATCGCTTGGCCGAAATCGTGGTGAAGATTCCGAGCCTCGCCGAGCGCTCAGGCGATTCGGTGCTTCTCGCGCGCCATTTCGTCAATCGCTTCGCCCGCGAGCTCAATGCCGGTGCCCAGTCGCTAAGTGCCGATGCGATTGACGCGATCGACGCCTATCCCTGGCCGGGCAACGTCCGCGAGCTGGAGAATCGCATCAAACGCGCAGTCATCATGGCCGACGGGAAGACCCTGACCGCGGTCGATCTCGATCTTCCTGAGACTCATGCTGCTGACGAGCGGACCCTTCCCATCAACCTCAGAGCCGCGCGCGAAGTTGCCGACCGCAAGGCGATCCGCCAGGCGATGAGCCGCACGGACAATAACATCTCGGGTGCTGCAAAATTGCTCGGCATCAGCCGGCCGACTTTGTACGACCTGCTCAAGCAATACCGTTTGTCCGCCTAGACGTTCGGGCCATTGCTCGAGACCTCGTCGGGCCAGCTTCCCCGTCAGGCCTTCAACGCCTCGGCAATTTCGGCGACCTCCAGCCATCGAACCTCGGCCGCCTCGATATCGGCCCGACGGCGCGCGATGCGCTCGGTGAGCTCGGCGAAACGGTTTGGGTCGCGGGTATAGAGATCCGGATCTGAGAGCCTGTCCTCGTCAAGGGCTACCTGCTCTTCCAGCCGCTCGATTTCGCCGGGCAGCCGGTCATAGTCGCGCTGATCTTTATAGCTCAGCTTATGCCCTGACGAGGAACGGCTTGCGGGGGGAGCGCCGGCAGGCGGTCCTTTCCCGCTGGCTCGGCCACCCGCCTTTGGCGGAGCGCGATGCGCCTCGTATCGCTTCCTGACCCAGTCCTCGTAGCCGCCCGCAACAATATCGACCCGGCCGGACCCGTCGAGGCCGAGCGTGATCGTGACGGTTCGGTCGAGAAAGTCGCGATCGTGGCTGACGATAAGAACGGTTCCCTCATAGTCGGCGATCACCTCCTGAAGGAGGTCGAGCGTTTCAAGATCGAGATCATTGGTCGGCTCATCCAAGACGAGGAGATTCGCCTCCCGGGCGAATTCGCGAGCGAGCAGCAACCGGGACCGTTCGCCGCCCGACAACGAGCCGATCGGCGCCTCCACCAGTCCGGGATCGAACAGAAATTCCTTCAGATAGCCTTTGATGTGTTTCTTGGTTCCGCGCACCTCGATCCAGTCGCCGCCGTTGGCAAGCACGTCCTTTACCCGCCGTTGAGGCTCCATCAGCTTGCGCTGCTGGTCGATGACGATCCCCGAAAGCGTCCTTGCGAGCGTAATCTTGCCACTGTCCGGTGTGAGCTCGCCGGTGAGAAGCTTCAGCAACGTGGTCTTGCCGGCCCCATTAGGGCCAACGATGCCGATGCGATCGCCGCGCTGAACGCGCAAAGAGAAGTCGCGGATGATTTGCCGGTCGTCAAAGCTCTTCGAAACCTGATCCGCGTCAATGACCGTCTTGGAGCGGACATCGTCCTTCGCAAGCCCGAGCTTCGCGGTCCCGGGACCACCGAGCATCGCGGCGCGCTGAGCCCGCATCTCGTGGAGCTTGGCGAGGCGACCCTGATTGCGTCGCCGGCGCGCGGTGACTCCGCGCTGGAGCCAGTGAAGCTCGATTTTCAGCTTGGCGTCCAGTTTCTCGGCAGCTCGTGCTTCTTCCTCGTACACCCGCTCCGTCCAGGCCTCGAACCCGCCAAAGCCGATCTCGGAGCGTCTTAGCTGGCCGCGGTCCAGCCATATGCAGCTCTTCGTCAGCCGAGTGAGGAAGGTCCGGTCGTGGCTGATTGCGATGAAGGCTCCGTTGTAGCGTTTGAGCCAATCCTCAAGCCATTCAATTGCGCCAAGGTCGAGATGGTTCGTCGGCTCATCGAGGAGCAAAACATCCGGCTTCGACGCTAAAGCCCGAGCGATCGCAGCTCGGCGCCTCTCGCCGCCGCTGGCGGTGAGGGTCGGTCGCGCAAGATCGATCCCAAGCTGGTCGGCGATGGCGGCTGCCTCATGGGGCTCTGGAGCATCGCGACCATGAACCACCCAGTCGCGGAGCGTTTCGAACCCCTCCATCCCTGGATCCTGTTCCAGGAGTACGACGTTCGTTGATGGAACAATGGTGCGCTTGCCCTCATCCGGGTCGATCAGCAGCGCGAGGCACTTGAGCAGAGTCGTCTTGCCCGCACCGTTCCGGCCGATCAGCGCCAGTCGGTCCCGCTCGCCGATGTAAAGGTCGAGATTCCGGAACAACCAGCCCTCGCCCTGGATGAGGCCGAGATCTTCGTAAGCAAGGACTGGAGCGGCCATGACGGGGCCCTAGCCAATGGAATCGCCATCCTGAACCCCTCGGTCAACCGACTGTTGCTATGTTGCAACGCTCGTGTGACCCTGAACAGTCCTGTGCAGCCGCGTTCATAGCCAATTCAATGGCCGATGATAGAAGTGCGACCCGACAAGAGAGTCGAGTTATGAAGCTTCTGCGTATCCTCCTCCTCGCCGGGTTCGTCGCAACCGGCCTTAGCAGCGCTCCGGCGCTGGCCGATCACCCGCGCGACCGCGCCCCGCAGGGTCAGCAGCCGCAGGGACCGCACCGCGAGCAGGAACGTGCTTTCGAGGCAACCCGCGACGGCCGTTCGATGCCGCTCCCGCAGCTTGAGCGGCGAGTGATGCCGTTCATGGGCGGCGCCGACTATCTTGGCCCGGAAATCAACAACGGCGCCTATCGAATGAAATTCATTCAGAACGGCCGGGTAATCTGGGTTGATGTCGATCCTCAGACCGGCCGGATCATCCGCCGGTCGCGCGACCGCTAGGACGCGGTCGCGCGCGGATTGACTTTTCGTAGCGCCTTCCCAGTTGTTCCGGATAAGCAACCTCTCGCCGCAACGCGGGTTGACGGAGAGAAGATGAACAGTTCCGGGGAGCATCGATGCGTGTCCTGATCGTCGAAGACGAACCCAATCTCGGGCGCCAACTTCGCTCGACCCTCGAAGGCGCAGGCTATGCCGTCGATCTCGCAACTGACGGCGAGGACGGCCACTATCTCGGCTCGACCGAAAGCTATGACGCCGTCATTCTCGATCTCGGGCTACCGGAAATCGATGGACTTACGGTCCTTGATCGGTGGCGGAAAGAGGGCCGGAAAATGCCCGTCCTCGTACTGACGGCTCGCGACAGCTGGTCGGACAAGGTCGCCGGCCTCGATGCCGGGGCCGACGATTATCTCGCCAAGCCGTTCCAGACCGAGGAGCTTATCGCTCGGCTGCGAGCGCTGATCCGGCGCTCGTCGGGCAACGCCAGCAGCGAACTGAACGCCGGTGACATCCGGCTCGATACCCGCTCTGGAAAGGTCACCAAGGCCGGCGAGCCGGTAAAGCTCACCGCCCAGGAGTATAAACTTCTATCCTACCTCATGCACCACAAGGGCAAGGTCGTAAGCCGCACGGAACTTATCGAGCATATCTATGATCAGGATTTCGACCGCGATTCGAACACGATCGAAGTCTTCGTGACCAGGATCCGAAAGAAACTTGGCGCTGACGTGATCACCACCATCCGCGGCCTCGGCTATAGCCTCGAGGAGCCGGAGGAGGCTCGGACCGCTTGAACAAGGAAGCCGCCACGCTCCCGGCGGCGTCCGAGCTTCCCTCCGCCGCAAGTCGGCGGGCGCATCGCCGCCGAACCGGCTCGCTGACCCGGCGAATGATCGGAATCGCCGCGATCTGGATCGCGGCTCTGCTCCTGATCGGCGGCTTCGGACTTGACCGAATTCTCTCTCGCTCGTTCATCGACAGCTTCGACAACCAGCTCGTCTACATGCTGAACTCGATGGTCGATGCGTCGGAGATCGGCCCCGATGGCGAAGTGCGCTTCAGTCGCGCACCCGCCGAGCAGCGATTCATTCAGCCCTATTCGGGCCTCTACTTCCAGATCAGCGGGAGCGGTGCGGACACCTTTCCGTCGCGTTCGCTGTGGGACCGCCGGCTGCGCGTCAGCGACAACCATTTCGACGTAAAGCCGCACCTCTACGACAGCGACGAATTCTGGGAGCCGGTGCGCAAGGAAAAACTGCGGATAGCCGAACGCGACGTGATCCTTCCAGGATCGGATGTCCGCTGGCGATTCCAGGTCGCCGAATCTCGAGAAACGCTCGACCTTCAGATTCACCAGGCACGCCTCATTCTGTTCTGGAGCTTCACGGCGCTTGGAGTTGGCCTTTTGATCTTGGCAGCGCTTCAGACCTTCTACGGTCTGTGGCCGCTAAGGCGGGTGAGGAGTGAAGTTGCCGCGATCCGCTCAGGCGGCAAGACGCGCGTAGGGGCCGACTTCCCTTCCGAAATTCGCCCGCTGACCGAGGAGATCAACCAGCTGCTAGCGCACAGTGAGGAACAGGCCGAAGAGGCCCGCCGGCACGCCGGAAATCTCGCGCACGCGCTGAAGACCCCGCTTACGGTCATCACCAATTCGGCAACCGCGAGGGCGCCCGATCTCGTCGATACTGTTTTCCGGGAGGCGCTGGTGATGCGCCGCCAGGTCGATCATCACCTCGCCCGCGCTCGAGCAATTGGCCGCCGCGCCGCGGCTCAGTCACGAACCCGCGTCTGGGAAAGCCTCGAGGCGGTGGAGAGAGCCGTCGACCGACTTCACGAGGGCGTTACGATCGACATCGCCGGCAATCATGATGCGCAGGTTCGGGTCGAGCGACAGGATCTCGACGAATTGCTCGGCAACCTCATCGAGAACGCGGCGAAATATGGCGGCGGTCGAGTGTTCGTAACCGTCGAGCCAAAGGGCGAGATGGTCGACATCGAGGTCGAAGACGACGGACCGGGAATCCCGTCCGAGCGGCGCGGAGAATTGTTTACCCGCGGAGCGAGGCTCGACACGACCGGAAAACCTGGCACCGGCCTTGGCTTGGCGATTGTTCGTGACGTCGCCGAAATCTATGGCGGAAGCGTCTCCCTCGAGGAGAGCGAGGACCTTGGAGGCCTTCTTGCTCGCCTGAAGTTGCCTGCGGCTTAGTCGCGGCAACACGCGCATTCGTCGAAAATCCTTGCCAAATATCAGTTGCTTGCGGCATTGCCCCAGCGATTCTCCGGAGGGGTGATAATCCATGAAATTCAAAATGTTGGTGCTCGCGACCGCGAGCCTGGTGGCAGTTGCGGTCCCAGCGTCGGCGCAGCCGGCCAAGCCTGTCTATGGTGATTGGGGCTACGATTCGGCCGCAATGGACAAGTCGGTGAAGCCGGGTGACGATTTCTGGGCATTCGTGAACGGCAGCTGGGACAAGGATACTACGATCGCCGCCGATCGAGCCTCGGCCGGCCCGGCCGTCACTCTTTCCGACAATGCCGAGAAGGACGTTCGCGACATTGTCGAACAGCTCGCGAGCGACAAGAACCGCGATCATCTTGGTCAGCAGATCGGTGATTATTATTCGAGCTTCGTCGACCAAGGGGCGATCGACGCGGCCGGTACCGCACCGCTGCGACCCTATCTGGCCGAGATCAATGCTGCGGCGACGAGGGCCCAGCTTCTCACGCTCTTCATCAAGCCCGGTTTCGCCAGTCCGGTCGACGTCGGAATCTCGCCCAACTTCAAGGATCCGGACGCCTACGCCGTCTTTGCCGGACAGGCGACGCTCGGATTGCCGAGCCGTGAATATTACCTCGAAGACAATGCAAAGATGAAGGCCCACCGGGCCGCGTACCGCGATTACATCATCGAGGTAGAGAAACTGGCGGGGCTGCCGGGCGGCGAGGCAGCTGCCGACCGAATCATCGCTCTCGAGACGGAGCTCTCGAAGGCCCAATGGCCGGCCGCTGACCGCAGGGACATCGACAAGATCTACAACCCGATGAGCATGGCGCAGCTCGAGAAGCTCGCGCCGCAATTCGATTGGACCTCAACCCTCGCAAAGGCCGGACTTGGGACTGCGAAAACAGTCATCGTAACCGAGCCTTCGGCGGTTGCCGGCGCGGCCAAGATCCTGTCCTCGACGCCGCTTGCGACGTGGAAGGAATGGCTCGCATTCCGTTTCGTCTCGGACCACGCCGCTTATCTTCCCAAGGCCCTCGATGACGCCCGCTTCGCTTTCTATTCGAAAGAGCTGAACGGGGTTCAGGAGCAGCGCGAGCGTTGGAAGCGCGGCGTCGCAGCGGTCAACGGCGCTCTCGGCGAGGGCGTCGGCCAAATGTATGTGAAGACGCACTTCCCCGCTCAGTCCGAAAGCCAGATGAAGGAACTGATCGGCAACCTCGAGGATGCCTATCGCGAGCGGATTGGAAGCAACCAATGGATGGACGATGCGACCCGCAAGGCAGCGCTCGAGAAGCTCGCCGCGTTCGAGCCGCGCATCGGTCATCCAATCAAATATATCGACTATTCGTCGATGAAGGTGGTGAAAGGGGACGCCCTGGGCAACGCAGTGCGCGCCGAGGATTTCCAGTACAAGCTGGAGCTCAAGCGGTTTCCTAAGCCGGTCGATCGCACCCTTTGGGAAATGAATCCCCAGACGATCAACGCTTATTATAATCCCTTGGCCAACCAGATCACGTTCCCGGCCGCGATCCTCCAGCCACCCTATTTCGATCCAAACGCCGACGCTGCCGCAAATTATGGGGCGATCGGAGCGGTGATCGGGCACGAGATGGGACACGGCTTCGACAATGAAGGCCGCAAGTTCGACCCAACGGGCAAGCTTCGCGACTGGTGGAGCCCGGAGGCGGCCAAGTCCTTCACGACACGGACGGACGCGCTTGTCGCCCAATACAACAGCTTCAGGCCATTCCCGGATCTCGCAGTCAACGGCAAGCTGACGCTCGGCGAGAACATCGGCGATTTGTCCGGAGTGGAAGCCGCCTATGCCGCGTACAAGAAATACACCGCCAAGCACGGCGAATCTCCGGTGATCGACGGACTGACCGGCGACCAGCGTTTCTTCATTGCTTACGCTCAGGCGTGGCAGCAGAAGCAGCGCGAGGACGCCGAGCGGCAGCAGGTCATCACGAACGAACACAGCCCGGGCAAGTATCGGGTCAATGGCGTCGTGAGAAACGTGGATGCCTGGTACAAGGCATTCAACGTCCAGCCGGGCGACAAGCTTTATCTGCCGCCGGACCAGCGGGTCCACATCTGGTAATTGGTCTTGTTCCGGGAAGTTCGCTGGGGAGGCGAGAATGGAAATTCGTTCGTTGCTATTGGCCGCCGGCGCGGCTCTGGCGATTGCCTCCCCTGCGGCCTCGGCCGAAAAGCCGGTCTACGGCGACTGGGGCTACAACGCCGCGGCGATGGATCGCTCGGTCAGACCGGGGGACGACTTCTTTGCTTACGTGAACGGCGCCTGGTTCAATAAGGCCGAGATCGCTCCCGACAGGACATTCGTCGGCATCGACTCCGTGCTCAATGATCAGATTGACAGGGACGTCCGAAGCATCATCGAGAATGCAGCGAAGGATCCTTCGCAGTTCGGCCAGATCGGACAGCAGGTCGGCGACTTCTACGCGAGCTGGATGGACGAGGCGGCGGTAGAAGCGCGCGGGCTGACGCCTGCAAAGCCCTATCTCGACAAGATCGACGCAGTCAGGAGCCGCGGTAGCCTGATCGACCTGTTTGGAAGCGTCGGATACGAATCGCCGCTTGGAATCTTCATTGGCCCGGATCCCAAGATACCTTCGCGCTATGCGGTGTTCGCGGGCCAAAGCGGTCTCGGGATGCCGGGGCGCGATTACTATCTGCTGCAGGGCGCCAAGTATGACGGGTTCCGAAGCGCCTATCACGATTATATCGCAAAGATGCTGACTCTCGCCGGCGACAAGAACGCCGGTGCGAGAGCCGACCGGATTCTTGCCCTCGAGACCAAGATCGCCAAGGCCCACTGGACTCCCGAACGGAGCCGCGACGTCAAGGCGACCTACAATCCCAAAACCCGAGCGCAGCTCGCCAAGTTCGCGCCTCAAGTCGATTGGGACCGCTTGCTCAAACAGCAGGGGCTGGGCTCGGCAAGGACGGTGATCGTCGGCGAGACCAGTGCGATCCAGGATACGGCCAAGCTGGTCGCGAGCGCACCGCTCGATACCTGGAAGGATTACCTCGCCTTTCATTTCCTCAGCGACCACGCCCAATTTCTGCCCAAGGCGTTCGACGACGCCCGTTTCGATTTCTACGGCAAGACCCTCGCCGACGTGCCGACCCAGCGCGATCGCTGGAAGCGCGGTGTGACTTTAGTCGACGACTCCGTCGGGGAGGCCGTCGGACAGATTTACGTTCAACGTCACTATCCGCCCGAAGCTGATCGCCAGGTTCACGAGCTGGTCGACGACATTCTCGCGGCGCTAAAGGACAAAATCGAGCACAACAGCTGGATGGACGAGCCGACGCGCAAGGCCGCCCTGGCAAAGCTCGCGAGCTTCGACCCGCGGCTTGGCCATCCCAAGAAGTATATCGATTATTCGACGCTCCTGGTGAAACGCGACGATCTCTTCGGCAACGCGATGCGCTCGGAAGAGTTCGACTGGAACCTCCAGCTCAAGCGCTATCCCAAACCCGTCGACCGCGGGCTGTGGGACATGCTTCCTCAGACCAACAATGCTTATTACGACCCATCGAAGAACCAGATCACCTTCCCGGCCGCGATCCTTCAGCCGCCCTATTTCGACCCGAGCGCCGATCCTGCCTCCAATTACGGGAGCATCGGGGCGACGATCGGGCACGAAATCGGTCATGGTTTCGACGACCAGGGGCGGCTGTTCGATCCGATCGGCCGGCTCCGCGACTGGTGGACCGCATCGAGTTCGAAGGCCTACACCCTGAGGACCGCCGAGCTCGTGAAGCAATATGATTCCTACGAGCCGATCCCCGGAGTGCACATCAAGGGCCAGCTGACACTCGGCGAGAACCTCGGCGATCTTGGCGGCCTCGAGGTCGCCTATTCCGCCTACAGACGCTACGTCACCAAGCACGGGGAGCCGCCCGTAATCGACGGATTGACCGGCGACCAGCGGTTCTTCATCGCTTACGGCTACAGCTGGGAAACCAAGCAACGCGAAGGCGCTCTTCGCTCGCAGCTTCTCAGCAACGAGCACAGCCCGGCGACCTATCGAGTGAACGGTGTCGTTCGCAACCTCGACGCCTGGTACAAGGCTTTCGATGTGAAGCCGGGAGACAAGCTCTACCTGCCGCCCGATCAGCGCGTACACATCTGGAATTAGGAGCCGGGGCGCCTCGAAGGGCTTCCAGCAGGAACCCTCCCCTTGGTCCAACATTGCGCGGCTCCTACCCGTAACCCCCGCGCTTATTGCCCCCTCGCCCCACACCGCCTAAGCCGCGCGCCGTGGCCGCATCCGTTCATACGCTCCAAGGCGCTCGCGAGCCGTCGCTCGATCCGCTCATTTCGCTGATCGCGAGCGACATGAATGGCGTCAATTCGGTTATCCTCGAGCGAATGCAGAGCAAGGTCGCTCTCATCCCCGAGCTTGCGGGTCATCTGATCGCCGGCGGCGGCAAGCGGATGCGTCCGATGCTGACGCTCGCTTGCGGGACCCTGCTCGGCTATCCTGGCACTCGCCACCACAAGCTCGCCGCCGCTGTCGAGTTCATCCACACCGCGACCTTGCTCCACGACGACGTCGTCGATGGTTCGGGCATGCGCCGGGGTAAGCGCACCGCGAACCTCATCTGGGGCAATCCGGCCAGCGTTCTCGTTGGGGACTTCCTATTCTCGCGAGCCTTCGAGCTGATGGTCGAGGATGGTAGCCTGAAGGTTCTCAGGATCCTCAGCCACGCTTCTGCGGTCATCGCCGAGGGCGAGGTCGAGCAGCTGACAGCTCAGCGCCAGATCGAAACCGACGAAGAACATTATCTCGAAATCATCAGCGCCAAGACCGCGGCGCTGTTTGCCGCCGCCTGCCGGGTTTCGCCAGTGGTCGCTGAGGCAGGCGAAGCCTTTGAGCTGGCGCTCGAGAGCTACGGCAAGAACCTCGGGATCGCATTCCAGTTGAGCGACGATGTCATCGATTATGCATCCGACGCGGCGATCATGGGCAAGGGCGTGGGAGACGATTTTCGGGATGGGAAAATGACGCTCCCGGTGATCTTCGCTTATGCGCGCGGAAGCGATTCAGACCGCAAGTTCTGGCGAGCGGCGATCACTGGAGAGCGCATTTCGGACGACGACCTCACCCACGCGATCGCACTTCTCAAGTCCAGCGGCGCTCTGAGCGACACGATCGAGCGCGCCCGGCAATATGGGCGCCGGGCGATCGATGCTCTGGCGATATTTCCAGCGAGCAAGGCCAAGGCGGCGCTGACCGAGGCTGCCGAGTTCGCGGTCGCGCGCGCTTATTAGTCCCGCTAGGCCTTGCGCTTCCATGCGCTTGCCTGTCGATGATGTCCTCCCAGACCTTCTCGCTGCCCTTCGCGATGGCACACGTGCGCTCCTGATCGCGCCGCCAGGCGCAGGCAAGACTACCAGCGTTGCGCCCGCTCTCCTTGCCGAAGAGTGGTGCACCGGCCAGGTTCTCCTGCTCGTTCCGCGCCGTCTTGCCGCTCGAGCCGCGGCCGAGTTCATGGCTGCCCAATTGGGACAAAAGCCTGGCGAGACCTTCGGCTATTCGACCCGCCTCGACAGCAGGATCGGCACGGACACCCGAGTGATCGCGATGACCCACGGCGTGTTCCTCTCGCGGATCGAGGCCGACCCGGAACTGGAAGGCGTCTCCGCAGTGCTGTTCGACGAGATCCATGAGCGCAGCCTCGACAATGATCTTTCTCTCGCGCTGGCGCTCGATGCGGCTGGGGCACTTCGCCCGGACCTTAGACTGGCCGCGATGTCTGCGACCCTTGATGCCAGGCGCCTGCGCGCATTGCTCGCCGATGCGCCGACAATCGTCAGCGAGGGCAAGACCTTCCCGCTCGATATCCGATATGCCTCTCGCGACAGCGGTTCACGAATTGAACCTCAGATGGCGTCGGCAATCCGCCTTGCATTGAAGGAGCACGACGGATCGCTCCTCGCGTTTCTTCCCGGCGTTGCCGAGATCGAGCGCACCGCCGAGGCGCTTGGGAGTCTGCCGTCCGACATCATCATCCACAAACTTCATGGCGCCGTTGATCCGGCCGGTCAGCGCGCCGCACTCGCTGCTCCGCCTCCCGGAAAGCGCAAGCTCGTCCTTGCGACAAGCATCGCCGAAACGAGCGTCACCCTCGAAGACGTACGAATCGTGATCGACAGCGGACTTGCGCGCCGCCCGCGTTATGATCGGGGAGCCGGTTTGACACGGCTCATTACCGAGCGGGCGAGCCGCGCCGCGGTTACCCAGCGTGCCGGCCGAGCCGCGCGTCAGGGACCCGGCATTGCCGTCCGCCTTTGGGAGGAGGCCGCAACCCCTTCCCTTCCGGAGCACGATCCACCCGAGATTCTCGAAGCCGACCTGTCGAGGCTGCTCCTGAGTTCGCTTCTCTGGGGTGAGCCGAACCCCGAGCGCCTGCCCTTCCTCGATCCGCCTCCGGCAGCCGCGATCGAAGAAGCGCGCGGACGCCTGGTGAGGCTCGGCGCAATGGACGACGAAGGAAGGGTCACCGAGCACGGTCGGATGATCGCCGGATTACCGCTCGAACCCCGGCTCGCTCACATGCTGATCGATGCGAAATCACTGGGTTTCGGCCGGGCGGCCGCAGACGTCGCAGTCTTACTCACGGAGCGTGGCCTCGGCGGCAACGATCCGGATCTCGAGCTTCGATGGCGCCGCTGGCGGTCGGACCGATCGCCCCGCGCCGAAGCTGCTCGGAACATGGCTGCAAGCTGGAATCGCCGTCTGAAATCATCGGGGGGCGGCGCCGATGAGCATGATCTTGGCAAGGCGCTCTCACTCGCCTTTCCCGATCGGGTCTCCCGGCGCCGGGATCCAACCGGCGGCTCCTTCCAATCGGTCGGCGGCCGCGGCTTTCGACTCGACCCTTCATCGCCTCTTGCGCGAAGCGAATGGCTGGCGATCGGCGAGGTCGCCGGCCACGCCTCGGGCGCGCGAATCCTGTCGGCAGCGATGATCGACGAGCGCGATGTCCTCGACTTGTTCGGCAAGCTGGTCGAAACTCGCCACGACGGGGCGTTCGATCCGGTCACTGGGTCGGTCACTCCGACGCGAAGCCGCCGACTTGGAGCCATCCGGCTTTCGAGCGGTCCGGATCCGGCGCCCGATCAGGATGCGATCGAGGAGGCGCTCATCAATGGTGTTCGGGAGCATGGCATCGACCTTCTGCCGTGGAACGAGGCCTCGAGGCAGCTGCGCTTTAGAACCGATTTCGCCCATCGCTTCGATCCGGCGATTTTGCCGCTGGACGAGGCTGTTCTGATCGAACGCGCCGATGAGTGGCTTGCCCCGCTCGTTGCCGGGAAACGTCGGCTTGGCGATATCTCGTCGACGGCGATTGCGGCGATGCTCGAGCAACTGCTCGGATATGACGCCGTTCAAAAGCTTGCTCGCCTGGCGCCGGAGGCGTTCACAAGCCCCGCCGGCAGCCGACATGCGATCGATTATTCAGCCGAGGCTGGCCCGACCGTCGAAGCGCGGGCGCAAGCGCTCTTCGGGCTCTCCTCGCATCCGGCGATCGCGAACGGTTCGGTTCCCCTCGTGATTGCCGTAACCTCGCCGGCAGGGCGGCCGATTCAGACGACCAAGGACCTGCCAGGATTTTGGGCCGGGAGCTGGCGGGATGTCGTAAAAGAGATGCGCGGACGCTACCCCAAGCATCCCTGGCCCGATGATCCGGCATCCGAGCCGCCAACCCTAAGGACGAAGCGCGCGACCTAGTGTCGGCGCCTCGAGCTTGATTTAGCGGACACTCTTTGCCACGTCCCTCGCGATGACGATCGCCCGAATCCTCGAGCAGGAACGCAAGACGACGCAATCCGGAAAGGCCAATTCCGGAAAGTGGATTGTCGAGTTCGAGCGGCAACAGGCCCTTCGTCCAGATCCGCTCACGGGCTGGAACGGATCGGGCGACACCAACACTCAGGTGCGGATGGCCTTTGCGACGAAAGAGGCAGCGATCGCATATTGCGACAGGCACGGGTTCGACTATCACCTCATTCCGGCACCGCCCGTTCAGCTCAAGATCCAGGCCTACGCGGACAATTTTCGCTAAATTCGCTGCGCTTGGCGCAGGGCCTTTCTCCGCAAGCATGGACCTTCGGTCCCATTTTCTGGTCGCCGATCGTGTCGGCGCCGGGCGCCGAGCGCCTGGAAATCAGGCCTTTGAGCGAGGCGCTGACCGGCCTTTCGTAGGCGCTTGCAGCGCCGAGGGTGTGTCACCACATTAATACGCATGTCTTTCGGGCGACAACGGCGGCGCTTCACCGATCACACGCTCGTTCAATGGGCTCTGTTCGGGTTCGGCATGATCCTTCTTGTCGTTTCGCCTTTGGTTGGGGCGATCCCCGGTCCGGGCGGAATTCTTATCGCCGGAATCGGACTGGCTTTGGTGCTCAGGACCAGCATGTGGGCAAAGCGGAGGTACGTTCGGTTCAAACGCTGGCAGCCCAGAGCCGGGCACCTGTCGGATCTTGCCCTTGGCCGCCGCGCCGTGCGGCGCCGCCAGGCGCTTCGCAAGGCTGTTCAAAGCGGTTCGGGCGATTGACTTGGCGGCCTCACTCCACTATCGGCGCGCACGACAGCGGCTGCCTAACGGGCGGCCCTTTTTCTTTGAATTTAGAGGCATGAGCGATGAAGCGCACCTTCCAGCCGAGCAATCTCGTCCGCAAGCGGCGTCACGGGTTCCGCGCCCGAATGGCGACCGTCGGCGGCCGCAAGGTGCTGAATGCCCGCCGCGCTCGCGGCCGCAAGAAGCTCAGCGCCTAACAACGATCAGGAAGCGCGCTGATTTCCTTGCCGCGAACGGCGGCTTGCGCGCGACTACGCCCGGCTTCGTCCTGCTCGTTCTCGATCGCAAGGATCAGGATCCGCGGATGCGCGTCGGATTCACGGTCACCAAGAAGATCGGGGGCGCGGTCGTGCGCAATCGGATGAAGCGTCGCTTCCGAGCCCTCGCCCGCGAGATTCTTTCGGCCAAGGGCCTTGCCGGCGCCGATCATGTGATGATCGGTCGAGCCAAAGGCGTAGAGCGCGACTTCGGCCTGCTTCGAAGCGAGTTCTCGGCGGCGCTCGACAGGCTGTGCGGCAAGTGATTCAAAAATTCATGATCCTGATCGCCAGGGCGTGGCAGAAGGGGCCGTCGCAGATCCTTCCTCCGAGCTGCCGCTATCAACCCAGCTGCTCGGCCTATGCGATCACTGCAATCGACCGCTATGGGGCGGCGCGCGGAGGCTGGATGGCGCTCAAACGAATCTGCCGCTGTCACCCCTGGGGAGGCCAGGGATACGACCCGGTACCCGAGAGGATTGACCGTTGAACGACACGAAGAATTTAATCCTCGCAATCGCGCTAAGCGTGCTCGTGCTGGTGGGATGGACGTTTTTCGCGAACCGCTACTTCCCGGCCTCCAATCCGCCGAGCAGCAAGATCGTCGCAGGAAAGCAGCAGCCGGTTCAGCAGCCGCAATCTCAGCCGAGCTCCGAACCGACGGAACAGGCCCTGAGATCGGTTTCGGCCGCGCTTGCGTCGGGTCCCCGCATATCCATCAGCACGCCCTCGCTTAGCGGGTCGATCAACCTCAAGGGAGCGCAGATCGATGACCTTCTGCTCCTCAAGCAGAGGCAGACGATCGCCAAGAATTCGCCGCCGATCCGGCTGCTTTCGCCATTGGGCGCTCCGGGGGCCTATATCGCCGAGTTCGGCTGGACGGCGCAGGGTGCACAGGTTCCAACGCTCGAGACGATTTGGACCGCCGACGCCCAGCGATTGTCGCCGGGCCATCCTGTCACCCTTGCCACTCAAATGCCGGACGGGACCCGCTATCAGCTGAAGATCTCGATCGATGACGGATATTTGTTCACCGTCCAGCAGACTGTTCTCAATTCGTCCGCAAAGCCGATCACGATCCGGCCGGTCGGCCTGGTCAGCCGGGCGACCCAGTCAGCCGACCGATCGATCTGGACCAACCACGTGGGCCCGATCGGAGTCTTCGACGGCAAGGCCGATTACAGCATCAACTGGAAGGATCTCGACGATGGCAAGAGCGAGGTCTTCAACAGCACCGCCAGCTGGCTCGGTTTCACCGACAAATATTGGCTGACTGCACTTGCGCCCTCGGGCGCCGTGACGGCCGAATTCAATCACAGTCGAAGCGGGGCCTACCAAGCCGATTATTCGCTGGCTCCCTCATTGCTCGCGCCGGGGCAAACGCTCACGACCGAATCTCGACTGTTCGCGGGAGTGAAGGAAAAGCCGCTTCTCAACCGCTACGAGCAGGAGGGAATTCCCCAGTTCAGCTATGCGATCGACTGGGGTTGGTTCCACTGGTTCATGATCCCGATCTTCGACCTTCTGCTGTTTCTGTTCCACGCGTTCGGCAATTTCGGCCTTGCGATCATCGGCCTGACCTTCGTCGTGCGCGCAATCATGTTCCCGGTGGCCCAGAAGCAGTTCCAGTCGATGGCGGCGATGCGCAAGCTTCAGCCGAAAATGAAGGCCATCCAGGAGCGCTTCAAGGACGACAAGCAGCGCCAGCAGCAGGAGATCTTGAAGCTCTACCAGGAGGAACGGGCCAACCCCGCCGCCGGGTGTCTTCCGATGCTTCTCCAGATCCCGGTCTTCTATGCGCTCTACAAGGTGCTCCTGGTCAGCGTCGAAATGCGGCATCAGCCCTTCATCTTGTGGATCAAGGATCTCTCGGCACCCGATCCGCTCACTCCGATCAACCTGTTCGGACTGCTCCACTTCACGCCGCCAACGATCCTTGCCATCGGCGTTCTTCCGATCCTCGTCGGCCTGACCCAGTTCATGTCAATGCGGCTCAATCCGCAGGCGATGGACCCGGCCCAGCAGCAGATCTTCGCGATCATGCCCTGGATGATGATCTTCATTTTTGCGCCCTTCGCGGCCGGGCTGCAGCTCTACTGGATCACGAACAATCTTCTGACGATCGCGCAGCAATATTGGCTCTATCGCAAGTTCGGACTGCACCTTAGCGACACGCATCCGGTGCAGACATGACGATCCAGGCGGACCAGGAATTGATCGAACGGGCGAGAAAGCTCTTTTGCGGCCCGGTCGAATTCCTGAAGTCCGCTCCGGAGCTCAAGTTCCTGCCCGATCCGGAGGTGCCCGAGATCGCTTTTGCGGGACGCTCCAATGTCGGCAAGAGCTCGCTCCTCAATGCCCTGACGAACCGAAAGGGTCTGGCAAGAACTTCCAACACGCCGGGCCGGACGCAGGAACTGAACATCTTTGACGTTGGTCGGCCCATACAGCTGAGGCTCGTCGATATGCCCGGCTACGGCTTTGCGGAAGCACCCAAGGACCTCGTCAGACGCTGGCGCGCGCTCGTGAGCGATTATCTGCGCGGCCGAGCTGTGCTGAAGCGAGCGCTGGTCCTGGTTGACGCTCGTCACGGCCTCAAAGAGGTCGACCGCGACATGATGCGCATGCTCGACGACGCCGCAATTAGCTATCACCTCGTCCTCACCAAGAGCGACAAGGTGAAGCCAAGCGCGCTCGGCGCATTATATGAAGCGACAATGATCGAGGCAGCAAAGCACCCTGCCGCTCACCCTTCCATCTTCACGACGTCGAGCGAAACCGGTAGCGGGATCGCCGAGTTGCGGACCTCCATCTTCGAAACTGCCGCGTCCTAGGGAGAAGGGCTTGCTGAAGCTGATCATCGGCAACCGTGCCTATTCGAGCTGGTCGATGCGCGGATGGCTCGCCTGCAAGCAATCGGGCGAGGAATTCGAAGAATATGTCGTTCCGCTGTTCGACGCGGAGTGGGAGGAACGTCGGCACGGCGACGAATTCGCCCCATCGCTCGGGAAGGTCCCGATCTTGTGGGACGGCGACATTGTCGTCTGGGACAGCATGGCCATTATCGAGTTCCTCGCGGACCGCTACGGGACCGCCTTCTACTGGCCCGAGGACGAGGGTGCCCGGGCGGTTGCCCGCTCGATGACTGCAGAAATGCACTCCGGCTTTGCGAACTTGAGGCGCGAGCTTCCGATGAACGTCCGCAAGAGCTTTCCGCCAAAGAAGCTCAGTGAACCCGTGAAGGAGGAAATCGACCGAATTCTTCAGCTCTGGGCGCAGGCACGGGCGCGTTACGGCGGAACCGGCGAGTTCCTGTTCGGCGACTGGTGCGCGGCGGATATGATGTACGCGCCGATCGTCACTCGTTTCATCACTCATGGGGTGAAAGTGCCGAACTTTGCCGGGGTCTATATGAAGGCAGTGCTCTCGCACCCGCACGTCGCCGAATGGATCGACAAGGCCCAGGACGAGCCCTGGGTAATCGAGCAATATGAAGCCGCCTAGGCGGGGCGCTCCGAGACCGGGTAGGGCGTCCCGTCCTTGCGCACGTAGGGACCCTCGCTGGTGAACATCATGTCGATGTCGGAATATCCGCCACCGATGTTCTTTCCTCCGCCGACCACGATGAACACGCAATCCTTCGAGCTTTCATTGACCAGATGATGGCCGTTCGTGCTGCCCTTGGGCCACGCAGCGCAGTCGCCTGGTTGGAGCAATGTGCGTCCGTCATCCTCGATCAAAGTGGCCTGCCCCCCGAGGATCACCAGAAACTCGTCCTCGCCGTCGTGCCAGTGCCGCTGCGAAGACCAGGCGCCGGGCTTTAGCGTGACATGGCTGACGCCAAAGTCGGTCAGTCCCGAAGCCGGCGCGAGCTTTCGGTACCAGCGACCCTGGACGTCCCTGTCGAAGGGCGCCGGATAGCCGGTACGATTGGACTGTTCGATGGTCTGGAGGTCGATCTTGGGCATGGCGGCCCTTTAGCCTCTTAGAAGTTGCCCTTCACGGACAAAGTGAAGAGCGGTCCCACAAGCTCGTTATGGTGTTCAAAGAAAGCTATCGGCGTCCGATCGCGGTAACCGTCCCAGACGGTGCGATATTCGAGGTGGCGTCCGTTCAGGATATTGTCGACCCGGAACCTGACGGTCATTCCGTGAACATTCTTGTCCTCGACATAGAAGCCGACCATCCACGGGATGTCGAGCGTCTGGTCGATCTCGGTCAGATAATAATTGCTGATGTAGTGCTGGTATTGGACATAGGCGCTCCAGGCGAGCTGTGTGTGCGCAATGTCATGGCGCACCTGAAGGCTGCCCCAGCGATCCTCGATGCCGCTGATCGGGCGCATCTGATGAGTCAGCGGGTCGCGAACGGAAGTCCATTCTCCAGCGAAGGTCGCATCCAGCTTGGCGCCGGTCCAACCGATTGGGTCAAGGAGCAGAGTGCTGGTGCTGACAAAGCCCAGCCGATCGGCATTGGGAAGATTGCCGACACCCTGCTCATCGTCGCCAATCGGAATGAAATCGACGATGTCCGAGACCCGATAATAGTGAAGGGTAAGGTCGGTCTTGCCCCAGCGGCCAAGGTCATGCGCGAAGTCCGTTTCGAATTCCCAGCTCTGGGGAGGCACGAGCTGGGGATTGCCCGCATCCTCGCGGCCGGAGCTGAGTTGGGGCTGGGCGAGGAAATCGGAGAAGCTGATCTGCCCGACTCGCCTTCGCAGCTTGAGGCTGATGTCCCACGTCTTGTCGGGATGCCAGCCAAGGATGATGCTTCCCTTGGGACGAAAGAATTTGCGCGCGGGCTCCTCGTCGGTGGTCCGGTCGAGGTTCGAGATTTCCCCGCCAGCCGCCACCTGAAGGTCGAGCTTTGGCGAGAGTGGCCGAGTGAAGGTCGTCAGCGCTTCATAGCGACGCTCGACGACGTTCCCGCTCCCTTCGGGAAACGGAACCTCGACGAAGGCACCGTCCGGTTCAAGCTGGAACAGGTCCCCTTTCTGGTTGAGCGAATTGAACGCCCGCTCGAACGAGACCTGCCAGTCGCTTCGACCCGTTCGCCAGCTATATTCGGCCCGGGCGACCGTCTCACCCGAATGCGTATCGCGGCTAAACCGCGTGCCGATGCTGTCGGCGCCAGTGGTGAGGAAATTCAGGATATCGGTGGTGACGAGCGGCTGATGCTCCCAGTGCCGGAGAAAGATCAGCTTGAGACGTCCAGGTCCCAGTGCGAATTGATAGTCGCCGTTGATGTCGCCCATGTAGCCGGCGAGTTGCTGGACGTCGGTCCGGCTCCTTTCCTCGCCGTCGGCCTCGATCCGAGTGTCGCGAAGATGTTCCGGATTCCAGTAGGGCGTGTAGCCGAGCGTGAGATTGCCGACCGATGAGCCCGGCCCGTCGATCCCGAACTTGGCTTGAGTGTTCGCTTCCTCATATTCGGAATGATAGACCTCGTCCCGTGTTTCGGTGAGGACATGATTGGCATCGTAGATCCAGATCGGGCCGCCGATGCCGCCGCGGCCGTAGCCATTTTTCACCGAGAGGGTGTAATCGACCGGGCCCTCCTTCCCTGAGAAACTGAGCGATCCTCCGAGCAGCTCCGGCTTGGTGAAGTTGGTTCGAGCATTGGCGTCATATTCGAACTGGCCCGACGCTTTCTTGGTCGCCTTGAGAATGATGTTGGCGACCTGGCCGGAAAGACCCGCGATCCCGAGGCTCGCAGCATCGACGATCTCGATCCGATTGACGCTTGAAGCTGGAGTGCGCTGGAGCTGGTCGACGGCACCGCCTGACTTGTTTGCGATGCGCTGTCCGTTGATGAGGACATTCTCCGAGGCCTGCCCGAGCCCGCGATCGGTCGTATCGACGGTCTGGATATTGAACCCTGGCACCTGGCTCAGCATGTCGTAGGCGGTCTTGGGGGCGAAGCGCGCAAAATCAGCGAGCGTGTAGACGCGCTTGTCCGGGCTGACAGACTTGGCTTGGGGCGCTGGCGCACTTGCCGAATCGCTCGCCGCAGCCTGGGCCGATGCCGGAACGGAGAGGGTCAGTGCCGCGCCGGCAAGAAGCCACGAAGGTCGAACCGCGAGCATCGATCAAATTCCCCTTGTTCCCGTGCACCGAGCAAGTGCTACATTTGTAGCGTAGCTACATTTGTAGCGCCAGCGCAAGCCTCATTTGCGATGAATCGGCCGGCAGGGACGACCAGCTGTATGGTAAGGGTAATACACCGATGCGGGTCCGGCTCTTTCAAGACCGGCTTGCCAGCGAACGATTGATCGCTAACGGCTTGGTCAATGCCCGAGCCCATCGACCCGATCACCCTCGCTCAGGAGCTGATCCGCTGTGACAGCATCACGCCTGCTCGAGGCGAGGTGTTCGATGTCCTCGAAAGTGCTCTGAAGCCGCTTGGGTTCGAGGTCCATCGCTGGGTGATGGGAGAGCCGCCCGACGGGCCGACTGAAAATATGGTCGCCATGCGCGGCGAAGGTTCGCCGCACTTCGGCTTCGCAGGCCATCTCGACGTCGTCCCGGCAGGCGATGGATGGTCGAGCGATCCGTTCGGCGCCGAAATAGTGGACGGCCTGCTCGTCGGACGCGGCGCGAACGACATGAAGAGCGCAATTGCCGCTTATGCCGCTGCGCTGTCGCGGATCGGCGAGCATGCAGGAATGCTGTCGCTCCTCATCACCGGGGATGAGGAAGGCTATTCGACCTTCGGGACCCCTCGCATCATCGACTGGCTGAACGAACGCCGGATCCGGCCCGATATGATCCTGATCGGAGAGCCAACCTCGGTCGAACGGCTCGGCGACACAGTGAAGATCGGCCGGCGCGGATCGGTCAACATGTGGATCGAGGCACCTGGAGTTCAGGGGCATGTCGCTTATCCCGAACGCGGCCGGAACCCCGTTCCGCCCCTCGCCCGAGTGATCGCCGCCCTGGATTCGATTCACCTTGACGACGGAACGGACCAGTTCCCGCCCTCGAACCTCGAGTTCACGGCGGTTTCAACTCCGACCAACGCCAGCAATGTGATCCCAGGTTCAGCGACAGCCCAACTCAACATCCGGTTCAACAACCTCCAGCGCGGTTCCGACCTCGTGCGGCTGGTCGAGGAGATTGCGCAAAGGGAGGCGCCGGGCACAAAAGTCAGGGCCCGAATTTCGGGCGAGGCGTTCCTTACCCCGCCGGGGCAGCTCTACGACGTCATCGTCCAGGCGATTGAGGAAGAGACCGGCGCTCCGCCCGAGCTATCGACCAGCGGCGGAACCTCCGACGGGCGCTTCCTCATCCAGCTTTGCCCGGTCGTCGATTTCGGTTTGCCCAACTCAACCATGCACAAAGTCGGGGAATGCGCTGCCGTCGAGGACATCCGCGCTCTTTCGCGCATCTATGAATTGATCGTCCGAAAAGTGCTCGCCTAGGCGACCGACTTATCCGCGTCGCGGCTGCCGGCGGTCCATGCAAGAAAATCCTGCTCGAACATCGCGGGCGCGAAGAGGAAGCCCTGGACCGTGTCGCAGCCCATTGCGCGAAGGATATCGGCCTGCGCCACCGTCTCGACAGCTTCCGCGACCACTTCGCAGCCAACGCCCTTGATGAGCTGGATCACGGCCTGGACGATCACCCGGGCCTTCTCGCTGGTCTCGATATCGGCGATCAGCGAAGGGTCGAGCTTGACCCGGTCGAGCGGCATGGAGCGAAGTCGGGCAAGGTTCGAGTAGCCGGTCCCAAAATCGTCGATCGCGATGCGTGCGCCGTCGTCTCTGAGGGCCGCAATCTCCTCGAGAACCGTCGAGCTGACCTCCATAGCGGCGCTCTCGGTGAACTCGAGCTCGATCATGGAAAGCGGGACTTCCGCGTCGGCCAGGGCCTGGCGAAGTTTCAGGAAAAATTCCGACCGTTCTACCTGGCGAGGGCTGACATTGAACGAAAGCCGGCCGGAAAAGCCGCTCCGATTCCAATTGGCGAGCGAGGCAATGACCTCGGCAATCACCCACTCTCCGATGTCCGCGATGATTCCGGTGCGCTCCGCGACCGGAATGAAGGTCGCCGGAAGCCTCAGTCCGTCGCGCGGATGGTTCCAGCGAAGAAGAGCTTCAGCGCCGCACAGTTCGCCGGTGACGAGGCTCATCTGCGGTTGGAAAGCGAGCACGAACTCGTCCCTCTGAAGTGCCTCCGTAAGCGCCTTCTCGGTATCGATCCGTTCCTGATGCTCGGCAGCAAGGCGGGTATTGAACAGGCAATGCTGTCCTCCGCCAAGGGACTTTGCGCGATACATCGCGATGTCGGCAGCGCGCATCAGCGATTCGATGCTTGATCCGTGCTCCGGAGCAAGGGCGACACCCACTGATGCTCCAATGTCGATGCTATGGGCCGAGACCTCGAACGTCTCGGAGATCGAGAGGACGACGCGTCGAGCGATCCGCTCGATTTCATCGATCGATTCGAGCTGGGGAAAGAAAATCGTGAATTCATCGCCGGCAAGACGAGCGAGAAGAGGGCGTGCCCGAGCGCTTCCGGTGAATTCCGCATTGACGACGACACGAAGACGATTGGCGACCATGATTAAGAGCTGGTCGCCCCTTGCATGTCCGAGACTGTCGTTGACCGCCTTGAAACGGTCGAGATCGACGAACAGCATCGCCGACTGCGTGTCGTTCGCAGCCTCGCTCAAGAGCTTGTCGGCTTCGGAGCGAAAGTGCAGTCGGTTGGGAAGCGACGTCACCGGATCGTACATCCCAAGAGCATGCGCGTTCTCAATCGACGATCTGACTTCGGCAAAGAGCGCGTCGACGGCTGCGGCGAGCTTGGGAAGCGTCTTGCGCAGCGACTCAGGCGCAGGCGAGATGAGATCGCCGTCCTCGACCGCGAGCAACCGGTCGCCAAGCGCCGCGAGAGCGCGCGCGCTCTCGCTATTGGGCCGTTCGGAAGCAATGTAGCTGACCAGAAGGCAGAATGCGCCCGCGACCATCGCCGCCAAGATCTTCTCGTTGAAGGCGGTCAGATACAGGAACGCGCCTAGCGAGAAGAGGAAGGAAGCCAAGCCGGCAGCACACGAGAGTATCGCGTTGCTGATCTTCTGGGCCGTTCCTGCTTTCATCTGACGGGGCGCCTCGCGCGACGGGCTTGCCCGCCTACGTACCCGCGCTACGCGAGGAGGGTTAAAAAACCGTCAGCGGCCGCGAGCCCCGCGGCGAAGTACGATGTAGAGCGAGCCGCCGCCGCCGTGCCGGCGATGGGCCGCACGAACGGCTGCAATATCGGCCGCGTGCCGCGAAGCCGAAAGCCAGTCATGGATCGCGGCCCGGATGGCGCCTCGCTGGACCGGCAGATCGCCGGGGCGATGGTGACCGGTAATCAGCAATAGGAGACGATCGCCGCTCAGGATCGCTTGGCCAAGTGCCCGATCGATCGCCCTCCAGGCACCATCGAGGCTCATTCCGTGAAGATCGACGATTCGGTCTGGCTGGATCGTCCCGTCGCGAAGTCGGCGATCCCAGCTGCCGTCGAGCGTCGTGCCCGGTCCGCGGCGCTCTTCGCGCCGTGGAGCTCTTGGGGCGGCAGGTCCGGCAGCGGTCTCTGAGCGCACATAGGGTTCAGTGGATGCCTCGATCGCCTGCAGGTCGTCTTTATCGCGGGATAGAGGGCGAATCGTCGATGCAACCCGTGCCCAAAGCGCGGCTTCCTCAGGGCTGAGCGATCGCACGCGAAGCGACGCCCTTGGGCAACAGCAGGTAGGCGACGCCGTTGGCCGACATGCCACCTGCGATCTGGGTCGCGTCGGGTCCCGATCCCCAGAACGTGTCGAAGCGGTTGGGTCCCTTGATAGCCCCGCCGGTGTCCTGGGCGATCCACAAGCTATAGGCTTCGGGTCGATCCACAGCGAGGTAGACAGGCGCCCCCAAAGGAACGAATTTTGGATCGGCAGCGACGGTGCCGCGGGCGGTCAGGGGCACGTTGAGGGCACCAAGGGGGCCTGGACCGCTCAGGAGCTTGAAGAAGATGTACGACGCGTTTTCCCGCATCAGCTCCTGCCCCTGATCCGGGTTGGCGCGGATCCAGTCCCTGATCGCCTGCATGCTAGCTCCGCCCGATGGCAATATGCCCCGGTCGCGAAGCAGCTTTCCAATCGCGGTGTAGGGGAGGCCGTTCTGATCGGCATAGCCGATGCGGGCGCTTGATCCGTCCGGGAAGATCAATCGTCCCGAACCCTGGATCTCGACGAAGAAGAGATCGACCGGGTCCGCGGCCCAGGCGATCTCCAGCCCCTTGTTCGAAAGGGCTCCGGCCTCGATGTCGGAACGGCTGTAATAAGGAACGCACGTACCGGTCGCATCGACCCTGCCCCGACCCGCGGTTCCGTCCGGCCGGGTGCAGCGGACGAGGTCCGGGGGAACCATGTAGATCGGCGCATAGCCAGGCTGAGGCACATGTGAGGCCTGGATTTCGGGTTCGTAATAGCCGGTCGCGAATGCCTTTCCGTTGCCGACCCGCACCCAGTCGAACCTGTCCCTGAAGAACCCGGCTGCCTGTTCTGGCGCAAGGGTGGCAGCTTCGGAACACAGTGGTGCCCAGTCCTGCGGCTGCGCGAGACCCGACTGGTCCTGCCGCCGGACAAGCACCGGGCAACTGGTCTGGAACGCTGTGAGGGCTCGCTGCGCCCATTGGTCATAGATTGTGGGAGGCGGCGGAACGAGTGCAATCCCGGCCTCACGCGCGTTTGCCGGTGGTGGGGGGACGACCGGGACGGGCGTCGGCGCCGGAACCGGAACCGGAACCGTCGGTATCGTCGGCGGCGGTGTCGGCCGAACGGCGCACGCGGCAAGGAGCAGCGCAGATGCAAGAGCAACCGCGCGTTTGGCGAAGCTCACGCTTCCTCGTCGGTCTCGATCAAAAGCCAGTTTGGGTCGCGCGATGCGAGGTCACGTCGGAAGGTCCACAAATCTCTCGTCTGGACCGCGTCGCTCAACGAGCCGGCGACCACCTGGCCGTCCGAGTTCCGGGTGACGGCGGCGATATCGGCTTCGAACCGGACAGTGACGACCGCGACCGATCGCTCCATCGCGGCTTCGGAAATGACCGCCTGCTCGATCGTCACGAGACGGTTATCGAGGGTCAGCCCATCTTTCTTGCGCTGCTCGATCGCCGTTTCGAACGTGTCGTGGATGTGCGCATCGATGTGCGCCTTCACGGCGTCGATGTCGCCCTTCCAGAAGGCCTCGAGAATAAGCTGGTAGGCAGCCTTTGCCCCGTCGAGAAAGCGAGCGACGTCGAAGCTCGGGTCGGCGGCAAGGATCGCCCGAACTCCGGGACCCGCAAGCGGCACATAGGCAAGATCGGCCGAACTGTCGGCACTCGGCGGCGCGACCGGCGGCTGCGCGACGGGCGGGTGGACCCTTGCGTCCTGATCGGCGGGCTTGAGGATCGGCTGCTGCTCATGGCCAGTCCGCTCGCCGAGCACGCTGTAGAGGCGCAGTCCGATGAATAATGCGACCAGCGCGAGGATGACAATCACAGTCAATTAGAGAATCCTATTCGTCTTGGACTGCAACATAGTGCGGACGGCGTGAATATTCCAACACTGGCAAACGCACGAAGGCGGCATTGCGCCCCATAAACGCGGCTGCTAGGCGCAACCCCCTGGCGTGCCGCCCTGAGCGGCGGCTCCCGAAACTTAAGCAACAGCCTGCAAGGACAGCATAAATGGCGGACCAGGAACCGGCCTCGAGCGGGAACGGCTCGGGCGATAATAGCAGCGAACCGCAGGTTTCGATCCTTGCCCAATATATCAAGGATCTGTCGGTCGAAAATCCAAGCGCGCCCCAGGTCTTCTCGTGGCAGGTTCAGCCGACCCTCGACGTCCAGTTCAATATCGCCGCCGAATCCGCCGGCGAGAATATGCATGAAGTCATCCTGAAGGTCGAAATCTCCGCAAGGTCCGAGAATGGCCCGCACTTCATGGTGGATCTGAGCTACGCCGGCATTTTTGGACTTCGCAACCTGCCGGACGAGGCGCTCCAGCCGTTCATCCTGATCGAAGCACCAAGATTGCTCTTCCCGTTCGCCCGGCAGATCATTGCCGAAGCGATCTCGAACACCGGCTTTCCGCCGCTCCTTCTAGACCCGATCGACTTTACCGCCGCCTATGTGGCGCAGCTCCAGGCGCAGCAGGGCGAGACCCAGTCGGCCGGAGGATCCGGCGAAGAAGGCCCGGCCGAATCCTGATCGGTCGCGAGTCCGCCAGGACAGGCGCATGAACCTCACCAGAGCGCTGGGATCGGTCGGCGGACTGACGCTCGCCAGCCGCGTGCTTGGCCTCGCCCGCGACATGCTGTTTGCTCAATATGTCGGCGCCAATTTCGCGTCCGATGCATTCACCATCGCGTGGCGAATGCCCAACATGTTCCGCGCGCTGTTCGCCGAGGGAGCGTTCTCGGCCGCATTCATTCCAATGTTCAACCGCAAGGTCGCCGACAAGGACGGTCCGGGCCTTAGCGCCGGAGTCGCTTTCGCACAGGATGCGCTCTCGGTCCTTCTTCCGGCGCTGATCGTGATGACGGTTCTTCTGGAAGTGTTCGCGTGGCCGGCGACCTATGTCATCTCGGGCGGCGGCTTCAATGGCGTCAGTGCCGACAAATTTGCGTTTGCGGTGCTGCTCTCGAGGATCACCTTCCCTTATTTGATGCTGATCTCGCTGGCGTCTCTTGCCGGCGGCATTCTCAACTCACTGCACAAATTCTGGGTGGCAGCCGCAGCGCCGATCCTTCTCAACGTCGCCCAGATCGTCGCTCTCGTCTTCTTTCACAAGCACGAACCGCTCATGACCGCCGAAAACCAGGCGATAGCAGTGACGGTGGGAGGCGCCCTACAACTCGCGTGGCTCGGGCAAGCCTGTTGGACGAACGGAATCCATTTCAGCATCAGGATGCCAAGGCTCAGCCCCGACGTGAAGCGGCTGATGAAGCTGATCGCTCCTGCGGCGGCGGGCGCGGGAGCAGTTCAGTTCAACTTGCTCGTCTCGAGCGCGCTTGCGACCGGTCTGCTCTCACACGGCTCTGTCACGTACATCTACTACGCCGACCGGCTGAACCAGCTGCCGCTTGGTCTCATCGGCATTGGCCTTGGGACGGTGCTTTTGCCGACCATCTCGCATCAGCTCGGTCGCGGCGCGGATGCCGAGGCAATGAGAACCCAGAACCGCGGCCTCGAATTGGCGCTCTTCTTCACGCTGCCCGCAACGGTCGCACTGGTGGTCTGCGGGGTGCCGATAATCACCGGGCTGTTCCAGCACGGGCTATTCGATGCTGCCGACGCGGTGAAGACGGGCCAGGCCCTCGCCGCTTTCTCGATCGGCCTTCCATCCTACATTCTCGTGAAGGTGCTGACTCCAGGCTATTATGCGCGGCACGACACAAAGACGCCGATGCGTTTTGCGATGATCTCGATTGCCGTCAACCTGATCCTGAACGTCGCTTTCATCCTGCCGCTTCGGCACGTCGGCCCACCGCTCGCAACCGCACTTGCTTCGAGCGTCAACGTCTGGATGCTCTATCATACGCTGAGGAAGCGCGGTCAGTTCGAAGCCGACGCCCGGCTTCGCCGAAAGGTCCCGCGTCTTGCCATCGCCGCCGTCCTCATGGGGGTGGCGCTTTACTTTGTCGCGCCCCTCGTCACGCCTTATCTTAGCGGCTCGATCATCCACCGGGCCGGTGGGCTCGCGGCGCTCGTCGGTGCCGGCCTTGCGGTTTACGCCATTGCCTGCTTCCTGACCGGCGCCTTCGTCATTGACGATGTTAAACTGCTGACCAAGCAAGCGCGGGAAGAATGACAGACAGTACAATTCGGGTCGTCTCGGGAATCCAGCCAACCGGAGGGGTTCATCTTGGCAATCTCCTCGGAGCGATCCTCCGCTGGGTCCGGATGCAAGAGGAAGCCCAATGCCTCTTCTTTCTCGCCGATCTCCATTCGCTTTCGGAATATATGGAGCCGCAAGAGCGACTTGCGAGCGTTCGCGAAATGGCCGCCGCATTGATCGCCAGCGGGATCGATCCGGCAAAATCAACCCTTTTCGCGCAAAGCGCGGTTCCGGCGCATTCCGAGCTTTGCTGGATCCTCAACGGCACTGCCCGCGTCGGCTGGCTCAACCGGATGACTCAGTGGAAGGACAAGGCCGGCAAGGATCGTGAAGGCAAATCGGTCGCTTTGTTCGACTATCCGGTCCTCCAGGCGGCGGACATCCTGCTGTACCGGGCGACCCACGTACCGGTCGGCGAAGACCAGAAACAGCATATCGAACTCACACGAGACATCGCGCTCAAGTTCAACAATGATTACGACAGCGATGTCTTCGTCGTGCCCGAGCCGTTCATCGGCGGTGGAACCACTGCGCGGATCATGTCGCTGCGCGACGGCAAGGTTAAGATGTCGAAATCCGACCCGTCGGAAATGAGCCGGATCCAGCTCACCGACAGCGATGAGGAAATCGCCCAGAAGATCCGCAAGGCGAAGACCGATCCGGATCCGCTTCCCGACAATGTCGAAGCCCTTGAGGGTCGGCCGGAAGCGAAGAATCTCGTCGGCATCTATGCCGCCGTCACGGGCGCGACCGTCGAGGAGGTTCTCTCCCAGTTCGCTGGCCAGGGCTTCGGGACCTTCAAGCCGGTGCTTGCCGATTCTTTGGTCGCTCTGATCGCTCCGGTCCGCAAGCGTCTCGATGAACTTCGCCGCGATCCAGCCGAGTTCGATCGGATCCTCGCGAAGGGTGCGGCGCGAGCTTCCGAACTCGCAGCTCCCGTGCTCGCGGGAGCGAAATCGGCAGTCGGACTTACGCAATAGTTGTTGAGCCCGAATTGGACGAGTCAGACAACCCGACCCCGCCGCCGAAGCCGCTAGCCCTTTCGCAGCGCCTCGCTCGGATCGTTGCCGCGGAAGGTCCGGACCGCCTGTCGTTCACCGAGCTTGCGACGCAGCTGCACTCGCGGGCGTGGGGCGGACTGCTGCTCATTTTCGCGGCAATCAATCTGCTTCCGCTCCCGCCTGGCACGAGCGCCTTTTTCGCGCTCCCAATCCTCATCGTGTCGGCGCAAATGGTTTTCGGGCGTTCGACTCCATGGTTCCCGGCAAGGCTCAACCGCCGCGGAGTGACAAAGCAGGAACTTCGCCGCTTGATCGGCAAGATCGAATGGCTCGAGACGCGCATCGAGCGAATCCTCAAGCCGCGGCTGCCGGGACTGACGAAGCCCGCGGCAACGAGGGTTATCGGCTTCGTCTGTTTCATCCTCGCGCTCGTTGCAGCGATCCCGGTGCCTTTGTTCCATGTCGCTCCAGCGGCGGCGATCGTGCTGTTCGGCCTGGCGCTGATTTATCGCGACGGAGCGCTCGTCATTGTCGCGGCGGTCGCATCGGTGCTCAGCCTCGTTTTCGATGCTCTAATTGTCGGATCGGGCGTCGTCGCGCTGTCCTACGCGGCCTCCTGGCTTCGAGGATAAGCCTGCACTTGGACATTGATGAAGCACATTTCATCGACTGTTCGGAGCGTCATGCACTATACCTCCCGATCTTCGGTCGATTTCCAATCGGGAGGGGTGTTCATGCGTATCTCGAAATTCGCCGCCGCAGCGGCGCTTGGAATTGCGGCGCTGGGCATTTCGGCCTGCGCCGAATCGATTACGAGCACGGTGTCGCGCTACCAGGCGATGCCCGCGCCGCAGGGCCAGACGTTCACGATCATGCCCGTTGGCCCAATGGCGACAAAGGGTGGTCTCGAGTTCGAGCGCTATGCGGCGCTCGTTGCCCAGCAGCTGCAGGCACGAGGTTATGCCCCAGCGGCAGGTGGCCAGGGCGCGAACATGGTCGTCCAGCTTGGCTACGAAGTCGGACACGGGCAGGTTCGGTACGTCGGAGACCCATTTTACGATCCCTTCTTCAGCCCCTTCTATCGCCCGCGGTTCGGCTGGGGCGGCGGCTATTTCTGGGGCTGGAATGATCCCTTCTGGTCCGGAGACGTCGACAGCTTCGTCGAGTACCACAGCCAGGTCGAGCTCCACATCCGCGCCGCTGGAACCAATCAGCCGCTCTTCGATGGGCGGGCTCAGGCGCGCTCCGAAACCAACCGCCTCGACATTGTCATTCCAAGTCTCGTCGATGCGCTCTTTACGGGTTTTCCGGGTCGCAGCGGCGAGGTCGTCAAGATCACGATCCCGACCCGTCCGCCGGCGCGCTAGGGAAGCCAACCATTCAGACTGACGGGCCCGCCGGATTGCTCCGGCGGGCCCTTCCTTTCCGGTAGTTTCGGGGCGACCGGAAAGGCCACCTCCCCGCTGACCGCCGCGGCACTCCGATGGACGCGCCGGGCGATCAGCCCTCCAGCTGTCTCGTCAATAGCCGGATGTCTGCGTCGAGTTCGGCATCGCTCGCGCGCAATTTCTCGATCTGCCGGACCGCGTGGATCACGGTCGTGTGATCGCGGCCTCCAAAGCGCCGGCCGATGTCGGGCAGCGACTTGGGAGTCAGCTGCTTCGACAGGTACATCGCGACCTGGCGCGGCCGTGCGACTTCGCGGGCACGGCGCGCCGAGGTCATCTCGGCCTTCCTGATTCGATAATGCTCGGCAACCTGGGTCTGGATCTCGTCGATCGAAATCCGGCGCTGGTTGGCGCGAAGGACGTTCGCAAGCACCTCCTCGACGAACGCGATGTCGATCGTTCGGCCGGTCATCATCGCGTAGGCGCCGATGCGGTTGAGAGCACCCTCGAGCTCGCGGATCGAAGAGGTTACCCGCCGCGCGAGGAAGTCGATCACGGGGCGCGGCATTTCCACACCTGGAAGGGCCTCCAGCTTTGCGCAAATGATATTGAAGCGGAGCTCGTAATCCGCAGCGTTGATGTCGGCGACGAGACCCCAGGATAGGCGCGACAGGATCCTCGGGGCTATTCCGTCGAGGTCCTGCGGAGCCCGATCCGATGTGATCACCAGCCGCCGGCCGGCAGTGATGATCTCGTTCATCGTGTGGAAGAATTCTTCCTGGGTCGAATCCTTTCCGGCGATGAACTGCACATCGTCAATCAGAAGCAGGTCGGCGTTGCGGAGCCGCTGCTTGAAACCGATCGTGTCGTTTTCCTTCAGCGCCCGGATGAACTCCACCATGAACTTCTCGGCGGACATCGAGACGACCCGCGAGCCGCGGTTATGAGCAAGGAACGCATGACCGATCGCGTGAAGAAGGTGAGTCTTTCCGCGGCCAGTCCCGCCATGGATGAAAAGCGGATTGAAGCTCACTGTCGGCGAGGTCGCGAGCGTTCTGGCCGCAGTCGCCGCGACCTCGTTGGCTTTCCCGACGACGAACGTCTCGAACCGGTAGCGTGGATCGAAATTGGGGGCGTTGGGGTCGCGCTCCGCCGGCGGCGGGCTCTCATCGAGGATGAGGAGGGGCGCAGGACGCGGAGCATCGGCGGCGGCGATCACCCGGACCTCCCGAACGATCGGGAGCACCGTCTTCCACGCGAGCGCAAGCCGCTCGCCGAAATGAGAGCGTACCCAGTCGGCCATGAACTGGCTCGGCATCACGAGGTCGAGAGTCCCGGTATCGGGCTCGAAATTGCCAAGCTCGGCCGGCTTCAGCCAGCCGTCAAAGGTGCGTGCTCCAAGATCACGACGAAGGCCGTTTCGGATCGACTCCCAGGCTGCTTCCAGCGGCGCCGAAACCGGCGCTGCGGTTAGCTCAACTGATGAATTCGCCCCTCCCGCCTGCACTGCTTTGCGCCTCCCTCGTCTCGCCCCCATTCATCAGGCAAAAGGAGCCCGTCGCGCGTGACCCGAGTCGCCCGCCTAGGGTTTCTTTTCTCTCTTGCCCCCGGCGCGGATTCGCGCCCGGAAAGACCTTTGTGAGACTGTCCGGACCGGCATGCAAGAGCCGTTTTTTCATCGAAGTGCAATAAAAGCCTTGACATAGGAATCAGGCCGAAACTGAGAGAGAATGGCTGAAATCTACCGTTTTCATGGTTATTCCGGCGTTAACGAATCTCGCGAATCGCGGGAATTGCTGCATTTTTTTTACGGATCAGAAACGACAAAGGGCGCCGGTCTCCGGGCGCCCTTTGCGGTAGGTTTTTAATGCCGGTTTTCAGCCGAGCGAGGCAACCCGTTTGGACAGCCGCGAAATTTTTCTGGCGGCCGTGTTCTTGTGGATAACTCCACGAGAAATGCCTCGTGCCATTTCGGGCTGCATGGCCTTGAGCGCTTCGGCGGCTTCAGCCTTCTTTCCCGACGCAATTGCCGACTCGACCTGCTTGATGAAGGTCCGGATCCGGCTGATTCGCGAATGGTTGATCTGCTCCCGGTTCGCATTTCGGCGGATGCGCTTCTTGGCTTGCGGCGTGTTCGCCATTTTGTTCCTCTAGCTCAATGAAAAACGGCGCGGCCCTGAAGGCTCGCACCGAATGCGGCGGCTCCCCTACCCCCAAGCGCCTCCGAGGTCAACGTTGGCAGGCCGGACAATAAAAGGTCGAACGGCCGCCCTGGGCGATCCGTCTGACCCTGCCTCCGCAATGGCAAGGCTGTCCCTCGCGGTCATAAACCGCGAAGCTCTTCGGAAAATAACCGAGCTCGCCATCGGGCGAGGTGAAGTTTCGAAGTGTCGAACCGCCAGCTGCAATCGCTTCGGCAAGGACTTCTTCAATCGCCAAGACAAGCCGCTTCACTCGATCCGTCGAAATGCTCCCGCCCGGACGCGTCGGGTGGATCTTGGCTCGGTACAGCGCCTCGCAGACATAGATGTTGCCAAGGCCGGCAACGATTGTCTGATCGAGAAGCAGGAGCTTGATCGCTGCGGACCGTCCAGCGATGCGCTTCTTCAGCTCGCGAGGATCAAGGCCAAGGGGCTCGGGGCCAAGCGCCTTGAACGGCGGCCATTGGTCGAGCGCGTCGGTGCTTAGAAGATCGAGCGAGCCGAAGCGCCGCGGATCATTGAGCGCGAGACGGCGCCCCTCCTCCGTCACAATGACAAGATGGTCGTGCTTGCCGAGCTCGGTCGGGTCGATTCGCCAGTGGCCTGACATGCCGAGATGGAAAACGAGCGTGTCGCCCCGATCGGTATCGATGAGGCCATATTTGGCGCGGCGCCGAAGGCCGGTGACGCGCGCGCCCGTCAGCCTTTGACCAAGGTCATGCGGCATCGGCCGCCTGAGGTCCGGCCTCCGCGCCTCTATTTGATCAATTCGGCGTCCTTTGAGGACTCGCGAGAGTCCGCGGACGGTGGTTTCGACTTCAGGAAGCTCAGGCATTCCAGCGGCGATATGGCGAAGGGCGTTCAACGCCGCTAGAGGCGCGTACGCCCATGAGCAACAAGGTCAATTTCGGCGACGAGCTCGTCACCCCCGAAGAGAAGACTCGCCGCGTCGGTGAAGTCTTCAGTTCCGTTGCGCGTCGCTACGACATCATGAACGACCTGATGTCCGGCGGCATGCACCGGCTTTGGAAGGACCGTTTCGTCAACCGCGTAAGGCCGCGCCCCGGCGAGGAGATCCTCGACATGGCCGGCGGCACCGGGGACGTCGCTTTCCGGATGGCCCGGCGGGGCGCCCGAGTGACCGTCGCCGACATCAATGTCGATATGCTCAATGTCGGCGAGGAACGCGCCGAGCGACGCGGCTTCTCCGGACTGAGCTGGAAGGCCGAGAATGCGGAGCGGCTCAGCTTCGCTGACGCGGCGTTCGACGCGTACACGATCGTGTTCGGAATCAGGAACGTGACCGACATTCACTCAGCGCTTCGAGAGGCGCACCGGGTCCTCAAGCGCGGAGGCCGCTTCTATTGCATGGAATTTTCCTCGAGCGATTGGCCCGGCTTTTCCAATCTCTACGAGGCATGGGCTTCCAATGTGATCCCGCGCATCGGAAAGGCGGTCGCGGATGACGAGGACAGCTATCGCTACCTCATTGAGAGCATCCGGCGGTTCCCGCGCCCCGGCGCGTTCAGGCTCATGATCAGCGAGGCAGGCTTCGTTCGAGCGGCCGCAGAGCCGATGCTCGGCGGCCTCGTCACCATTCACAGCGGCTGGAAGATTTGACGACCAGCGTCACCCATTTGTGGCGTCTGCTGAAATGGGGTCGGACGTTGGCACGTTACGGCGCGCTTCGAGGCATCGAACGCGACCCGGCAACGCCTGCGCCGGTTCGCCACCTCGTCCGAATTGCCCGCTTCGGCGCCCGGATTCCGGCCGTCCCTCAATATGCCGATGCGCTCGTCGCGATCGGTCCAGCTGCAGTGAAGCTCGGACAGGCATTGTCGACGCGCCCTGATCTCGTGGGGCAGGCCGCCGCTGAAAATCTTTCGCAGCTGCAGGACGACCTGCCCCCAGCACCTTTCGCGGCAATTCGCCGAACCATCGAGCGTTCTTTCAACGCACCCCTCGAAACTCTTTTTTCCGAGTTCGACGAGACGCCGGTCGGCGCTGCCTCGATCGCGCAGGTCCACCGCGCAATCACCAGCGAAGGACGCGAGGTCGCGGTCAAGGTGCTCCGTCCCGGGATCGAAGAGGAATTCGCCAAGGCAATCGAGACCTACGAATGGGCCGCCGCCCAGGTCGAAAGCATGAGCGCCGAAGTCGAGCGGCTTCGTCCCCGCCTCGTCGTTGCGCAATTTCGTCAATGGACCGCTCGCGAGCTCGATCTTCAGCGGGAGGCAGCATCGGCCTCCGAGCTCAAGGAGAATATGGTCGCAGAGCCTGGTTATTATGTTCCGGAAATCGACTGGCGGCGAACCGCAAGGCGCGTCCTGACGCTCGAGTGGCTTGACGGGATCAAGCTTAACGATCGCGAAGCTCTGGCGCGCGCAGGCCAGGACTGCGGGGCGCTGGCGCAGACGCTGGTCCGTTCGTTTCTTCGTCAGGCCGTCGTCGACGGCTTCTTTCACGCCGACCTTCACCACGGGAATCTCTTCGCACTTTCGGATGGACGGATCGCAGCGATTGACTTCGGGATCATGGGCCGGATCGATCGCCGTGCCCGGGTGTGGCTCGCTGAGATCCTCTATGGCCTCATCACCGGTGACTACCGCCGAGTGGCGGAGATCCACTTCGAGGCTCAATATGTGCCGGCGCACCACAGCGTCGAGGAATTCGCGACCGCCTTGAGAGCTGCCGGCGAGCCTATCCGGGGATTGCCCGTGAAGAACATTTCCATCGGGAGAATGCTCGAGAGTCTCTTCTCGATCACCCGCGATTTCGAGATGCCGACGCAGCCGCATCTCCTCTTGCTCCAGAAGACGATCGTCATGAACGAGGGCGTAGCATCCGCTCTCGATCCCGATATCAACATGTGGGAGACGTCCGAGCCCTTCTTGAAGGAATGGATTCGTTCCGAGCTCGGGCCCGAGGCCTATTATGCGGACCGGATCATCGAACTCGTTCGAGCCGTGAAGAATCTTCCGGAGCTGATCCAGCGTCTCGATGAATATTACCCGCCCAGGGGCGCCGCGCCGCCTCCGCCGCCACTTCCCGAAATCCACGCGATCCACGAACGCGCCTGGTGGGGCTACGTTCTTGCCGGAATCCTCGGCGCAGCAGTCGGCGCGCTTCTGCTCTTTGTGCTAGGCTGAGGGATGGCACGAGTTCTTCTGATCGTCGGCGGCGGTATCGCGGCTTACAAATCGCTCGAGCTCGTCCGGCTTTTCAAGAAGGCCGGGCACGAGGTTACACCGGTGCTCACTCACGGCGGAGAGCATTTTGTGACCGCGATGAGCCTTGGAACGCTTGCAGAAAGTCCGGTTCACACGTCGCTTTGGGAACTCAAGGACGAGGTCGAGATCGGCCATATCCAGCTCAGCCGCTCGGCAGATTTCGTGCTGGTCTGTCCGGCAAGCGCGGACCTTATTGCGAAAATGGCGGCTGGAATTGCCGACAATCTCGCAACGACCCTTCTTCTCGCCACGGACAAGCCGGTAGTGATCGCGCCCGCGATGAACGTGCGCATGTGGCTTCACTCGGCGACTCGCCGAAATGTTCAGCAGCTGGTCGAGGACGGCGTCCAAGTGATCGAACCCGCCGAAGGCGAGATGGCCTGCGGCGAACATGGGCCCGGGCGTCTCCCCGAACCGGAGGCGATCATGGAATGGCTCAAGGCGAACCATTTTCTTTCCGGCAAGTGATCCTCACTGGCAAACACATCCTGGTCACCGCTGGACCTACACACGAGCCGATCGATCCGGTGCGACTGATTGCAAACCGCTCCTCGGGGAGACAGGGATTCGCGATCGCGGCCGCTGCGGCGAGAGCCGGAGCTCGAGTTACCCTCATCGCAGGACCAGTGGCGCTAAAGGCTTCGGAGGGCATCGAGCGCATCGACGTCGAAACCGCCGAGCAAATGGCCGAAGCCGTATTCGCGGCCCTTCCAGCCGATGCTGCGATCCTCGTCGCGGCGGTCGCCGACTGGCGAGTGATCCCGTCTCCAGCCAAGCTCAAGAAAGGAAAGGGGCCGCCGAAGCTCGAGTTCTTGCCGACCCGCGACATCCTTGCCGAGCTGGCTGCGAGCAGGCGGCGCCCCTGTCTCCTCATCGGCTTCGCGGCCGAGACCGAACATATTGTCGAGCAGGCGACCGCGAAACGGCAGGCCAAGAACAGTGACTGGATCGTTGCGAACGACGTTTCCGGCGATGTGATGGGCGGCGAGCGAAACCGCGTCCACCTCGTCACCGAGAAGGGCGTCGAGGATTGGCCTGAGGGCAGCAAAGAAGAGATCGCTGAGAAGCTGATCGCCCGCATCGCCGATGAACTGCGAGGGTCTTCCTTGATTGTCGACAGCCCCCGACCAAACCGGTAAGCTCGGCCTTATCAATCTATGGAGGGCAAGATGAGGTTTGTTCTTGCATCGGCACTGTTACTGGCCCTGACTGCTGCCTCTGCTCCACCGGTCAGCGTCATTTCCGCAACCGGTGACTGGAGCACTCTGCCGCCCATCCGCGACAATGGGAGCGACCACCTCAGCAAGAATCTGATTCTCGCGCTGAATGATATCGCGACCAAGCACGAGTGCAGCCTTCCGGGTTTCAAGGGCACTCGATTTGATTTCAACATGAGCTTCGCCGCCCAGTTCACTCCTGACGGGAGCCTACATCAGATCGTCATTCCCAAGCTCAACTGCCCGAAGGCCGAAGCGGTCATTGGAGGCACCCTCCAGGAGATGATCGAGGGCGGCGACTACCGACCCACCGGGCAAAGCCCCGGCGGCTGGTATCGCGGCGACCTCAGCTTCAATTTCGACGAAGCCTCGCACTAGATCGAAGAGCATTTCCTGCAGCGGGGATCCGCAGGGATTCGGATCGTCCGCCAGCTGAGCCTTTCTCCATCGAACAGGTGAAGCTGGCCGGATTGATCTTCGCCGATCCCGGCGATCCTGTTGATTGCAAGGAGCGCTGCGAAACTGCCGATCGTGGCAGTCAGCGCCCCGAGGACTCCCAGCTCGGCGCAATTATCGCAGTCGTCGGCATCGAACGCATCTCCGACAAAGCAGCGATAGCAAGGTTGTCGGGCAAACAGACCGACCTGTCCCTGAAATTGTATTGCTGCGGCCGAAATCACCGGGATTCCAAAGGCCACCAGGCTATCGCTGACTGCCAGGCGAGTTGCGAAATTGTCGCTTCCGTCGATCACGAGATCATGGCCCGCAAGAAGCTGAGCGGCATTGTCGACGTCGATCCGCTCAATCTTTGGATCGACTTCGACGAAATGGTTCAGGCGTTTGACGAACTCGGCCGCGAGGAGCGCTTTTAATTGTCCCGCGTCGGCTTCCCCGAACAGTGGCTGACGGTGAAGGTTTGCAAGCTCGACATGATCGCAATCGATGATCGTCAGCTTCCCGATGCCGGCGCCCGCCAGCCCCGGAATGACCGCACTGCCGATGCCTCCGGCTCCGACCACGGCGATGCTGGCTGCTTTTAGCCTTCGCTGGCCGACTCCGCCCAGTTGAGGCAGGACGATGTGCCGTTGGTATCGCTCGAGCTCGTCGTCGGAGAGGCTCACCGGCCAGTCGAGCCGAAGCCCCCTGCCCCGCGGATGGTGTCGCTAAGTTCGTCGACTTCGCGAAACCCGGCTTTCAGGACAGGGGCCGGCACCAGCTGCGCGATCCGCTCGCCGCGACGGACTTCGAACGTTTCGCTCCCAAGATTGGCGAGGATCACCTTCACTTCGCCGCGATAGTCGTGATCGATCGTGCCCGGCGTATTGAGACAGGTGACGCCGTGCTTGATCGCGAGGCCCGAGCGCGGCCTCACCTGGACCTCGTAGCCCTCCGGAATGGCAATCGCGAAGCCGGTCGCAACCGCGTGCCGCTGACCAGGAGCAAGGGTGACATTCTCCGCGGCGACGACATCGAGACCCGCGGCGCCCTCGCTCGCGTAAGTTGGCGCGGCAAGCCCGTCGCCGTGCGGCAGTCGCTTGAGTTCGATATCGATCATTTCGACTGCCTGCGCCTCGACGCGCGACCAGCCTTCTTCGCAGGTCCTTTTGCGGCCCGCTCATCGATGAGGCGCACGGCTTCGTCCAAGGTGACAGCCTTTGGATCCGAGTTCCGGGGAAGGGTAGAATTGGTCGACCCGTCGGTCACGTAAGGACCATAGCGCCCAGCCATGACCCTCACTTCGTTGCCGTTCGACGGATGCACGCCAAGGACCGCGATGGGTTCTCGCGACGCGCCGCGTTGCCGTCCACCCCCGGAAGCTGCGTCGGCGAGTTTGGCAACGGCCGCGTTCATTCCTGTTTCGAACACCTCGGCGGTCGAGCCCAGCTTGGCATATTTTCCATCATGAGCGAGATAGGGTCCGTATCGGCCGATCGAAGCGGTGATCGGCTTTCCGGTTTCGGGATGTGGACCGACTTCGCGCGGGAGCGAGAGCAGCTTTTCGGCAAATTCGCTGGTCAAATCGTCCACTGGAACATCCTTGGGGATCGACGCGCGCTTGTCACCGCGCTCCACGTAGGGGCCGAAACGACCGGTCTTGAGCAAAATCCCGTCCCCAAGCTCCTGCGGACCTTCGCTCTGTGCCTGTTCGCCGCCCTGGCCGAACTTTTGCGTGTAGCGGCATTCGGGATAGTTCGAGCAAGCGACGAACGCACCGAACCGTCCGCCACGAAGCGACAGACGGCCCTCGCCGCACTGCGGGCACAGCCGCGGATCGCTGCCGTCCTCGCGGGGCGGATAGAGCCACGGCTCCAGAAACTCGTCGATCGCCTGCGTGATCTCGCTCGGTTTCTGATCCATGACCTCGCCGGCCTTGGGCCGGAAATCGCGCCAGAAATCGTCGAGCAGTTTTTGCCAGTCGAGCCGACCGCCGGAGACGTCGTCCAACTCTTCCTCGAGCTCGGCGGTATAGTCGTAGCTGACATAGCGCTCGAAGAAGCGTTCGAGGAATGCGGTTACGAGCCGGCCGCTCTCCTCGGGAACGAAGCGCGCTTTCTCGACGCGGACATATTCGCGATCCTTGAGAGTCTGGAGAATCGAGGCGTAGGTCGATGGCCGACCGATTCCCAACTCCTCGAGCCGCTTCACGAGGCTTGCCTCGGAATATCGGGGCGGCGGCTGAGTGAAGTGCTGACTTGAATCGACGCCCGTCTTGAGCGGTGCATCGCCCGCGCGCAGCCCCGGCATCCGCGCTCCCTCATCGTCATCCGCTTTCTCGTCGAACCCCTCCTCGTAAAGTACGAGATAGCCGGGGAAGAGCACGACCTGGCCGGACGCGCGAAGGAGTGCCCGTCCCGCGCCGTCCGTCAGTTCCACAGTTGTTCGCTCGAGACGGGCCGAGGCCATCTGGCTTGCGAGCGCCCGATTGTAGACCAGCTCATAGAGGCGGCCATGATCCCCACTGGCGGCGTGTGCCCGGTCGAAATCCGTCGGACGGATCGCCTCGTGGGCTTCCTGAGCATTCTTGACCTTGCTCGTGTACTGGCGGGGACGGTCCGGAACGAAACCGGAATCGTAGCGGCCTGCGATCGCCCGGCGGGCGGCGCTGACCGCCTCGGGCGCCATGTCGATGCCATCGGTACGCATGTAGGTGATGAGCCCGTCTTCGTAGAGCGACTGGGCAACGCGCATCGTGTGGCTTGCCGAAAAGCCGAGCTTTCGTGCGGCTTCCTGCTGCAAGGTCGACGTGGTGAAGGGGGGCGGTGGGTTCCTTGCAAATGGCTTCGTCTCGACCGAGGAAACTGTGAAGCGGCCCGCCTGCACGGCCGCCTTCGCCAAATCCGCGTCCGCTTGATTGCCGATCGTCAGTCGTTCGATTTTCTTGTCGTCGAGCTGGACGAGCCGAGCGGTGAAGGATTGCCCGTCCTTTTCGAACGTGGCGGTAATCGCCCAATATTCCTGGGGCCTAAAGATCTCGATCTCGCGCTCACGATCGACGATGAGACGAAGGGCGACCGACTGCACTCGGCCCGCCGACTTCGCTCCTGGCAGCTTGCGCCAGAGAATGGGAGAGAGGGTGAAACCGACGAGGTAATCGAGCGCCCTGCGCGCCTTGTAGGCATCGATCAGATCTTCATCGAGGCCCCTTGGCTTTTTCATCGCCGAAGTCACTGCGGCGTTGGTGATCGCATTGAAGGTCACGCGCTCAACCTTGGGCGGAAGCACCTTTTTCTGCCGAAGCACCTCCTGCACGTGCCAGCTGATCGCCTCGCCTTCACGGTCGGGGTCAGTCGCCAGAATGAGAGTATCGGCCTTCTTTGCTTCCTCCGCGATCGCTCGAAGCTGCTTCGACCGGTCGGGTGAGACCTGCCACTGCATGTGGAAGCCATGTTCCGGATCCACCGATCCATCCTTGGGCGGAAGGTCGCGCACGTGCCCGAACGACGCGAGAACCCGATGCCCGCTTCCCAGATATTTCTCGATGGTCTTCGCCTTGGCGGGCGATTCAACGACGACGAGCTTCACTCTTTTTCCTCACGCATGTGCGCGATCGTGAAGATCACCCTTGATGTTCGTCAAGGCTCCCTGGCTTCGATCGGGCCGCTCGATGCTTGTCAGACGGTCGAGGATGTCTTCGACCCAATGCGCGGCTCTGTTCCTTTTCTCAGGCGAAGGATGTTCTCGCGGTGCTTCCAAAGCACGAGCAGCGCGAACCCGAGCAGAAGCGGGACATAAGACGAATGGAGAGCGAGGCCGACGAGCGGCGCAGTGAATGCCGCCGTCATCCCCGCGAGCGAGGAGATTCGAAGAGTGAGCAGCAGGAAGATCCAAACGGCGGCGTAGACGAGCGCCGCTGGCCAGAGCAGGGCGACGAGGATCCCGAGGAAGGTCGCGACCCCCTTTCCGCCGCGAAAGCCCAGCCAGACCGGATAGAGATGTCCGATGAGAGCGCCCGATGCGGCAAAGGCCCCGGTTTCCGGGCCGAACATCAGCTGCGCAGCAAGGATCGCGGCCGTCGCCTTGAGGCAGTCGAGGATCAGGGTCAGTGCAGCGAGCCACTTGTTCCCGGTCCTCAGCACATTGGTGGCGCCGATGTTTCCGGAGCCGATCTTCCTGACATCGCCCTTTCCGGCGAGCCGGGTGAGGACCAGGCCAAATGGAACTGACCCGAAGAGATAGCCAAGCCCCAACGCAAAGATCATCTCGCGGGTCATGGAAAGGGTGAGTAGCAAACCGCAGCAGCGGCGCAACTTGCAGCGTCGCCTGCTCCGCGCCACAGAGCGACCGGTGGATCCAGCATCCCCCATCCTTTTCTTCGATTCTGGGGTCGGCGGCCTCTCGGTACTCGAGCCGACGCGCCGGCTTCTCCCGAATGCGCCGATCGTTTACGCGGCCGACAGCGCGGGTTTTCCTTACGGCAGACGAAGCGAGGCCGAGATCGCGAGCCGGGTGCCCGCACTCCTCGGACGCCTCGTCGAGCGGTTCCATCCCCGCCTCGCGGTCATCGCCTGCAACACAGCATCGACGATTGCCCTCGAGCATGTCCGCTCAGCGCTCGACCTTCCCGTCGTTGGCACGGTTCCGGCAATCAAACCGGCGGCCGAAATCTCGAAGAGCCGGGTGATCGGTGTTCTTGGAACGGAAGCGACGGTTCGTCAGCCCTATGTCGAGGAGCTCGCTGCAAAGTTCGCATCAGACTGCACAATCATCCGCCACGGCTCGCCTGAGCTGGTCGAGCTCGCAGAAGCAAAGCTTGCCGGTGAAGAGGTCGGTGTAGAGGCTGTAAAGGCCGCCGCGCGGCCGATGTTCGATGAGGCGAAGGGGGATCAAATCGACACTGTGGTTCTTGCCTGCACGCATTTCCCGCTTCTCGAAGACGAACTCCGAAACGCCTTTTCCAGTGTGACTTATGTCCATGGCGGCCCCGGCATCGCACGCCGGATTGCCGCTCTGACGAAGGACCAGCCATGGCCGCAAACGGCGCCCGATGGCCTTCTCATCTTCACCGGTCCCCCGGTTCACCGTCCACTCGAGAGTGTTCTTGCCAGACTTGGCATCGGTCAAATCGTGACCTTGTGACCTGTTGCGAGTCGTTCGCAATGGAATCTCGTGGGAGCCGAAGCTAAAGCGCCGGCGAGCGAGAGTTTAGCGTTGGACTACGACCGTATTTTCAGATCCGCGATCGAGCGCCTTCACGACGAGGGCCGCTACCGCGTGTTCATCGACATATTGCGGACCAAGGGCAGCTTTCCCAATGCCCACTGCTTCGGCGGCAATGGACCCAAGCCAATCACGGTCTGGTGTTCGAACGACTATCTCGGAATGGGCCAGCACCCTGCCGTCGTCGAGGCGATGGAAAGGGCTCTTCACGAGGTCGGCGCGGGTTCGGGCGGCACGCGCAACATCAGCGGCAATTCGCATTACCACACCGAGCTCGAGGCCGAGCTCGCGAGACTTCACGGCAAGGAAGGCGCGCTGCTTTTCACCTCCGGCTACGTGTCGAACGAGGCGGCCCTCTCGACGCTTGGCAAGCTGCTCCCCGGGTGCCTGATCTTCTCGGACGAATTGAACCACGCCTCGATGATCGCCGGGATCAAGAGCTCCGGCTGCGACAAGCGCGTCTTTCGCCACAACGACCTTGAGCATCTTGAGGAGCTGCTTTCAGCAGCGGATGCGGACACCCCCAAGCTCATTGCTTTCGAGAGCGTCTATTCGATGGACGCCGACATCGCGCCGATTGCAGCGATCTGCGACCTTGCGGACAAATATAATGCGCTGACCTATCTCGACGAAGTCCATGCGGTGGGCATGTACGGCGATCACGGCGGCGGTATTTCCGAGCGCGACGGGGTCGCCGAGCGCCTGACGATCATCGAGGGCACACTCGGCAAGGCATTTGGAGTGATGGGCGGCTATATCGCGGCCGACAAGACGATCATCGATTGTATCCGCTCCTATGCTCCGGGCTTCATCTTCACGACCAGTCTGTCGCCGGTCCTGGTTGCCGGCGCGCTTGCGAGCGTCCGCCATCTGAAGCAGTCGAGCGCGGAGCGGCAGGCGCAGCAGGAATCTGCTGCGATGCTGAAGGCGAAATTTGCTGCCGCCAGCCTTCCGGTGATGCCGAGCGCAACGCACATTGTGCCGCTTCTGATCGCCTGCCCGGTGCGTGCGAAGCGGATCAGCGACATCCTGCTCGCCGAATACGGGCTCTACGTTCAGCCGATCAATTTTCCAACCGTTCCCAGGGGCACGGAGCGCCTGCGCTTCACTCCGGGTCCGCAGCATACGGCCGAAATGATGGACGAGCTTGTGAACGCTCTCGTCGAGATCTTTGGCCGCGACGAGATCCGCCTCGCAGCCTGAGAAACGGTATCGCCTGAACGATCGTTTTCGAGCGAGCACCAGTCCAATGCATCCGCTTCGAAGCTTCGCCACTCTCGCCATGCGGGCAAGTTACCAGCTGCTTCGAGCCGTTCCTGGTACGCTCCCGTTCAGGCGAAAGCTTCGCGACGCCGCTTGGCACCGCGAAGCGGACGTCGTCATTGTCTCCTATCCGAAGTCTGGACGAACCTTCGTCCGAGCAATGCTCGCGCGTCTCTACCAGCGAAAGTTCGGGATCGACGAGCGCAAGCTGCTCGATTTTTCAATGCTTCGGCGCGCGCCTCCAGAAGTTCCCCGGGTCCTGTTCACTCACGCCGGCGATGCGATGGAAAATCCGGACGGATTTGGGATGGCGGGATCATCCTACGAGAGCCGAAAGCTGATCCTTCTCGCCCGCCACCCGGCCGACACCGCATTATCGCGTTATTATCATCTCAAGCATCGAAGCCGCGACCGGGCTCGACTGAGGCTCGGCCAACAGCCGCTCGAGACGTTCGTGTGCGGAAAAGCGGGTTTCCCTGCGATCGTTCAATTCCTCAATCTCTTTGCTTCGGCCCCCGGGGTCATCATCCTTCGCTACGAGGATTTCATCTCAGATCCGCGATTTTCGCTCCGAGAACTGACCGCTTCGATCGGGCTCGATGTCGACGATGGGGACATCGAGGACGCGGTTGAATTTGGAAGCCTTGCGAATTTGAAGAACCGCGAACGCGAGGGTTATTTCACTTCCGTCCGACTGCGGCGAATGCGCAGCGACGACGAGAATAGCGGGAAGGTTCGGAAGGGCCGGGCGGGCGGCTATCGCTCCGAGCTTGGCCCCGAGGCGGTGACGTGGATCGACGCTTACGTCCGCGATAAACTCGATCCGAAACTGGGTTATCGGGGGGCGTGAGGAGCTGAGCCGGGGCGATCGGCGGCGCCGACCCCGGGGCCAAGCGATCCCGAGGCTCGTCCGTTCGTTTGATCAGGCCGAATTTGCGGCCCGAGACTGGCGAAATCGGCGCTGCTGGCCTAGTTGAGGGCCATGCGCATCGCACTTGCCGCCGATCATGCCGGATACCTCTTGAAGGACGAGCTCGCCCGCTGGCTCTCGGAGCTGGGACACGAGGTTACCGATCTTGGAACCAACGGACCCGAGAGTGTCGACTATCCTGAATATGGAGCCCGGGTGGCGCACGCGGTCGCCTCCGGCGAAGCCGAACGGGGTATCGCGGTGTGCGGATCGGGAATCGGTATTTCGATCGCGGTCAATCGCAACCTTCAATGCCGCTGCGCCCGGGTCGATGATCCGCTCTCGGCTGAGCTTGCCCGCGAGCATAACGATGCCAACGTTCTCGCGCTCGGCGGCCGGCTTATCGGCAGCGACATGGCCAAGGCCTGCGTTTCCGCCTTTCTCGACACCACGTTCGCGGGTGGGCGTCACCAGCGCCGGGTCGATCAGCTTTCCCACGAACTGCAGGATTCCGACTGATGGCCACAGCCGCCGACCTCGATCACGATCAGAATTACCGAGTGCCGCACGGATTCTTCACGAGCGGGCTCAGCGAGGTCGACCCCGCGATTGAGGACGCGGTTCACGACGAGCTCTTTCGCGAGCAGACGCAGATCGAGCTCATCGCCTCGGAGAACATCGTCAGCAAAGCCGTCCTCGAAGCACAGGGCTCGGTCCTCACCAATAAATATGCCGAGGGCTATCCGGGACGTCGCTACTATCAGGGCTGTGGGCCCTCCGACGCCGTCGAGACACTGGCGATCGAGCGTGCAACGAGATTGTTCGGCTGCCGGTTCGCGAATGTCCAGCCTCATTCCGGCGCGCAGGCCAACGGCGCCGTCATGATGGCTTTGTTGAAGCCGGGCGACACGATCATGGGGCTGAGCCTCGCCGCCGGAGGCCACCTCACCCACGGCGCTCCCCCAGCTCAGTCCGGAAAATGGTTCAACTCCGTTCAGTACGGAGTCCGTCAGGACGACCATCTCGTTGATTTCGAGGAGGTCGAACGCCTCGCCCGGGAGCATCGGCCCAAGATGATCATCGCAGGCGGCTCGGCCTATCCGCGCCACTTCGATTTCGCCCGCTTTCGCGAGATCTGCGACGAGGTCGGCGCCTTTCTCATGGTCGACATGGCCCATTTTGCAGGGCTCGTCGCTGCGGACGAGCATCCGAGCCCGTTCGGCCATGCCCATGTGGTCACGACCACCACGCACAAGACCCTTCGTGGCCCCCGCGGGGGGATGGTCCTCACCGATGATGAGGACATCGCGAAAAAGGTGAATTCGGCGGTCTTTCCCGGTCTCCAGGGAGGGCCGTTGATGCATGTAATCGCGGCCAAGGCCGTCGCCTTCGGCGAGGCCCTACAGCCCGAGTTCAAGGCTTATGCAAGAGCGGTAATTGCAAATGCAAAGACGCTCGCAAATCGCCTGAAGGAGCGCGGAGCGGATCTTGTCGCGGGAGGAACCGACACGCATCTCGCGCTCGTCGACCTGCGGCCCCTCGGCCTCACCGGAAGGGACGCCGACGAGAGCCTCGAGCGCGCCGGGATCACCTGCAACAAGAACGGGGTGCCGTTCGATCCCCTTCCGCCCGTCAAGACGAGCGGGATCCGCGTCGGATCTCCGGCCGGGACCACCCGGGGCTTCGGCGAGGCCGAGTTCGGGGACATCGGCGACATGGTGGCCGACGTCCTCGACGGCCTTGCCAGCAATGGCCTGGAGAACAATGGCCCGATCGAGGCCCGGGTGAACGAGCGTGTCCGCGAGCTTTGCGCGCGCTTTCCGATCTACCAGGGATAGTCAGGCCTAAAGGATGCGCTGCCCCTTTTGCGCGCACGAGGACAGCCAGGTGAAGGACAGCCGTCCGAGTGAAGATGGCGCGGCCATTCGCCGGCGTCGGCAATGCGAAGCGTGCGGGGCCCGCTTTACGACCTTCGAGCGCGTCCAGCTTCGCGACCTCACGGTTGCAAAGAAGAATGGCGAGCGCGAGCCCTTCGACCGGGAGAAGCTCGCCCGCTCGATGTCGATCGCCTGCAGAAAGCGAGATATTTCGCCCGATCGCATCGATCGCCTCATTTCATCGATCCAGCGGCAGCTCGAAACCCGAGGTGACGAAGTGACGACAAGCCAGATCGGCGAGGCCGTCATGGACGGCCTCAAGACCCTCGACCACGTCGCCTACATTCGCTTCGCGAGCGTCTACAAGGATTTCAGCGAACCGGGCGATTTCGCCGAGATCGCCGGAGCAGTTGGCGAAGAACCGATGGCGGACAAACCCAAGCCCTCGCCGCCGGATCGGCTGTTGTGACCGGAGCCAAGGTTCCGACGAACAGGTCCGTCATCATCCTCGTCCGCCCCCAGCTTGGACAGAATATCGGCAAGGCGGCCCGGGCGATGCTCAATTTCGGGTTGACCGACATGCGGCTCGTCGCGCCCAGGGACGGCTGGCCAAACCCCGACGCGGGCCCGGCAGCGAGCGGCGCCGATGTGATACTCGAGCGGGCTCGGGTTTTCGACCGCGTCGAGGATGCCATTGCCGACTGCTCCCTCGTCTTCGCTTCGACGGTTCGGCGGCGCGATCTCGTCCTGCCTGTGCTTGGGCCGGAAGAGATGGCCGATCAGATACATTCCTCGCCGGCTCGAAGTGCGATCCTGTTTGGACCCGAGCGCTCGGGGCTGGAGACGCAGGAGGTCGCGCTTGCCAACGCCATCGTCACGGTTCCCATCAATCCCGACTTTGGTTCCTTGAACCTTGCGCAGGCCGTGATCCTCCTCGCCTATGAATGGTCGAGGCGCAGAGACCTTGCGCAGCCGCCGGCCAAGGAACTTGAATTGCCCGCTCCGCACGGCGAGCTCGAAGGCCTCATCGGCCAGCTCGACGAGGAGCTGGTTGCCAAAGGCTACTTCCACCCGCCTTCGAGGACCGATGCGACACGAAACACGATCCGGACCATCTTCACCAAGAGCGGCTGGTCCTCGCGCGAAGTGAAGGCGGTTCGGGGGATCATCAGAGCACTGGTCAATCCCGCCCGGAAGCGTCTCTGACGCGCATTTCGGTTGCTAACCGAGACGGGAAGGCGCATCATAAATGTCTTGAAAATCAATGGAGATGACGATGGTCCATCTTCTTCTGGCAATGCTCCTTCTGGCTCCCGGCGGTTCCATCGGTACCAACAGGATGATCCTTCGCGACCCCCAGCAGGGACCCACGCCTGTCACCGACAAGTATATCCTTCCCGGAAGGGCGCCCGACTGCACGACTCCTGAGCAGATTCAGCGCGCAAACCAGGAGCGGATCCAGGGTTGGGAACCGGAGTGCATGTTGCCCCGCAAGGCGGACCTGAAGCAGTCGCGCTAAGCTTGACCTGAGCGCCGCGCCTGACTAGGTGCGCCCCTCGCAATTGATCCCGCATGCTCGGTGAAGCGGTGGTCGCGTCAGACGCATGGTCTGGCGGTGCGGTCCCGGGCAGACAAGCGAAACGCGAATTGGAGAACGACAAGTGACGAAGCGCACCAGCGCCAAATACAAGCTCGACCGCCGCATGGGCGAGAACGTCTTCGGACGGCCCAAGAGCCCGGTCAACCGCCGCGAATATGGTCCGGGACAGCACGGGCAGCGTCGCAAGAGCAAGCTTTCCGACTATGGCATCCAGCTTCGCGCAAAGCAGAAGCTGAAGGGCTATTACGGCGACATCACCGAGAAGCAGTTCAAGAAGAACTACGTCGATGCCACCCGGATGAAGGGCGACGCCTCGCAGAACCTCATTGGCCTTCTTGAGCGGCGCCTCGACATGGTCGTCTATCGCGCCAAGTTCGCTCCGACGATCTGGGCGGCCCGGCAGCTCGTCAGCCACGGCCACGTGCGGGTCAATGGCGTCAAGTGCAATATCGCCTCGCGAAAGGTCGATGTCGGCGACATGGTCGAGCTCGGCCCAAAGGCGCAGGAGATGGCCCTGGTCATCGAGGCGCAGGGCCTCGCCGAACGTGACATCCCCGATTATGTCGTTCCGGACGGGACGTCGAAGATCACATTCTCGCGCGTCCCCAAGCTCGATGAGGTCCCCTATCCCGTGCGGATGGAGCCGAACCTCGTGATCGAGTTCTACTCGCGCTAAATCGGCTGACTGACAGAATTCAGGAGGGCGGCCCGCTGCGGCCGCCCTTCATGTTTCAATGGCCGATCGTGCGGTCGAGCAGCTCCCCGGCGCGGATCAGCAGGTCGGTTCGCGCGACCGAGTCATTCAGCTGATGGTCGAGCCCTTTATATTCGACAAATTCGACCTGCTTTCCGGCGCCTTTTAATGCGGACGCCATTTTCTGCGACTCAGAGAAGCGAACGTTCTGATCCAAATCGCCGTGCGCGAGGAGCACGGGCACTTGAATCTGGTTCGTGTGACGTAGCGGCGAACCTTCGAGGATATGCGGCCCCGACCCAACGAAATCCTCGACAACTCGGGCGTTTGTATAAGGGGCCGAATCCTCCTTCAGCGACTGAAGGTCGGTGACCGGCGCAATCGCCACAACGGCCTTGTAAAGGGATGGATCGGTCTCGGCTTCCATCAGCGCGGCATAACCGCCGTAAGACCATCCGACGATCGCGATGCGTTTTGGATCGGCGATCCCCTGGGCAGCCAGCCACCGCGTGGACGCCGCGATATCGCCCATCGACGTTCGCCAATTCTTGAAACCGTTCACGTTGAGCCAGGTATCGCCATAGCCTGCCGAGCCGCGATATTCGGGCTGCAATACCGCATAGCCGCGGGCAGCCAGAAATTGCGGGAGCCAGTCGAAGCCCCACTCGTCGCGAGCCGTCGGACCACCATGCGGCAGGATCACCGCCGGGAGCCCCTTGGCTTCCTTGCCAGGTGGGAGCGTCAGATAGGCGGGGATCTGGGCCCCGTCCGATCCGGTGACGGTCACCGGCTTCACTTCCGCAAGCGTCCGACCCTCGAGCGCAGGGCGGTCGAGCATCGCTTCATTCAACGTCTTCGTGTCCCGGTCGAAGAGATAGTAGCGACCTGGATCCGTATCGCTGCTTGCAAAGATCAGGAGCTTGCGTCCGTCGGCGCTGGAATCGACGAAATCGATCAGTGGAAGCTTGGGAAGAGCCTTTCCAAGTGAGGCTGCCAGTTCCTTGAACTCGGGATCGAAATAGATCGCATGACGGGATTCGTCGGCATAGGTATATCCTATGACCTTGAGCCCGGTGCCGACGCGGACGACATCATCGATGTCGACCTGGGGATTGGCGGCGATCAGCGTTTCGCTGCCGCTCCCGTCGAGTTTGATCGCATAGAGCGCGAAGCGCCCGTCGTTCTTCTTGAGTGCATAGAGGCAGTCGGCGTCGGCATCGACCGCCAGAGGCTGCATCTGCTGCTCAGAGTCGACGTAGTCAGCCAGAGTCTTCCAGTCTCGCGAACCCTGGCTCCGATAGAAATATTTCACCCGGCCCGTCAGCGTTCCGCTGGATTTCGCCTCGTCGACCCGCATGATCCGCACATTTCCCCGTCCATCCGACATGAAATCCGCGGCTGAGCTGTTCGGCAGCTCGACGGGTTTGGATTGAAGAGTGCTGGTGTTGATGAGGTCGACTCCAAGCCCCTCCTTGGTGCGGACGATGTTCGTGGTGATCACGCCCGCTTCGGGAACATATTGCCGCTCAATGAGGACACTGCCGTCAAGGCGCTTCTTCCAATCGAGAATGCTGCCGTCGACTTGACGAACATAGGCATCAAAAGAGCTCTCGGGCTGGCCAAGCAGCTTCTGATCCGTTCCATCGTCATTCATCGCAACGAGCCGCGAAAAGCCCAGGATGTCGCCGCTCGCGTCAACAACGCCGCCGGTCACCCGGCACACTATCCGCTGGGGTGAGGCGTAGTCGCACCACCTGAGCGAATCGGCACCCTCCGTGCTTGAAAGAATGCTTGTTTTGCCCGAGACGAGGTTCGAGATGACCGCGTAGGTCTTCGATCCTGGTCCGGGGGTCGTATAGAGGACGCTCGAACCGTCCGGAGAAAGGCTCGGCTTGGTTACCGCCTCGCGCGAGCCGAAGGCCTTCGCTTCGGCGGCAAGGGTTGGGTCCGCCGCGGTCGAAAGAGGCGTAGCTTCCTGACCGAACGCAGGCGTAACGACAAACAGGCCCGCGCAGGCGAGCAAAATGGAACGAAATTTCACGAATCCCCCTTTCCCGGCAGACACATAGTGCATGTCCAGGAATCGGAGCGCAAGGGCCGTCCCGACCCATTTGAGCGATTCTGACGAGTGGATCTTCGATGCCTGCGGAATGTCAGAGCTTGCAGCTCCCCGAAGATTCCGCACTTTCTGTGGCCGGCCGAAACTTCACCCAGAACAAGACACTCGACAACGTCGAAAGTTTGGAAATCAAACACGTCCTTGGGCGAACGGCGCCCAACGATTTCGCATCCGAAACCGCAGCATCGCCAACTTGCCAAGCAAGATTCGAAGCCAAGAGCGAGCGGCTTTTGGGCGCTTCTCTTTCTTCACAAGAGACCACTGAATCCAGGCTTGGTTCGGCAATGAACCGGGCTCGAGGCGAAGCCTCAAGGCGCTTTGCCCGAAGAACAGTAGGACCGCTCGTCGCACTCCATGATCGCCACCATTCTCGAAACACCAGTCGTCGCCTGCGATCACGCCTCCGATCTTTAACTTCGGATACCAGGCGCGGAGATCCCGCAGTACGGCCTCGCAAGTGTGGCTCGCATCAACGTAAAGAAAATCCACGGAATCGTCCTCGAACCCCTCTGCAGCCGACGCGGAATCTGATCGGATCGCTTGCACATAGGAAGCTACCGGTTCGGTGTTGCGAACGAAGGTTTCGAACAATCGACCTTCGGCTTTGTCGGTATCGGCATCATGACCTTCCTCGCCAATGCTGCCCTGCCAGTGATCGATCGTAAAGAACCGGATCGGCGCGTTGGAGTTGGCGATCTCAACAGCCATGAAGCAAGTGCTCCGTCCCTTCCACGCTCCCAGCTCGACCGCAATCGACGGGTTACGAACGGATTTGACAAACCGTCGATAGATTTCGGCACCGGAGAACCAATTCGGTCCGGGTAACTCCAGATAGAAATGTTTCATGCCGCCCTTGTAGTTGGACTGCCGTTCACATTCGCCCCGACAAAACTATTATCGACGAAGGACCCCGGGGTAACCAGCGATGCACCAAAGCAAAGTTTTCGTACACTTCCCGTTCTCGTCATTGGTGGACTCGCCGTTCTGGAAGATTGTTCGAAAATATTCTGCCGCACTCCCTCTGATCATCATCCTGGGGCTTGTTGCTAGCATCCTTGAGGGCGCCGGCGTCGGACTGATTGTCCCTCTCTTGGCAGTTATGCTCGCAACGCCGGTCATCCGTGGAATACCCGGAGTGCTCGAGTCTGTCAGTTCCATAGCACTCCGATTCGACCCCCAGACGCGCATCGTCCTCCTCTCGGCGACGATTGTTGGGCTCATTGCGCTGAAGGGAGCGGTCCAGGCCGCTAATGGGTGCTTCGTTGCGCGTATCGACACGAGAATCAGTCGCGATATTCGTAATGCGCTCGCAGAACGTCTTCTCGCGCTCGATTACTCCTTTTTTCTTCGTGAGGATTCATCACGACTGCAACGCATTTTGACCAGCGACAGCTGGTTCGTTGCAGAAGCCGTTCGCTGGGCAATGGCGGTGATTCCGGCGGTCATAGCAGTTCTTGTCTTTGGCCTGATGTTGGCGTGGCTCAATCTAGAGCTATTCCTGATCGTGCTCGTCGGCAGTGTCGTCATTCAGGGCGTGCTTCTGCTATTTGAGCGGCTTCAACACAGGCAGAGCGGCCGCACGACTGAAAGTGATCGGGTAGTGTGGGTACGCATGATGACGCTCGTCAACGCTACCCGCGTGATCAAGACGTTCAGTCAGCAAGCAACGGAACAGACAAAATTCGCGGCAGCGGTAGAGAATTATCGGAAGAACATTTCTGCGGCTCGGTGCGCTACATCGTTCGTCACTCCGACTCTGGATGTCATAGTAGCTTTGTTGTTCGCAGGGGTTGTGCTGGCCGGATACGCGGCCGGCAATTCGGTTCCGGCGATCACCGCTTTTGTCGTATTGCTTACTCGCCTTCAGAGACCCGCAATCGTTATTCGAAATTCGCGCCTCAGCATCGCCTCCGTTCAGGGGCCATTAGGAGAGGTACAGT
>DATAPR010000062.1:0-52420 GCA_036265105.1 Sphingomicrobium sp.
TAGTTCAGGTGGTTCGACACGTTGTTGAACGTGGTGTTCAACTTGTTGCCGATGCCCTGCATCGCGCCAATCGCCGCAACGGCGATAAGAGCCGCAATCAGGCCGTATTCAATGGCCGTCGCGCCCTTGTTATTCTTAATGAGCTTCAGAAACTTGCTCATGGTCTTCGCTCCTTGGTTCCAACTGCAGGGGCACGAAGCCCCAGCCTGCGACGTCCACTTCGCAGGATGCTTGCAACCTAGGGGCCGACCCTTGAGAATTTCTTACCCCGGAGGGTTTCTGAATGGTTAAGCCTGATCACCCAAGCCATTGAAGTCAGGCTATTTTCTGACCGGTCGAATCCCAATCCTTGAGGAAGCTCGCGATTCCCGCATCGGTCAACGGATGTTTAAAAAGCTGCCAGATGATCTTGGGCGGCGCCGTCATCACATCGGCTCCGATCTTCGCCGCGTCTACGACATGCATCGGACTGCGAACGCTCGCGACCAGGATCTGCGTTCGAAAATCGTAATTGTCGTAAATGAGACGAATATCGGCGATCAGTTCCATGCCGTCGAAACCGACATCATCCTGCCTCCCGACAAAAGGAGAGATGAAGGTTGCCCCTGCCTTGGCGGCAAGGAGCGCCTGAGCGGGCGAGAAGCATAGGGTGACGTTGACCATAGCTCCGTCCCCGGTCAGTGACTTGCACGCCTTGAGGCCGGCCGGAGTCAACGGAACCTTGATCGCAATATTATCGGCGATCTTCCGAAGGACCTCTGCCTCTCGCATCATGCCGTCGTAATCGAGTGCGACGACTTCAGCGGATACCGGCCCGCTGACGACTGAGGTGATTTCCTTGACGACGTCGAGAAATTTTCGGCCGGACTTCTGGATCAGTGATGGATTGGTGGTGACGCCGTCAAGCAGACCGGTTTCGGCCAGTTCGCGGATTTCGGAGATTTCTGCAGTGTCGGCAAAGAATTTCATGGCGGTTTGCTTAGGTCCGGCTTTGGTGGAATGGGCTAGGCCATAGCCGGTGCGATCCGGCGCGTCACCAGATTCGGAGATCGGCAATGAACGAGCATGTGGTGGTGGAAAAGCGGGGCCCGGTGCTGTCGATCGCGCTTGCGCGTCCGGAGCGGCGCAACGCGATTACAGTGGCGATGTATGCTGCGATCGCCGAGGCCGTCGAAGAGGGGTCTGCCGATGCCTCGGTTCGAGTAATGACCATTCGCGGCGAGGGACCCGACTTTGCCGCCGGCAACGATCTTGCCGATTTCCTCCAGGAAGTGCCGGGCGATCGGGAGGAGATCGCCGTGTGGCGCCTTCTTAGGGCGCTGGCGGCGTGCGAAACTCCGCTGGTCGCCGCGGTCCACGGCAATTGCGTCGGCATCGGAACAACCATGCTCCTCCACTGCGACCTCGTAGTGGCCGAGGAGGGCACGCGGTTTTCACTGCCGTTCGTCGATTTGGGTCTCGTCCCCGAAGCGGCGAGCTCGTTGCTGTTTCCCGAGATGGCGGGGCGTCGACTTGCTGCTCGCTACCTCCTTTTGGGAGAGCCATTCGGAGTGAAAGAGGCGATTTCAATCGGCCTCGTCAGCCACGACTGCGGGGCGGGGACGCTGGACCAGATGCTGGGCGGCATCATCGATTCCATAATCGCCAAGCCTCAAGGTGCGCTTCGGGCAACGCAGCACCTGCTGCGCCACGGAGAGCGCGAAGCTATCCTGGAGCGAATGAGGCTCGAAGGCAGCATATTTGCCGAGCGGCTCAAATCTTCCGAGGTGAAAGAGGCGATCACCGCTTTCTTCGAGAAACGAAAGCCGGATTTCTCAAGCGCGCGATGAGATCAGGTGACGGTGTAAACCTGCTTGCTGCGGCTTAGCGTGATCGTCGGACCCGTGAAGAACAGGAAGTTCATCGTCCGCGTATAGGTGATCGTCAGCGTCTTGATGTTCGTCCCATCAACGACGTCCGATACGCTGAAGCTGCCGCCATAGGGGCCGAAGAGCTTCGCGTTCTCGCGTGCCTTGATGTTCGTATCAGTCGGCAAATCGCAGCCTGTGCTGGCGCTCGAATCCGGAATGCAAAGCGTCGCGTACCGCGCTCCCTCTCCGAGCGCGTGTTGCATGCCGGCGTTCGCTTCGTAGAGCTGGCTGCACTCGAAAATCCCGTAGATGAGGGTAACGAGTACCGGCAGCGAGATCGCGAGTTCTACGACAGCTGCGCCGTCTTCATTTTTCCAAAGGCGTTTGAGAAGGGTCATTGAGTCCTCAGCGCCGCTCGGCCGTGAAGCGTATAGGAACCATCCGAGTTCGAACCGGGCCACTTGCTCGAGGCAAACATCGGCATGAAATTGTGAGTGACGTCGATCGAGATCCAACGAGCATAGGTCTGTCCGCTCGTGCAAACGGCGTCATAGCCGTTTCCGGGTGTTCCGTTGCCCTGGCGAACACCGTTGCATTCGAGCCAATAATCGACCGTGGCGTTACTCGTCGTGACGTCCGTGAACCCGGCGGCGGTTGCGGCGCTGACGGCGTCGTTCTGAAGCGTGCTGTAGGTGCTTTCGGACGACTGATATTGCTGGACCTTCTCGATCGCTCGATAGGCGGCCTGCTCGAGTATCAGCTTTTGCGAATAGGCTCGGCTGACGTCGGCGACTCCGATCACGACCGTGGCCATGACCGGCAGCAGCAGCCCCATCTCGATGATTGCTGCGCCCCGCTCTTCGCGAAGCAGCGATTTATTGAAGCCGATCATTCGACGAGCCTCACTTTCTTGCCCGTGAAGGCGCCATAATCGACTCCGGGGCAGCTGTTCGTGATCGAGCTGTTTCCGGTGAATTTTACGTCCTTTGCGACGATCTGCATGCAGTTGGCGCTCATTCCGCTGTCGCCGTTGAACGTGATGTCGGCTTTCGGGAAATACAGCGCTCCTGCGATGGTAGCGCCGTTGTTTCCGTTGATCTTGACCGTGTTGTCGGCTGTTGCAGTCCGACTTTGATAGAACAACATGCCGTCGTAGCAGCCGCTACTGCCGACTGTGCAGCCTGTGCTCGGCGCGCTGATGTTGAGCGTTCCCCCTTCAAGGTCGACGGAGCCCACGGTTCCGCCGCTGCTGTTCATCATGATAAAAGTACAGCCAGTGCAATTGAGGGCCGCGCCAGTGTTGGTCATGCTCATGCCGGCGCCGGAGTCGAGGATATAAGTCCCGGGGGCGAGGTTCACCGTCCCCTTGATATTCATAGTGGAATTGAAGCACTCGACACCCGTCGGATTGGTGATGTTGAGAGTGCTGTTCGGACTGTTGTTGGGAAACGACGTGCAGCCACTCGGCGTCGGCAGAGCGACGTTTCCGAACGGATCCGCCTGGGCAATCGTAAACGGCTGAAGGACGGTGCCGCTCCCCCAATGGGTGCTCGACGGAATTCCGCCGACTGCAGCGATCGGGCTCGCCGAGACGCTCGATGAGCCGGTCGCGACCGCCGCGCTCAGAGAAGTTGAATCGGTGATCATTCCGCAGCCAAGGTTGACGTCGGTGCTGCCGGTAGCGTCGATCCCGGTGACGTTTCCGCTCTCGAGGCTGACGACACAATATTTGCCAGCCGGAACGATGGTCGCGGTCGCGCTTGCAATGATCGTCGGGGCGGCGCTCATGAACATGCCGGAAAAGCTCAGCGGCCGCTGCATCGAAACGCTGACTCGAACAGCGTTGTTGTCGCTCGTAAACCCTCCGACCGAAGGCGGATTGGCAGCCGAGCAGGTCGGCGTCTGCGGCAGGTGACTGTCCTTCTTGACCTCATATCCGATCGGCGAGGTGTAGGTCGCGGTCGCGACGGCGCTGCAATTGTCGAGGGTTGCTCCGGCGACCTTGGCGTAAGCCCCTGCTTCGGCGGCGGAGTCGGCAACACGCTGGAGCTGCCGTTTCCACAGCGCCCATTGGATGGTGTCGCTCGCAAGGCCCGCCGAACCGACGATGAGCGGCAGCGCCGCTCCGGCAATGATAAGAGCGTTGCCGCGACGGTCGCGCCACAGTCTCTTCAGGAAGCTGAACATGGTCGCGTGAACCCCAGCCGATAAATGCGCATGAGGGTGCCTCTACCCCAGACAGGGTAAGCGAAGGGTTCAACGCCGTGGTTAACGAGCTCTGACCAAATTGGGACGAGTTCTTGTCTTGCTGTGTCCTACCACTATAATACACTTGAAGGCCTCCTGCGGCGTTGACCGGCTACGCGCCGCGCCGCACAAGGGCGCAGAAAGGATTTGAGCCATGGCCACCGAACCGGCGCCAGTGACCGAAACCGCTACGAAGACGAAGCTGAACCTCAATCCGCCCGAGGCACTTCAGCCAGTCGAGCCAACCGAAGCCTCGGGCCTCGTTCCCCTGAAGCAGGAGGAAACGAGCGAGCTGGACAAGCGCGTCGCCCAGTTCGTCGACGAGCTTTCGAAGCTCGACTCCAACAGTCCGGAGTTTGGAAAGAAGGTCGATCAGCTAAGCGCGATGGGACGCAAGGAGATAGCCGAAGCTGCCGGCGCGTCGAACCGCTTCCTCGACCGGCCGGTAAAGGCGATCGACAGCGACACCGGCATTGGAACCGACCTCACGGAACTTCGAAAGACGGTCGAGGACCTCGATCCGAAGCGCCAGGGGAAACTTTCGCCGGGCCGCAAACTGTTCGGACTGATTCCGTTCGGGAACCGGATGAAGAACTACTTCCGCCAGTACCAAAGCTCGCAAACTCACATCTCTGCGATCCTTGCCCGTCTCGCGTCCGGCAAGGACGAGCTCTTGATGGACAATGCGGCGATCGACACCGAGCGAGCCAATCTTTGGAAGACGATGCACAAGCTCGAGCAGATGATCCACATCTCCAAAACGCTGGATCAGCAGCTCGAGGACAAGGCGAACGAGCTCGATGCGACGGAACCGGCAAAGGCCAAGGCGATCCGCGAGACTGCGCTTTTCTATACTCGCCAGCGAACGACCGACCTTTTGACTCAGATGGCTGTCACGGTTCAGGGCTATCTCGCTCTCGATCTCGTCAAAAAGAACAACGTGGAGCTGGTGAAAGGCGTCGATCGAGCCTCGACGACGACTGTCTCAGCGCTTCGGACGGCAGTGACCGTGGCGCAGGCGATGACCAACCAGAAACTGGTCCTCGAGCAGATTGGAGCGCTCAACACAACCACGGCCGGAATGATCGATTCCACCGGCGAGATGCTCCGTACTCAAACAGGCGCAATCCACGAACAGGCAGCCAGCTCTACCATTCCCCTGGAGACGCTGCAGCGCGCCTTCCAGAACATCTACGACACGATGGACCAAATCGACCAATTCAAGCTCCAGGCACTCGGCAACATGAAGCAGACGGTCGACACGCTCGGGAAGGAAGTCGAGAAATCAAAGGGTTATATCGCCCGCGCCGAAGGGGTGAACCAGGCGAAACTGGAAGGACCGGTTACCTCTCCGCTCGCCCCGATTGAGGCCAAGTGACGGACGCAACCGACAAGGTTGAACGCGCGATTGCGCGCTTCGAGCGCGTGACACAGCAGCTTGATCAGCGAGACGGGCCGGCCCGGGCGGCGGCGCGGCGGGAACGTGAGCGGCTGAACGAGGGCCTTGGTCGAACGGCGATCAAGGTCGCTGGAGCCGTCGTTCTCATCTGGCTTGCAACGGTGATCATCGGCTTTGTGAGGCCGATCGGCATTTTCGGCTTCCTTGCGGCGCTCGTCGCGACCGTCGTTATTGCCGGCGTGATGATCGCACGTGGCGGAAGGCAGGCTGTTTCGGCCCCGGCGCCATCGACCGACCTTCCAAACGGCCCGATGGTCGACCGGTTCGATTCCTATATCGTACGCGTTCGGCGCGCCCTTCCTTCGTCAGCCCAGGCGCAGATCGATTCAATCAGCGCGGTTCTCCCGTCGCTCAAGCAAAGCCTTGAGCGCGTCGACACGCTCGATCCGCGGGCACAGGACGCTCGGCGGCTGATGTCGGTCCATCTTCCGGGCCTTGTCGAGCGCTATGCCAACGTACCGCAAGCCTATCGAAACGAGCAGGATGGCGAGGGCAAAACGGTCGACGAGCGCCTGGTCGACAGCCTCACCGCCGCGAGAACCGCGCTCAGCGAGATCTCGGAACAGCTCGCTCGATCCGACCTTGCAGCGTTCGAGACGCAGGGCCGTTTCATCAAGTCGCGCTATGGGGAACAGGGCATCGAGAGCGAAGACGCTTCAAGCACTTAGCGATTGCGCGCCGCCTTCGTGCCGCCCATGATAACACAAAGCTAATCGCGGCAGGAGCCGACGGGGGATGCAGCTTGCCTTATCCAGGGGCGACAAGGCGCTGAATAACGGGCTCCGCCTGCCGCCAGTCGTCCCCCCCTTCAACACCTCCGCCTACCGGCTGTTCACTGCAGTTTGGGTGCTGGCCTTCCTGCTCGCAATCGTCGGGCCCATTGCCGGGTTCTACTTCCGCTACACCGAGCCAGCGAACAATTCGCAGCTTCTGCTGGGCAGCCGGGCGGGCTTTGCAGTCTCGCCGCGCGATGCGACTCTGGTTCGATTTACAGTCGGGCCGCAAACACGCTCGGCGGGGATCGTTCCGGGCGATCACATCCTCGCCATCTATGGACTTCCTCTTCCGTCAACGATGCCGGTCAACGAGGAAGCGCTCGCGCAGCATGCCAACGATCCCGCCTACATCGCGATGGGCAATCTGCTCTTCGCCAGCGATGCCGAGCAGGTTCCACTGACCCTCAAGGATCCCGGTGGACGCGTCCGCGACATAACCGTCACGACGAGCGAGGAGCATATCGATGCCGGCGCCAAGGCGCTCGGTATCTCGCCAAGGCTGCTGGGCTTCATCGACCTATTGCAGGTCATCTTCTATCCTTTCCTGCTGTGGGCCGCATGGCTCCTCCATCGCCGAAATTCGCGCGATGTGGTGAGCTCGCTTCTTTCGCTCGCCGTGCTGCTGAGCATCGCGGCCGAACAGCCCTCCTCGGTGTTCCTCGCAAACATCGGAATTCCCCGCCCCGTAAATGTCGCGATTTACGATCTCGGGAATGTCATGCTGCTCTCCGGGATTCTTTTGTTTCCGCATGGCAATCTGTCCTGGCGGGTCGCCTTATTGATCGTCTGCCTGCCCTTGCTCCTGTTCCTCCACGGAGCATTCTACCAGACCTATTTCGTCTGCTTCATGATCATCGGCGTGCTCTCAATGGTTCGGCGGCTCCGCCAAACCGAGTCGAGCGAACAACGCCAGCAGATCCGCTGGGCCTTGTTCGGAATCAGCGCCTATGCAGTGCTTCGCTGCGTTTCAATCGCCGCGGATTATCTGAAATGGACGACCGACAGCTTCGGCCATCAACTGCTGGTCGAGATCGGAGCAGGCATCAGCTTTGCCCTCGCGGCGCTCGTTCTTCAGTTTGGATTGCTCGTCGCTCTCCTTCGCTACCGTCTTTACGACGCCGAGATCGTGATCGGCCGCTCGGTGAACTTCGCCGTGATCACATTGGGAGTGGCTGCGGTGTTCGCGGCGGCGGGAGATGCCGTGAAGCAAATCGTCTACAATTATTCCGGAAACACGAACAACGAAGGGCCGATCATCTTCGCCGCGGCGCTCGCGACGATCATGGTCAACCCGATCCAGGAGCGCGTCCAGCGCTGGTCGGAAAAAAGGTTCCAAAAGAACCTCTTCCTGCTCCGCAACGACTTCCCGCAAAGCGTTCGGGATATGCGCGAGACGTCTTCCCTCGTCGAAATGCTTGAAGAGATTCTCGCGCAGGTCGACCGCGGAGTTCGAGCCGTAAGGGCGGCGATGATCGTGAACGGATGTGTCCTGAGCGCACGAGGACTCGAAAGCGACGAGGTCGAGGAATGGCGCACATCCGTGTTTGCTCAGGACTATAAGAGCGACATCTGCGAGCCCTCGGACCGGCTCTTTCCAATCAGGGTCCCGCTCGTGCCGAGCCTGGATGAGGAAGAGCCGATCGGCTATCTGCTCGTGGGTCCAAGGCCCGATGGATCGATCCCGAGCAACGAGGAGCAGAAAGCGATCAGAGGCGTGTCGGAGGATGTTGCTCGAGCGATCCGAACGGTAATCAAGCGCGAGGCGCGCGAAGCCGAAATCGCGGAGCTCATCGCCGACAATTCGCGCCGGATCGAAAGTCTGGAAGCGCTTCTTATCGGCGACGCCCGCAAGAGGACGCCCAGAAGCGCTTGAACCGAGACGAAAATTCGTCCTCCGTTCATTGACCGTGTTCAAATGCAAGGATAATTTGCGAGCCAAAGCCGCACATCGGTTCGACTCTTCTGCCCCACCTCAAGTGCGGGGCAGATTGGTTGCAGCAATATGTGAAGGGGGAGCTTTAAAATGCGTGGAAGGGCATTGCTGTGGGGCGCAGCGCTTGCATTTGCCATCGGGTCGACCGCGGCGCTTGCCAATGTCGTCGTCGTAAAGTCACTTGGACCCTCGGCTAAGGCTTATCCGCCGGGCAAGACCCTTCCCCCGAGCGCCAGGATCACACTTCAGGGCGGAGATGTCATCACTCTGCTGGGGCCGAGCACGGCTCAAACGCTTCGCGGTCCCGGCAATTTCGATGCCGGTCAGATCAGTCTTGCTTCTGCCGCTGGCCAGCGTGGCCGTTTCGGTGCGCTGAGGGCCGCCGAGGTCGCCCACAATCCGAGCATCTGGGACATCGACCTGACTCACGGCGGAAGAATCTGCGTGAGTAGCGCGTCGAGCGTTCAGGCTTGGCGGCAGGACACCGAAACGCCGATAACGGTCAAGATCCGGTCCTCCGACGGCAGGTCGGAGGAACTGACGTGGGCCGCCGGAATTGCCCTTACGCCCTGGCCCGCGGCTTTGCCGATCACCGGCGGCTCCAAATATCAGGTCGAATGGCCCGACGGAGGCGATACGAGCACGCTCGATGTCGTCACCGTCAATTCGCTGCCGACCGACGACCTGGTGGGCGCCGCCCAGGTTTTGATCCAGAACGGATGCCAGAAGCAGCTCGACCTGCTCGTTGAAGGGGCAAGCAAGAGCCAGACTTCGAAATAGTCAGGCAATCACGCCCTCGGACCTCAAGCGCGCCGCTTCGGCAGGCGCGAGACCGAGGCTCGCCAGCACCTCTTTCGTATGTTCGCCAAGCTGGGGCGGCGGCAGGTCCGAATCGGCCCGGGCTCCGTCGAGACGGACGGGCGAACCAACCAGCGGAGTGCCGGCAATCGTTCGAACCATTTGCCGATGCTGCGCCTGGATGTCGCTCAATGCCTGGCTGATTCGATTGATCGGTCCCGCGGGGATCCCGGCCACTTCAAGCTGCTCAAGCCATTCTGCCGCGGCCTTTGTGGCGATGGCCTCACCGACCAGTCGGACTATTTCTGCTCGATTTGAAACCCGGGCACCGTTCGAAGCGAAACGCTCATCGGCGGCCCACTCGGGATGACCGCAAATCTCCGCAAGCCTGGCGAACTGCCTCTCGTTGCCCACAGCGATGATGATTGGCTGATCGGCCGCTTCGAATGTTTGATAGGGGACGATGTTGGGGTGGGTGTTGCCCTGCCTCGGAGGATCATCCCCGGAAATGAGCGCGTTTGACGCCTGGTTCGCGAGAATGGCGAGCTCGGTATCGAACAAAGCCATGTCGATATGGGCCCCCTCGCCTGACTTTTCACGGCGATAGAGGGCGCTCAGAATTGCCGCGCTTGCGTAAAGGCCGGTGAAAAGGTCAACCACGGCGACCCCGACACGCATCGGGCCGCCGCCGGGGACGGAGTCCGGGAGGCCCGTGATGCTCATCAGGCCGCCCATCCCCTGGATGATATAATCGTAGCCCGCTCGGTCCGAATATGGTCCGTCCTGACCGAAACCCGTGATCGATGCATAGATTAGCCGCGGGTTCGCCGACCGGAGCGAGGCGGCGTCGAGACCAAACTTCTCGAGACCGCCGACCTTGAAATTCTCGACCACCACGTCCGCTTCCCCGGCGAGCCTCCGAACCAGGGCGGCGCCCTCGGGCTGCGCGAAATCGATCGCAGCGGATTTCTTGCCCCGGTTGCAGCTGAGGAAATAGGCGGCGACTCGGCGATCTCCGTTCCCGTGCCAGGGCGGACCCCAATGACGAGTATCGTCGCCCTGCAGGGGACGCTCGATCTTCGTGACCTCGGCTCCGAGATCGGCGAGCAATTGGGTGCACCAGGGGCCAGCGAGGACGCGGCTCAAGTCGAGGATTCTGATGCCCTCAAGCGGCTTCAATGGCGCTGGCTCCAGAAGCGCCTGTCCGCAAGCAAAGCATGGGCGGCGTTATGCCCAGGCGCACCCGTGACTCCGCCCCCGGGATGAGCTCCCGAGCCGCACAGATAAAGTCCCTTGAGCGGCATTCGGTAGTCGGCGGCCCCGATCATCGGCCGCGCACTGAACAGCTGGTCGAGACCCATCTTGCCGTGAAAAATATCGCCGCCGATCAGCCCGAAGCGACGTTCGAGATCGAGCGGCGAGTGGAGTTGACGCCCGATCACCGATTTAGCGAAGCCCGGTGCATTGGCGTCGACGGTCGAAATGATCTGGTCGGCGGCTTTCTCGCGCTCGTCATCCCAGCTGCGGCCCGGTCCGAGATCATAACGAAAGTGCTGGCAAAAGAGGCTCGCAACATGTTTCCCCTTCGGCGCGAGACTGGGGTCCAAGGTCGAGGGGATCAGCATCTCGATGATCGGCTGATTGGTCCAGCCGTTGACGGAAGCTTCGAGCCAAGCGCGGTGCATATAATCAAGGCTTGGTGCCATGATGATGCCCGCGGTCAGGTGATTGCCCTTTTTGGGAAGCACGGTGAACTTGGGCAGCTCGGAAAGCGCCACATTCATTCGGAACGTCGCGCTCTCGCATTTCCATCCGTGCATCCTCGCGGCTACATCGGCGTCGACCGCGCCATGCGGCACGAGCTGGTCGAACAGAAGCCGCGGATTCACTCCGGCAACTACGGCTTTGCCTCGGTACGCCTTGCCGCCTGCCACAACTCCCGAAGCCCGGCCATCTGAAACAATCAGTTCCTCGACAGGCGTGTTGAGGATGATGTCGACGCCGGCCTCGCGGCAGGCGCGGGCCATTGCCTGAGTAATCGAACCCATCCCGCCGATCGCGTGACCCCAGGCGCCCGGAACCCCCGCCGCTTCGCCGAACAGATGATGAAGCAGCACATAGGCCGTGCCCGGCGCTTGAGGCGACGCGAAATTCCCAACGACACCGTCGAACCCGAACAGTGCTTTTGCGAGATCGCCCTCGAAATGACGCTCAAGGATTTCAGAAGCGCTGCGCACGGCGAAATCGTGGACGATCCTCGTCTCGGCAAGCGTGAGCCCGGCCATGTCGCGGCCAAGGCTCAGGAGCTTGGGGATCGCGCTGACCTTGCGTCCAACGTTGGGCGGAGCTCGGAGCAGCCATTTCTTGAGCAGCCGAACGACAGTCTCGAGTTCAGCGATATATCGATCATAGGCGTCGGCGTCGGCTTTGTGATGCCGCGCGATCTCCTTGCGGGTGAGGCCGCCCCGTCCTGAGAGCAGATAATCGCCCTCGCCGGGAAGAAAATTGTCGGTCTTTCGAAGGACGACCTTCAGTCCATGCCGCTCGAGCTGCATGTCGCGGATGACCTTGGGCTGAAGAAGGCTCACCGTGTAACTCGCCGCCGAGTTCCGAAAGCCCGGAAGAAACTCGTCGGTGACGGCCGCTCCTCCGACATTGCCGGCAGCCTCAAGCACCGAGACCTTCAGGCCCTTTCTGGCGAGGTAGTAAGCACAGGTCAAACCGTTGTGGCCCGCGCCGATGACGACGGCATCAAATTCCATCAATATCCCACCGCTGATTGGCGAACCCGCGTAGAGGTCGGGTTTCGCCGCGTCCAGAGCTGCGCTCTTCAGCCGCGGACGTGCTGCTCGACGTCGCTGGTGTCGCGAAGGACGATGAAAGTGCCCAGCATCTCGCCGCAGACCATGACCTTTTCGCCGCGAGCGATTGTGATCCTCGCGCCGAAACTCTCCTTGCAGCGTGCATCCAGTTTCATGGGCCGTCTGCGCTCAGCGCATCAACACGAGTTCTTCGGACATCGTTGGATGGAGCGCGATCGTCTCGTCGAAGTCGCTCTTCTTCAGCTTCGCTTTGACTGCAATCGCCGCGGCCTGGAGGATCTCGGGTGAATCGGGGCCAATCATGTGGATGCCGACGATCTCCTCGGTTTCGCCATCGACCACCAGTTTGTAGAGCGAGCGTTCGTTGCGGCCGGCGAGCACGTTCTTCATCGCTCGGAAATCCGACGTATAGGTTTTGACCGTGCCGAGCTTGTTGCGCGCCTGACCTTCGGTAAGTCCGACACTGGCGAGCGGCGGATGACTGAAAACAGCCGAAGGGATACAGCCATAATCAACCTTGTGCGGCTTGCTCCCGAAGAAGGTATCCGCAAACGCCTGCCCCTCCCGGATCGCGACGGGTGTCAGCTGGACACGGTCGGTAACGTCCCCGACTGCAAAGATTGACTCGACGGTGCTTCGGTTGTCCGCATCAACCTTCACCTTTCCTTCTTCGCCGAGTTCGACTCCGAGCTCCTTCAGTCCCAGGCCCTCGGTATTGGGCTTGCGACCGGTAGCGAAGAGGAGCTGGTCAGCCTCGAAATCGTCACACCCGGTCATGCCGATGTGCAGCGAGCCGTCCTTGCGGCGCTCGACACGCTCGATCATCGCATTGAATTCGAAATCGATTCCTTTGCGCAGAGAGATCTGGATGAGCCTATCGACGATCTGCTGATCGTAGTGCCGCAGCATGACGTCGGTTCGATTGACCAGGGTCACGTGCGTTCCGAACTCGTGGAAGATGCCAGCGAACTCGTTGGCGATGTAGCCGCCCCCGACAATGACAATGCGCTTGGGAAGAACTTCGAGGTGGAACACCTCGTTCGAGGTGATGGCATGTTCGACGCCGCTGATCAGCGGCATGACCGGCCTTGCGCCTGTGGCGATGAGAATCTTTTCGGCGCTGACTTCCGTGCCGCCAGCCAGTCTGATCGAATTGGGGCCGGTCAGGGTCGCCCGCTCATGAAAGATGGTGACGTTATGGCTGGTCAGCGTCTCGGTGTAGGCGCTCTCGAGACGGGAAACTTCGGCGAGCACGTTGTCGCGCAAGACGGGCCAGTCGAAGGTCTTCGAAGGCACGTTCCAGCCGAACATCGCCGCATCATCGAGATCCTCGGCAAAATGCGCACCGTAAACGAGCAGTTTTTTGGGAACGCAGCCCCGAATCACACAGGTGCCCCCGACCCTGTGCTCCTCGGCGACTGCGACGCGCGCGCCGTAAGCCGCCGCCACCCGCGATGCTCGCACGCCCCCCGAGCCGGCTCCGATGACGAAGAGATCGAAGTCCGCCATCAGACGGCCGCCTTTTCCATGAGGGCACGAGTTGAGGCATCGAGCGTCTCTTTACCTTCGCCCTGCGCCAGCTGCCGAGCGATCTGCTTGCCGAGCTCCACGCCGAACTGGTCGAACGGATTGATTCCCAAGAGCACGGCGTTGGCGAAGGTCCGATGTTCATAAAAGGCAATGAGAGCGCCGAGCGTCCGCGGGTCGAGCTTGCCAAGCAGGATTGTCGAGCTCGGCCGATTTCCCGGATAGTTGCGCTGGGGGTCATCGCTCGTCCGGCCCTCCATCAGCGCCGCGCCCTGGGCGAAAGCGTTGAGCAGAAGCAGTCGGTGATGCTCGAGATCCTGTTCGTCGTCGCTCTTGGACACTGCAACGAACTCCACGGGCACAAGAACCATTCCCTGGTGAAGCAGCTGGAAAACCGCATGCTGAGCGTCGGTGCCAGTCCCTCCCCAAGTCACCGGCGCCGTTGGCCACTCGGGCGCCTTTCCATCCTTGGTGACTGACTTGCCGTTTGACTCCATCTCGAGCTGCTGGAGATAGAAGGGCAGCAAGCGCAGCCGCTCGTCATAAGCGAATACGCCCCGTGTCTGGCAACCGAACGTCTCGACGTAGAGGCGGTCAGCGAACGCAGCCATCAAGGGTATGTTTTCGCGCAGCTCGGCGAAGCGGAAATGCCGGTCGGTTTCGGCGGCGCCTTCAAGAAGCGCTTCAAAAGCATCCCAGCCGAGCGCCAAGGCGGCGCTCAGGCCCACTGAGCTCCACAAGGAATAGCGGCCGCCTACGCCTTCCCCGAACTGGAGGATCCGGCTTTCGTCGATGCCCTGTTCCACAGCCGCTTCGGGCTGCGCGGTCACCGCGATGACCCTCCCGTCGGGATCACTCACTCCTGCCGCTCGAAGCCACTCGCGCGCAGCTTCGAGGTTCGTCAGTGTTTCGAGAGTCGAGAACGTCTTCGAGGCAACCACGACCAGTGTGGTTGGCGGATCGAGCTCAAGCACAGCTTCGTCGAATGCGGCGCCGTCGATATTCGAAAGGAAGCGAACCGTGAGGTTCGAAGCGCGACGTCCCAGCGCATCGACAAGAAGCGCGGGTCCGAGCAGCGAGCCGCCGATGCCGATATGGAGAATGCCGGTCAACTCGCCAAAGGCGCCCCCCTCGATCGCATCGATGAGTGCGCGCATCCTCTGCCTTCGAGCAGCGGCGAGATCGACATCGCCGGGCGCGCCGCTCCCGCGCTCAGCGACATGCGTTGCTGGTCGACCTTCGCTCGGATTGACGATTTCGCCCCCGAACAGCGCGTCGCGCGCCGAAGCAAATCCCATTCGCTCGGCGCGTTCGATGAAGAAGTCGATCGAGGCACTGTCGAGGTGCGTTTTGGACCAGTCGAAATAAATGCCCGCGACGGTGAACGCGAGGCGACTGAGGCGGTCGGGCTCGGTCTTGAAGAGCTGTTTCAGCGTCTTCGCCGTGCCCATTTGCTGTCGTTCGGCCATGGCCGGGCACATAGTGGCAAGGCCGGCAAAAGCCACCCCGGCTTGACCTCTGGGCGGCGCTCGCCAAACAGCAACGCCATGCGTTCCCGCTCTTCCCGACGCCGCCGCTCCGCGAAGCACGACCAACCCGAGAGCGCTGGCAGCCTCGTGCGCTTCTTCCTCGGCCTGGTCATTCTGACCTGGGCGTTGAGGAGCCTCGTCGTTCAGCCGTTCAACATCCCGTCAGGCTCGATGCTTCCGACGCTGTACATCGGCGACTATCTCGTCGTTGCGAAATGGTCCTATGGGTTTTCCAAATACAGCTTTCCTTTCGGTTTTCCGCCAGTCGGCGGCCGAATTCTGGGGACCCTGCCAAAGCGCGGCGACGTCGTCGTCTTTCGGGTTCCGGCGGAAAATGCCGACCTTATCAAGCGGGTGATCGGCCTTCCTGGAGACATGGTCGAGATGCGGGACGGCCAGCTGATTCTCAACGGACGTGCTGTTGCGCGCGAACCCCTTCCGCCGATCGCCGTACCGTTGAGCGTCAATAGCCCCTGCAGGGTCATTCCTCCCGCGACACCCACCATCGTTGCCGTCGGGAAGCGCAAGGATTGCATGTACAAGGCCTACCTCGAGACCCTCCCCGGGGGTCCAAGCTATACGGTGCTCGATCAAGTTGCTCATGGAGATGGCGACACGTTCGGTCCCGCTCGCGTTCCACCGGGCCACATCTTCCTCATGGGCGACAACCGCGACGACAGCCTCGACAGCCGGTTCCCGGAGTTCGAAGGCGGTATTGGCATGGTTCCCCTCGAGGATCTGGTCGGCCGCGCAATGGTGACGTTTTGGTCGACGGATGGAAGCTCTTCCTATTGGGAGCCGTGGACCTGGTTCAGCGCTCTTCGAACCGGCCGAATTGGAAATGGATACAAGGGAGAAGCCGAATGAAGACGGATGTCGCAAAGTTCGTGCGCGAGACACTTGGGCACGAGCCTAACGACCTGCGTCTGTTCGACCTCGCGCTCACCCATGCCAGCGCCGGAAGCGACAATTACGAGCGCCTCGAATTCCTCGGCGATCGGGTCCTTGGCCATGTGATTGCCCGCTCTCTCTACGATCGGCACCCCGGCGAGCCCGAGGGCTATCTTTCGCGCCGTTACAATGTGCTGGTGGCACGCGAGACCTGTGCCGAGATCGGTCGCGAGCTCGGCATTCCATCGCATGTTCGCCTTGGCAAGCAGGCCCGCGAGGATGGCGCCAGCCAAAGCGAGAACGTCGTTGGAGACGTGGTCGAGGCTTTGATCGGCGCCCTGGTGATCGACGGTGGTCTCGACGCGGCGCAGCAATTCGTCGCGCGGATCTGGGAGTCGCACCTCGCCGAGCAGCGCAAGGCGCCCAAGCATCCCAAGTCAGCACTTCAGGAACTCGCAGCCTCACGGCAGCGCCCGGCCCCGATCTACGAGGTCATCAGCCGGACCGGAGTGCATCACCACCCAAGGTTCACCATCCGCGTATCTGTCCCGGGTCTCGGGGAAGCGACCGCTCAAGGGACGAGCAAGCAGGACGCGGAGACCGACGCGGCCGAAGCTCTCCTAAAGCAGCTCCAATGAGCGATCATCAAACCCGCGCGGGGTTCGTCGCCGTTATCGGCGCGCCCAACGCGGGCAAGTCGACTCTGGTCAATGCGCTCGTCGGCCAGAAGGTGGCGATCGTCAGTGCCAAAGCCCAGACCACGAGGGCACGGTTGCTGGGTATTGCCGTTCAGGGCAATACGCAGGTCCTGCTGGTCGATACACCGGGCATCTTCGAGCCGAGGCGACGTCTCGATCGCGCCATGGTCGCGGCCGCATGGACCGGCGCGAAGGACGCCGACCTCATTCTTCTCGTAATCGACGCAGCGGCCGTCGCCAATCGGGAGGTCGAGAGGATTATCGGCTCGCTCACCGAGCGCAGACAGCCGCTGTTCGTCTTGCTCAACAAGATCGATCTCGTGAAAAAGGCCGCGCTACTCGGCCTCTCGGCCGATCTCGCCCAGCGCCTCGATCCCGAGAAGCTGTTCATGGTGAGCGCGGCTAAGGGTGACGGCGTCGCAGACCTCAAAACCGCACTTGCCGAAGCGATGCCCGAAGGACCCTGGCTCTACCCCGAAGATGAAGTCTCGGACGCCACGGACCGGATGATCGCTGCAGAGCTGACGCGCGAGCAGATGGTCAACCAGCTTCACCAGGAGCTTCCTTATGCGACGGCCGTCGAGACGGAGAGCTGGGAGGACCGGCCGGACGGTTCGACCGTGATCCACCAACAGATCATCGTCGAACGCGATAGCCAGAAGGCAATCGTCATTGGCAAGGGCGGTCGGCAGCTCAAGGCGATCGGCGCGGCCGCGCGCTCGGAGATCATGCATCATCTCGCCCGACCGGTTCACCTCTTCCTGCACGTGAAGGTCGAGCCGAAATGGGGCGAGGACCGCTCATTGTACGAGGAAATTGGTCTGGAATGGACCGACTAAGCGGTCGCCAGAACCTCCTCGACCCATAGCGGGACGAGTTTGCCCGCCGATCCGGTTCGGCTCTCGTCAAAGAAAATGCTTCCGAGGCTGGGTTCGAGATTGATCTCGAGCGTCCTTGCACCCGAATATCGGGCATTCTGAACGAAACCCGCGGCTGGATAGACGGCGCCCGACGTTCCAATCGATACGAACAGGTCGCAGTCCCGCAGCGCATCATTGATCCGCTCCATCTGGTAAGGCATTTCGCCGAACCAGACGATATCCGGCCGAACCATTCCGCTCCTCTGGCACACGGGACAACCGGCGCCCTTTCCCATCGGCCCTCGCCAGGAGAAACGCGCGTTGCAGCCAAGGCACCAGCCCTTGCTCAATTCGCCGTGCATATGGATCAATCTCTCGGAGCCAGCTCGCTCGTGAAGATCGTCGACATTTTGGGTGACGAGCAGCAACTCGCTTTTCCATTCCAAATCCAGCTGGGCGAGCGCCCGGTGAGCAGGATTTGGCCTTATGGTTTCCAGCTTCGCCCGGCGTGCATCGTAAAAGGAATGGACCAGCACCGGATCGCGGGAGAAAGCCTCGGGAGTCGCAACGTCCTCGACGCGGTGGCCCTCCCATAGACCCTCCGGTCCGCGGAAGGTTGCAAGGCCGCTTTCGGCCGAAACCCCGGCACCTGTCAGAACAACGATGTTGCGAACGGCCATGCCGACATAATAGAGCGGCCATGCGATGAACGAAGGCACAATTCGCGTCGGCATCGGCGGCTGGAACTACGCGCCCTGGCGGGGTGCCTTCTATCCCGACAAACTGCCGCAATCGAAAGAGCTCGAATTTGCGTCCCATGCGCTGAACGCGATCGAGATCAACGCGACCTTTTATGGACGCCAGAAGCCAAAAAGCTGGGAAAACTGGGCGAAGATCGCACCCGAGGGCTTTCAGTTCGCGATCAAGGGATCGCGCTACTGCGTGATGAAAACAAAGCTCGCCGAAACTGGAGAAGGATTGGCCGGCTTTTTCGCCCAGGGATTCGCGGCCCTCGGTTCCAAGCTGGGGCCGATCCTTTGGCAATTCGCGCCCCGGCGCAGGTTCGATCGCGACGATATCGCCGCGTTTATCGATCTGCTTCCCGAGACGATCGACGGAATTTCTCTTCGCCATGCACTCGAGCCCCGCAACGAGAGCTTCAACGACGAGAAGTTCTTCGAGCTTTGCCGGGGACGCAACATCGCCTTGGTTTTTGAGGATTCGGATGACTATCCCTGCATCGAGGCAGAGACAGCGGACTTCAGCTACGCCCGCCTGCAGCGAATGCGCGAAGAGCTTGAAACGGGTTATGATGAAGCCGCGATCAGAGGATTTGCCGAGCGTGCTCGCAAATGGCGGACCGGCGGGCGCGACGTCTACATATTCATGATCAACGGCGCCAAAGTCCGAGCGCCTGCTGCTGCGCTGGCGCTGCAGGAGCGGCTTCGCTAACCAGAAACAATGCGTACTGCCGGTCAGCCGATCCGCATCAGCCTGTTTGCGCCCAACGGGCGAATGGGAAAAGCGATTGCGGCTGCCGTCGCCCAAGAAGCCGGTTTCGAGATCGACCAGGATCACGGCGAGGTCCTCGTCGATTTCTCGGCGCCCGATGCCGTCGCGAAGAGCCTGGATCGCGCGCGCTCGGCTGGCGTTCCCATTTTGATCGGCACAACCGGCCTCGATGATGCCGCCCGTCGGCGGATCGTCGAGGCGGCAAGGGAAATCCCGGTGCTCTGGGCGCCGAATACGTCGCTTGGAGTTGCCCTTCTGGCCGAGCTGGTCGAGCGCTCCGCGCGGACGCTCGGACCCGACTGGGACATCGAGGTCAGCGAAACTCACCATCGGACGAAATCCGATTCGCCGTCGGGAACGGCGCTGATGCTCGGTGAGGCAGCCGCACGCGGACGAAACACCGAGCTCCGCGCCGATCGGGGCCGGGAGGGCACCAACCTCAAGCGCGAGCACGGAGCCATCGGATTTGCTTCTCTTCGAGGCGGAACGGTTGCCGGGGAACATGATGTCCTGTTTCTTGGACCCGAGGAGAGACTGATCCTTTCCCACCGGGCAGAAAGCCGAATGATCTTTGCTCGGGGAGCCCTCGCCGGAGCCCGTTTCCTGGTTGGGACGACTGCCGGACTTTATTCGATGCGCGACGTTATCGGCGCTTCGTGAGCGAGGCGGATAAAAGCTCCTACGGTCTCGCCCGCCGCCTCGGGGTGTTCGACGCCACGATGCTGGTCATGGGCGGGATCATCGGTTCGGGAATCTTCGTCACTCCGGCCGAAGTTGCGCGGCACGTCGACACGCCCGTTCTGATCGTTGGCGTTTGGGTCCTTGGCGGACTCGTCGCGCTCGCTGCCTCCTTTGTCTATGCCGAACTGGCCGCGCGCCGGCCCGAGGTCGGCGGTCAATATGCCTACCTACGAGACGCTTACGGCCCGATGCCCGCATTCCTTTATGGCTGGGCGCTTTTGCTTGTGATTCAGTCCGGCGGAATGGCGGCGGTTGCTATCACCTTCGCCCGCTATTTCTCCGATTGGATCAACCTGCCGCTGCCCGACGGAGTTGTGGCCGTCGGCGTGCTCGGGCTGCTCACTTTGATCAACTGCATGGGAGTTCGCTCCGGAAGCAACGTGCAGAGCGGCCTCATGGTGCTCAAAATCCTGGCCATCGCCGCGCTTGTGATTGTGGGACTGCTGTTCGCGCCGGCGGCAACCGCGCAGCCACGGCTCGAAGATGCTGGGTCCGCCTCCGGCCTCGCCGCGATTGGAGCGGCGATGACTCCGGTCATGTTTTCCTATGGCGGCTGGCAAACCTCGAGCTTCGTAGCCGGCGAGATGCGCGATCCGCGACGCGACCTTGCGCGGGGGCTTCTTTTTGGAGTTGCCGGCGTCGTTGTCCTCTACACTGCCGTTGCCTTCGTCTGTGCGCATGCACTTGGGCCGGTCGGTCTTGCCAATTCAAAGACGCCCGCGACCGACGTGATGCGGATCGCGATCGGCAGCAAAGGTGCGACCTTCATTGCCATCGGAATCGCGATTTCGACGCTTGGATTCCTCAGCCAGGGAATGCTGACTGCTCCGCGCGTCTATTTCGCGATGGCCGAGGACGGGCTGTTTTTTCGTCGCGTCGCCAAGGTCAGCGCGACCACCCGGGTGCCGGTCGTGGCGATCGGCCTTCAGGGGCTCGCAGCCGCTGTGATCGCGCTGTCGGGGACCTTCGGACAGATCCTGAGCTATGTCGTTTCGGTCGACTTCATCTTCTTTGGCCTGACGGGCGCCGCACTGTTCGTTTTTCGCCGCCGAAATCCGCAGCAGGACATGCCCTATAAAGTGCCCTGGCACCCGTTCACGACCGGATTTTTCGTGCTTGCCTGCTGGTCGGTGGTGGTCGCTACGGTGGTCAACAGTCCGATCAACAGCCTGATCGGCTACGCGATTCTCGCTGCGGGAGTGCCCGCCTGCCTTTACTGGCAGCACAAGAACCGAAGAACCGCGCAATGAGGGCGATGCGCTCGGAATATATGCACTGGGCGAAGTTCAAAGAGCCCGTGCGTTATCAGATGACGGGGAGCGAGGTCCCGCATTTTCGAATGGATTCGCTTCCAATCGGCGTGGCCGATCTCGATCTCGATGGGGCAAGCCATCCCCGCTACCGACCGCTTCGAGAAGCGATTGCGGATCGCTACGGAGTTCGGGTCGAACAGGTCGTCTCCGCGGACGGTACCTCGATGGCAAACTTCCTTGCCATGGGCGCTCTGGTCTCGCCCGGCGATGAAATATTGGTTGAACATCCAACCTATGAATTGCTGCTCGGCGCCGCTTCGTTCCTTGGGGCCAAGATCAGGCGGTTCGAGCGCAAGGCAGAGGATGCGTTTCGGCTCGATCCTCGCAGGGTGGAGGACGCCATGTCCGACAAAACCCGGCTCATCGTCGTAACGAACCTCCACAACCCCAGCAGCGCTCTTGCCAGCGGGGATGAGTTGCGCCGCGTGGGCGAGCTTGCAACCTCGGTCGGAGCGCGCGTGCTGGTTGACGAAGTCTATCTGGACTCTTCGGTTCAGCCGCTCTCCAGCGCAGCACACCTTGGCGCGCGGTTTGTCTGCACCAACAGCCTGACAAAGGTTTATGGACTTAGTGGACTGCGCTGCGGCTGGATCCTTGCGGAGCCGGAACTTGCCGAAAGGATGTGGCGCCTCAACGATCTGTTCGGAGTCAATCAGGCGCACCCGGCCGAGCGTCTCGCCGCCATCGCGTTTGAACATATCGCTGAGGTCGTCGGAGATACGAAAGCGATGCTCGCGCTCAATCGCGAACGATGGAACCGCTTCGTCCAATCACGCGACGACCTCGATTGCATGCCGGCAATCAACGGAATCACGGCCTTCCCGCGCTGGGTGGGCGGCGACACCGAACGCCTCGACGCACTCCTTCGCGAGCGCTACCAAGCGGCAGTCGTCCCTGGACACTGGTTCGAGATGCCGGAGCACTTCCGCATCGGTTTTGGTCTCGACACCATCGACTTCGAAGCGGGATTGGACCGCCTGAGTTCGGCGCTGGACGAATTGAGATGAAGCGCGAGCAGGTGCTGGAATTCTTCAGGCGGCTCGCCGAGGAGAATCCTTCGCCGACAACTGAACTCGACTACATCAATCCCTATACGCTGCTCGTTGCGGTCGTTTTGTCCGCCCAGGCGACCGATGCCAGCGTCAACGTCGCGACGAAACCGCTGTTCAAAACCATCCGCACTCCAAACCAGATGCTCTCATTCGGTGAGGAGCGGCTGCGCCAGGCAATCAAGACCATCGGCCTTTTCAATACCAAGGCGAAGAACGTGATCGCACTCAGCGGCGCGCTCATCGAGAGATATGGCGGCGAAGTCCCGCGGACACGCGATGAACTGCAGACACTTCCTGGAGTGGGCCGAAAGACCGCCAACGTGGTCCTGAACACCGCTTTTGGCGAGGAGACGTTTGCAGTCGATACGCACGTCTTTCGGGTCTGTAACAGGACCGGGCTGGCCCCAGGAAAGACACCCGATGAGGTCGAAGCGAAGCTCGATCGGATCGTCCCTGAGCCGTTCAGGAGGGACGCACACCACTGGCTCATTCTCCACGGCCGTTACACCTGCAAGGCTCGATTGCCCGAATGCTGGCGTTGCCCGGTGATCGACCTTTGCCGCTATCAGCCCAAGAGCCTGCCGCGGGCCGAGCGCATCAAACCCAGTGCCGCTCAAAGCGCGAGCCGAGGTTTGTCAAAAGCTCGTACTGCGAAAGGCCGGACTGCTGCGAAGCCGAGGGCAGGTCGTAATCGATCTCGACCCAGTCGCCTTCCTTGAGTTCGGGCGCCGTGTCCACGCCAACAGCGATGAGATCCATCGAGATCCTGCCAAGGACCGGGAGCGCGAATTCGCCGGCAAAGGCTGAGCCGCGCGAAGAAAAGGATCGAAGGTATCCGTCGGCATAGCCGATGTTGAGGATCGCGGCTTCGACGTCCGTCTCGGCGATGAAAGTGGCACCATAGCCGCAGCTCTCCCCTGCCGGGATCGTTCGGCGTTGCACGATCTGCGCATCGACGCGCGCGACGCTTCGAATATTGCCCTCCGCCTCGACTCGAGGAATGCCGCCGTAGATCGACAGTCCGGGCCGGACGAGATCAAAACTATAGTCGCTCCCAAGGCAGATGCCTGCGCTGTTCGAAAGCGCGTATCGGCGCGCGGAAACTGCCGAAACGACTGCCAGAAAGCGCTCGTGCTGCATCGCGTTCATCGCACTGTCCTCGTCCGCGCAGGCCAGATGACTATGCAGCGTATCCACGGCAAGACCGGTGAGCTGGCCGATTTCGGCGGGTCTGAGGCCCAGTCGGTTCATGCCGGTATCGATCATGACGTCGCAAGGACGCCCGTCTCCGATTTCCTTCCAGCGCGCGACCTGCTCGGAAGTGTTGAGGCAAGGGCGCGCCGGAAAGCCGAGAGCAGCTTCGACGTCCTTGGGTCCGACGCCGTGAAGGACCACCATGCTCGCTCCCACCGGGAGCGGTCCGAGCGTTTCGGCTTCGGCCCAGGTTGAAACGAAGAAGTCGCGGCAGCCGGCCTGATACAGCGCGTGAACGGACTCTCGAGCGCCAAGGCCGTATCCGTCAGCCTTGACCGCGGCTCCGGCCGGCGTTCCGGCCCGGTCCTGAAGCCAGCGCCAGTTCTCCTGAATCGCGGTACGATCGACGGTGAGACGCAGGGGATGGTGCATCGAGCGGCGATAGGGCGTTGGTCGCAAGTTGTGCAAGCCACCCGGCTAGTCCGGCGGGTTAAGACGGATCCGATTTCGAGGCGGCGGAAGCGTCCTGGCTATTGCTGCCGAGTCCTGCCTTCGCGCGCTCCCAATTCCTTCCGTCGAACTCTTCGATCACCAGCTCGACCGGCTCGTCGAGGCAGTTCGCGTTAACGCTCCACGCCTCGGGATGCGACCGGGGCTGATAGAAACTCTTGACCCCGCAATTGCGGCAAAACAGGTGTTCGGCCGCTCCTGTCCCGAAACGATAGCTCGAAAGCGCGTCGCGGCCGGAGATCAGCTCGAACCGATCGTGGGGCACGATGAGATGGATGAGGCCGGTCATCCGGCAGACCGAGCAATTGCAATCGAGTGCCGGCACGGGCGGATCTTGCAACTCGACCTCGAACCGGACCGCTCCGCAATGACAGCCGCCGCTTGCTTTCATTGGGCGACTATACGGCCTGCTCGGCCGCTCGTAGAGAGCTTGGGGCTCAAAGAGTGCTGACCTCGTTGCGAGCAATGTCTCCTGGCGCTCAACTTGCCGGCACCCTTGCAAGGGTCAGCGTCAGCCTGTCATCGCCGCGGGCGACGTCGACCGACGCCGACTTCCCGGTCCCATCGAGCGCTCTTCCGAGTTCCGACGCGCTTGCTACCGGAGCGCCATTCACAGCGACGATGATGTCCCCCGCCTCAAGGCCAGCTCGAGCGGCCGGAGTCTTGGGCTGAACCAGCGACACTGCGGTTCCGCTCGATCGCGAGGCGCTGAGCCGACTTGCCAGGGTCTGGTCGAAATCCTCCGCTCGAAAGCCAAAGCCGGTTGTCGGCGAAAGCGACCCCCTGAGTAGCTCATCGACGATTTCTGCGACGACGTCCGCCGGAATGACTGAATCGGGCGGCCCGCTCGCTCCCACTATTCCGATGACCTGCCCGGCCGCCGATATGAACGGAGCACCTTCCGGGAGATCCGGGCCCATTGGCTGCAGGCGGATGTAGGCGCTGGCGCCCCCGCCGTCAGCGAGGAAGTCGCTTTCCACCATCGCGGCCTGGGCGCTGCAGCCTGTTCCAGCGGGATTGCCGATAGCAAATCCAAAATCCCCAACTCGCGGAAAGCTCTGATCGGATAACGGCACTGGCGTCAGACCGGTGGCGGAGGTCTTGAGGATGCTAAGCCCCGAGACGGGGTCCGAGCGCATCTCCGACACGGTGACCGCGGGGCCGGCTCCGAAATGGGCTTCAAGATTTCCCGTCGGAAGAGCCGCAGTGGAGGCGATCAGCCATCCGTCCTGGGATATTGCAAAGCCGCCGGTCGCAGATCCGCTCGCGCCGGCTGGCGCAATCGCTGCGACCGACGGGCAGAGGCTGGCAATGACGTCGGCGAGGCTCTGAAGTCCCGGCTGCTGGCGAACGATCTGGATGATCGGCCTCCGCCGATCGGGCGATTGCTGCTCCGGCTGGCCGGCCGGAGCGAAGGCGCGGGCCAGATAGCCGCCCGCAATTCCAGCGACAAGGACCGCGGCGATGATGAGAAACAGGTTGCGATGCCGGCTATTCACCGAACATCTCCCGCTGAGCTTTCTCCATCTCGTCGGTATAGCGTCGGTGCACGAACTTCTCGGAGAGCGTTCCGATCACCTCGCCCTCGCCACTGACGACGGCCAGGAAATCGGCGCCGTTCGCGTCGAAGACCTGCATCGCCTCGCGGACATGCTGCTGAGGCTCAAGAGCGACAGCCTTCATCGATCCAAGGCTTCCGATCTCATCGGACTCATCGAGACCCGTGTCGTAAGCGCCCGCGGTATCGACAATCCCAAAATAGATCCCGGCAGTATCGGTCAGAACCACATTGGCGGTCGATCCGAGCGGGAAGCGGCGACGGAATTCGGCAATGCTCATCGATGAAGGCGCGGTCTCAGGAAGCCGCTGCATCATCTTTCCAACAGTCAAGGTCCTCACCCAGCCGACATCGCGTGCGCTTCGGATCGTCTGTCCGCGCGTATGGAAGCGCCACGTCGAGAAGGAAAAGCCAAAGGATTCGCGAACAACCGTGCTCGCAACCAGACCCGCCATCACGGCAACGCCCGTCAGTGCAAAATCATGCGTGGTCTCGAGCACGAGCAGCGACATGGTCATCGGAGCGCCGATGATCGCGACCGCCATGGCGGCCATGCCGATAAGAGCAGAGTCAGAAGGATCGATCGGCGGCAATCCGTTGATCCTCGAAACCGCTCCGGCAAACAATTGTCCGGCGAGCGAGCCGATGAACAACGAGGCGAAGAATAGGCCGCCTCGAAAGCCAAAGCCGAGAGAGACTGCGGAGGCCATGATCTTCACGACGAAGACGAGCAGGATGAAGCGCAAGGCGACTTCCGCGCCCAGATCGAGATGCAGCGCGCCGTGGCCGGCCGAGAGCGTTTGCGGAGTGACCAGAGCAAGGGGGATGAGCAGCAGCCCCCCCAAGGCCGGCCGCCAGGCGTCCGGCAGGGACGAGCCACGGACATTTTCCTCGATGAAGGTGACAGCCCTCATGATGGCTATGCCAATCGCTGCGCAAATGACCCCGAGCACGGCATAGACGAGATAATCCTCGGTGGTGATCGCCTTCGCCCCGGGAAGGGCGATGATGTAGGCTTCAAGGCCAAGAAGCCGAGCCATCAGCACCGCCGACAGCGACGCTGCCGCGACCGGCGCGATCGCCGCGGGCGTATAGGCACCGATCACGATCTCGAAGGCGTAGAAGGCTCCGGTCAAAGGCGCGCTGAACGCCGCCCCGATTGCAGCTCCCGCACCCGCGCCGACCAGAATCCGCATGTCGGCCCGCCGAACCCTCAGCCACTGCCCGACAACGGAGCTGAACCCGCCACCCGCCTGGGCGTATGCCGCTTCCAGTCCGACCGATGCGCCGACCCCGTTGGACAGCAGGGTCTGGACACAGACCAGCAGTGTATCGCGCCACGGAATCGTTCCCCCATGAAGGGCATTTGCCTCGACAACGTCGACCGGTGTTCGCCAGCGCCTCAGCACAGCGCGACTGCCAAAGCCGAGCAGCAGACCACCGACCGGAAGAGCAAGAAGCGACAGCCAGGAGACGGAGCTTGCCGCGCTGAGGCTGGTTCCGGAGAGCCCGTAGATCAACGACTGGATCCCGTGCGCTGCCCGATTGAGCAGGAATGTTAGGAGGCCCGCCCCAATTCCAAGAGCGATGGACATCCCGACAAGGGCCGCTTCGCTCGAACGAAAGATCCGACGCACGACGGCTGCGCCCCGAGGGACGCTGACGGATTGTTGGATACGCCAGAAATGGCCGGCCACTTCACTCCACCACGGTGCTCATCGGGTGCCACACGCGCTCAAACCGCAGACATCGACAGCACGCCAGCTCATTCAGCAAAGGGTCGCCGAGCTGTTCGCTCATTCGACGGTCACGCTTTTTGCAAGGTTTCGCGGCTGGTCGACGTCGGTACCTTTGAGAACTGCCACGTGATAGGCGAGCAGCTGCACCGGAACGGCATAAATGATGGGAGCGATCAGCGGATGGACTTCGGGCATCTCGATTGTCGCGATGCATCCCTCGCCCGCCTCTGCGATCCCATGCGCGTCGCTAATCAGAATGATCCGGCCGCCGCGGGCTCGGACCTCCTGCATGTTGCTCACCGTCTTCTCGAACAGCGGGCCTGACGGTGCGAGCACGATCACCGGGACCTTGTCGTCGATGAGCGCGATGGGTCCGTGCTTCATTTCGCCCGCTGCATAGCCCTCGGCATGGATATAGCTGATTTCCTTCAGTTTCAGAGCGCCCTCGAGTGCCAGCGGATAGTCCGGTCCCCGGCCTAGATAGAGGACGTCGCGAGCCGGCGTGACGAGGTGGGCCATCGCGGCGATGTCGTCGTCGTGGTTGAGCGCTGCGTTGAGCGCCGCGGGCGCCTCCTGAAGGTGCGCAACGATCTCCTTCTCCTCCTCGCGGCTGAGACGTCCTTTTGCTCTGGCGAGGTTCGCAGCGAGCGCCGCGAGCACAGCCAGCTGGCAGGTGAACGCCTTGGTCGAGGCAACGCCAATCTCGGGCCCGGCGTGGGTCGGCAAGAGGAGATCCGCCTCGCGCGCCATCGAGCTGGTCGGAACGTTGACGACGACAGCTATTCGCTGTCCTTCCGCCCGCGCATGGCGAAGCGCCGCAAGCGTGTCTGCAGTCTCTCCCGATTGACTGATGAATAGAGCGAGCCCGCCAGGTTCGAGGACGGGCTCGCGGTATCGGAACTCGCTCGCAACATCGATATCGACAGGCACTCTGGCGAACTGCTCGATCCAGTATTTGGCGATCAGCCCCGCGTAGAAGCTTGTCCCGCAAGCGACGATCGTAACTCGGCTGAAGGCCGCGAGGTCGAGATCGCCCGGAAGCGCCACTTCGCCCTCGAAGGGTCGCACATAGCTGTGGAGGGTCTGAGCAACGACGATCGGCTGCTCGAAAATCTCCTTTTGCATGTAGTGGCGATAATTGCCTTTCTCGACAGGAGCCGATGAGGCTCCGGATTCGACGATTTCGCGCTCGGCGCGCTGGTTGTCCCGGTCGAAAATCTCGATCCTATCGCGGCGAACGACCGCCCAGTCGCCCTCATCGAGATAGGCGATCTTCTGAGTCCAGGGCGCAACGGCGAGCGCATCCGAACCCAGATAATTCTCGCCGTCGCCATATCCGACAGTGAGGGGAGCACCGCGCCGGGCTCCGATGATCAGGTCCGGATGCTCCCGAAACAGGAAGGCAATGGCGAAGGCCCCGGTAAGTTGGGGGAGCACCGTCGCCACGGCTTCTTGGGGCGATGCGCCGCCTTCAATCTCGCGGGCAACGAGATGGCCCACCACCTCGGTATCCGTCTCGCTTTCAAAACTCCGCCCTTCAGCCAGGAGTGCGTCGCGAAGCGGCTTGAAATTCTCGATGATCCCGTTGTGGACGAGCGCGACCGAGCCGACGATGTGCGGGTGGGCGTTGCCGACCGTTGGCGCGCCGTGCGTCGCCCAGCGCGTGTGCGCGATGCCGGTCGTTCCCGGCAACGGATGGGCTGCGAGCTCACGCGCGAGATTCTCCAGCTTGCCCTCGGCCCGGCGACGGTCGAGGCGCCCATCGTTGATCGTGCAGATCCCCGCCGAATCATAGCCTCGATATTCGAGGCGCTTCAGACCATCGAGGAGCCGCTGCGCAACTTCGGACTTGCCGACAATACCTACGATTCCGCACATTCAGCCAGCGTAACTCCCTTGAGGCTTCGGATGTTCGATTAGAGCCGGGCTATTCGGCAGCCTTGCGAGTCATTCGCTCGCGAAATCGCTTTGCCCAACCGCTTATGCCCTTCTGCTGACCCCGTTCGACTGCGAGGCTTTCCGGTTCGACGTCGCGGGTGATGACCGATCCCGCACCAACGATCGCTCCATCCCCGACGATGACGGGCGCGACAAGAGCGGTGTTCGACCCAATGAAGGCGCCCTTTCCGATCTCGGTCCGATATTTGCCGAAGCCATCATAATTACAGGTGATCGTCCCGGCGCCGATGTTCGCCCGTGAGCCCACCGAAGCGTCACCGATATAGGACAGATGATTGACCTTGGCGCCTTCGCCAATATCGGCCTTCTTCAGTTCTACGAAGTTTCCGACCTTGCTTGCATCTCCAAGCCGGGTTCCGGGGCGAATTCGCGCGAACGGACCGATACTTGCCCTGATTCCGACGATCGCACCTTCGATATGGCTGAAGGCGTGGATGGTCGCGCCGTCGGCGACTTGGACCCCAGGGCCGAAAACAACATGCGGTTCGACGGTAACGTCGCGTCCAAGCCTCGTATCGTAGGCGAACCAGACGCTCTCCGGATCGATCAGCGTCGCGCCCTCGTCGAGCACCTGCTCACGCCGCCGCCGCTGCCACTCGAGCTCGAGATGAGCGAGCTCGGCCCTGCTGTTGACTCCGGCCGTCTCGTAGGGATCACCCTCGATCACCACGGCCTTGCGGCCTTCGGCCGCAGCGATGTTGACCACGTCAGGAAGATAATATTCGCCGGCGGCATTGTCGTTGCCAACTTCGCCGAGCCACCGAAACAGGTCAGGAGCCCGGGCCGCCATCATTCCCGAATTGCACAGGCGAACCTCCCGTTCCTCCTCGCTTGCGTCCTTATATTCGACCATCTTGGCGATGCGATCGCCATCCCCGAGAATGATCCGGCCATATTTGAGCGGGTCGGGCGGACGGGAAGCGAGAACGACGACGCCAGGATTGTCCTCGCCGCTAAGTCGGTCGAGCATCCGGCGGAGCGTATCCGCCTCGACGAACGGCGTGTCGCCGTAGAGAATGACAACGGGCCCGTCATAGCCCGCGAGCGCATCTGCTGCCTGCAGGACGGCATGTCCCGTACCCTTTTGCTCTGCCTGGTAGGCAACCGTGACCCCGCGTCCCGCAATCGCCGCCTCTACCTGCTCCCTGCCCTTGCCGACGACGATCACTCGGCGGTCCGCGCCGAGAGCATCGACGCGATCGAGCAAGTGGAGAAGCAACGGCCGGCTCGCAATTGGGTGGAGCACTTTGTGGGTGTCGGAGCGCATACGCGTGCCCTGCCCGGCGGCAAGGATCACAACGGCGAAGCGGCGCTGGTCGCTCATGGGAGCGCAATGGCATGGCGCTCAGGCCAGCGCCAGTGCCTCTCATCCGAGTTAAAGGAAAGGGCGGCTTCGCGAGAAGCCGTCCTCAGATCTCCTATGCGAACCGCCTAGAAGATGTTCTGATAATATTCGTTCCCGACGAAGCCCATCTTCTGCACGTGGGCCTTCTTCGTGATCGCCAACACCTCGTCGACCAGTTCATAGCGAGCGGTCGCGTCAGGCTGGAGGTGAAGCTCCGGGATCGGATTCATCTGCTGGGTCACCTCGAGGTACGAGCGCAGCTGATCCTGGGTGATCGATTGGCCATTCCAGGTGATCGCACCCTGTGCGGTAACCCCGACCGTGTTCTTGACCGGCTCGATCGGAGGCGGCGGAACATTCGGCTGATTGACCGGGAGATCCAGCTTCACCGCATGAGTCTGCGGCGGAATCGTAATGATGAGCATGATGAGAAGAACCAGCATGACGTCGATCAGCGGCGTCACGTTGATGTCGATCATCGGCTCGCCCGAGGAATTGTCGCTAGTGGTCTGCATCGACATGGCGAATTCCTCCTACAGGCGCGGAACCGGGCCGGGACCCGGTTGCGAAATGAAGCCGACGCGCTGGAACCCAGCTTCCTGCATGGTGAGGATCGTCGCGCCAACGCACTTGTACTGGGTATTAATGTCGCCGCGGATATGCGCCTCCGGCATATTGTCTTCGTTGATGTTCTGGACGCCGCCTACGGCATTGATCTCGTCCTTCAGCCTCTGCACGGCCATGTCGAGGAGCTGCTTCTGGGTCACCCTCTTCAGCTCCCAATACACCTCGCAAGTGCCGCCGGGACCATTGCGAACGCTCAAGGAAACGTTCTCGGGCTTGGTGACCGTCGGCTGATAGCTCACCTTCGGCAAGGTAACCGGGACTCGGTGGTTCACCACCGGGATGGTGATCAGGAAGACGATCAGGAGCACCAGCATGACGTCTGTCAGCGGAACGACGTTGATGTCCGACAGCGCCTCTTCTTCACCGTCTTGAATTACTTGTCCTGCCATACGGCTGGGTTCTTTCCTAACTTCGACAGAGGCGTAAGCCCGCCCTTCCGGGCAGGCTTACGCTCTTGATCACTTCGCGTTCGTCGGAGCCTCCGTGCGACGGACTGGCTCGCTGCCGGGCTGCGGGGCCGGAGCAGTCCTCGCCGGGGCACCCTTGGCAGGGCCAGCGCCCCCGAAGCGCGGCTTCACCGAGCCCCCGGACATCAGATAGCCGTGGAGGTCGTTCGTGAAGGCCGCAAGGTCCTCCATGATCGACTTGTTGCGGCGGATCAGCCAGTTATAGGCGAGCACTGCGGGAACCGCGACGACGAGACCAAGCGCCGTCATGATCAGCGCCTCGCCGACCGGACCGGCAACCGTGTTGATCGACGCTTCACCCGACGAACCGATCTTGATCAGCGCTCGGTAGATGCCGACGACGGTGCCGAAAAGGCCGATGAACGGAGCCGTTGAACCCACCGTCGCGAGGAACGCGAGGCCCTCGCCCAAGCGAGAGGCGATCGCTCCCTGGCTGCGTGCCAGGCTGTTGGCCATCCAGTCGTGCTGGTCGATCGGATCGGTGAGCTTTCCGTGCTGGTCCTGCGCCTGCAGCGCATCGTCAACGATCGAGCGATAAGCGCTCTTGGCATCGAGCTTCGTGGCAGCTTCGCGCAGGTTCGGCGAATTCCAGAAGCTCGCCCGGACCTTGCGGCCCTGACTGATAATCTTCTGCTGCTGCATCAGCTTCGTGAAGAGGATGTAGAACGAGAAGATCGACATCAAAACGAGGATCGTGAACACCGAAATGGTGATGATGCCGCCCTGCTGTAGAGCCGGTCCAATGCCGTACTGTGCGCCCTGTGGTGGTGCTGCTTGCATGCTTCAACTTCCTTCTGAGATTCTGTGATTTCGGTCAAAATCTAAACGATGATCAGCCTTCGAGCTGCCACCGGATCGGCGGCGTCGTATATGTGTCCGTTGTCGGATTGCCGTTGCTGTCGCGCGCCGGCGTGAACTTCGCCCGGCGGCGAAGGATGTTGCAGGTCGCGGAATCGAGCGCGCTGTTGCCGGTCGACTTGATGAGGTTGCAGCCAACGACTTGCCCCGACGCACTGATCGTCAGCTCGGCCTGGGCAGTGCCTTCCGCTCCCGCAGCCTGCGCCGACGCCGGATAGTCGTCAGCACTGAACAGCGTCCGGATGTCGCCCTTTGCGCTCTGCGCCGAAACCGTCTTGTGCGGCGGCGGCGGCGGCGGAGGCGGAGCTGGCGCGACCGGCGGAATGAAGACCGGAGGCGGCGGCGCCGTCACCGTCTGGATGGTCGGCGGCGGCGGCGTATTGACCTGGACGAGAGGCGGCGGAGTCACCGGCGGCGGTGGCACCTTCGGCATGTCCTTCGGTGGTGGCGGTGGTTTCTGGGGCGGCGGCGGCTTCTGCTCGACGTCCACCACTTTGAGATTTTCCGCGGTCTTCTTGATCACGTCGTATGCGAGGCCGGTAACGATCGCATACAGAAGCGATCCTACGACTGCGACCGTCAGGAATATCGAAACTCCGCGGTTCCCGCTCAGCTGTTTGCGTTGCGCGTAGGACATTTAACCCGCACTTCTCCTCGACACGCCGTGGAATTACACGGCCAAGACCGGGCGTTCGGACGCGCGCCCCGCCACTTGGTGGAACCGCCGAAGTAACAACGTGTCACCGGCGACAAGCGCGCTTCCTTATCGCCGGCTCAAAGGCCGCGCAACGGATTTTGTTCCACAGCCGGAAGGCGTGAAACTCGCCTTCGCCCAAGGCTTTGCTCAATCGTCGGGCCACAGCCCACGAAACGAGGCGATCTCGACGCCCACGCCATGCGCCTCCGGATAGATGTCCGGTTTGGAAGTCCGGAGGCGAAGTGCGCGAACGCCCCGAAAGGCCGCGAGCCGCTCGAACACCGCGTGGGCGAGCGTTTCCTGAAGGTTGAATCTGCGCGACGAGGCGATCTCCTCGACCTCCGAACGGAGGAAGTCGTAATTCCAGGCGCGGTCGGGATCGTCATCCGCCGGCAGGGTCGAATCCTCAAGCCAGATCTCGATCGAGACGAGGAGCCGCTGGGGCGCACCGACCTCGAACTCGTGAAAGCCGATGTCGGTTCGGACCTCGAGCGATTCGAGCAAGATCCGAGCGGACCGGACGCTCAGCGCGTCGGGAACGAGGCCTTGGAGCTTGGGTTCGCTCATGCCTCCCCCAGAAACTGTACGTCGCGCCCAAGTCCATAGAACCGCTGCCCAGAATCGATCACCAGTACCTCCCCCGTCACGCAACGGGCGCTCACCAAATAGCGGATCGCATCGATGACGTCGCCAGCGGTCACTCCCCGGCCGAGCGGGTTCTTGGAATGCATCCTTTGGAAATTCTCTTCGCTTTGTCCTGGCGACCGCAGAATCAGTGCGGGGGCAATTCCGTTGACCCGAATTCCGCGTTGCGCGAGCGCGCGGGCCGCGAGTTCCGTCAATGCCCCGAGTGCCTGTTTTGAAAGCGTGTAGCTGAGGTAATCGGGATTGGGCGCAGCGATCTTGGAATCCAGAAGGTTCACAACGAGGGAATCTTCGCCGGCTTTCTGATCCGCGGCGAATCGCTCGATCAAAACCGCGGGAGCTCTGACGTTCACGGCCATGTGAGCCGACAATTCGTCCGGATTGAACTCGCCCAGTGAATCCCAGGAGAAGCGCGCGGCATTGTTGACGAGCAGCCGCGCCGGAGGAAGTCCTTCCATCGCCGCAAAGATCGCCTCGGCGCAGGCGGGGTCCTCAAAATCCGCGACGACCTTTTTCGCGCCTGTCGGCACATCGTCATTTTCATGGTGGACGTGAGCAAGAACGCACCAGCCGTCCTCGATCAGCGCAGCCGCGATTTCGCGGCCGATCCGTTTGCCGGCGCCGGTGACAATCGCGGTTCGAGCCTGGTTCGCCATCTGCAGGAGGCAAGTGACGAAGCAATTCGAAAGGCGCAAGGCTGGATTGCGTCGTCGCCCGCTCCGTGACTAGTTCGCACCGCAATGCCAGAGAGCCGCTCTCCAATCGATCTTCGCGGGATCAGCCTTGCCGAGTTGGAGCAGCTGCTCCAGGCGCGCTCCCTTCCGCCGGTCGACCAGTGGCACCCAGAGCGCTGTGGCCATTCGGGGATGCGAATAGCTCGCGACGGCACCTGGTATCACGATGGCAGGGCGATCCGGCGATCGGCAATGGTTCGCCTCTTCTCGACTGTGCTGAGGCGCGAGCCGGATGGGCGGCACGTCCTCGTAACCCCAGTCGAGAAGCTCGACATCGAGGTGGAAACGACAGCCTTTCGTGCGGTTGAAATGCAAAGTGAAGGCGAAGGCCGCGATCGGCGGATCGGATTTCGACTGGACAGCGGCGATACCCTGATCCTTGATGCAGAGCATCCTCTTTGGGTTGTGAGGACGAAACAGGGCCCCTCGCCCCGGCTCGCGGTCCGGCACGGTCTTGAAGCTGAGCTCTCCCGGGCAGTCTATTACGAACTGGCGGAGCTCGCTCTGTCAGAGGGCGCGGATCCCGCCGGTATTTGGAGCAGCGGCACGTTCTTTTGCCTGGACGAGGCGCAATGAGAAGCCTTGCCGAGCGGCTTCGGGCCGCACTCGAAGTTACCCCCAGGGACCAGCCGCTAGCGGGCGACCATGCCCTTGTGAGAACGCAGGCGTCGAAGGAAGCGGCGGTCCTGATCGCGGTTACCGATCGCGGCGACCCAGGCGTGCTGCTGACGGTCAGGCGCGAGCATCTGCGGACCCACGCGGGCCAGATTGCATTCCCCGGCGGCCGCGTCGAGCCGGGCGAAACTGCGCGCGCGGCAGCCCTTCGCGAAGCGCAAGAGGAGATTTTGCTCGATCCCGCCGCGGTCGACCTCATCGGGTGCATCGAGGACTATCGCACGGTCACCGGCTACATCATTACTCCGGTGGTCGGCGTCGTCCCTCCAGAACTTCCGCTCTCGCCGCACGAGCCGGAGGTCGCCGAACTGTTCGAGGCACCGCTCGATTTCCTGCTCGACCCGACCAACCAGCGCCTCGAAAGCGCACTGTTGCAGGGACGTGAGCGTCGTTATTACGAGATCATCTGGAACGGGCGCAGGATTTGGGGTGCAACCGCGGGCATGATCGTCAATCTTTCCCGCAGGCTCCAATGGCGCTGAAGATCGACGCCGCGAAATGGCGCCGCCGACGCGGAATGAAGCGTCTGCTCGAGGCGCTTCGCGCCGAAGAGGGTTTGACTCGCTATGTCGGTGGCGCGGTCCGGGATGACCTGTTCGATTTGCCCTTCAGCGACATCGATCTCACAACTCGCCTCCAGCCGGAAGACGTGATTCAGCGGCTCGAAGCGGCGAGGATCAAGGCCGTTCCGACCGGGATTGACCATGGGACCATAACCGCGGTCAGCGATGGTCATCCTTATGAAGTGACCACCCTCCGACGGGACGTCTCGACGGACGGTCGACGCGCGAAGGTCGCCTTCACGACCGACTGGGAAGAGGATGCCGCGCGCCGGGATTTCACCATCAACGCCTTGTCAGCCGACCCGAGAAGCGGAGAAGTCTTCGACTATTTCGGAGGTTTGGAGGACCTTCTCGAGCGCCATGTCCGCTTCATCGGCGACCCTCTCAAGCGCATCGCGGAAGATCATCTGAGGATCCTTCGCTATTTTCGCTTTCACGCGCGCTTCGGTGCCGGTGACCCCGACGCTTCAGCTCTGGAGGCGTGCACTCGCCGAGCCAACGACCTCATGGCGCTATCGCGCGAACGAATTGCCGACGAATTGCTGAAGCTCCTCGAGATAGCCGACCCGTCCGAGACCGTCGGGATCATGCTTGATCACTCCATACTAAAGCCGGTCGTGCCCGAGATCAGTAAGGAACGAATGGACGCCTTGCGTTCGCTGATCGCCGCCGAGCAAGACGCTGGCATCGAGCCTGACGGTCTCCGGCGGCTGGAAGCGCTGCTGCCCCGCAGCCCCGCCTCGGCCGAAGCTGTGGCGGTCCGTCTAAAATTGTCGAACAAGGCAAGAAAGCGGCTCGCTTGCGCGGCTGCGGCCGACGTCCGCTTTGAACCCGAAGCCCTGGCCTATCGTCTTGGAATCGACTGTGCGGTGGACGCCCTTCTGCTCGCGGGAAAGGCTGCGGACGCATCACGCATTTTCAACTGGCACCCGCCGCGCCTGCCGATCGGGGGCGGAGTGCTCATCGCGCGGGGCCTTCGCGAAGGCCCGATCGTTGCACGCACTCTTCGAAGGATCGAGGACCGCTGGGTCGCCGCTGGATTCCCCAAGGGAAACGAATTCGAGGCGATCGTTGCCGAAGCGCTCGAGGAAGCCCGGTCCTAACCGATCAAATTTCCGGACGGCCGGCGTTTTGAAGATCGGCGCACCGGCCTTACCGTTTCACCGCGCATCTGGGTCGAGCGAACCTTGAGAAGATCCTGTCGCGAGATGATGCCGATGACTCGGCGACTTTGTGCATCGACGATCGGAACTCGGCCGGTACCGGAATCGACCATCATGTCCGCAACTTCGCCGCAGGGGGTATCCGGATAGGCGACCAGGATCGAGGCGTCCGAGAGCAGATCGCCAAGGCTGCCCTCCTTCTTTTTCTCGACTTGCCAACGCAGCGCGTCGGTTCGTGAAACCAGTCCGAGGAGCCGTCCCTCGTCGTCGACGACCGGATAGGAACGATGCTCGGCCTCGTCGGCAAAGAAGCGAAGAACGTCGGGAATCGACATCGATGCGGGAAGGGTTTTCGGATTGTGGGTCATCAGCTGGCCCGCGAGAAGGAATTCGAGCGCATCAACCGTATATTCGCGAAGGATGTGCTTCCCCCGGCGGGCGATCTTCTCGGTCAGGATCGATCGCTTCATGATGAGAACGCTTATCGCGTAGGCCGCGGAGCCCGCCGCGACCGTCTCCGGAAGAGCCGACAGGTGATTGGTGAGTTCCGCCGCGAAGAGCGCCCCGGTCATCGGGGCTCGCATCGTTCCGCTCATGACTCCCGCCATTCCGACCATCGCCCAGAAGCCGGGATCGCCAGGCAAATATTGCCCGATAAGGAAGCCGGCGCAGCCTCCGAGGATCAGCAGCGGCGCGAGAATTCCCCCCGACGTGCCCGAGCCCAGTGCGACGAGCCACACGATCGCCTTGACGATCAGCAGCAGCAGGACCGCTCGGACGAGGAGGTTTCCATCGAGAAGGGTCTGGATGCTGCCGTAGCCGGCTCCGAGAACCCGCAAATCGAAGAGCCCGCCAATTCCGACCACGACCGCGCCGATGGCCGGCCACCACATCCAGTGAATGGGAAGACGGTGAAAACCGTCCTCGATGCGGTACAGCACGAACGAAAGAAGAGCCGCCTCGAGGCCCGTGATCAGACCAAGCACCGCGGAAATCGCGACTGGCTCGATTCCAACCGGCGTCGGCGCCGCGAACGGAAAAAGCGGACCTCCGCCGACGAGAAGTGGACGCCAGGCAAACGAGACCAGAACCGCGGTGACGACAGGCACGAAGCTGCGCGGCTTCCATTCGAACAGCAGCAACTCGACAGCGAGCATGATCGAGGCGAACGGGGTCCCGAAAATGCCGGTCATTCCGGCGGTCGCCCCGGCGACCAGGAGGGTCTTGCGCTCGGCTGCGCTTAGGCGAAACAATTGGGCGAACAGCGAACCAATGGCCCCGCCGGTCATGATGATCGGACCCTCGGCACCGAACGGGCCTCCGCTTCCGATCGAAACAGCCGAAGAAAGCGGCTTCAGCAGTGCGACTTTGAGCGAAAGTTTGCTTTCGCCGTAGAGTATCGTCTCGATGGCTTCGGGAATTCCGTGCCCGCGGATTTTGTCGGATCCAAATCTGGCCATGAGGCCAACGATCAGACCGCCGAGCACCGGTATGAACACAACCAGCAGCGGGCCGCGATCGGCGATTACGGAATGGGCAAAGGAGAAGCTGCCGTACCAGAAAACGTTGGTTGCAAAGGCGATGAGCTTGAGGAGCGCCCAGGCACTCAGTGCTCCGCCGGTCCCGGCGACGGTCGCCATCGCGGCGAGAATGAGCATTCGATAATCGGCGCTGTAGTCGCCAAGACGCCGAGAATTGTTGATCGATCTGGAAGCCATGCCGGGCGCATGACATGCCCTGCCCTTAACGCAACGTGCCTTGCCGCGACTTGACGAACGTCAAGTCCGCGACGTCATTGAAGAGAGCCGCCCTGCGATTTCCATCGATCCGGCGGACGCGTGACTGCGTCCGCGGCCTAATGGAGCCGAAGCGGCGAGCGAGCGAGCGCGACTTCCGGAATCGGTTCGAAGACCGGAGCCGCACCGCCGACGGCGAGCGCTGCAGGAGCGACCACATGCTCGGCTGCGAGCGCTTGATAGCGTGCGAAAAGATCAGCGAAGTGCTCGTCCATGGTGCGCGGATAGCTCGCTCGTACAGCTGCGGCCCGCTGGAGTTCCGGGCCGCGGTAGAGAAAGCGCTCGACCGCCTTTTCGAGGGATTGTTCCCGCCCGGACGCGTAGGTCGTACCGGCGCCCTCGACGAGCTGATCAGCCGCGCCCCCGCCGTCGGGTACGATCAAGGGAACGCCGCTCGCCCGAGCTTCCGCCGCCACGAGGCAGAACGTCTCGGACTCGCATCCGTGGACCAGCGCATCGGAACTTGCGAGAAGCGAGGCGAGCTCGGAGCGATCGGTAATCTGCGGAAGCACCGCGACATTGCGATACTGCTCCCCGATTCGTTCGAGTTTCTGCCGCGTGCGGCCGTCTCCGACGAGCAGAAGTCCGACAGGCAATTTGCGCCCGCATTCTCCCGCCGCCCTCAGCACAAGCTCCCATCTTTTCTCGGCCGAGAAGCGTCCAATCCCAAGAAGCAGCAGGGCTTCAGGATCCAGCCCAAGGGCGGCGAGCGCGGCTCGTCTGAGTTCGGCCGACCGAAGCGAAGGCGAGAAAAGGCCCGGTTCGACGCCCATGCGGATGGTTTCGGCATTCGCCAGGCCGCCATCGCTAAGCCTTCTGGCGAGGTCGGTATTTGCGCAGACGATCGTATCGAACATGTTGCCAAGGCCGCGCAGGTGCCTCCAGAAACGGCCGAACAAGCGGTCGATCGTATCTCTTGGAGCAATCCCCCCGAGCCAACGGTAAGCGTAGGTGGCAAGAGGATCGGCGTGCATGAACAGAGAACGGGTGGCAGCGCCTTGCCAGCGCCCGACCATCGTCGCGCTTGACCAGGGCGAGGAAGCCTCGACGTGATCCGGCTGCCAAGCATCGAGAGTTGAATGGAGGAGACGTTCGTCATCGAAATAACGATAGCGGCGGTCAACCGGCAGTCTGGGCGATGGAATGGTCACGAGAAAGGCGCCAGGCCCGCGCTTGATCACCTGATGGCTCTCGCCAGGAGCGATGATGATCATCTCATGGCCAAAGCGAGCCGCAGCGCGCAGCTTCGCCTCAACATAGGTTCGGACGCCTCCGCCAAAGGGCGTGTAGAAGGCGGTAACGTCAGCAATGCGCATCGGCTCATGGAAGCGGTCGGGCGCCGTAAACATCAAGTGAAGCTTTTTTAATGGACTGGAAGAAGTGACAGGCTTGGCCCAGAAGCGCGCAAATGTCGACTGGTCGGAAGCGTCTTCTCCTTGCATCGATCCACGATGTCTCACCGCGCTTCGAAAGCGAGGTTGATCGACTCATCGATTTGCTCGCACCGTTCGTCGGCGAGCGGCTCGCTATGCTGGTGGTCCCAAATCATTGGGGGAGCGCCCCAATCGTCCCGGGATCTCCATTCGCAGCACGATTGCGCGCCTGGGCGGATTCCGGAATTGAGATTTTCCTCCACGGTTATTTTCACCGGGATCGCACGGGGCACCAAGGAAAGGCCGACCGCTTGCGCGCCCGGGTAATGACCGCCGGAGAAGGCGAGTTTCTTGGCCTTTCACTGGAGGATGCGTCCGCCCGGATCGCTGAAGGAAGGGCATTGCTCGAAGATGTGATCGGAAGGAGCATCGATGGTTTCGTCGCACCGGCATGGCTTTATGGCGAAGGCGCCCGCCTCGCCCTCGCAAAATGTTCAATCCCGATTGCCGAAGATCATCTGAGCGTCTGGTCACCAGCGACGGGCGCGCGGCTCGCGAGCGGACCGGTGATTACTTGGGCGAGCCGGACGAGGCTTCGTCTCGCTTCGTCGCTCCTTGCGGCGGCGGGGCTGCGCAGCGCACCCATTGAAGTCCTTCGCATCGGAGTGCATCCGCCCGATTGCCGGCATCCCTCACTGGTTCGAAGCATCCACCGGACATTCCGAAAAGCTGCCAAGGGTCGCCGGGTTGCGCGTTATGGCGACCTCCTCCTCCGCCAGGAGTCACAAAAGTGAGGATTAACGGCGGCGGGACTTCCAATACTCAAACGCGGCGCCTGCTTCGAGCGGCTTGGCGAAATAGAATCCCTGACCCGAGGCGCATCCAAGGGTAGCGAGTGTCGTCGCGAGCTCGACGGTTTCGATCCCTTCGGCCGTTGTCGACATTCCGAGAGCCTCCGCGAGGCTGAGCACCGCGCGAACGATCGCGACCGCATCGGGGTCGACCATCATTCCCGAAACGAAACTCTTGTCGATCTTGAGGACGTCGATCGGAAGTCTTTGCAGATAAGCGAGGCTTGAATAGCCAGTTCCGAAATCATCCATCGCGACGGTTGCATCGAGCGCTTTGAGTGCGTCGAACACCCTCGTTGCCCGCACAGGGTCCTGAACGATCGAGCTTTCGGTCAGCTCGAGGGTCAGGCGGTCCCCCGTCAGCCCGCTGGACTTCAGGGCGCTTGCGACGACGGCTGCAATGTCGTCGCGAGCGACCTGAATCGCAGAGAGATTGACGCCCACGTAGAGCGGAAGCTTTTCGCCGGAAATCCGGTCCCAGTCGGCGAGAGTCTGGGCTGCCGAATCCATCGCCCACCGGCCAAGCTGAAGGATAAGGCCGGATTCCTCTGCCACTGGAATGAATTCGGTCGGGCTGATCTCGCCGCGATCGTCATGAGTCCATCGGGCGAGTGCTTCGAAACCTGCAACTTCGCCGCTCTTGAGGTTGATGAGCGGCTGATAGAACAGCTCGAGCTGGTCCTTGTCGAGCGCTCGGCGCAGTTCGGTTTCAATCGAGAAGCGTCGTCTCGCCTCGGTCGCCTGCTTTGGTTCGTAGACCTGCGGCCGACCAGCAATCTTCGCCTGCTTGACCGCGAACTGTGCGTTTCGGAACAGCTCCTCGGGCTCTTGGCCGGCGCTCATCAGAGCAACTCCGATCGCGCATTCGACGCGAATTTCGAGTTCCGAAAGCTTGAACGGCGCTGCCATGACCGACTGAATCCGCTCGGCCGCCTTGAGGGCGTCTTCAACCCCCCGGCGAAGCGAGACCAGCACGCCGAATTCGTTGCCGCCTGTTCGCGAGAGCACATCGCCGGCTCGAAGCGCGAGGATCAGCCGGCGGGCGAAGGTGATCAGAAGCTCGTCGCCCGCGAGGCTGCCCATCGATTCGTTGATTCGAGAAAAGCGCAACATGTCGACGACGAGAACGGCGTGCTCGAGATCGCGGGCGACCTTGTTGCCTGAGTTTTCGATAGCCTCGGTAAATGCGAGGCGGTTGGGAAGACCCGTGAGGCTGTCCCGAAGCATCTCGGCGCGCAGCGTGCGCTCCGCTTGTAGCTCGACGGTTCGATCAACGACGCTGAGAAGGCAGCGGCCGTCCGATCCGTTTCGCCTCGGCAGCGGAGCAAGCTTGATTCGATAGAATTGTGCCGAGACTCCGTCGCCGTCGGTGAAATCGAGCTCGCCGGCGGTATCCTGGCCATCGAAGAAAGCACGCAGCAGATCCGCGATCGGACCGCTTTTGAGGTAGTGAGCGTCGTTCCAGTCAAGTGCACTGCAGTTCGAGCGTTCTACGAGGTCCGCGAACCGGCCGTTGTGGGCAGCGACCTCGAAAGAACCATCCTTGCTGCGCTCGATCACCGCGGCAGCAATTGGGAGCGCGTCGAGCAAGCCAGCGTCGTCCGCGGTCGCAAGACGCGGTGTCACGCTCATATTGTCCGCCCGACGATGCCGCACGGCAGTCGGCCGGGTTGCTGCAGCCGGCATGACGGCTTCTATGCGACAGAGGAGTTAATTCGGAGTATCTTTTTCCGCCTGCCCCGATTGTTAACGGGCCGTCTAATCGAAGCGGTTTGTGCGGGGGAAACCAATCGGCGGCATTCGTCCGGCCGCGCCCCGCGCGGCTCTCCAGGACGACAGATCTGTTTCGGTCCTGATTCGCCCGGTGTCGCCCCCCAATGTCCAGCTCAGACCATCCTCAAGGCGAAATGCAATGGCATCGCTGAGGCCTCCGTCGCGGTAACGCTGAAGCATCACCCCCTGCCCTCGCGAAAGCTCGGGCAGTTCAGCCAATGGGAAGACGAGCATCTTCCGGTTCTCTCCCACGACGGCAAGTGTCTCGGCACCTTCCAGGATTGGGCGGACCACCAACAGCGATGCGCGAGGGCGAAGGTTGACAAGTTGCTTGCCCTTCCGGGTCTCGGCGAGCGTCGCCTCACCGCTGGTGACGAACCCCCTCCCATCGGATGAGGCGACCACTAGCTTCATCCCGGGTCGGGCGACGAGGAGCTGGACGATTTCAACGTCGGCCTCGAGGTCGATGAACAGCCGCACCGGCTCCCCAAAGCCGCGTGCGCCCGGAAGCTTGTCTCCCGAAAGCGTATACACTCGGCCATTGGATGCGAAGAGCGCCAGCCGGTCGGTCGTCTGGGCGTGGAAGTGAATGAAGGGCCCATCGCTTTCGCGCCACTTGAGATCCGCGACCTGCTCGAGGGCGAGATGCCCTTTCATGGCGCGGATCCAGCCGCGCTGCGAAAGAATGACCGTGATCGGCTCCTTCTCGATCATCGCCGACCAGTCGATCTCCCGGGTGGCGCCCGCCTCTTCAATTCGCGTTCGGCGATCGTCGGCGAACTTTTCACGGACCGCCTGCAGGTCCCGCGTCATTCGCGTGCGCTGGCGTTTGGGGTTCTCGATCAATTTCGTGAGTTCGTCGCGCTCCTTCCCGAGTGCCTCGCGCTCGCGTCCGATTTCCATCTCCTCGAGGCGGCGAAGTGATCGCAGCCTCATATTGAGGATCGCTTCGGCCTGGCGGTCCGTGAGCGAGAATTCGGTCATTAAAATGGGTTTTGGTTCGTCCTGCGAACGGATGATCTCGATGACCCGGTCGAGATTGAGGAATGCAACCAGGAAACCGTCGAGCAGCTCCAGTCGCTCGTCGATCCTGGCGATCCGCACCTGGCTCCTTCGGACCAGAACTTCGAACTGGAACGCGAGCCACGCCGACAGTGCTTCCTTGAGGCTCATCACTCGCGGCGTTCGGCTCGCGTCAAGAACGTTGAGATTGAGCGGAAAGCGGACCTCGAGGTCAGTCATCCGGTAGAGACTCTCGAGCAATAACTCGGCGTCGACCGTGCGCGCTCGCGGCTCCAGGATCAGACGGACCTGTTCGTCGCTCTCGTCCTTCACATCGGCGAGGATCGGAAGCTTCTTGTCCGCGATCAGCTGGGCAATCTGCTCGATCAGCTTGGCCTTGGCGACCCCGTATGGGATCTGGCTGACGAGGAGGTGCCAGCCCCCGCCCTTTTCACGCTCGACGTCGATGCGGGCGCGCAGACGGAAGGATCCGCGCCCGGTCGAATAGGCCGACGCGATGGTTTCGCGGCTGTCAACGAGCACTCCGCCCGTCGGGAAGTCGGGACCGGCGACGAAGTCCATCAAGGCGCTGTCGTCGGCCTTCGGATTGTCGACCAGGTGAATTGCAGCATCGAGCAGCTCGCCAACATTATGTGGAGGAATGGAGGTCGCCATTCCGACTGCAATTCCGCTCGCTCCGTTGGCGAGGAGGTTTGGAAACAGGCCGGGGAAGACCTCTGGCTCCTCTTCCTCGCCATTGTAGGTCGCTCGGAATTCCACCGTGCCCTCGTCGAGACCGGCCATCAACTGCATGGCGATCGGGGTCAGCCGCGCCTCGGTGTAGCGGTAAGCGGCCGCGTTATCTCCGTCGATGTTCCCGAAATTCCCCTGCCCGTCGACAAGCGGATAGCGAAGCGCGAAATCCTGGGCGAGCCGGACCATGGCATCATAGACCGACTGATCGCCGTGGGGATGGTATTTGCCGATGACATCGCCCACGACGCGCGCTGACTTCTTGTACGCTCCCGCAGGGTCGAGCCGTAGCAGACGCATTGCCCAAAGAAGGCGGCGGTGAACTGGCTTCAGGCCGTCTCTGACGTCCGGAAGCGAGCGCGCAGTAATGGTCGACAGAGCATAGACCAGATAGCGCTCCGACAGCGCGGACGCGAATGGGGTTTCGATTACGGATGAGAGGTCAGGATCGGCCATGATCGCTGCCTAGCAAGCGCGATAACGGCCCGCTACCGCTTCTGACGGCTTATTCGGCGGCGACCGGAACAGGTTGAGGCCAACCCCCGGCGGCGTCCTCAAGAGCCCGGCGCATCTCTTTGAGCAGCCACTCCCTGAAGCGCTTCACTTTGGGCACCATGCGCCGTTCGGCCGGATAAACCAGCCAATAGGCCCAGCCTCGTGTTGATACGCGGTCGGGAAACGGCGCGGAAAGGCGGCCCGCGGCCACGTCGCCTTTCCACAGCAGCGGAGTGAGCAGTGCGAAACCCTGCCCGGCCATCGCGGCGTGACCTTCGTCCGCCTGGCTGTCGAGGCGAACTCCCGGGCGACGAAAGATGCCGTCGTCGGCCGGCACCCCATTGTCGCCAAACCATTGCTGCCACCAGTCGTCGCTGGCGTTTATCCGGGTCTGGAAAGGAAGGTCGCTCGGAATGATCTCGCGGCCGAGTTCATGTCTGACTGCCGCAACGCACTCCGGACTCGCCATCGGCGTGAAGCTCGACTTGAAGAGCTCGTAATGCTCAAGACCTTCCCAGTCGCCCCGGCCGGCGCGGATTGCCACATCTGCAACCCCTGACCTCAGATCGACGACCTCATTGCTCGTCGTCATCCTCACTGCGAGTTCCGGGTGATCGATCTGGAATGCTCCAAGACGCCAGGCGAGCCAGGTATTCGCAAAGGTGTGGGTCGTCGTGATTGTCAGGAGCGTTTCATCCTCTTCGCGGTGGGTCGCAAAGGCTGCCTCGATCGAATCAAACGCGCTCGACAAGGCCGGCAACAGGCGTCCGCCAAGCGGAGTTAGCCGCACTCGGCCTTTCTCCCGGACGAACAGAGGCGCGCCCATCCTCTCCTCGAGGCTCTTCACCTGATAGGAAACCGCAGCCTGAGTCATCCCGAGCTCGGCTGCCGCGGCGGTAAAATTCTCCGTTCTCGCAGCGGCCTCGAAAGCCCGGACTGCAGCGAGTGGAGGAAGTCTCCTCATCAACCCACCTCATAAGCCAGATTTATCGATTCCACCAAGCGTTTGATTGGCGAAAATCGGCATCAGAGCATAGATGAACATGACGCCGCAGGCGAGGGAAATTCCCGCCATTCCCAAAGCTCCCATCGTCGGCGGTTTAAAACGGTTGAGGAGACACGCCATGGCTTATGGCCACAGGATTGGTTCGTTCATCGAAAACGGGCCAGTGGAGCAGGTCGCCAGGATCGGCGCGGCGCGGTCAACGGCTCGCACCTGGCGCGCTCTTGACGAAGCGCGCCGCCTCGAACTGGTCGAGCGCGCGCTCCAACCCGCGAACGACTGCGACGACGAATTCTCGCTGGCACTTTGAAGCCGGCGAACAGGAGGAAAGGATGGTCACCATGATCGACGAGATTTACGACCGCCACTATCAAAACGGGCGCGACCAGCTGAACGCCGCGATCGTTACCGGTCTCAAGCGCCTCGGACGCTCGATCGGCGATGCCTTCGTAGTGCTCAACCGGATCGAATATGATGCGCCCTGGACGGCCAAGTCAAAGCGAATCCGCTGTAATTGAATTCGAGCAAGGGGCGCGAAACCGCACGCCGGTCGCGCTCCTTGGCTTTCGGGCCTCTATCCGTGGGCTGAAACGGTCCAGAAGGCCCAGATCGTCAACGATAAGGTTACGACGCAAGCTTAGCGCTAGCCATCAATTGCGGAGGGGCGGCGGCTCGCCTATAGCCGCCGCTCCTTCCGATTTTCGTTGGAGTGACGCGAACCGTGGCTCGCCGCCGCCAGATTTATGAGGGCAAGGCCAAGATTCTCTACGAGGGTCCGGAGCCGGGAACTCTCATCCAATATTTCAAGGACGACGCAACCGCATTCAACGCGCAAAAGCGCGGGACGATCAGCGGCAAGGGCGTGATCAACAACCGAATCTCCGAGCACATTTTTACCGCCCTCCAGACGATCGGAGTTCCGACCCACTTCATTCGCCGCTTGAACATGCGCGAGCAGCTGATCCGGCAGGTCGAGATAATCCCGATCGAGGTCGTCGTCCGAAATGTCGCAGCCGGATCGCTGTCCAAGCGGCTCGGCATCGAGGAAGGCACCCAGCTTCCTCGGACCATCATCGAATATTATTACAAGGACGACGCGCTCGGCGACCCGATGATCGCGGACGAGCATATCGCCTGCTTCGGCTGGGCGACGCAGGACGAGATGAACGACATCGCCGACATGGCGATTCGGGTGAACGACTTTCTCTCGGGCATGTTCGCAGCGATCGGAATCCGACTGATCGATTTCAAGCTGGAGTTCGGCCGCGTCTGGGATGGCGATTTTGCCCGCGTGATCCTTGCTGACGAGATCAGTCCCGACGGTTGTCGGCTCTGGGACATGAAGACCAATCAGAAGCTCGACAAGGATCGCTTTCGCCAGGACCTCGGCGGCGTTGAGGAAGCCTATCAGGAAGTTGCTCGGCGCCTGGGGCTGCTCCAGCCCGACGATGATTCCGCGGTGCTCGACTTCGACACCCACCGAAAGAAGCGGGGGCGCTAGGCGACTCGACGCCTCCGGCGTTCTTTCGTTTCGGGGAGGGCGTCCGGCGGCATTTTTTTCAACAGTGCAGCATTCGAAGGGCAGGCTGTTGCCAATGAGGCCGGGCCTCTCGATTTAGGCGAGGATGAAGCGCGCCCGTGTCGTTACCTTGAATGCCGCACTCGGGCCGCTCGATTACAGCGTGCCCGAGACCATGGCGATCGAACCAGGCTCGGTCGTCGTTGCACCTGTCGGACCTCGCCAAATCCTCGCAGTCGCGTGGGACCCGAATAGGCTTGAGGCGAGCGAGATCCCCGATTCAAGGCTTCGACCGCTGGCGGCGAAGATCGACGTTCCTCCGATATCGGCGCCGCTTCGCCGGCTTTGCGAATGGACCGCAGACTATTACCTCGCGCCCCTCGCGTCGGTGCTTCGAATGGTCATGCCCTCCTCTGCCGCTCTCGAGGGGACACGCCAGCTAATCGAGTACCGCCCGACAGGGTTCGTTCTCGATCGACTGACACCGCAGCGGGCAAAGGCGCTGGCCGCGATTGCCGGCAGGCAGGGGACCATTCGAGAACTCGCGCATCATGCCGATGTCAGCGATGCTGTCCTTCGTGGGCTGGTCAAATCGGGGGCGTTGGAAGCCGTCGCAGTCGATGCCGATCGGCCACTTCCTTCGCCCGATCCGGACTTTGCGCCTCCGGATCTCAACGAGGGGCAGAGCAAGGCCGCCTCGAGCCTCACCGCTACCATCGACAAGGGCTTTGATCCGGTCCTGCTCGATGGAGTCACCGGCTCGGGAAAGACGGAGGTCTATTTCGAAGCGATCGCCCAATGCCTTCGAGGCGGCAAGCAAGCGCTCGTGCTTCTACCGGAAATCGCCCTGACGGAGCCGTTCCTCAAGCGCTTCGAGGCGCGCTTCGGCTGCGCGCCGGTCGCGTGGCACTCTGACCTTCGCTCGTCGCAGCGTCGAAGAGCGTGGCGCGGGATCAGCAACGGCGAGGCCTCGGTTACCGTCGGAGCGCGCTCCGCACTCTTCCTTCCCTATCCAAACCTCGGCCTGATCGTCGTCGACGAGGCCCACGAACCCAGCTTCAAGCAGGAAGACGGAGTCCAGTATCACGCACGCGACACCGCGGTCATGCGCGCGAAGTTCGAGGACGTCCCGGTGATCCTCTCGACCGCGACTCCTCCCATCGAGAGCAAGCACATGGTCGAGCTCGGCCGCTACCGCGAGGTCTCGCTTCCCCAGCGCTTTGCCGGAGCCTCTCTACCGGACATCCGCGCTCTCGACCTCACTCAAGATCCGCCGCCGCGCGGGCGCTGGCTCGCTCCCGCACTGGTCGCCGAAATCGAGACAAATCTTGGTCGCGGCGAACAGTCACTCCTCTTCCTCAATCGGCGAGGCTTTGCGCCGCTGACCCTATGCCGCCATTGCGGTCACCGTTTCCAATGCCCGAATTGCACTGCCTGGATGGTCGAGCATCGTTTGATGCACCGGCTGGCCTGCCACCATTGCGGTCATGTGATGCCGCCGCCCAAGGCCTGTCCCGAGTGCGGTGAGCAAGACAGCCTGGTTGCATGCGGGCCGGGCGTCGAGCGAATTGCCGACGAAGTTGCCGAGCTTTTCCCCGATGCCCGGACAGCCATCGTCACCTCGGATACGATCTGGTCGCCGCTTCGTGCGGCTGAATTCGTCGGAGCGATGGAAGCTGGCGCCATCGACGTCGTGATCGGAACTCAGCTCGTCACCAAGGGCTATCATTTCCCCAACCTGACGCTGGTTGGAGTCGTTGATGCCGACCTCGGCCTTGCCGGCGGAGATCTTCGAGCGGCGGAACGCAGCTTTCAGCAGATCCAGCAAGTCGCCGGCCGAGCGGGCCGCGGGGACAAGCCGGGCCGTGTGCTCGTCCAGACCCACGACCCCGACGCCCAGGTCATTGCCGCGCTCGTATCGGGCGATACACAGGGCTTCTACACTGCCGAGGCAGAAGCTCGGCGCGAGGCGGCAATGCCGCCCTTTGGCCGTCTCGCCGCAATCATCGTTTCGGCCGAGGATGCCGCTGAAACCGAAGCCGTTGCCCGGCGCATCGGGGCCGCCGCCCCATCGGTCGAAGGCATGGCCGTCTTCGGGCCTGCACCGGCTCCGCTCGCGATGCTGCGCGGGCGCCATCGCCAGCGCCTCCTCATTCACGCTCGGCGCAGTCTCGACGTTCAGGACGTCGTTCGCGAATGGCTCGCCGAGATCGATTGGAGCGCCAAAGTGCGAGTGAGCGTCGATGTCGACCCGTACAGCTTCCTCTAGGAAAAATCGGAGCCTTGACTCCAGTCGACCGCTGCCAGACGCGCAACGCCGAAAAAGTGGGTTGGACCCAACCTCGCGCTTCGCAGTCGGCGGCTAGCGAATGACCCGACCGATCGGATCTTCCGATGGATAACGGCGCCGGACCCAACGTGGCTTCACCAGCTCGCCATTTCGAATGGCCAGCCACAAAAGCCACAGGCCGAAAATCGTCGCGACTCCAATTGCGGTGAGGGATGCCTCGAGACCGAAGCCGTTGCCGCTCAGCAACGGCGGACCGCTCAACCGAGCGGTGAGAATGCCGTGGGCCGGCGTTCCCGATACTGGAATGTCGTAGATCTCACCCTGTGCGAAATTCCAGGCTGCGTGGAGTCCCATCGGCATCCACAGACTCCTGGTCAGCATGTAGGCAGCGCCGAGCATGACTCCGGCCTCGAAGGCAATTCCGGCCGCGGCGATCGGACTTGCGTGCGGGTTGAGGAGGTGGGAGCATCCAAAAAGCGCCGAGGTCACAAACAGTGCGACCCAGCTTCCGCCCCACTCCTCCAGCCAGCGGAAGAGAATTCCTCGGAACATCATCTCTTCGGAGATCGCCGCAAAGAGCGCTGGGCCAATCAGAGCGGGCACAAGGCCTGTAAGATCGCCTTCGCCCGTGATTCGGTAGACCCCGAACAGTGCGGCAATTGCCACGGCGACCGAAAAAACGAGCAGACCGGCGCCAAGCCCAAGTCCCAGTTTCGGAAGCCAGAGGGCGTCGCGGTAATCATCGCGCGGACGTTCGCCGAGATGTCGGATGATGAGCTCGTAGGCGAGCAGCAGCAGAGGGATCGAGACGAGATCGAATTTCGTCTCCACGGAAAGCCCTTCAACGGGCGGCAACAGGTACTGAGCGACGAGGAGTCCGATTGTGAAGCAGACAAGGACAATGGCGATCGCGATCAACATCGCCATGAGCGGATAATCGACGATCCTCCGCCAAAGCGGTTTCCATCGAACCGCCTGCAATTCTCCCATCGGTGCGCCCCTCCCGTTGCGCCGACCTGTTGAGCGCAAGTGAGCCGAAGCGGCAAGCGCTTATTCGGCGAGCGGCAGTTCAGGCTCCGTCACGGAATGGCCTTCTGAAGCGAGCAGCTTTTTCTTCCGATCGATGCCGCCGCCGTAACCGCCCAGCGTTCCGTCGCTGCGGATGACCCGGTGGCAGGGAATCAACACGCAGATATGATTGTCTCCGTTGGCCGTGCCAACCGCGCGAACGGCTTTTGGGTGACCAATTGCAGCGGCAATTTCCGCGTAACTCCGGGTCTCGCCGGCCGGGATTCTTCGGAGCTCGCGCCAGACAGCTTCCTGAAAAGCGGTTCCCGCCACGTCGATCGGAAGGTCAGGTGCAGCAAGCGGTTTGTCGATGGCTGCCAGAGCGCCTTCGACCAGTCCGCGAAGACCCCCTTCGTCTTTGACAATCGTCGCCCTCGGGAAGAGCCGCCTCAGCGACGCTTCGCTGTCGTCGAACGTCAGACGGCAGATCCCCTTCGGGGTCGAGGCGATCAACATCTGCCCGAGCGGGCTGTCGAACGTGGTCCAGCGGATCGTCTCGCCTCGTCCGCCGTCACGCCAGGCCGATGGGGTCATTCCCAACCTCTCCTTTGCATCATTGTAAAAGCCGCTCGGGCTCTGGTAGCCGGCGTCGTAGACCGCATCTGTGACGCGCTCGTTCGCCTTTAGCGCCAGTTCGGTGCGCTGATTGCGAAGGCCGCGCGCATATTCCGCCGGCGACACGCCGAGGTCGCGTTTGAAAATGCGCTGGAAGTGATGCGGCGCGTAGCCGACCGCTTGCGCAAGCTCGGCAAGGACCGGTGCCTCCTCCGCTTGCTCGATGATTTTGACTGCTAAAGCCACCGCCTCGCGGTCGCGGCCCACCTCGTCGGGTTTGCAGCGAAGGCACGGACGAAAACCTGCAGCTTTTGCTAGCTCGGCCGATGGATAGAAAGTGACGTTCTCCCGCTTGGGCCGGCGGGCGGGGCAGCTCGGCTTGCAATAGATGCCGGTCGAGTGGACTGCGCCAATCACCCGGCCGTCCCAAGCCCGATCGCGGCGCATGAAGGCAGCCCAGGCGGTGTCGGGATCAAGGCGCGCGACGGACGTCATGGCTTGCGATCTAGGCTGCTCGAGGAGGGGCGCAAGGGTCGCCATATCAGTACCTTTCGATCTTGGCGGAGAAGCAGCCTCTCGCCGCGTTGTGGGCGTGGATCGTCTCGATCTCCGGATTATCAAGGAGCCTGCGGATTGCGGCCTCCGATTGGCCTGGCTGAGCAAGGACTGCGTCGGCCATCATCCCGTTCTTGTCGAAGCCGCGAAGCGAAAGGACGCGGCTTTCAAAGACTGGTGGGACCTCGTCCACGAACTCGCCTTGCTCGCAGTCTGCGACGAAGATCGCGTGGGCCGCGCGATACGGATTCGCCGCATCATGACTGAGATGGTTGAGCAAAAGGACCTTCTCCCCGATTTCGCGGTCGAGGAGACTGATCCGGCACGGAAAGCTTGGCTTTTGGGTCACGGTCATCCGAACGATTCCGCGCTTGGCGAGGTCGTCGTCCGAAAGCTCGAAGAGCGGGCGGTAGGAGGCCGGATTGAGCCCTGTGATTCGGTAGGTCATTGAGCCCTGTTACGGTGTTCGGGCAAAGCGGGCTTCCGCTCGCTTGCGGTCAAACAAAAGGAGGCGGTTGCATCCCTTCGCACCCCTTGCTAGGGGCCGCGCCAACCGATGGGGGCGTCCGGCGTAAGCCGTTTTGGCGCCCCGTTTTTCGCATCGGGGCAATATTCCGTTTCTGGAGCTTTTCGCGCGTGGAGACA
>DATAPR010000063.1:0-1854 GCA_036265105.1 Sphingomicrobium sp.
GAGCGAGGGCGATGGCGTCGTGTTTCGAGGCACCGACGGTCCTTGGAAAACAGGAGATTTCGAGTACCACCTGAAGGAGACGGAGGCGAAAAACCTGATTTCCAGCGTGCTCGAAACCTACCGCGAAAAACACCGTAGCGACCCAAAAGAGCTGTTTATTCACGGGCGCACCAATTTCAACGATGAGGAGTGGCGTGCTTTCGAGAGTGCCGTCCCTTCCGAGACCAACTTGGTGGGCATCAGAATCAGAACGACAGATGGCGAAACCAAGCTTTTCCGCGACGGGGACTATCCGACATTGCGAGGCATCGCGATGATTTTGGACGAGAGAAACGCCTACCTATGGACTAACGGCTATATTCCTGAACTCGACACTTATATCGGCCCCGAAACGCCGAATCCTCTGTTCATCACCATGCTTCGCAGCAAAGGTGAAACACCAAAACTAACGACAGTATTAACTGATATCGTCGGTCTCACTAAAATCAACTATAACTCCTGTAATTATAACGATGGCTTACCTGTCACGGTACGCTTCGCAAATATGGTAGGAGACATATTAACTATGGGAACGGCGAAGGATGCCCAGCGTCAGCCATTCAAATACTATGTCTGAAAGTCGAAAAAAATGACACCACGATCCTACACAACTCCTACACAGCATAATTCATGGGAAAATTCATATTGCCCCGGATTCCCGCTTTCGCGGGAATGAGGGTGCGGCTGACCATCGGGGTCTCAACGCTCTCGCCGGCGCCGAGGAGGTAGACCGGCCCCCTCTTCACTCCAGGGGCAAGCTCTGCGGGAAGTCGCGGGCGCGCTCGGCTGCGACGAGGATCAACGCGCCGCCGTCAGTGAATGTCTTCTTGCTCGTCGAAGGCTTGGCGCAGGCGGGCGACCGAGAATCCGGGGGCTTTCGAGGCGTCGATGATCACCTTTTCGCGGCGCGCGATCAGCGCGACGGCCGCGGGGACTTCCTTGACCGCCTCGGGCGGGATCACGACGGCGCCGTGGCGGTCGGCGTGAATGACGTCGTTCGGCGATACGGTCATTCCGGCGACGCTGACGGTGCCGCCGTAATCGACCAGATGGACATGAGCGTGGGACGGCATGACCGAGCCGGCGAGCACCAGGAAATCGGGCGCCATCGCCTCGAGGTCGCGGACCGAGCCGTCGGTGATGACGCCGGCGCAGCCGAGCCCCTTGTGGACATGGGTCTGGACCTCGCCCCAGAACGCGCCGAACCCGGTATCGGGCGCGTCGATGTCCTGGATCACCGCGATGCTCGGCAACGGTTCGTCGGCGATATGCTGGTAATAGCCGAGCCGCACTTCCTTTGCCTCCTCGCGGCCGCGCGGATGCGGCTCGCGCGAGCGGATGATCGCGGTGCGGGCAAAAGCGACGACCGGCTTCATTTCGGGAAAAGCGGCGAACAGCGGCCTGCGGGTAAACCCTACGGCGCGGCGCGCCGGAGCGACGAGTTCGAGCGCATTGCAGATGGTCGGCGTGTCGAACGCCCTCAGAGCTTCAAGATCGGCGTGGTCTGGCAAGCGGGGCATGGCAGGTCCTCCGAGCATCATAGTCGGAGGCCAGCCTTTAATTGGGAACGCCCGGCATCGGCAAGGCTTTTGCTGCTGGTACTCGGATGCATTCAGATGAATCAATTCCGAGCTAACCGTCTTGCCCGGCCTTGTGCCGGGCATCCACGTCTTACGAGCGCTGCAGGAAAGGCGTGGATGGCCGGGTCAAGCCCGGCCAGGACGACTAAAGTGAATCTTCCGTTTGGGTCTGAGCACTAGGTACCCACTATGCGGCCGCCGATCAACACCCCGAGCGGGATGACCAATGACAAAA
>DATAPR010000064.1:0-45587 GCA_036265105.1 Sphingomicrobium sp.
ACCGCTACTGGGGCGCCCAGACCGAGCGCTCGCGGCAGAATTTCCGCATCGGCACCCAGCGCATGCCGCTGCCGCTCATCCATGCGCTCGCGCTCGTCAAGCGCGTCGCCGCCGAGGTCAACAACGATCTCGGCCTGCTCGACCGCCGCCGTGCACGGGCAATCATCCGCGCCGCCGACGAGGTCATCGCCGGAAAATTCGACGACCATTTCCCGCTGGTCGTCTGGCAGACCGGTTCCGGCACCCAGACCAACATGAACGTCAACGAGGTGATCGCCAACCGCGCCAACGAGATGCTGGGCGGCGCGCTCGGCGCCAAGGCGCCGGTCCATCCGAACGATCACGTCAACATGAGTCAGTCGTCGAACGACAGCTTCCCGACCGCGATGCACATTTCGGCGGCTGTGGCGGTCCATCGGCGGCTGCTTCCCGCCCTGACGATGATCCACGAGCGGTTGGCCGATGAGGCCAAGAAGTGGGACGATATCGTCAAGATCGGGCGAACTCACCTCCAGGATGCAACTCCGCTGACGCTCGGCCAGGAGTTCTCGGGCTACGCAGCCCAGATCATGGATTGCATCGAGCGGGTGAAAGACGTGCTTAAGCGGCTGACGCGGCTGGCGCAGGGAGGAACAGCAGTCGGAACCGGGCTCAACGCCCCCGAGGGTTTCGGCGAGGAGTTCGCGGCCGAGACCTCGAAGCTCACTCAGCTGCCCTTTACCTCGGCTCCAAACAAGTTTGCCGAGCTTGCGGCGCACGATACGCTCGTCGAGCTCTCCGGAACTCTCAATGTGATCGCAGTCGCGCTGATGAAGATCGCCAACGACATTCGGCTGCTCGGATCAGGGCCGCGCTGCGGTATTGGCGAGCTGAGGCTGCCCGAAAACGAGCCGGGGAGCTCGATCATGCCGGGCAAGGTCAACCCGACCCAAGCCGAGATGCTGACGATGATCGCCGCACAGGTGATCGGCAATCATGTCGCGGTGACGATCGGAGGGATGCAGGGCCATCTCGAGCTCAATGTGTTCAAACCGCTGATCGGGGCCAACGTCATTCGCTCGATCAACCTCCTCTCAACTGGAATGGAAAGCTTCACCTCAAGGATGCTCGACGGGGCCGAACCGAACCTCGAGAGGATCGCGGAGCTGATGAACCGCTCGCTGATGCTGGTGACCGCGCTCGCCCCCGAGATCGGCTACGACAATGCGGCTGCGATCGCCAAGCACGCACACAAGACGGGACAGACCTTGAAGGAAGCCGGCATCGAGCTTGCGCTCGTCGACGAAGAGACGTTCGATCGGGTCGTAAAGCCGGAAAAGATGGTGAAGCGTTAAAGCTTCAGATTGAGCCGCACGCCCAGATTGTCGATTCCTGGATTTTCGCGCCCGAACAGCTGGGCATGGCTCATGTGGACCCAGCTCGCCTCGATGCTGAGCCGCGAGTTGACATCAGTGCCGATACCAAGCTCGGGCTCGAACAGAACCCGGCTGCCGAAGGCGATCCTGTCGGTCCGATAGAATTTGTCGGCCGAGCCGTCGTGGATGGCAATTCCAAGACCCGGCCGGATGTAAATCCTTCGACCGAACTTCGCCGATAAGCCGGCGGCCGCATAGCTCGTCTGGCCTGCCGTGTTCAGGGCTCCAAAGATATAGGGCTGAAGCGGAGTATGGCCGATGCTGCCCCAGCGGTAGCCAAGCTGGATGTCCATCCCGTCTTCAATGCCGCTTTTGTCGGTCGGAAGCTTGACGTCATGGACATAAGCTCCGCCGAAAACTTCGCCCGCTTGCGCGGGAACGCTCGAAAAAAGGATGAGGGCGGGAAACAGGAACGCTACGGATCTCACGATGCTTCTCCCTTCGGGAACGCTTATCAATGTTTCACTTCCTGGATAGTGCCCGCGAAACCGTCGATGCGCCAAGGGCCGTTTGCTGCTAGCTTCCACGTGGAGGGAGCAACGCCAATGCGGGTCAAAAATCTCGTTTCGAGGGCGTGGCCGGTCGTTGCGGCGATCCTGGTTTCGGGCTGCAATACGATACCGGGGGAACCGGAGCATATCATCGGCCTGTGGGGCGGACCCCATGTCGGGCTCGACGTCCAGGGCGGCCTTGCGGACGTACAATTCGACTGCGCTTCGGGGACGATCGACGATCCGCTCTATCCCGCAGCGGACGGTTCGTTCGCGGTGAAGGGCACCTATCGGACGGGCGCCCCGGGGCCGGTCAAGGTCGGCGAATATTTCAAGAGCCAGTCCGCGACATATTCGGGGCAGATCACCCAGGCCGCTTCGAAGACCGGGCCGAGGCTGATGACATTTCGAGTGGCGCTTGAGGATGGGACGATCCTTGGCCCGTTTTCACTCCGACAAGGAGCGCCGCCCCAGCTGACGGGCTGCGCCTGATCAGCGGGCCTGCCACGCCTGGATCGCCGGATTGGGCGCAAGCAAATTCCAGACGTTGAGCGTCAGATTGTCGCGGATGACGAACAACGGGACGACTTCGAGACTGACGAGCAAGAGAAGAGAGGTCCAAAGCGGAAGCTTTCGCGCTGCGAGGAAGCCGATGCACATCATCAGCATGTCGGAGACCGAGTTGAGGACAGTGTCGCCGCTATAGCCGAGGGCCGCCGCGGTTTCGCGATAGCGATCGATCACAAACGGCGTATTCTCGACCACTTCCCAGCTCACCTCGATGAGGAGGGCAGTGACGAACCGCCAGCTGATGGTCGAGCGCCTCATGAGAAGCCACAGAAGCGCGTAGAAAAGCAGCCCGTGAACGATATGGCTAAGGCTGTACCAGTCGGCCAGCATCTGGCTTGTCTTCGGGCTGTCGCGCGACCCGACCCAGAGCTCGACCGAACCGCAGGTGCAAATGGGGTGCCGTCCCATCGCAAGTTCGATCGCAGCCGCAGCAGCAATGATGAGGAAGGCACAAATGGCGGCGCGGCGAAGGCTCATTTGGGCCAGGGCTTAGCAGAGGGAAGCCGCTTGCAAAGAACGGGCGTTCATCGGACACATGCGCGCATGCTGAGAGCTTATGGTCCGGCCTGCGAGGGCGAGGTCATCGACCCCAACGTCGAGCGAATCCCGGACGATGCTGTGTGGATCGACCTCGAGGGGCCAACCAAGGAAGAAGAAAAGCTGGTCGAACGCTGTGTCGAGGTCAACGTGCCGACCCAGGCCGAAATGGCCGAGATCGAGCCATCCAGCCGACTCTACGAGAAGAACGGCGCAATCTACATGACGGTGAGCGCGCTTAGGGGCGTTGAAGAGCATCTGCCGAGCACGACTCCGATCAGTTTCGTTCTCGCCGGCAATCGACTGGTGACGATCCGCTATGCGACCCCAAAGCCGATCCGGACCTTCGAGAGTCATGCCCGCAGGGATCCTGACCTGGTGCGCGACGGGCCGACCGCGCTGGTGCGCCTCCTTGACGCGATCGTCGACCGGCTGGCTGACGAAATCGAGCACGTCGGCGAAGCGATGGAGAATTTGTCGCAGCAGATTTTCCAGGGGCAGCAGGACCAGCGCCGGATTCCCGCCGATCGGCTGACGAAGCTGCTCACCGATATCGGCCGGACTCAGACACTCCTAAGCAAGATTCGATATTCGGCAGTCACGACCCTTCGGATGCTCAGCTTCTTCGCTGGGTCCAATCTTGTTCACGAGGAAAAGCGCAAAGAGTTACGACACCATGTTTCGAGCCTGACGACGGACGTAACGTCGCTCAGCGAGCACGCGAGCTTTCAGACGGACAGTCTTCAGTTCCTGCTCGATGCGTCACTGGGACTGATCAGCATCGAACAGAACGCTGCGATGAAGCTGTTTTCATGGGCCGCGGTGGTGTTTCTTCCGCCCACGCTCATTGCCGGCATTTTCGGAATGAATTTCCATTATATGCCGGAGCTGAGCTGGCGTTACGGATATCCGATCTCGCTCGTGCTGATGCTCGCCTCGGCGGTCGGACCCTATCTGTACTTCAAGAAGAGAGGGTGGATTTAGGCTGGCTCGCCGACCGAAAGAAAGGACGTGAGCGTCTCTTCTTCATCGGCCGCGGCCCGGCGACGAGCAAGCGCAGCGTAAGCGAGCGCGAGCTCACCTGCGACTGCCGCCTCTTCGGCGCGCCCCTTGGCCGCAACCGTTGCACGCGCCTCGGCGGCGCGCTCGCGGAAATATGCGCTGTCCCTCGTCATCGCTTTGGATTTAGTGCCGCTGCGTAACAAATTCGAGCCGCAGGCGAGCGCCCCGGCCCGAGGCCTCTTCAACTCACCGCAAATGGTCGGAAGTCGAACCCAATTTGCGGGCGTCCGAGCGGATTGCTAAGGCCCGCTCGCCCCCATTTAGCGGCGGGAACGCGCCGCTTGCCTTGAACATTCGAAGGACAGCGATGATCCCCACCGGCAACGACAGCCTCCACACCCGCTCGACTCTCGAAGTCGAGGGAAAAACCTATGCTTATTATTCGCTGGCGAAAGCCGGGGAGTCTCTCGGCGACGTCTCGCGCTTGCCCTTCTCGATGAAGGTGCTTCTCGAGAACCTGCTGCGCTTCGAGGACGGCGAGACCGTTACTCGTCCCGATCTGGAGGCAATGGTCGACTGGCTGAAAGAACGCCGGATCAACCGAGAGATCCAATACCGGCCCGCGCGCGTCCTCATGCAGGATTTCACCGGTGTTCCGGCCGTCGTCGATCTTGCCGCCATGCGCGACGCGATGGCGAAGCTTGGAGGCGACGCCCAGAAGATCAACCCGCTCGTTCCCGTCCACCTCATCATCGATCACAGCGTAATGGTCGACGAGTTCGGCAATCCACGCGCATTCGAGAAAAACGTCGAGTTCGAATATCAGCGCAACGGCGAGCGCTACCAGTTCCTCAAATGGGGCAGCAATGGGTTCGACAATTTCAAGGTCGTGCCGCCCGGAACGGGCATCTGCCATCAAGTCAATCTCGAGCATATCGCGCGGTGCGTCTGGACCGATGAGTATGCGAATGGCGAGACTCTCGCTTATCCCGACACGCTCGTCGGCACTGACAGTCATACGACCATGGTCAATGGGCTTGGAGTGCTTGGATGGGGTGTGGGAGGAATCGAAGCCGAAGCAGCGATGCTCGGCCAGCCCATCAGCATGCTCATTCCCGAAGTGATGGGATTTCGCCTCGAGGGCGAACTTCGCGAAGGCATTACCGCGACCGATCTCGTTCTGACCGTCACTCAGATGCTTCGCCAGAAGGGCGTGGTTGGGCGTTTCGTCGAATTTTTCGGACCCGGTCTCGACAAGCTTCCGCTCGCCGACCGGGCGACAATCTCCAACATGTCCCCCGAATATGGCGCGACTTGCGGCTTTTTCCCGATCGATGAGCGAACGATTGATTATTTGAAGCTCACCGGGCGCGAGGATCACCAGATCGCGCTGGTCCGTGCCTATGCCAAGGCGCAGGGCCTGTGGCGCGACGCCGGGTCGAGCGAACCCCTGTTCACCGATACGCTCGAGCTCGACATGAGTTCGATCGAGCCGTCGCTAGCCGGTCCCAAAAGACCACAGGACCGGGTGCTCCTCGCCGAGGTCGACGAACAGTTCAACGCCGAGCTCGAGGCCGGCTATCACAAAGCGAAAGACCCTCGGGTCCCGGTCGAGGGCGAGTCCTTCGATTTCGGAAATGGCGACGTCGCGATTGCGGCGATCACCAGCTGCACCAACACCTCCAATCCTTCGGTGCTGATCGGCGCGGGCCTCGTCGCCCGCAAGGCTCGCGAAAAGGGACTCCAGGTGAAGCCCTGGGTGAAAACGAGCCTCGCGCCGGGAAGCCAGGTCGTCAGCGATTATCTTCGCGAGAGCGGCCTTCAGGAGGACCTCGATGCGCTCGGCTTCGACCTGGTCGGATATGGATGCACGACCTGCATCGGCAATTCGGGTCCGCTCCCTGAACCGATCAGCAAGGCGATCAGCGACAACGATCTGGTCGCGGTCAGCGTTCTTTCGGGCAATCGCAATTTCGAGGGGCGCGTGTCGCCCGACTGCCGTGCCAATTATCTCGCTTCCCCTCCGCTGGTGGTCGCTTACGCGCTAAGGGGTACGGTGCGATCGGACATGATCAACGAGCCGCTTGGCACATCGTCCAGCGGTGAGCCCGTCTATCTCAAGGACATTTGGCCCTCGAACGAGGAGATCCGAACGCTCATCGATGCGCATGTCCATTCCGAGATGTTCCGGCGCCGCTATGCCGATGTCTACCAGGGCGATGAGCGTTGGCGTGAGATCGAGGTGACCGGCGGTGACACCTACAGCTGGCCGGCGCTTTCCACCTACATCCAGAACCCGCCTTATTTCGTCGGGATGACCATGCACCCGAACCCGCCCGCGGATATCGAGCGCGCGAGGCCGCTGGCGATCTTCGGCGATTCGATCACGACCGACCACATTTCTCCAGCAGGCGCGATCAAGCCCGACAGCCCGGCGGGTCGTTATCTGCTCGAGCACGGAGTCACCCGTGGCGAGTTCAACAGCTATGGTTCGCGGCGAGGCAATCACGAAGTCATGATGCGCGGCACCTTCGCCAACATTCGGATCCGCAATCGGATGCTCGACAATGTCGAGGGCGGCTTCACCCGTTACGCGCCCACCGGCGAAGTCATGCCCATCTACGATGCGGCAATGCTGTACCGGCACGACGGCCGGGACCTCGTGGTGATCGCCGGCAAGGAATATGGCACCGGGAGCTCTCGCGACTGGGCCGCAAAGGGCACCGTTCTTCTCGGAGTGCGCGCGGTCATCGCCGAGAGCTTCGAGCGAATCCATCGCTCAAACCTTGTCGGCATGGGCGTTCTTCCGCTCCAGTTCCGCGACGGGGAAACCGCTGAGACTTACCGCCTCACCGGTGCGGAGAAGTACAGCATCACCGGCGTTTCCAAGCTGAAACCGAGACAGGATGTCGAGGTGAACGTCATTCGGGACGATGGCGAAGAATTCAGTTTCACAGCGCGCTGTCGAATCGACACTTTCAACGAGCTCGAATATTTTCGTTCCGGAGGGATCCTTCAATACGTCCTTCGAAGGCTTGCCTCGGCGTGATTGCTCTCCCGCACTGGGATCTCGCCCGTTGGATGGTCGAGATTGTAGGCTGGGGCGGTGCGATCTTGATCCTTCTTGCCTATCTGCTGCTTTCGGCCGGACGGCTCGGGGGTCAGTCTCTCGCATATCAGGCGATGAATGTCGTTGGAGCGGCGGGCTTCGTGGTCAACGGCTGGTGGCATCAGGCGCTTCCATCGGCGACGCTCAACATTTTGTGGCTGATGATCGGGCTGTTTGCTTCGATCCAGATCCTCAAGCGACGCCGGCGCCAAGACGGATGAGCAGAACCGTCGACCTCAGTCACATGATCGAGGACGGGATGACGACCTACCCCGGGCTTCCTCCTCCCCGCCTTTGTGACTTCTGGACGCGCGAGGACTCAGCCAGGAACTACGAGGACGGATCGAGCTTCCAGATCGGCCGCATCGACATGGTCGCGAACACCGGCACCTATTTGGATTCGCCCTTCCACCGCTATGCCGAAGGCAAGGACCTCGCCGACCTTTCGCTTGTCTCGCTTGCCGATCTTCCCGGGCTGGTCATCCGGCAGCCCTGGGACAGGAACATCGCGGTCGACCTTCCCGCGATCCAGGGCCGTGAGGTGCGCGGGAAAGCCGTTCTCGTCCACACGGGCTGGGACCGGCACTGGCGGACGGACCGTTACGGCGACGGACATCCGTACCTGACCGCTGCCGCGGCCGACTGGCTGGCCTCGAACGGCGCGGTGCTGGTCGGCATCGATAGCAACAATATCGACGACACGCGCTGCCCGGCGCGCCCGGTCCACACCAAGCTGCTCGCGGCCGACATCCCGATCTGCGAGCATATGACCGGCCTTGGCCAGCTGCCGGACGAAGGGTTCAGATTCTCTGCGGTGCCCCCGAAGATCCGGGGACTGGGCACCTTCCCGGTTCGCGCCTACGCGGTGCTCGAATAGGATAGCGCAGTCTTCAGCCAGTCGGGAATGATTGCATTGCTCGGGATCGCATCCACTCGCGAGTGAACGACCGAAAGGCCGACTCCGGGATATTCAACCCGCGAACGCTCTCCCCCGTCGCCGAGGACGACGAACAGGCGCCGGTTGATTTTCTGACGCCAGTTCATTCGCGCCGTATTCTCCTGGCCGACAAAGCAGCCCTTGGTGAAGCTGACTCCGCCAAGCTCGGCGGCATTGCACTCGAGCCAGAGAAGGTCGCCAAGCTCGTTCCGACCCTCGCAGACACCAAGGCGGAGCCGATGCTCGAGCCAGCCTTCGGCGGGCTCATCCGCCGGGGCGAGCCAGCGGCGTCCGAGCGCCGCCAATCGCGGATCGGGGATTCCATCCTTACTCGTCTTCGACCAATGAACGGCAAGCTCGTCCTCGCGATCGAAGCGGATATTTCTTCGGAGCCGGTAGAGTGTCAGGCGTTTGACGAGGTCCTCGGCCGCGGCTCCCTCGCAGTCGAGCAGGAGGTCATCGCCATCGCTCCACACGAGAAAGTCGAATAGGCACTTGCCTTGCGGACTGAGGAGGGCGGCCCAAACCGGAAGCTCGCCGCTAACGTCGTTGGTGACGAGGCCCTGGAGAAAATCGCGCACTTGGTCTCCCCAAAGGCGGACGATCGCGCGGTCGGCGAGGGTGGTTGCGGCCATGATCATCAGTTAGGGAGCGCCTCGTGGCATCGCAAATCCTGACGATCCGGCAGCCCGACGATTGGCACGTGCACCTGCGCGATGGAGAGATGCTCCGAACCGTAGCCCCCTATACGTCGCGGCAATTTGCGCGGGCGATCGTGATGCCCAATTTGGTTCCTCCAGTCACAACGCCGGAAGCGGCGGCTTATTACCGCGAGCGGATCATCGAGGCTTCAGGGCCCGGATTCACGCCGCTCATGACCTGCTATCTCACCGACGAAACCGGGCCGGACGAGGTCGAGCGCGGCTTTGACGACCGGATCTGGATCGCCGCCAAGCTCTACCCAGCGGGCGCGACGACGAACAGCGCGAGCGGAGTGACCGATATCCGCAACATCTATCCGACCCTTGGTCGGATGGAGAAAATCGGAATGGTCCTGTGCGTCCACGGCGAGGTGACCGACCCGGACATCGACGTGTTCGACCGTGAAGCCGTCTTCATCGAGCGGATCCTGTCGCGGCTTTTAAAGGACTTTCCGGGACTGAAGATCGTCCTCGAGCATATTACGACGGCGGAGGCTTCGGACTTCGTCACCGGCAATGGCCCAAACATCGGAGCGACCGTCACTCCGCAGCATCTTCTAATCAATCGAAATGCGATCTTCGCGGGTGGGCTGCGGCCGCACGCCTATTGCCTTCCGGTCGCAAAGCGCGAGCGCCATCGGCTTGCCATTCGTAAAGCGGCGACGTCTGGCGCCCCCAACATCTTTCTGGGAACCGACAGCGCGCCGCATACGCGGGAGGCAAAAGAATCGTCCTGCGGCTGTGCGGGCATATTCAATGCACCGTTCGCCCTTGAAAGCTATGCAGCCGTGTTCGAGGCCGAGGGCGCGCTAGACAAGCTCGAGGCCTTCGCATCAGTGAACGGCCCAGGCTTCTACGGGCTCCCGCTGAACGAGGGGGTTGTCAGGCTTGAGCGCACTCGGGTGGAAGTGCCCGGCAGGATCGAAACGGCAACCGCCGAGTTGGTCCCCTTCCTCGCCGGCGAGACGCTCGCCTGGAAGCTTATCGACTGATCAGATGAGCGCCTTTTCGCCGCCCTTGCCGCTGACCCCGATCACTGCGGAATAATGGTCCTGAAGACGCTCGTAGCATTCGCATGAGCGGCGCTTGAGGCCCGCCCGGTCGATCACCCGAACGGTTCCCCTGCTGGTGCTGATGAGCCCCTCCGACGACAAGTCCTTGATGACCGCATTCACCGTGGTTCGCTGAACGCCAAGCAGCGCGGCGAGCGTTTCCTGGGTAAGCTCGATCCGGTCGCCCGCTCGTCCCTGGACCTGGAGGAGCCATCGAGCGGCCCGCTCTGTAATTGAGTGAAAGCTGCTGCAGGCGACCGACTGCATAACGGTCGAAAGCAAATAATCGGAGTAGCGGCAAAACAGATTGGAAATGAAGTGAGAGCGCCCTTTTGCGTCCTCGAGCGCCTCCATTGAAATGCGCAATCCCGGGCCTCCGACCAGCACTTCGGCGCTCGAAAAGGCGGGTGCATGCCCGCAGCTGACGATACCTCCTACCGCTCCTTCCCTGCCGATCGACGCGACCTCGACCGAGCGCCCCCCGCTGAGTTCGACCCTCATCGTCACCATGGTCGAGCCAATCGGGAAGAGGCTCGAGTGGACCTGGACTCCACGCTGGAGGACACTGTCTCCAGCCTCGAGCTCGACCGAACTTGCGAATGGCTCGATGAGCGCCCGAGCCTCTCTGGAGAAAGTCGAAAGCAAGCGGTTGCCCGCAAATGCCGCATCGGCCTGGCTGAGTTCGTCTATCGTCACCTGTGTCACGTCAAAATCCCTGAAAGGCCGCTCATGTCGTTACGACTCCGGCCTGACGGGGATAATGCGTGAGCGAGCCAACTTGCTCCATCAGCTGTGGACGGCTTCGACGGTTGTTCTCGATCCGACGAGCAGGCAATCGGCGACGAGCCGAAGCGGCGCGACGTCGACCAGGCTTCGATCCTCATCGATGAGATCCACGAACGTGCGGTAGATGTCCGGATATTCGCCAATCCCGTTATCGGCGATGATTTTTCCATTGAGGGTGAGCCGGGCTCCGCCCTCCTCGAGGCGAATATTCGTGCCGTCGGTCGACTGGATCGCGATCGTCCACTCCTCGCCTTCGGTCCGGCGCCAGTCGAGGCTGGCGCTCAAAGGCCCGTCGGCCTCGGGGCTGTAGAACGTCACGTCGGCGGCGATGGCAGTCTGGGCGTTTTCGGGCACGAAAAGATTTGCGGCCTCGACGAACAATCCTCCCGGGAAAATCCTCGTGGCGATCGAGAAGGCATTGATCCCCGGATCGAACACGCCGAACCCGCCCGCCTCCCAGATCCATTGCTGGCCAGGGTGCCATTTGTGCACGTCCTCGTGCCACAGGATCTGCATCGAGCAAATGCGCTTGCCAGCAAGTGCTTTAGCGGCCGCCCCGACCGTCGAATGGTGCTGGGCGTGCCAGGTCGTGAACAGGCTGACACCCTTGGCCTCGGCGAGCGAACCGAGGTCGGCGATTTCGGCAAGACCGGCGGTCGGCGGCTTCTCCAGTAGGCAATCGAGACCTGCGAGGATGCATTCGCGAGCGATTGCGTATCGCGGTTCCGGGGGGGTCGTGATCGCAACGGCCTTAAGCCCCTCGACGTTGCGGATCAGCTCGCGCCAGTCGGTGAACCTTTTCGCCACTCCATTGCCGGATCGGCTTGAGCTTGCGACCAGCTCGAAGCGCGGGTTCGCGCTGATCGATGGAACATGCTGATCCTCGGCAATCTTGCCGTAACCGATGATCGCGATTGGTATCGGCTTCATGCCTTTAGGCCGGCGACATAGGCCCGGCCCCTGTCGAGGGTCTGGGATCGAGACTGACCTGGAGTGTAGAGGCCGGACCCGAGGCCAAAGCCGGTCGCTCCGGCATCGAGCCAGGGCTTCATGTTGTCGGGCCGGATGCCGCCGACGATCAGGACCGGAATATCCCGCGGGAGAACCGCAAGCTGAGCCTTCAGCACCGAAGGTTGCGCCGCCTCCGCGGGGAAGAGCTTGAGCGAGGTCGCTCCGGCACGGATCGCTGCGAAGGCCTCCGAAGGTGTGAAATATCCCGGCGAGGAGACCAGTCCTGCCTTGGCCGTTGCCGCAATGACGTCAGTGTTGGTGTCGGGCGAGACGATGATCCTTCCACCGGAGTCCCTGACCCTGGCGACCTGTTCGACGCTAAGAACGGTGCCTGCTCCGATCAGCATCGAATCGCCGAATGTCTTTGCCAGATGCTCGATGCTGCTGAGCGGATCGGGGGAGTTGAGTGGAACTTCGATGATCCTGATGCCGGCCTCATAGATGGCCTCGCCGATCGGCTGTGCGTCTTGGGGCGCCATCCCACGGACGATCGCCACTAGTGGGCAATTATCGAGATAGTGGTGCAGCAGCTCTTTCGCGCTCACTTCAGATCCTTGTTGCGATCGCCCGGATACCCGCAAGAAAGCTTTGCTCGCCATCGAGTTCAATCGCCTCTCGTCCGGCCTCCTCGATCGCTCCTGCGTAAAGGTGGGTGAGATCCTTCCGGCCCATGATCCCGATGCTCGCGGCGAGTGGCCACATGAGGCCGATCCTGACGTCGGTCCCGATGAGAAGCCCGCTAATGTAGGATGGGGCGTCCTCGCGCTTCATCTGACCCAGGAGCACAGCCGCCCGGACTTCGAACAGGGCGGCCGGAAGCATTTCCCTTTCGAGGGCGTGTCGAACGCCCTGCCTGAAGGCGTCGCTCATGCTGACCGGGCCCTGAAGGAGCTCCGCCAATATGCTGTGGTCCTTCAGCAGACTGAAGAGCTCCCCGGTCATCACCGTGCCGAACGTCTGGATGACGCCGTTTCGAAGCAGCGCCCATTTGTTGTGGGTCCCTGGATGGCAAACGAGGGCGTCGCGATGGAGCGTTCCCGCCTCGACGCCGCCGAGCAGCTGGACTTCCTCGCCGCGCATGACGTCGGCCCGTCCCTGGCCGATGTAGGAAACGCCCGGCACGATCGCCTCGCGATCGCTCACCCATTCGAGTTTCTCAACGAGCTGGCCAATGCCGGCGGGGCACGGCACATAAGGAACCTCAACCCACCCTTTGTTCGATCCGACCATTCCGGCAAGAAGCAGCGGGAGGTCGCCCAATCGCTCCCTTATTTCTTGGACCGCCTCCGGAAACTTGCCTCCGGGTACCGAGAGGACACCTTTTGAATCTTCGAATTCATCGGCGCGCTCGCCCTTGGAATCGAGGCGATAGGCACGCCTGTTTGTGGTCCCCCAATCGACCGCGATGAAACCGTTCGCCCAGCGCATGCTTTATTCGCCTTAGCCGAAAACCTTCGCCGAGCGCCAAGGCTCCCAAAGGTTTTCGTTTGCGGCTTGCGCCGCTAGGGGTGCCGAACGGCGCACCGCCAAGGCCCGTTCGAAGTGAAGCAGCAACGCCGAGGAGAGTGACCCATCGCCAACTTCATGTTCGCGACCGGGATCGAGAACAGTATCCCAACGATCAACCACTCGAAGACGCGGATCGACGAGATGGCGGTGTGCGGCCACTACGATCGCTGGCGCGAGGATTTCGACTGCGTCCAGGAGATCGGGATCAATTACCTCCGCTACGGGCCCGCGCTCTACAAAACCTATCTTGGTCCCAACAAGTTTGACTGGGATTTTGCCGATCTCACATTCGCTGATTTGAAGCGGCGCGAAATCACTCCGATTGTCGACCTTTGCCATTTCGGAGTTCCGGACTGGATCGAGAATTTCCAGAATCCGGATTTTCCGAGGCTGTTTGCCGCCTATGCTGGTGAATTCGCCGAACGCTTTCCCTGGGTCCAGCTCTACACACCGATCAACGAGATGTTCATTTGCGCGGTCTTCTCCGCCAAATATGGCTGGTGGAACGAGCAGAAGAAGGACGACCGCTCGTTCGTCACGGCCCTGAAGCATCTGGTCAAAGCCAATGTCATGGCGATGATCGAGATTCTGAAGCGTCGCCACGACGCCATCTTCATCCAATCGGAATCGTCGGAATATTATCATGCGGATTCGCCCGGAGCGATCGGCCGGGCGGAAGTCCTCAATCAGATGCGCTTCCTTTCGCTCGACCTGAATTATGGGCGCCGAGTCGACAGCGGAATGTACCAGTTCCTTCTCGATAACGGCATGAGCCGCGAGGAATATGAGTGGTTCCTCGATCACCGGCTGAAGCAACACTGCATCTTCGGAAATGATTATTACCAGCTCAACGAGCACCGCGTTTTCGCGGACGGCCACACCGTCGCCGCGGGCGAGACGTTCGGCTACGCCGAGATCACACGCCAATATTACAACCGCTACCGACTGCCGGTGATGCATACCGAGACCAACCTTTGGGAGGGCCCGCACGGCGACGAGGCCGTCAAGTGGCTGTGGAAGGAATGGGCGAATGTCCTGAGGTTAAGGAACGTCGGCATCCCGACCGTCGGTTTCACCTGGTACAGCCTGACTGACCAGATCGACTGGGACACCGCGCTTCGCGAGCAGAACGGCAACGTCAACCCGCTCGGACTGTTTGATCTCGACCGCCGGATCCGCAACGTCGGACGGGCCTACAAGCAGCTGATCGCCGACTGGCGAAACGTTCTTCCGGCATCGAGCGTCTGCCTCGTCGTGCCAATCAAGAAGGTCAGCGAAAAGCCCGACGAGGATGATGCCGCCGGTCGAACGGTTGGCAATGGCAACGCGGCGAACGAGGCCGAAGCATGAGCCAGCGCAAGATCGGAAAGATCGAGACATTCTTCGTTCCGCCGCGCTGGCTGTTCGTCCGGGTGGAAAGCGAGGACGGAGCCTTCGGCTGGGGAGAGGCGAGCCTCGAGGGCTGGAGCGAAGCCGTCAACGGCGTGTTCGAAGCCTATCGGGATCGCTTCATCGGCGCCGACCCGTTCAATATCGAGGACATCTGGCAAATCGGCTTTCGCGGAGGCTTCTATCGCGGGGGCGCTGTTATCATGTCGGCGCTGTCCGGACTCGAGCAGGCGCTGTGGGATCTCAAGGGACGGGTCCTTGGACTCCCCGCCTGGCAGATGCTCGGCGGCAAGGTTCGAAACAAGGTGCGGTCCTATGCCTGGATCGGCGGTGACCGGCCGAACGAGATCGCCGAGGCGGCCGAAGCCCGAAAGAAGCAGGGCTTCACGGCCGTAAAGATGAACGCCACTGCCGAGCTCGGCTGGATCGGCACTCCCAAATTATTCGACGAGGTCCTGACGCGTGCCGCCGCGGCACAAGCACAGGGCATGGACGTCGGTCTCGATTTCCACGGGCGAGTCCATCGTCCCTTGGCCAAGCAGCTCGCGAAATGCCTCGAACCGCTTGGCCTTCTCTTCATCGAGGAGCCGCTACTTTCTGAAAACGTCCACGCGCTTTCGGACATCGTTGCCCATACTTCGACGCCGATCGCCCTAGGCGAGCGCCTTTACAATCGCTGGGAGTTCAAGCCGATCTTCGAACAGGGCGTCGTCGACATCATCCAGCCCGATCTCAGTCACGCCGGGGGCATCCTCGAGGTGCGAAAGATTGCAGCGATGGCCGAGGCCTACGACGTGGCGGTTGCGCCACATTGTCCGCTCGGCCCTCTTGCGCTCGGCGCCTGCCTCCAGATCGCTGCGTGCACTCCCAATCACGCGATCCAGGAGATCAGCCTCGGTATTCACTACAATACGGGCGGTCACGATCTCCTGAACTACTGCACGAACAAGGAAGCGCTGACTCCGATCGAAGGCTATTTGCCGGTGCCGGAAGGCCCCGGCCTCGGCATCGACATCGACGAGCCGGCGGTTCGTGCGGCCGACAAGGATCGCCACCGCTGGCGCAATCCGATCTGGCGCACGAGTGACGGAAGCTTTGCGGAGTGGTGAGACCCCGCTCCTGATCGCAGCTTCGATTGTGACTTCAGAACGGTGAATCGACTCCGCCTTCGGCCTCAATGGCATTTGAATCGTTCGAACGGCTCGAGGCAGGCGCTGCAGCGCCATTGGGCCTTGCACGGGGTCGAGCCGAACCTGCTCACTTCCTCGGTGTCGCTCGATCCGCATTGCGGGCATTGGGTCTTGGCCGATGGATCGGGCGGAGCGATTCCATAGGCCTTCAGCCGCTGACGGCCCCGTTCGCTGATCCAGTCGGTCGTCCACGCCGGGAACAGCAGACGTTCGATAAACACATGCTCAAGTCCGGCCTTGTCGAGCGCCTCGCGGATCAGCATTTCAATCGCGACGGTCGCGGGACAACCGGTATAGGTCGGGCTGATCATGACCCGCGGCGGATTGTCGGCGACCCCGCGGACGATGCCGAGATCGGTGATCGTGAGCACCGGAATTTCGGGATCGGGAATCGTCTCGAGAACGGACATGATCGCCGTTTCGTCGATCGATTTCTCCACGACCCCGCCCATGACATTGATGTTACACCCGTTCGAGCGCGAGGGCGATTCCCTGCCCAACTCCGATGCACATGGTCGCAAGAGCAAGCCTGCCGCCGGTTCGCTGCAGCTGTTCCGTTGCTGTGAGGGCGAGCCGGGCACCCGACATCCCCAGCGGATGACCAAGGGCGATCGCTCCGCCATTGGGATTTACGTGCTGCGCATCGTCGGGAAGGCCGAGCTGGCGCAGCACGGCCAGGCCCTGGGCGGCAAAGGCCTCGTTCAATTCGATAACATCGAAGTCGCCGATTTTGAGACCGAGCCGCCTCATCAGTTTCTCACTGGCAGGCGCTGGGCCGATTCCCATGATTCTTGGAGGAACCCCGGCAACAGCGGCGCCAAGAACTCGGGCTTTGGGCGTCAAGCCATTGCGCTTTGCGGCCTCTTCCGAGGCGACAATCAACGCTGCCGCGCCGTCGTTCACGCCCGAGGCATTGCCCGCGGTCACAGTTCCGTCAGGACGAACTATAGGTTTCAGCCTGGCGAGTGCTTCCATGCTGGTGGCTCGCGGGTGCTCGTCCTTGTCGACGACGAGCGGATCTCCCTTGCGCTGAGGGATCCCAACCGGGACGATTTCCGCTGCCAGACGACCGTTCGCCTGGGCAGCTGCGGCTCGCTCCTGGCTCCGAAGAGCGAAGGCATCCTGGTCCTCGCGGCCGATCTGGAACTCCTCGGCGACGTTCTCGCCGGTACTGGGCATGGTATCATCGCCGTAGGCCGATTTCATCTTTGGATTGACGAACCGCCAGCCGATGGTCGTGTCGTACATCTCGGCGTTTCGGTCGAAAGCGCTTGTCGCCTTGGCCACGACGAAGGGTGCGCGGCTCATGCTTTCGGATCCGCCGGCGATGATCATCTCGGATTCCCCGCCGCCGATCGTCCGGGCGGCCATCGCGACCGCATCAAGTCCCGAACCGCAAAGACGATTGAGGGTCACTCCGCCCGAGCTGTCCGGAAGACCCGCGAGAAGTGCGGCCATCCGTGCGAGGTTGCGATTGTCCTCGCCCGCCTGGTTCGCGCAGCCAAGGATCACGTCATCGAGTTGGGTCCAGTCGGCGTCGGGATTGCGCTCGATTAGGGCTTTGATCGGAATCGCGGCGAGGTCGTCGGCGCGGACGTTCGCAAGCGCACCGCCGTAGCGGCCGATCGGAGTGCGAACATAATCGCAAATGAAAGCCTGCGTCATATTGCTTCTAAAGGACCCCGCGGCGCATCTGGTCGAGCTCAATGCTCTCGAACAGCGCTTTGAAGTTCCCTTCGCCAAAGCCCTCGTTGCCCTTGCGCTGGATAATCTCGAAGAAAATTGGGCCGATCACGTTCTTGGTGAAAATCTGAAGCAAAAGCCCCTGCCCCTCTGTCGGAGCTCCATCCATCAGGATCTGACGCTTCCTTAGCTCCTCGATTTTTTCGTCATGGCCTTTGATGCGCTCGGGCAGGAGCTCGTAATAGGTCTCGGGAGTATCTTGGAACTCGATTCCGCGAGCGCGGATGATGTCGACCGCTTCGTAGATGTCCGAGGTTCCAAGAGCGATGTGCTGGATTCCTTCGCCCTTATATTCGCGAAGGAACTCCTCGATCTGGCTCTTGTCGTCCTGGCTTTCGTTCAATGGGATCCGGATCTTTCCACAGGGCGACGTCATGGCCTTCGAGAAAAGGCCGGTCTGCTTTCCCTCGATGTCGAAGTAACGGATCTCACGGAAGTTGAAGAGCCGTTCGTAAAAGCCGGCCCAGACGGACATCCGGCCGCGCTGAACGTTGTGGGTGAGGTGGTCGATGTAGGTAAGCCGGCTGTCGAGCTTGGCCATCTCGTCCGGCCAGTCGGCCAGGAAGTCGAAGTCGACATCGTAAATCGAGCCGTTCTCGCCGTAGCGGTCGACAAAGAAGAGGCGCGATCCGCCAATGCCCTCGATCGCTGGAATGTCCATTTCGCCATGGGCGATGTCGTTCCGGACCGGCGTTGCGCCAAGCCGGACGGCCCGCTCGAACGCGGCCTTCGAATCCTTGACCCTGAAAGCCATTGCGCAAGCGCTCGGCCCGTGCTCGCGCGCATAGTTTTCCGCATAACTCCCGATTTCGGCGTTGATGACGAAGTTGATCTCCCCTTGCCGGTGAAGCGTCACGTCCTTTCGCTTGTGCCTCGCGATTGCCGGGAAGCCCGTCTTCGTGAAGAGGTCGCGAAGGACATCGGTGTCAGGGGCGGTATATTCGACGAATTCGAACCCATCCGTCCCCATCGGGTTGTCCAGTCCGAGGACGCCCTTCTCCTCGGCAAGCTGCGTGGCCATCCTGATACTCCTTTGCCGGTTCAACTGCTCTTGCGAGGGCGGCATTTCAAGGCGGCAGTCCTTGTCCGACCGGATCATAAGGCGAGATCGAGACGGCTCGTCGCTTGAGGATTGACCAGGACGAAGAACGGGCGCGACACTTTGGGGGCGGCGGGGATCATTTTTCCTCGAAGGCGTGCGAGAGGAGAATTAGAGCATGGACACTCCCGAAGGCTGGGCGCTTGAAGACGGCGGCAAAGCGCTCATTCGCTCCTTCAAATTCACCGATTTCAGCGAGGCCTTCGGGTTCCTTGCGCGGGTCGCGCTCCATTCGGAGAAAGTGGATCATCATCCCGAGTTCACGAACGTCTGGAACCGGGTCGACTTTCGGTTGACGAGCCACGACCAGGGCGGCGTGACCAACCGCGACCTCAGCCTCGCCGAGGCGATCAGCAAGCTCGCAGAGGCCTCCTGACCGCTGATCGTTCACCTTTTCGCAGCGATCCACTCGTCTACTCGGCTTTCGAGGACCGGTAGCGGCTGAGATCCATCGCTGATGATGAGATCATCGAAAGCCTTGACGTCGAATTTTGGGCCGAGAGCGCTTTCAGCTTTGTGGCGCAGCTCCATGATCTTGAGCATTCCGATCTTGTAGCCGGTCGCCTGGCCGGGAAGCGTGATGTAGCGGCGCACCTCCGAGCGGGCCTCGTCCGGCGACAGCCGCCCGGTGTTCATCATGAAGTCGACCGCCTTCTGCTCGGTCCAGCCCATCGCATGAATTCCGGTGTCGACGACGAGGCGCGCGGCCCTAAAATGCTCCTGGTCGAGCCGCATGAAGTTTGCGGCGACATCGGGGTAGGCGCCCATCTCGTTGCACAATTCTTCCGCGTAAAGTGCCCAGCCTTCGTTGAACGCGACATAGCCTCCACCGCGGCGGAACTTGGGTGTACCCGTTTGCCTCACCTGGATATCGCCTGCCATCACATGCCCGGGGATGCCTTCGTGGCACATGAGGTCGTAGAGCGCGGCCGGATCACCGGTCTTGCCGAGCAGATGGACATAGACGCGTCCGGGACGGACTCCATCGGGGCTGGCCGGCGCAGCGTGGGCAGCGCCTCCCGCGACCTCGCTGAAGGAGGGCTCGCGAACGACTTCGGCCCGATATTTGGGAAGGTTGTAGAACCGTTCGGGAAGGAGCGAGCGGTTATGCGCAACGATCTCATTGGCCCGGCGCAGATATTCGGCGCGAAGGGCATCAGTCCAAGGCTTTGCCGGGAAGCGTTTGGAACGATCCGCATAAAAGGCATTGCGATCCTTGAACCCGGCCTTGCGGGCTAGCGCGTCCTGTTCGCCCTCGATCCGCTTGAGCTCGCTCAGTCCAATCTGGTGGATCTGATCGGCCGTGAGATCGAGCGTCGTATTGAGATTAAGCGCTGCAGCGTACCACTGGGCTCCGCCCGGGAGCGAGATCGCTCCGACACGCCCACTCGGCGCGATTGGGAGCTCGCTTTGGGCCCAGGTGATCACGCGGTCGTAACCGGGCTTCATCGCCAGCAATGACGAGCGCGTCTCGGCGAGCAGGGTGTCCGCGTCGGCGGAACTGATTTTCCCCGCCGACTGGAGTTTGGCAACCTTGGCTTTCGCATCCGCCCATAGAGGCGAATCCTTGCCCGGCCCGAACGGCGCTCCGGAGATGATCACCTTGCTGCCTTCGATCACCCGCTCAATCTCAAACTTTGGAGCGCGAATCTTCAGCGCATCCGATTCTTTGCTTTCGCCAATGGCGGTATCGAGCACCGCCGGAATGGCTCGAAGCCGCGCATTGTAGGCCCGCATGTCGGCAGCGTCCTGGACCGTATGCGTGTTGATCATGAAGTTCGGAAGCTGCGAATGGACCGAGTAGAGGAAGGAATAGAAGGGCGGCTGATAGCGCCGGTATTTGTACTGCAGCTCCATCCGCTCGAGCTCGGTCTGCCAGATATCGTAATTCGTCTGGCCCTTGGACGAGAGCTTGCTGCGATCGAACTGTGCTTTCATCCGTGCAACGCTCGCTCGCCGCGCCTCGAGGCGCTGGAGTTCGGCTGAATCGCTGATGTCGTCGAGGCGATCTTCGCCTTCCTTCAGTCCCAGTCGAGTCGCGAGCTGGGGCCTGAGTTTCAGATCCTCGGCATATTCCTTGTCGAGAAAGGCCCTCAGTCGCTCGTCTTCTGCGTTCGCCGACGCGACCGGTGTCGTTTGCGCCGAAGCCGCGAAGGGCAACGGCTGAAGGACCATCGTCGAAGCAATCAGCAACACGTGCGATTTACGTATTCTCACCCTCCCCAGCCTCCTTTGAGGGCCGCGCCCCGAGCGCAGCAGACGCGCCGAGCGTAACAGGACCTCTGGTCTGTGCTCAAGACTGCGTAGCGGAGGCGATCACCGCCTTTTGGATTAACCAAGAACGGCAAGCATTTGGCAGCGCTCAAGAGAGGAAAATGAGTTTCCCTCGACGCCTCCGGCGCCGATTTGGTTAACTTAGGAGAGGTCCATGCGCTTATTAACGAAACTTCTCCGATGCGCGCGCGCGGCGACGGCAATCGAATATGCGCTGGTTGCGTCGCTGATCTCGGTCGCCGCTCTGCTCGCCTTCCAGAATGTCGGGAACAAGATGAACACGATGTACAACAACGTGTCGAACCACTTGAATTGATCGGCACTTTGAGAACGATTGATCGTTGAGACGGAAACTGGAATAAGACGCATCGATGAAGTGCCCGCTTGCCATTGCTGACGCGATCGGCGCCGCCTCGGCCGCGAAAGCGGCCTATTATTACGTGCGGGAGGCTGGAACGAGCTGACACGCTTCATCAGCGGCAACTCACCAGCCTCCGGACCCGCCAGAGCCAAGCTCGGCGGGTTTTTTGTCGACCCGAACGAAGGACGAGACCATGCTCCAGCAAGTGATCGCAAAGGACAACCGAGCCCGACGATGGGAGGATTATGTCGTTCCCCAAAATTGGGACTCCTTCACGAAGGACGATCATTCGGTATGGGACTTGCTGTTCGCTCGCCAGGTCGATCTCCTTGGCAGCCGCGTCGTTTCCGCCTTTCTCGACGGAATCGATCTCCTGAAGCTGTCCCACCCTGGAGTTCCCGACGTCGAGGGCCTGAACGCGATCCTCGAGCCAAGGACCGGCTGGCGCACGGTCGCGGTACCGGGACTGGTTCCAGACGACATTTTCTTTGCGATGCTGTCTCAGCGGGTCTTCCCCGTCGGCAATTTTATCCGAACTCGAGAGCAGCTCGATTATCTCGAAGCGCCCGACTGTTTCCATGACATGTTCGGACACATCCCAATGCTCGCGCATCATGAATATGCCGAGATGGCGCGGCACATCGGAGAGCTCGGGACGGCTGCGATCGCGGCGGGCGAAGGCCACCGCGTCGCGCGCATTTACTGGCATAGCGTCGAGTTCGGGCTCGCAAAGGAGCATGGCGAACTCAAGATCCTCGGCGCCGGTCTCGCCTCGAGTTTCGGGGAATCGCACTCCAGCCTCGAAAGCGACGAAGTTGAACGTTTTGCCTTTTCCGCCGAGCGAGCGGTCAACACCCCCTACCGGCACGATGCTTTCCAGCCCCTCTATCTCGTCTCGCAATCGCTCGAGAAGACCATCGACGAGGTGCTTGCGCTCACCGCCGAGCAGCTTCTCGAGCTCTAGCTTTTCAAAGGGCTAGAAACCCCGTTCACCACGCTCGGTCTGCCTGGGGGTGCCGGACCTTGGAAGGACCATGTTCAAATAGACAGCCTCGAGCGCAACCCGCTGCGCATCCTCTTCGGGGACGATGCCGGCCGCGTGACCGCCCTCAATGGCCTCGTCGTAGAAGAATTTGTCGCCGCACTCCTCGAGCTTCGCTGCGAGCTTTCGGGCATGGCCTGGATGGACCCGGTCGTCCCTCGTTGACGTGTAGATGAAGGGCACTGGATATTTCACGCCGCATCTGAGATTCTGGTAAGGCGAATATTTCTTGATGAATGCCCAGTCGGCGGGCACGTCGGGGTTGCCATATTCGCCCATCCACGAGGCTCCCGCCAGAAGGTGCGAATAGCGCTTCATGTCGACGAGCGGCGAGCCGATGATCGCTCCGCCCCAAAGATCCGGGCGCTCGGTGATCGCAACAGAGGCGAGAAGGCCCCCGTTCGAACGGCCGGAGACCGCCAGGCGCCCCTTCTGGGTGGTTCCGTGCTCGATCAGATCATTGGCGACGGCGTAGAGATCGTCATAAGCCTTCTGCCGGTTCTCGCGAAGCACGGCATTGTGCCACTTGGGGCCATATTCACCGCCGCCTCGGATGTTCGCGAGTACATAAGCGTTGCCTTCCTCGACCCAGAAAAGCGCCAGTGGACCCGAGCGATAGGGCTCATGCACCATGTAGCTTGGAGTCTGGGCAAGTTCGAACCCGCCATAGGCGTGCAGAAGCACCGGGACCGGGCCGGTCACATCCTTTCGATGGACGAGGAAATAGGGGATTTTGGTCCCGTCTGGCGACGTTGCGAAATGTTGCTCGACGACCATGTTCGACGCGTCAAACTGCGGCGGCAGCGCCTGGATCGCCGTCGGAGCACTTACCGGGTCCGCCCGGAACAGGGTCGGCGGGGTAAGCATGCCCTCGACGGTCGCGAAGGCAAGATCTTCGCTTGAGGCGGTTGCATTGAGGTGGATTGTCGATTTGTCGGGAAGGGCGACCGGGCTGCCGCTCCAGGTTCCGTCGGGAGCTCGGGTAAGCGCGGTCAGCCGGCCAGACACGTCCTCGAGATATTTGACCCAGAGCTTCGAGCGGCTCGCCGAGACCTCCTCGACCGCCTGGTGCTCGTTGGGGACGAAGACCGTCTCGATTGCCGGAGTCCTCCCAGCGAGAAGATCGGGGATTGAATAAGCGACGAGCGCACCTGCGGGATGACCCTGCCAGGGCGTTTTCAGCGACGCGATGATCCGACCATCGATCACATCCGTGATATCTGCATCGTCCGGGAGGGGTGTTGGGACCAGTCGACCGTCAGGAGCGATGTGGTTGACTTTGCGATGGTAGAAATCGACTGCCCGAGTGAGGACCGGCCAAGTGCGGTCGCCGTCGACAAGCGAACGTGCGCCCACCGACACATCACTCTGCTGCCCCTCGGCAAGCACCTTTGCTGCGGACAGCGGAGTGCCGCGGTTCCATAGCTTGACGATGCGCGCGTAACCCGAATCCGTGAGCGTTCCGGGTCCAAAATCAGTGCCGACGAACAAGGCATCGGGGCTCGCCCAGGACACCTCGCTCTTCGCGTTCGGGAGGAAGAAGCCGCTGGCGATGAAGCTTGCCTTGTCGAGGTCGAATTCGCGAACCTCGACGGCATCGCCGCCACCGTTCGAGAGGCTCACCATACAGTCGACGTAAGCCGGCGAGAGACAAGTCGCGCCCTTGAACACCCATTTCTTGTTGTCGGCCTTGCTCATCGCATCGATGTCGAGAAGCGTTCGCCACCGCGGCTGGCCCGAAGCAAATGCCGCAAGTGGAGAGACGCGCCAGATTCCTCGCGGGTGCTGTTCGTCCTGCCAGTAATTCAGGACCTTGTCGCCGTGGATCGAATCCGGTTCAGCGATCTTCTGGTTGGTCGAGAGGAGCGCCAGCGCCTTGGCGCGGTATTCGGCAAAGCCGGGCTGTTTTTCGAGCACCGCAAGGGTCGCGGCGTTCCACGACTTCACCTTCGCCAGCGCGCGGGCTCCGTCGATTTGCTCGAGGTAAAGATTGGGGTCGGCCGGGGGCGCCCCTTCGGCCGCGGAAACAGCCGCAGCAGAGATGCCAATTGTCATCAACGCCAGTGCTACTCGTCTCATTTTCGTCCCCTCTCTCCTCGAGAGGCCGCAGCTATCGCGCCTCGCAATGACAGTCGAGGGCGCTATAGCCAACGGCATGGCGGAGACGACGAAGGGCGAATTTCGAAGCGGTCACGACCAGCGTACGCTGCGCGACGCGCTCGGCTGCTTCGCCACTGGCGTAACGGTCGTCACCTGCGTCGACGAGGAGGGCCGGCCCGCGGGGCTCACCGTCAACAGCTTCACGTCGGTTTCGCTCGATCCCCCGCTCCTCCTCGTCTGCCTGCACAAGATGGCGGCGAGCTCGGGAGCACTCACCGCGGCCGCGCATTTTGCGATCAACGTTCTTCAGACCGAGCAGCAGCCGGCCTCGATCACCTTCTCGACGCGGGTGGAGGACCGGTTTGGAAGCACCCCCTGGTCGTGCGGCGAGGCGGGAGCGCCGATCCTCAAGGATTCGCTCTGCGTATTCGAATGCGAGCGCTTCGCCGTCTATGACGGGGGAGACCATCACATCCTCGTGGGCAAGGTCATGAAAGCGAGCTTTGACTCGGCCGTCGATCCCTTGCTCTATTTCCGCGGCCGTTACCGCCGGTTGCACTTCAACTAGCATCCGCTACCGACGCGCTCATGCTGGCATTGGATTTCGTCAAGGCAAACCGAGGGACGGTTGAGCAGGCGATGCGCAACAAGGGCGTTGCGCTCAACCTCGATGATCTGCTCGCGCTCGATACCAAGGTCCGAGCCCTCAAGACCGAAGCCGAAGCCCTGAGAGCTGAACGCAACGCGATCAGCGCCCAGTTCCCAAAGGCTGCGCCGGAAGAGAAAGCCGAACTCGGCCGCAGGGCAAAGGAGGCCGGAGCCTGCATCAGCATGCTTGAAGATCAGCTTGCGGATGAGGAATCGGCGCTCAAGCTGCTCTTGCTTCAGCTTCCCGGAATTCCCTACGAGGGCGCTCCGATCGGACCGGACGAAACGTCCAACGCGGTAATCCGGACAGTTGGCGAGCCCCCGAAGTTCGATTTCGATCCGCTCGACCACGTCGCTCTCATCGAGAAAAACGACTGGGGCGATCTTTCGCGGGTCACCCAGGTGTCAGGAAGCCGCACGTATTGCCTCAAGGGCGCGCTGGCGCTCCTCGAAACCAAGCTCATGGCCTGGGCGCTCGAGAGAATCGCCGCTTCTGGCTTCACTCCGATCACCGTTCCGGCAATCGCGCGCGAGCAGGCCTTCATCAACCAGGGCCAGTTTCCCGGGCACCGCGAGGAGACCTACGAGCTACCCAACGACGACTTGTGGCTCGCTGGCACTGCGGAGGTGGTGCTGACCTCGCTCCACGCCGGCGAAATCATCGAAGCCGACAGAATGCCGGTCCTTTACGCCGGCTTCTCGCCCTGCTTTCGCCGGGAGGCAGGGAGCGCAGGAAAGGACGTTCGCGGGCTGCTTCGTGTCCACCAGTTCGAGAAGGTCGAACAATATGTGATCTGCGAGGCTGATGACGCCCAGTCGGCAGAGTGGCATTCGACCTTGCTTCGTCTTGCCGAGGGACTTCTGGAGGCGTTGGAGATACCCTATCAGGTGATCGAAACATCGACCGGCGACATGGGCCTTGGCAAGTATCGAATGAACGATATCGAGAGCTGGGTTCCGTCACTCGGCAAATATCGGGAAACTCACAGCTGCTCGAGCCTCCACGACTGGCAGGCACGGCGGGCGAACATCCGTTATCGAGGTGAGGACGGAAAAGTGAGGTTTGCTCACACGCTCAACAACACAGCGCTTGCTTCGCCCCGAATTCTCGTTCCGCTGCTCGAGAACCATCAGACTGCCGATGGCCGGATCAAGCTTCCCAAGGCGATGCAAGAATTGATGGGTCGCGAATTCCTTTGAGCCGACCTGTTCCGCCGCTTGAGTGGGATGGCGACGACGCGCCGCCGAGCCACGGCAATTGGGGCGAGATCGCCTGGAATCTCGGCCGAATGATCGGCACATTTCGCAAGCGAGGGCCGCGCGGGCCGCTCGACGGACAGCCGGTGCTGGTGATCCCGGGGTTCCTGTGCAGCGACCAGACCACCTTTTCGCTGAGAAGGGAGCTCGCTCGAGCGGGCTTTCGGGTTCATGGATGGAAGCAGGGCTGGAATCTGGGGACGAAGCCCGACACGCTCGACAGGCTGAGGGAGCGGGTCGGGGGGCTCGGGCACGACCGACCGATCGTCATTGTCGGTTGGAGTCTCGGTGGTCTCTTCGGCCGCGAATTCGCGCGCTATCACCCCAAAGAGGTGAGGGCTGTGGTTACCCTTGGATCGCCTTTCTCGGGCGATCCCAAGCAGAACAATGTGTGGAAGCTCTACGAGCGGGTCGCAGGTCACCCGGTCGACGATCCTCCACTTCCCAGGATCACCGACAAGCCGCCAGTGCCCCATCTTGCAATCTGGTCGCGCCGCGACGGCCTGATCGCGCCTCGAGCAGCCCGCGGACTCGAGCATGAGCGGGACAAGGAAGTCGAGCTCGACTGCCATCACATGGCGTTTGGAATTTCGCCGGCGGCGGCAAAGATTGTCGTGCGCGAGGTCCATAAGTTCCTGGAGGAAATCTAGGCGGTTGAGTGGTAGTGTCCTACTCTCAAAATTATCCATCTTGACTGCCACTTGGATGCTTAGCGGTAAGCTGACATATTGAGAGCATGATTAAAAAGAGGTCTCTCGAAGGGCATACGGAACGTAAACTTATTTCGATTATTTCAGTTATTGCGTTTAGCGCCACTTGAGAGCATATTACTACGACCGACCGAGGACCGCCCGCCTATGACAGATACAATGGAGCCGCCTGGCGCCCCTGTGGTGCCAGACGAAAGTGATTCCGAACTAGCGGCGACCGCTAGCAGGGAGTTGTCGCGCGCCTCGAAGGCGTCAATCACCGTCCGCTTGGACGATGGGACCGATCTCGTCCTGCCAAAGCTCGTGACGCCCTTGCTCATCAAGATTTTGACGGAAATGGCGCAAGGGAATGCGGTGACTCTGATCCCGCTTCATGCGGAGCTTACGACGCAAGAAGCGGCAAACTTGCTTAACGTTTCTCGCCCGTTCCTGAACAAGGAGCTAGACCGTTGCGAACTCAAGTTTCACAAGGTTGGAACGCACCGGCGCATTAAGTTCAGCGATCTCGAAGACTATCGCCAAAAAAGGGAGCGGCAACGCGCTGCCGATATGGAGGCGTTAGCCGAGCAGGCGCAAGAATTGGGGCTGGGATATTAAGCACTCCCGTTACAGCGTAATTTATGACGCGTGCGTGCTTTACCCGGCTCCTCTTCGAGACTTTTTGATGGAGCTGGCGTCGGCTTCTTTATTCCGCGCCAAATGGAGCGAGGATATCCATGAAGAGTGGACATCAGCGCTGCTGAAGGATCGTCCCGATCTCACGAAGGACCAGCTTCGCCGTACATGCGACCTAATGAATGCGGCGGTGCCGGATTCCATCATTACCGGCTACCATTGTCTGATTGACGGTCTCACGTTGCCCGATCCGAAAGATCGGCACGTGCTTGCTGCTGCAATCCACGCTGGCGCTGATGCCATCGTCACTTTCAACCTTCGTGATTTCCCGCCTACGGTCATGCAGCAGTTCAATCTTGAGGTGCTGCATCCAGACGATTTCATTCAGTTTCAGTATGATTTTAGTAACGCAGATGTCATCATCGCGGCACGACGTTGCAGAGAGCGCCTGAAAAACCCACCAAAGAACGTCGCGGAATATTTGGACACGCTCGCTCAGCAACGATTGCCGAAAACAGTGCTACTGTTGGCGCCTTATTCAACGGTGATTTGAGGCTAATTTTCAAAGTAGGACACGACCGGTTGAGTCGCAAGATTGACTCTTGCCAACGAGTCGCGACACAAGAACAAAAGTAGAACAAAAACGTTGTGAGTCGTGTGGCAAGAGGCTTGTCTCTGGTCGCCGGCAGAGCCGTCTCCGCGCGCTCCGGGCCGGCTGAACATCGTCGTCTCCCCAGCGAGCTGGGCGAGCGCTGGCACTTGCCTGCGCCGTCCAGCCCCACCCTTTGCGAATTATTTGCTGATCACCCGCGGGATGCAGGCTGGTCAGGCTTCTTGCTCGCGCAGCTCGCGACCAAAAAGCCTCTCTTGTGGGTCCAGGAGCGAATGGCCATCCTCGAGAGCGGTCGGATTCATCCTCCGGGCCTTCCTTCAAAAAAGCTCATCCATGTCGAGACGCGGGACGCCCGCGAAGCTCTGTGGGCGATGGAGGAGGGCCTAAGGTGCAGTGGGCTCTGCGCTGTGATCGGCGAAATCTGGGGCGATCCCAAAGCACTCGATTTCACCGCGACAAGGCGGCTGGCAGTGGCTGCGGAACAAAGCGGCATTTTGTGCTGGCTAGTGCGGCTCGGCGGCGCTCCGGACTTGAGCGGAGCGCGGATGCGCTGGCGGATCGCGAGTGCGCCATCTTTGCCCAACGATCTCGATCTGCGCGCGCCGGGAGCATCGGCGTGGGACGCCGAGCTGTTCCGGGCGCGCGGATCACCGCCGGGGCGCTGGAGAGTGGCTCATGAAGCGGATATGTTCCATCTGGTTGCCGAATCTGGCGATCGAACGATGGGTGAAGGGCACAGACTTACCGCCTGACTCCCCGATCGTCCTCACCCTCGAGGGCCCTCATGGGCTGATCATCCACAGGGTTACGAAAACCGCCTCCAAGCGAGGTTCGAAAGCCGGCGCTCGTCTGACCGATGCCCGAGCGCTGGATCCAACGCTGATCGCACTGCCTGCCGACCTTGAAGGGGATTTAGCGTTGGTTCGGCGCCTTGCGCTCTGGGCCGGCCGCTGGTCGCCGCTGGTCGAAATGGATGGGGACGGCCTATGCCTAGACGTCACTGGAGTTGCCCATCTGTTCGGCGGCGAGCACGCCCTGGTTCACGATATCCAGCGGCGTTTCGAACAGATGGGTCTGACGGCGCGGGTCGCGATTGCTCCGACGGCAGCCGCAGCATGGGCGTTAAGTCACTTTGCTCGGTCAGTCTCGATCGTCGCGGCCGAAGCCGTCCAGTGCTGGCATGACGAACTCCTTCCGCTTCACGTCTCGGCCCTTCGCCTCGACCCGGATACGGTTCGGACGCTTGAACGACTGGGACTGAAGACAATCGGCACACTGATCGGAGTGCCGCGGTTCGCCCTGGCGCGGCGCTTCCGGGGCGCCGAAAATGTCATTGAAGCGCTCGATCGAATGCTCGGCCGAAAAGCTGAGGCAATAACGGCCGTCACGGTCGATCCTCCACCCCGTGCATTGCTCCGGCTCGAGGAACCAGCAACACATTCTGAAGCGGCATTCCAGGTGCTGGATCAGCTGATCGCCGATCTCGTGCGCCAGTTGCAGGAACGACATCTGGGCGCCCGCCGCATTTCACTGATCGGTTTTCGTGTTGATGGCAGCTGCGCGCTCGCATCGGTTGCAACCGCAATTCCAAGCCGGGAGCCGAAGCACCTCCACCGGTTGCTCGTCGACAAGGCCCGCTTGCTCGACCCGGAATTTGGCTTCGATGCTTTCGCTCTGGTCGCCGGCTGGACCGAGGATCTTCGTGCCGCTCAGGCAAGCCTGGTCGAAGAGCCGGAGGGCGAGGGCGAGCTGGCAAGGCTTGTCGATCGGCTGACGGTGAAATTTGGTCCCAAGCGCGTTCAGCGGCCGCAGCAGCAGGAGAGCCACCTGCCCGAGCGCGCAAGCGGGTGGGTCAGTGCGCTGGCGACAGCCGAACCGATCGAAATGTCGGCTGCTCGCCGACCTCAGCGCCTGCTCGACCGCCCCGAAGCGATCAATGTCATCTACGCCACACCCGAAGGCATGCCGCGCCGCTTTGTCTGGCGACGCTCGGTGCATGACATCGCGCGATCCGAAGGGCCCGAACGGATCGCACCCGAATGGTGGCGGCAGCTCTCGTCTACGCGGCTTCGCGATTATTATCGGGTCGAGGATTCGATCGGTCGGCGTTACTGGATCTATCGCGAGGGGATCGCCGGTGATGGACGCGGCGGACCTCCAAACTGGTTCATCCACGGGCTATTCGGCTGATGCCCGAGAAAGCCGGCTTTTCCAGGCTCAAGTTGGTGCGGAGCAAGAATATGCCGCTTGCTCCAACGACATGCGCAGCCTTCGTCGAGCTGGGTGTAACCTCGCCCTTTTCTTTCCTCAGGGGCGCATCGGACGCGATCGAGCTAGTTCTGAGAGCGCTCGATCTTGGAATGGATTCAATTGGAATCGCCGACCGCAACACGCTTGCCGGCGTGGTTCGAATGCATAGCGCCTGCAAGAGCGCCGGGATCAGGCCACTGATCGGCTGCCGGTTGGTTCTCGCCGATGCTCCGGCTCTCCTCGCCTATCCGATCAATCGCGATGGCTATGGACAATTGTCGCGATTGCTGAGCCTCGGCAAGATGCGCGCAAAGAAGGGCGAATGCGAGCTGTCGCTGAGCGACGTCATCGATCATTCTGATAAAATCGCCTTCATCGCGTGGCCCAGTGATGATCTCGAGGAGTTCGAAACCCAGCTTCCGAGGCTTTGCGGTGCCTTGGCGTCGCTTCGCCATGTCGCTGCGAGCTGGCTTTATCGCGGAAACGACAATGCCCGGATCGAGCGGCTCGACCGCCTCGCTAAAAGGCATGGCTGCACGATCATCGCGACCAATGACGTTCATTATCATGCGCCGGACCGCCGCCCGCTTCAGGACGTAATCACCTGCATCCGCGAGAAGACTGTGATTGCGAACGCGGGCTATCTTCTAAACCCGAACGCCGAACGGCATCTGAAATCACCAGCCGAGATGATCCGGCTATTCGAGCGCTGGCCGCACGCCATTTCGGCGACCCGCGAATTTGCCGACGCCATCCATTTCAGTCTCAACGAGCTGCGTTACGAATATCCAAGGGAGACGGTGCCCCATGGGCGAACTCCGCAGCAATATCTGGAGCATCTGACCCGGAAGGGAGCTAAAGAGCATTGGCCCGGCGGTATCCCCGACAAGGTTCTGAAGCAGCTCAATTACGAACTGCCCCTGATCGAGAAGCTCGATTTCGCCCGCTATTTCCTAACGGTCCATGACATCGTCGCTTATGCACGCTCGCTCGACCCGCCGATCCAGTGCCAGGGCCGTGGTTCGGCGGCGAACAGCGCCGTCTGCTATTGTCTTGGAATCACTGCGGTCGATCCTTCGGTCAACGAGTTGCTATTCGAGCGATTCATCTCCGAGGAGCGGCGCGAGCCGCCCGACATCGACGTCGATTTCGAGCATGAGCGCCGCGAAGAGGTGATCCAGCATATCTACGACAAATACGGCCGCGATCGCGCCGGGATTGCTGCGACCGTGATCCACTATCGGCCGCGATCGGCAATCCGCGAAGTGGGCAAGGTGATGGGTCTCTCCGAGGACGTCTGTGGAGCTCTTGCCTCGACCATCTGGGGCCATATGGAAGCCGAGCTGGAAGAGACCCGGGCAAATGACGCCGGTCTCGATCTTTCCGACCCTCATCTCAAACGCACCCTGCGCCTTGCCGAGCAACTGGTCGGAATGCCGCGTCACCTGTCGCAGCACGTCGGCGGGTTCATCCTGACCGAACGCCCGCTCACCGAGACCGTGCCGATCGGCAATGGCGCGATGGACGACCGGACCTTCATCGAATGGGACAAGGATGACATTGACGAGCTCGGGATCCTCAAGATCGACGTGCTCGCGCTGGGAATGCTGACCTGCATTCGCAAATGCTTCGACCTGATCGACGAACATCATGGCGAACGCTGGTGGCTCCAATCCGTCCCGCGCGAGGTCCCTGCGGTTTACGACATGTTGTGCCGGGGCGACTCATTGGGCGTATTCCAGGTCGAGAGCCGGGCACAGATGAACATGCTGCCCAGGCTGAAGCCCCGCTGTTTCTATGATCTCGTCATCGAGGTTGCGATCGTGCGCCCCGGACCGATCCAGGGGGACATGGTTCATCCCTATCTCAAGCGCCGAGCCGATAAGGAGGCCGTGACCTTCCCCTGTCCCGATCCCGAGCATGGTGACCCTGACGAGCTGGAAAAGATCCTCGGCCGCACGCTTGGTGTTCCGATCTTCCAGGAGCAGGCGATGAAGATCGCGATCGACGCCGCCAAATTCTCCGCCGATGAAGCCAATCAGCTGAGGAAGGCGATGGCGACATTCCGTTCCAAGGGCGACATCGGCGCACTTGAGGAGATGATGGTCGGCCGGATGGTCAACAGGGGATATGACCCCGACTTCGCGCAGCGTTGCTTCGACCAGATCAAGGGTTTTGGCGAATATGGTTTCCCCGAAAGCCATGCGGCGAGCTTCGCGCATCTTGTTTACGTCTCGAGCTGGCTCAAGTGGAAATATCCCGCCGCTTTTGCCTGCGCCCTGCTCAACTCGCAGCCGATGGGCTTCTATGCGCCCGCCCAAATCGTCCGGGATGCGCGCGAGCATGGCGTTGAGGTGCGCGAGGTCGATGTGAATCATTCCAACTGGGACTGCACGCTGGAGGACGGCGCCCTCCGTCTCGGCCTGCGCCAGGTCGATGGGCTGCATCGGGAAGCGGCGGATCGGCTGGTGCTTCGGCGTCCTTACGGCTCGGTTGAGGAGTTGCGTGCGCTCGGCAAAGTCCCGGTGAACGCGATCCAGCGGCTCGCTTCGGCGGACACGTTCCGATCGATCGGGCTCGATCGTCGCGCCGCTTTATGGGATTCGCGTGCCCTCAAGGCTGCTCCGGATCTGCCGCTCTTCGCCTATTCCCAAGCCCTCGACGAGGGCATTGAGAACACTCCCGCGAAGCTCCCCGAAATGCCGCTCGCCGAGCATGTGATCAACGATTATCAGACGATCCGCCTCAGCCTCAAAGCGCACCCGATGCACTTTTTGCGCGCGCATTACAGCGAACGAAAGTTCGTCACCGCCGAGCATTTGAGGAACTTGCGCGACGGCAAGCGCTTGTCGATGGCTGGAGTGGTTCTGATCCGCCAGCGCCCGGGGACGTCGAAGGGCGTTGTCTTCATCACTATCGAAGATGAAACGGGGGTCGCCAATCTCGTCGTCTGGCCCGCCGTTTTCGAAAAGCAGCGCAAGATCGTGATGGGCGCTCGGCTGATGGCTGTGCACGGGATCGTTCAGAAGGACCCCGACAGCGAGGTAATCCATGTCGTCGTCGGTGCGCTTGAAGACCATACGCACCTCCTTGGCCGACTGAGCGACAATTCGCTGCTCCCCTCCAGGCTCGAAAAAGCCGATCATGCAGGAAGCTGGGGGGCGCCTCCAACCCGCCACCCGCGAAATGTCGAAATCATCCCTAAAAGCCGCGATTTCCATTAATCACCGCCGGCCGGCACGAGTCGGCTCACCTCGAAGGAGGGAGGAATGCCCGCACTTTTATTGGTCGCCGCGATAGCGGCCCAAACCGCCGCACCGGCCTCCTTGTCGATCGAGGGAATCTGGAGAAGCCCGGGAGGCAACAGCATCATCAAGATTGCGTCCTGCAGCGACAATCCGTGCGGAACAGTCGTGTGGGCGAGCGACAAGGCGAGAAAGGATTCGAGCAAATCGACCGATCAGCTCGTTGGAACCCAGCTCCTCACCAATCTTCAAAGGGACAAGAAGGGCCGCTGGGAGGGCAAATTATTCATTCCCGACAGGAAGATGCGGGTGACCGCCAAGATCGAGCGAATTGGTCCTGCTCAACTGAAAGTCTCGGGCTGCGCGGCTGGCAAGGCCCTGTGCAAGGCGGCCATCTGGACCGCCTTTGCCGCCGATTTGCCGAGCGACACATCGGCTCCTGCTCCGCAGTAAGAGGAACAAACTGGGCCGCCGAACGATGTGCACGGTTCATCGAGGCGCAAGCTGAAGGCTCGATATTTGCCGCAAATTCTTGCGAACGGGGTACAATGAAACGGGTTCTTCTGGTCTTTGCGGGTTTTGCGATTGCCGCCACGCCGGCCTCGGCGCTCACGAAGAGCCTCGAGGGTCGATGGAAGAACGGCGCAATGGAAATCGTCATTGCCAAGTGCGGAGGGGCCCTGTGCGGCACGGTGGTCAAGGCATCCGAAAGGCAGGAAGCCAAAGCGGAACGCGGCAGCCACACTCATCTTCTCGGCGCCCGGGTGATCGACAAGATCGAACCCTCGGGGCCCGGCAAGTGGAATGCGGATGTCTTCGTCGCCAGCCGGGACATGAATGCCCGCGGCACGATCGAGCAGGTCGGTCCCGACCGGTTGTCCGTTCGTGGCTGCCTGCTCGCGGTGATTTGCAAAACCACCCACTGGGATCGAATCGGCTAACCCGGGAGCCGAACCAGATCTTCCCCGATTTCGCCGTTCAGCACCGCCTTTTGAAGCGCTCCCATTTCGTCCGCCCAATAGCGATCGGCGGTGAAATGCGGTGAGAGCGCCCGAACTGCGGAATGGATCTGCTGAAGCCTCGGCGAGGTCTTGAGCGGCGCATGATAGTCGATGCCCTCGGCTGCAGCCATCAGTTCGACCGCAATCACACCGGCCGCATTGTGGGCGATTTGTACCGCCTTCCGAGCGGCAATTGGCGCCATCGACACATGATCCTCCTGGCCGGCCGACGTCGGGATCGAATCGACGCTCGCCGGAAAGGCGAGACTTTTGTTCTCGCTGACGAGGGCGGCCGCGGTGACCTGCGGGATCATGAGACCAGAATTCACTCCCGAATCCTCGGTGAGGAAGGCGGGCAGACCGCTCATTTTCGGATCCACCAGAACGCTCACCCGGCGCTCCGAGATTGAACCCGCCTCGCAAAGCGCCATCGCGATCGTGTCGGCCACGAAGGCGACTGGCTGGGCATGGAAGTTGCCGCCCGAGATCGCACTGTCCTCGTCGGCGAAGACGATCGGATTGTCAGTCACTGCGCCGGCCTCGATCGTTAGAGTCCGAGCCGCGTTTTCGAGAAGGTCGAGCGCTGCGCCCATCACCTGGGGCTGGCAGCGGAAGCTGTAGGGATCCTGCACTCGGTCGCATTTCACGTGGCTGACGAGGATCTCGCTGCCCTCGAGAAGGTCGCGGATCGCGGCCGCGACGCGGATCTGCCCGGGTTGTCCCCGAAGCTCCGAGATGCGCCGGTCAAACGGTTTGGCACTGCCCTTCAATGCATCGACCGAAAGGGAACCGGCTGCAATGGCAGCACCGAATATGCGCTCACTCAGGAACAATGCGTCGAGCGCCACAGCAGTGCTCGCCTGAGTGCCATTTATGAGCGCGAGGCCTTCCTTGGGTCCCAGAAGAAGCTGGTCGAGGCCGATCTGAATCAGCGCATCGCCTGCCGCCATAATATCGCCCGCAACGTCGATCCGACCGTAGCCCATGAGTGCAGCGATGAGGTGCGCAAGGGGTGCCAGATCCCCGCTCGCTCCGACGCTCCCCTGCGAGGGAATGAGCGGTATCGCATCGGCATCTAGCAGACGCTGAAGGGCGTCAATGACAATTGTCCGAACCCCCGAATGACCGCGCCCAAGTCCGAGCAATTTGAGAACGATCATCAGTCGGGTCACGTGGCGCGGCAAGGGATTGCCGAGACCCGCGCTGTGCGAGAGGATGAGGTTCGTTTGGAGCTCGACGAGGCGGCTCTCGGGGATTCTGGTGTTGGCAAGGAGCCCAAAGCCGGTGTTGATCCCGTAAACCGTCTCTCCGCCTTGGACGATTCGCTCGACTGCCGCTGCAGACGCGGCGATCCGCCTTATCGAACCGACATCGAGCGACGCCTTGGCGCCGGTCCACAAGTCCCGGAGCTGCGAGAGCGAAACATTTTCAGGGTCAAGTTTCACGAACCCACCATCGGGAGATCGAGGCCCTGCTCGCGCGCGCATTCGATCGCGATCTCGTAGCCGGCGTCGGCGTGACGCATCACCCCCGTCGCGGGATCATTCCACAGCACTCGCGCCAGCCGCTCCGTGGCATCATCGCTGCCGTCGGCGACGATCACCATTCCGGCATGCTGCGAATAGCCCATACCGACACCGCCCCCATGGTGGAACGAGACCCAGGTCGCCCCCGATGCAGTGTTGAGAAGCGCGTTCAGAAGCGGCCAATCCGACACGACTCCGCTGCCGTCTTTCATGCTCTCCGTCTCCCGGTTGGGTGACGCGACGCTGCCACTATCGAGATGGTCGCGGCCGATGACGATCGGCGCTGAGACTTCGCCATTTCGAACCATTTCGTTGAACGCCAGTCCAAGGCGGTGGCGCTGACCAAGACCAACCCAGCAGATACGCGCGGGAAGTCCTTGGAAGGCGATCCGCTCGCGAGCCATGTCGAGCCAGCGGTGCAGGTGCTGGTCGTCGGGAATCAGCTCCTTGACCCTCTGGTCGGTACGATAAATGTCCTCAGGATCACCGGACAGGGCGGCCCATCGGAAGGGCCCGACGCCGCGGCAGAAAAGCGGCCGTACATATGCTGGAACAAAGCCTGGAAAGTCGAAGGCGCGAGCGACCCCCATGTCCTTCGCTTCCTGCCGGATGTTGTTACCATAATCGAACGTCGGAACGCCCATTTCGCGAAACGCGAGCATCGCCTCGACGTGCTGGGCAATGGAAATTCGAGCCGCCTCGGCAACCTCCGAAGGATCGCGCTCGCGCGTCTCCTGCCATTTGGAAACGCTCCAGCCGGCGGGGCAGTAGCCATTCGCCGGATCATGGGCTGAAGTCTGGTCGGTGAGCGCGTCGGGCCTGATCCCGCGCTCCAGCATTTGCGGGAGGATTTCGGCGGCATTGCCGAGCAGTCCGACGCTCGTCGGCTCGCTCGCTTTCCCGATGATCTCGAGCGCCTCGTCGATGCTCGTCGCACGCCGATCCAGATATCGCGTCTCGAGACGCTTTTCGATCCGACTCTCCTGGCATTCGATCGCGATGCAATGCGCTCCGGCCATTACCGCTGCGAGCGGCTGTGCGCCGCCCATTCCGCCAAGGCCCGCGGTGAGGATCCAGCGGCCTTTCAGGTCCCCCCCATAATGCTGACGCCCCATCTCGGCGAACGTCTCGTAAGTCCCTTGGACGATGCCTTGAGTTCCGATGTAGATCCAGCTGCCTGCGGTCATCTGGCCGTACATCATGAGGCCGCGGCGATCGAGTTCGTTGAAGACCTCCCATTTCGCCCACTTGGGGACGAGATTGGAGTTGGCGATAAGCACTCGAGGGGCGTTCCTGTGCGTAGAGAATACGCCGACTGGCTTGCCGGACTGGACAAGGAGGGTCTCGTCTTCCTCGAGGCGTTCGAGCGTCTCGACGATCTTGTCGAAGCATTTCCAGTCACGAGCCGCGCGGCCGATGCCGCCGTAGACGACGAGATTCTGCGGATCCTCGGCAACCTCGTCGTCGAGATTGTTCATCAGCATCCGGACCGCCGCTTCGGTTGTCCAGTGCTTCGCTTCGATCTTGCTGCCCCGGCGAGCGCGAATGTGCCGGCTATTGTCGCGTCTGTCGTTACTCACAATTGCGCGCCTTAGCGGCTGGAACGACGCGACCCAAGGGGACGCCAGCCGTCGAGCCACACGAGGATGAGGCCGGCGAGGATGAACGCCATTGCGATTCCAAGAGCGTTGAGGCCCGTCTGTACCCATCCGATCTTGCCGACGTCCATGAACGGATAGGGATATTTGCCGTCCAGCGAAGCGCGCTCGAGAGCGTAGGCGAAATAGGCGAGGGGGTAGAGGCTCCACCAGATGGGCGCGCTCCACTTCAGCTTCCCTCGCGGAGCGAACAGCAGCCACCAAAGCGCCATCAGCACCGGCGAGATCTTGTGAAGCAGGATGTCAGCGACGAGCGCGGGCCCGCGAAGTTCGTGAAGTCCCGAGAGGAGGAGCGCGTAAACAGCTCCTACGAGAAGGATTGCGAGCGTCCCTCCGCCAACAACGAACGGCGAGGTCCGGCGGCCGATCGCGATTCCCGTCATCATGATTGCGAGTAAGAGGTTGGTGAGGATCGTGAAGAAGCGCGCGAGGGTCCAGAGCGCCATAGCGACGTCATTCTGGTTGCCGTAAGTCGCCGAGAATTGGACGGCGAGTCCTCCCCAGCAGACGATGGCAATGAGCGCGGCCCCCGCTCTATGCATCGCGTCCTGCAAAAATCCTGCGCTCAGGTCCTGGAAGTCCGACCCAGTAGCCGAGCTCGGCAAGCGATTCGATTCGCCACGCGCAAAGATCGGCTTCTTTTCCAGGAGCGATGCTTCCGATTGCATGCGCGAGACCCAAGGCGCGCGCAGCATTGATCGTCATGCCCGAGACGGCTTCTTCTGGAGTCAGTCCAAAGAGCGTGCAAGCCATGTTCATTGCAAGTGTCGGCGAGAGAAGAGGGGAAGTACCGGGATTGGAATCGGTCGCAATCGCAATCGGCACCCTGTGCTTGCGAAGCAGCGCAACAGGGGGCTTCCTCTTTTCCTGAAGCGCGTAAAAGGCCCCGGGAAGGAGGACGGCGATCGTGCCTGCGGATGCCATCGCTTTGGTCCCAGCCTCATCGAGATGTTCGAGATGATCGGCCGAGAGAGCTCGATACTGGGCGGCCAGCGCTGCTCCATGCTGGTTCGACAGTTGCTCGGCGTGAAGGCGGACTCGAAGCCCATTGTGGCCCGCGGCTTTGAACAGGCGTTCGACCTCGTCCGGAGTGAAGGCGATGGCTTCGCAAAACGCATCGACGCTCGTCGCAATGCCCTGCTTGGCGGCCGCAGGAATGAGCTTGTCGACGATCTCGCTGACATAATGTGCCCGGCGGTCCTGCTTGTCAGCGGGAAGCGCGTGAAGGGCAAGCAGTGTTGGAACGATACGAACAGCTTCGTCCTTGCCGAGCTTGCCCGCGATCTCGAGCAATCTCAGTTCGCCCTTGATTTCGAGGCCGTAGCCGGACTTCACTTCGATTGTCGTGCAGCCGCCGACCATCAGCGCGTGCAGCCGCCGGCGACTTTCCTTGAGCAATTGCTCGTCTGATGCTGCGGCGGTTCGCTTCACGGTCGAGGCAATTCCGCCGCCGGCCTTGGCGATCTCTTCGTAGCTCGCGCCGGCGCGGCGCATCGCATGCTCGTCCGCGCGCGTGCCGCCGAATATTAGGTGGGTATGGCAGTCGATGAGGCCGGGAGTTACCCAGGCGCCGTCGAGCGCATCGACCTGCTTTGCTCGAAAGCCCGCAAGCTCAGTTCGCTTGCCGACTCGAACGATCCTTCCCTCGGCGATCCCGACTGCCCCATTCTCGACGAGGCCCAGGGGATTGCCCGGGCTCTCTTCGAAGGTCGCGATGTTGCAGTCGACGAGCAGCCGGTCCCACATGATTTGCCCTTAGGCGAGGCTCGTTGCTACGGCAAAGCCATGAGCAATGCGTGGCCGAACCTATCAGAGCTGTTGGTCGACGATGCGAATGTGCCGATTGGCCTGATCGGTGCCCCACTCGCAGCAGGTTCGGTTACTCCAGGCGCTTGCGACAAGGCACCCCCGCTTCTGAGGCAGATCCTGAAGCGCATCGGCCGCTACGATATCGAGACGGGCGATTCGCTCTTCACTCCGATCCACGATTGCGGCGACATCGACCTTGAGGGCCTCGGCATCGGCGAGGCGACCGCGCCGATTAAGGAGTCGGTCGAAGCGAGCCTCAAGGACCACGCGCTGACTCTTCTTGCCGGCGGAAACAACGCGATCACGCGTCCCGCGGTCCTCGCGCTTGGGATCCCGCTCGACAAGGTCGGGCTCATCACCCTCGACGCGCATTTCGACATGCGCGATCTCGAGGAAGGCCTCAGCAACGGCAACCCGGTCCGAGCGCTGATGAAAGACGGTCTTCCGGGCAGGAACATCGCCCAGATCGGACTTGCGAGCTTTGCGAACACGGCCAAGATGCACCGTGACGCCCTCGAGGCCGGCAATCTCGTCGTCGGCATCGAGGAAGTTCGGCGCGGCACGATCGAGAAAGCCGTCGAAGAGGCGATGAAGCATATGGCTCATGCCGACTCGATCGTTCTCGATTGCGACATCGATGTCATCGATCGCTCGCAAATGCCGGGAGCCCCGGGCGCTCGCCCAGGGGGAATGGACGTTCGCGATTTCTTCTGGGCGGTTCGTCGGATTGCCGGCGATCACCGAGTTCGAGTGATCGACCTCACCGAGTGGGATCCCGCGCTGGATCCGACCGATCTTAGCGCCTTGACCGCCGGGCGCTGGCTCGCCGAGTGCGTGGCGGGATTCGAGAGCCGCTAGTCTGTCGCCGCGGGTGGGGCGCGATGATGATGGCCTCGAGCGTCCTCACGAACTCGCAGGCAATTCGGCGGCCCGCGTGGAGCGCTCCGACTTCGCGAGGGCGATGCGGCTACCTTTGTCCGATAATTTCCGGAAGGTGATCGAAAAACGAAGAGCGTCGCCAGGGGCTATGCTGTGCTCGAATTCCCACCGAGCCTCTCCAGACAGAAGATAGGCAGACCTTGGAGCAAGCTCGAGACTCGTGCGATCGAAGCCGTCGGGCCTGCGTCGTCGGAATCGCAAGGTGGTGGAAGTCGCGAGCGAAACGCCAACAACCTGGTCGAACACATCGCGGTCGCGGTGCCAGCCGATGCCGGCGCCAGGATCGTAGCGTGCGAGAAGGACCTGGACGAAGCATTCGGGGTCTAGATCAGCGAACGCTGCTGCCGTTTCGCGCAGCGGCTCGAGCCATCCAGGGATGTCCTCCGCCTTGGAAAAACTCGAATCGTCGAAATCGTATCGCCAGCCAAAGCTCTTCGTTTTCCTGTTCCCGAGCCAGCCATGGAAGCGGAAGGGTGGGAGATCCATCGCTTCGAGATGACCGATCAGCGTCTCCTCCTCGGCCTTGTCGATCATTTCCTCGCGATAGGTGAGGCCGCAAATCAGCGGCGCATCGAAAAGGAGTTTCATGACCCGAACAGCTCACCAAGCTGGGAGGGCCGAAGCTCGGGCGCGAGCTGCTCGAATGTGCAGCTCGCTGGCTCCTTGTCCGGTCGCCATCGAACGAAGCCGGTACCGTGCCGGAAACGGCGTCCCGTGATCTGGTCATAGCGAACCTCGAGGACCAGGACCGGTCTTAGGGGCTCCCAGGCCGCGGATCGTTCCGTGTTCCACCGGCTCCGGCCGCCGGGCGCCGAACCGGTGAAGCCTGGAGGTTCGATCAGCTCCGCAAGGTCCCTCGTCAATTGCGGCCGCTCCTTGGAAGGGATGGCCGAAGTGAAGCCGACGTGGTCGAGGCGGCCCTCCTCGTCATAAAGTCCGAGGAGGAGAGAGCCTACGAGCGCTTTCCCTGCCGCATATCGAAAGCCTCCGACGACGCAGTCCGCGGTGCGGTGTTGCTTCACCTTCACCATCGCCCGCTCGCCCGGGCGATATTCGAGGTCTCTTCGTTTGGCGATCACTCCGTCGAGGGCGCCGCCGCTTCGCTCCAGCCAATCGACTGCTTCTTCGTTCCGGAGAGTCATGGGCGAAAGATGGAGGTGGGAAACCGTGTCGCTCGCGAAGAAGCTCTCGAGGGCTTGGCGCCGCTTTGCGAGCGGCTCGCGGGCGAGGTCTCGGCCGTCGAGCTCGAGCACATCGAAGAGCATCAGCTCGGCGGGGTGGTCCGATGCAAGCCTCCGAACGCGGCTCTCGGCCGGGTGCAGCCTCAACTGGAGAGCATTGAACGAAAGCGCGTCGCCAACCGGGATGATGAGCTCGCCATCGAGTAGAAACTCCCTGGTTCGAAGCTGGCCGAGCATCCCGACCACGTCGGGGAAATATCGGCCGAGCGGCTTTCCCGACTTTGAGGTCAAGGTCACCTCTTCGCCCTCGCGGCGAGCAAGGCAGCGGAAGCCATCCCACTTGGGTTCGAACTGCCAGCCGCCGCCTTCTGGAAGCTCGCTTGCGAGAAGCGCTTCCATCGGCGCCGGAACCGAAGCATGTTTGCGCATGGGGAGACAATCGACCGTGCCTTGCGGTCGTTCCCGCACATGTTACGCTGCCGGTCTGAACGAGGGGACCCTAGATGACATTTGATCCGAATGCGGCAACCGCTCGCTACATCGACAGCCTGGGACCGGCGGCGCTCCAGAAGGCGCACCAATATACTCTCGGCAAGGAGTGGATGGAGCTTTGGTCTCTCATCATTGCGGCCCTGGTTACCTGGCTGATCGTTCGCTCGGGAATCCTCGGGCGGCTCGAGGCGAAGATCCACGAGAAATGGCCGAATGCGCGTGCCTTCCTCGTTGCCCTTGTCTATTTCATCGTTTCGACGGTCCTTACACTGCCGTGGAGCATCTACGCCGACTGGTGGCGCGAGAAGAGCTACGGACGAACGGCCCAACCTTTCTCGGACTGGCTCCTGCAGCTGGGGATCGCGACCATCGTCACCTCGCTATTGGCGGCGATCTTCTTCACCGGAGTCTATTGGCTGATGCGCCGCACGAAGCGAGGCTGGTGGATCTGGTCTACTGGTTTTGCCGCGATCGCCTTCACCTTCGTCATCCTTCTCGCGCCGGTGTTCATCGAGCCCTTGTTCAACCATTATACGCCGGTTCCTCCAGGCCAAGTCCGCGACGCCGTCGTCGAGATGGCCCAGCGCGCCGGAATTCCGCCCAACAAGGTCTACATGTTCAACGGCTCGCGCCAGTCGAACAACTTCACCGCCAATGCGGGCGGTGTCGGGAGCACGGCGCGTGTCGCGATCTCGGATGTCGCCTTCAAGAATGCGACGCTCGATGAAGTGAGAGCCGTTACCGGCCACGAGATCGGCCATTATGTGCTCAAACACACCTGGTGGGGGATCCTGTTCAACACGATCGCCGCGGCCATCCTTTTCTGGATCATCGACCGCACCTTCCCGTGGTTCGCCCGACGTTTCAAAAGTCCGGCCAATCTGTCGGACCCGCAGGGCCTACCGGTCCTGATGTTCATCGTGGCGCTGCTCGGCTTCCTTAGCCTCCCGATTTTCAACACTTTCAGCCGAACCCTTGAAGCGCAGGCCGACATGTATTCGCTCCAGACGGAGAACCTGCCGGATGCGCTTTCCACTTCGCTCGTGAAGACCGCCGAATATCGATATCCAAGACCTGGAAAGCTCGAGGAGATTATCTTCTACGACCACCCGTCGGTCGAGAGCCGAGTGCATACGGCGATGGTCTGGAAGGCCGCTCACCCGGAGCATCCCGCCCAATAGGTGAAGCTTTCACGTAGCCCGCCGCAGCAGCCGCATTAGCTTTGCGAGCTGCAGAAGGAGGGGGGCGTAATGGCGGGGCAGCTCACCATCGACAGCGGCGATACCGCATGGATGCTGGTTGCGACTGCGTTCGTGATGCTGATGCTGCTTCCGGGCCTCGCCCTCTTCTACGGCGGGCTGGTCCGTTCCAAGAACCTTCTCTCGGTGATGAGCCAGGTGTCGGGGATCACCGCGATTGCAATCCTCGGCTGGGTTCTTTTGGACTACAGCCTTGCCTTTGGCGACGGCAACGGCCTCGTCGGCAACCTTTCAAAAGCGGGATTTTCCAGCATCGGCGGCAATAGTTCGTGGCCGGTCGGGACCGGTGGGAAGGCCATTCCGGAGCTGGTCTTCGCCGCGTTCCAGATGAGCTTTGCCGCAATCACCGGAGCGCTGGTCATCGGAGCTCTCGTCGAGCGGGTTCGGTTCGGAGCGATCATGCTTTTTTCCATTCTTTGGCAGGCGATCGTCTACGCGCCGCTCGCGCACATGGTCTGGGCAGCGGACGGGTTTCTGTCGAGATTTGGAGCAATCGATTTTGCGGGCGGAACGGTGGTGCACATCAATTCGGGCGTTGCTGGATTGGTGGGGGTCGCCTTTGCCGGCCCCCGGATCGGCCATTTGCGCGAGGCGATGCCGCCCCACTCGCTCGCGTTAACGATGGTTGGCGCAGGGCTTCTATGGGTCGGCTGGTTCGGGTTCAATGCCGGCTCGGCGCTCGAAGCCAACGGGCTTGCAGCCATTGCGATGATGAACACTTTCGTCGCGCCCGCAGCCGGCCTTCTTGCCTGGATGGCGGCCGAGCGGCTCGTTTCCGGCAAGCCCTCGATGCTTGGGGGAGCCTCGGGCGCCGTCGCCGGCCTCGTGGCAGTGACCCCGGCTGCAGGTGCCTCGGGCCCGATCGGTGCCATGCTGCTTGGCGCTTTTGCGAGCCTCATCTGTTACGGCTTCGTCGGATCCTTGAAGAACCGGCTCCGGCTCGATGACAGCCTCGATGTCTTCGGAATTCACGGCCTTGGGGGAATCACCGGCTCGATCGGCACTGCGATCGTCGCACTTCCGCTGCTCGGCGGTCATGGAGGTGCGCAGTACAGCCTCGCCTGGCAGCTCGTGAGGCAGAGCGCTGCAGTTGGAGTGGCGATCGCCTGGTCGGCGATCGGATCCGCGATCTGCTTCGGTCTGGTCAGGTGTCTGGTTCCGCTGCGGCATGGACGGGACCTCGAGCGCGAGGGCCTCGACATCGCAGACCACGGCGAGCGCGCATATAATTATTGAGCCTCGGGGCTTGGGGGAGACGGGCGATAAAAAAGCCCGCTCGAACGGCGGGCTCTTCTGGTTGGTTGCGGGGGCAGGATTTGAACCTGCGACCTTCAGGTTATGAGCCTGACGAGCTACCGGGCTGCTCCACCCCGCGCCAACATCGGTGAACGCTCTCGCGTTCAAACAAAAACGCCGCTGCGAGATAGTCTCGACAGCGGCATTTTCAACATCATGAACGGGCTTCTCACGCGCCGCCAGCAAAGCCTGGCGACGACCTACTCTTCCACTGCTTAGGCAGTAGTACCATCGGCGCTGTCCGGTTTCACGGCCGAGTTCGGGATGGGATCGGGTGGGTCACGGACGCTATGGTCACCAAGCTATGGTGACGGCGTGTGAGAACTAGAAATCGACGGGTTATCCAGCTGACCAGCTTCTCGCCAGCAGGGCTGACGATGATGGTGCAGATTCAATCAAGCGCGAAATGAGTAATTAGGACCGGTTAGCTCCATGCGTTACCGCACTTCCACACCCGGCCTATCAACGTGGTGGTCTTCCACGACTCTAAGATACCTTATCTCGAGGGAGGCTTCCCGCTTAGATGCTTTCAGCGGTTATCCCGTCCATGCATAGCTACCCTGCTGCGCGGCTGGCGCCACGACAGGTCCACCAGAGGTACGTTCAACCCGGTCCTCTCGTACTAGGGTCAACTCCTCTCAAGTATCGACGCCCACGGCAGATAGGGACCAAACTGTCTCGCGACGTTCTGAACCCAGCTCACGTACCACTTTAATTGGCGAACAGCCAAACCCTTGGGACCTGCTCCAGCCCCAGGATGTGATGAGCCG
>DATAPR010000065.1:0-2787 GCA_036265105.1 Sphingomicrobium sp.
ATCCGCGAGGTCGTGAAGAATTATCCTGACATCAAGATCCTCTCGGCCGAGGAGGGCAAGTGGTCGAACGACGGCGGCCGACGCGTGATGCAGGGATTCCTGCAGCGCTTCACCGACGATCAGATGGATGTCATCTTCACCTACTCGGACGGCGAGGGTCTCGGCGCGATGCAGGCGATCAAGGCCGCGGGACGGAATGAATTGCTCGACGGCCGCATCGCGTCGAAGGACGGCGACGTCGCCTTCATCCAGGCTATAGCCGACGGGAAGGCCATGATGTCGACGGAGTGCCCGCCCTACTACGGCGCCTTCGCGATCCCCGAGGCCATCCAATACCTCAATGGGACGCTGGGTGACAAAGGCATCCAGTATCTCAAGCTTCGCACCTGGCCCAATCCCAACGCGCCAACCATGCTCAGCGTCCCGGACGCCGACGTGAAAGCGATCCTCGCCAAGCAGATCAAATTCACGCAGGACCAGAAGCTGCCGCTCATTCCGCCGGAGACCGGCGACTACGATCAGCTCTATTTCGACGCTTCGAAGGTCAAGGGCTACGACGATGTCCAGGCCTACCTGAAGGCCGGAGAAGTTCCGAAGGACATTATCGACCTCCAGAATACGAAATAGCTGGCCCAAACGGCGCTTGCGTCTGGCGACAGTCTCTCGTCGCCAGACCGCGGGCGCCGACCGCCCTCGCGAGAAGCCCCCGCGCCGCGCTCCGAAATTCGGACGATCGGGCGCCAGTCACGGCCTCGCTCGCTTCCGCCTGACAGACTCAAGGAGACCGACTGCCCTTGGCCTACCGCCTCGAACTCGAGAACGTCTCGAAGCACTACGGAAATACCCGCGCGCTCGAATCCGTCAGCGTCGCGATTCCGTCAGGCAAGATCCGCGGACTGGTGGGCGAGAACGGCGCCGGAAAATCGACGCTCTCGAAGATCATCGCCGGCGACATCAGGCCGACGTCGGGCGTGATGAAACTGAACGGGGTCGAAACCCCCTATCTCACCCCGGCGTCGGCGCGGCGCGCGGGCATCGCGATCGTTCATCAATGGGGAGACCTGGTGCCCACCATGACGGTCGAGGAGAACATCTTCCTCGGCAGCGAAATTCGTGGGCCATTTCGAACCCTCAACAAGAGCCAGATGCGGCGCAAGGCGCGCGAGGTGCTGAACGAGCTTGGCGTCGATGTCGATCCGAGCTTGCCGGTGAGCGAGTTCTCGCCCGCCCACAAGCAGATTGTCGCGATCTCCAAGGCGCTCGTGCGGCAGTGTGATCTTCTGATCGTCGACGAGGGCGGCGTCTCGCTCGACAAGAAGGAGACGGTGCTTCTGCACGCGGTCCTACGCCAACTGCGCGGCCAGGGCGTCACGATCATTTACATCTCGCACCTTCTCGACGACGTGGTTGCGCTCAGCGACGAAATTACGGTCCTAAGGAATGGCGCGCTCGTCGAAACGCTCGACGCCAAGTCGACGACCCCCGAAGACCTGGCTGTCGCGGTGGTCGGGCACGAGGTGCGCCGCCCCTCGCGAGTCGAAGAAACGAGCGACTTCACGCGGCGACGCACTCTGCTCGACGTCAAAGGTCTGTCCTGGACGCATGATCCGCCGGAGTTTTCGCTGAAAGTTCGGGAAGGCGAAATCCTTGGGATTACCGGGCCAGAGGGCGCAGGAAAGTCGGAGCTCTTGCGGACCATCTTCGGACTGATGCCGCCCACGCGCGGAACGGTCGCGATCGACGGCAAGACGATCAGCGCCAGAAGCCCGAGAGAAATGCTGAACCGCGGCGTCGCCTTCGTGCCGGAAGATCGCTTTGTCGAAGGTCTCCTTCTCGATCGCAACATCGAGGAGAATATCTCTCTGCCCAAAGTCAGCTTCGAGAAGAGATTCTTTCTTCCGACGACCGAGCTTAGGGCGGCCGCCGTCAAGAAGGCGGCTCAGATCAAGACGAAGATGGCGTCGATCGATTCGCTCGTTAGCGAATTGAGCGGCGGCAATCAGCAGAAGGTGGTTGTGTCGAGGTGGCTCGAGGACAGCTATCGGCTGCTTTTACTGGATGAGCCCTACAAGGGCATCGACATCGGGGCCAAAGACGACATCAACGAGGCCATTCGCGCGATGGCGAGCGCGGGCCGGGGCGTGATCGTCATCAGCACCGAATTCGCGGAGCTGATTGGGCTTGTCAGCACGCTTCTGGTGATCGTGAACCGCAAGATCGTGAGCACGCTGACCGGCGCGTCGATCACGCCGCACGAGATCGTTCGCTATTACCAATACGAAGTCGAAACCCCTGGTCCGAGCTTCGAAGGCACCGGGTCGCCGGCTCAGATGAACTAGGCCCGCGAAGCCAATCGAGCCGGACAAGGAAAGAAGTCTTGCCCCAAAGCTTCAGATCGATCCTGAAAGAGCTCGACGTCGTGGTCATCCTCGGCGCCCTACTGCTCGTCGCCGCGATTTTCAAGGCGAGCACGTTCTACAATCTCTCCAATCTGTTCACGGTTCTCGAACTGTCGGCGGTTTTGGGCATCGCGACGCTGGGACAGGCGATGGTCCTGATCGTGAGGGGCGTCGACGTCTCGGTCGGCGCCGTCATGGGCCTCGCGGGCACGCTCTCCGCGTTTCTGAGCCCGGACTTCGGGCTCGCCGTCTCGATCCTTCTCCCGCTCGTCGTGTGCGGCTTGATTGGCCTCGGCAACGGCTTGCTTGTCGAGAAGGGCCGCGTGCCGCCGATCGTCGCCACCATAGGCATGATGTGGGTCGTCAGCGGTTTGGCTGGAGGAATCAG
>DATAPR010000066.1:0-223826 GCA_036265105.1 Sphingomicrobium sp.
CGATAGCGGCCTCGACGGCTGCCTTGATCTGCCGGCAGGTCTCCTGCGCCTTCAGGATGAAGGGCGTGTCGTCGATCTCGGCGCCGGAGTTCGCCAGCGTATCGAGCATCGTGTTCGACAGCAATTCGAGATGGGCGAGGCGCTTCTCGGCGGTCAGCAACTCCTGACCGTTCTCGCGCGCGTCCACGGCGAAGTCGGTGAGCCCGGCCTTCACCCGGTCGACGCTGGTCTGGATCATGCTGGTCGAGTGGGCAATGCCCTCCGTCTGGCGGTCGACCATGCCGACGATTTCGCTGACTTCGCGAACCGTGTCGCCGATCGTGCCGAAACCCGATTGGGCGGCGCGACTGCGCTCCACGCCGGTCTTGATTTCGGTGGTAACGGCGCTCGCTTCCCGAGTGAGTTCGCCGATCGTCGAGGCAATCTGGCTGGTCGCCGCGCGAGTATCGTGAGCGAGCTTCTTAACTTCGGCCGCGACCACCGCGAAACTTCGGCCGGCGTCCCCGGCTCGCGCCGCTTCGATTGTCGCGTTGAGCGCCAGCATATTGGTCTTGCGGGCAATCGTTTCGATCGTGGACGAGACGGTCTGCACCTGGTTCATTGCCGAGGCGAACCCTGCCATTCGCTCGCCCAACTGAACGACGAGCTCAGTTAGCCCCTTGAAGCCGTCGATCGTGTTTTCGATCGCTTCGCGTCCGGCATCGAGCTTTGCCTTCGCCTGTTCGGAGAGGAGCCGCGCCTCGTCGGTCGAATCCGAGACCCGCGCCTGATCGCCCATCAGCCGGGTGGTTACTTCTTCGAGCTGATCGAGCATCTTGAGATGCTCTCCGATGCGCGTAGCGACGCCCTGGACGTAACCGGCGACGTCGCTGCATTCCATCGACAGCGATCCGCAGTCCCTGGCGACCGCTCGGATCGCGTTCTCGGTGACTTCCTCGATCCCTTGAGTGGCCATTGAAAGCGCCCAGCTCCCGAAAAGTTCAGGAACCGAGATACGAACAACCTCCTACTTCTTCGTTAACCACGACGGCGAGCTAGTAGATGAGGAGGCCCTTTCGCTGCTCCTCCCACTCGAGCTCGTCGGGGATTGTCAGACTGTCGAGGTCGCCAGGAGCCGACGAAATGTCGTCGACCCACTCGCGAAGGAGAGTCGAGCCGTTGATCACGTCGATCGCAAGTTTGTCGAACACATATTCGTAGGGAAAGTCGCGCCAGAGCTCGTAATCTGCGCGAAGCCTGCGGATAGCCTTGAAGGCGAGCGACTGCAGACGCCAGGGCTTGAATGCCCCGTGGTCGTACCAAGGCCCTTCGGCGTGGATGAACAGCCCGCGGCACATATTTCCGGAATATTTGTGGAACGTCGGCTGGAAGGTGATCTCTCGAAGTTTGCAGCCGGCGAGCCATTCGGGCGCGAGCGCCTGCATCTCCGACAGGATCCGCCTTGGCTCGAGGTCAGGCGCTCCGAACAGTTCGAGCGGCCGGGTCGTGCCCCGCCCCTCACTCAGAGTCGTACCCTCGAGCATCACCGTGCCGGCATAGGCCCGCGCCATGTTGAGGTTGGCGGCATTTGGGCTCGGATTGATCCAGACCCGCTCGGGCGGCCAGCCGAAGCCGGGACCTTCGCCCGGTCGCCAGCCCTCCATCTCGATCACTCGATAATCAACGTCGAGATTGAACTCGCGGACGAACCAATGTCCAAGTTCGCCGAGGGTGAGCCCGTGGCGCATGGGCATCGGCGCTGCGCCGACGAAGCTTTCCCAGCCGCTCCGGAGCGAAAGCCCCTCGACGGGTCGGCCGGCGGGGTTGGGCCGATCGAGCACCCAGACACTCTTGCCGTGCTCTGATGCCGCCTCGAGCATGTAGAGCAGCGTCGTGATGAAGGTATAAATCCTGCAGCCCACGTCCTGCAGGTCGACGAGGATGGTATCGAACGTGCCCATCGACTGGCCGGTCGGCCGCCGAACCTCGCCGTAGAGGCTGAAGACGGGAACCCCGAGAACCGGATCGGTGAAATCCTCGGATTCGACCATATTGTCCTGCTTGTCGCCCCTCAGCCCGTGCTGCGGGCCGAAAGCCGCGGTGAGATTGAGGCCCGCCGCGGCGAGCGCGTCCAGGCTGTGCGTGAGGTCGCGAGTGACGGAAGCCGGATGGGCAAGTAGCGCGATTCGCTTTCCCTCCAGCGGGCCACGAAGCTCCGGGCTGGCGATGAGCCGGTCGATACCGAAAAGGGTCATGCTCGTGCCTTAGGGCAGCTTCGCAACGAAGCAATCGCGCGCATGGAAATCGGGGCGATCGCCCTCGGGATGAGCAAGGGCCCAATAGCCGCGCACACCGCTCTTGAGCTTGATCACCGCGGTAAGGCTGAGCGGCGATCCCGGCTCGGCGGCCAGACTTGCGGTTGCGATCAGGCGGTTATTTTCGAAGCCTATCGCGGGGGGAGCGATGTCGAGCTCACGCATCCCCTGGCGGTAAGCCGCGAAGCTGTAGGCCGCCCACTCACCCGACGGGGCGAAATTCAGCTCGATATAGCTGGTCGCGCCAGTACCGATGAACGCCTCGAAGCAAGTCGACTCCCACAGCCCGTCGGTCCGCACCGGGGATGACGGCGGCGGAATGAAAACACCAATCGTATCGCCCTCGATCAAATAGCCGAATTCAAGCACGTCGCCTTTTCTCGTCACCTCTCCGACGACGCTGACGCCCTCGCGATGATCGAAGGGCCGGAGCTTCATGGAATGGGCGGACGGCGGCACAGCGCTCAGGCCGCGCTATCCTGCAGCTTGTGGCGCTTCAGGGCATGGCGCAGCTGATCGTAGCTAAGGTTGAGTGCCGCGGCCGTCGCGCGCTGGTTGAATCGATTGCGCTGGAGAGCATCTTCAAGCAGCCGGCGTTCGTAATCGGAAACCGCGGAGCGGAAATCGCTTGTCGACGCTGGGGGTGAGGGCAGCATCATGACCATCTCTTCGGCTGCCTCGACCTGGGCTGGTGTCGAGGCGGTGTGAACCGGCACTCTTCCGGTCGGCGCCCAGGGCGAGCTGAACGGATCGAAGTTGATCTCGTCAATCGGTCGCTCGGGATCCTCATGCCGGTACACCGCTCTCTCGATGACATTCCTCAGCTCGCGCACGTTGCCGGGCCACGGATAGGCCTCGAGCTCCGCCACCGCGCGAGGGGTGAATCCTGGCCAGTTCGTCCAATCCAGCTCCAGTCCCATGCGCCGTCCGAAATGCTCGGCAAGGAGTGATACGTCGCCCTGGCGCGCGCGCAGAGGCGGCAGGGTGATCACCTCGAATGACAGCCGATCGAGAAGGTCGGCCCGAAACTTGCCCTTGTCGACCTGCGAGGGAAGGTTCTCATTGGTCGCAGCGACGATGCGCACGTCGACACTGATCGGCCTGGAGGCTCCAATTCGCGTAATCTCACCATATTCGACCGCGCGCAAAAGACGATCCTGGGCCGGCATCGAAAGAGTTCCAAGTTCGTCGAGGAACAAGGTGCCTCCGTCGGCCTCTTCAAAACGGCCGTGGCGGGTTTTGGCGGCGCCGGTGAAGCTTCCAGCCTCGTGCCCGAACAGCTCGGCTTCGATCAGATTCTCGGGAAGGGCAGCGCAGTTCATGATAATGAGCGGGCCCGCCCAGCGCGAGGACAGATGGTGCAAACGCTCTGCGATAAGCTCCTTGCCCGTTCCGCGCTCGCCGATCACCAGCACGGGCCGGTTGAGCGGCGCAGCGCGGCTCGCCCGCTCGACCGCATCGAGGAACGCGAGGCTCTGGCCGATGAATTGTTCCGCTCGCTCCACGCGCCGACTGTTGGTGGCAAATCCCACCATTTGGCAAGTATTTTTAGCGCCCTCGAGCGCCTCAAATCAAGGAAATATGGGAAAATCCGGCTTTCCGAAATTGTGGCACGCCTATTGCTTGGTAAATAGCAGGTTTAGGGCCCTAATTTTGGAATTCGGAGTGAATGAATGAGCATCTTTTCCCGAACACGGGATATCTTTGCTGCGAACATCACGGAGATGCTCGACCGGTCGGAAGACCCGGCGAAGATGATCCGGATGGTGATCCTCGAAATGGAGGAGACTTTGGTCGAGGTCCGTGCCTCGGCCGCCCGCTGCATTGCGGACGGCAAGGAAATGCGCCGAGCGCTGTCGCGTCTCGATGAGCTCCAGAGAAACTGGACGGAAAAAGCGGAGCTCGCACTCTCGAAAGGCCGTGAGGATCTCGCCAAGGCCGCGCTGATCGAGCGGCAGAAGGCCGCCGACATGGGCGAAGGCTTGCGCGACGAGATAAAGGTCATCGATGACACGCTCAAGGGCTATGAAGCCGATATTGCGAAGCTCCAGGGCAAGCTTCGGGAGGCGCGCGCTCGTCAGAACGCGATCGCGGCCCGGTTCGAAAGCGCTGTGACGCGCGCCCGCGCCCGCGAACTGCTCAACGGCAACCGGACCGAAGATGCATTCTCGAAGTTCGAGCTGCTCGAGCGCCGCGCTGATTTTGCCGAGGGCCGGGCCGATGCGCTGGGAATGACCGGCCCGAAGAGCCTCGAGGAAGAGATCGCTGAACTGAAAGCGGCAGAATCTGTCGACAAGGAGCTCGAGGCCATGAAGGCAGCTCTGAAGGCAAAGGGGAAGTAAGAGAGCATGGACGACGTATTAGGAATTCTTCTCGGCGGTGTCGCCGTCCTCACCCTGTTTCTCGGCCTTCCGTGGCTGATCTTTCACTATATCACGAGGTGGAAGACGGCAGCGACGCTGACCAGTGGTGACGAGAAACTGCTAGATGACCTTCACGAAGCCGCGCGCCGGCTTGACGACCGGCTGTGCACGATCGAGCGGATCATGACCGCCGAAAATCCCGACTGGCGGCAGCAGTGCCTGCCGGGCCGTGAGCGCGAGGAGACTCGCCGGCTCCTAGCGGACGGTGAGTAAGATGGCATACGACCGCTATCCAACCCGCGAGCGGCGAACCAATCAGCCCCAGTTCCGCTCGAACCAGCCCGACTATCGCGAACCGGATTACGGTGCGCACGATTATGCCGGACAACCCGCGAGCCGAACCCGATTCTATCGCGACAAGATGAACGGCAAGGTCATGGGGGTCTGTGCCGGTATCGCCGATTATACCGGGTTCGACGTAGCTCTTGTCCGGATCTGCTTCTTGGCGGCCGTCTTCATGAGCGGCGGATCGGTTCTGCCCTTCTATTTTATCGCCGGCTGGGTTGCGCCCAAGAAGCCGCGCGAGCTCGACTACCGCGGCACCGAGGATCGTGAATTCTGGCAGGGCGTGCGCGCCTCACCGGCACGCGTCGCACGCGACATCCGTTCGCGCTTCAAGGACATGGACAGGCGCCTTGCCGACATCGAAAGTTACGTGACGACCGAGAACCGCTCGCTCGCCCGCGAGATAGAGCAACTGCGCTAAACGGGGGATCTTTCAATGCAGCCGTCAGATTTAGGTGAGCAGATCATCGTCCCCAATCTCCCGTGGATCATCGGCGGGGGCATGCTTCTCGGCCTGATCGCAATATTGGGATGGGTCTTTACGACGTGGCTCAGAGTGCGACACGGCTATCCGCTGGAATCGTCCTGGGGCGTGCCAATTCATCCCAAGACCGACCGTGAGGCGGGCGAGCGGATAAAGCTCTTGAGCACGGAAAATGCCCAGCTTCGAGCTGAGCTCGGATCGGTGAAGGATCGGCTGGAAACTCTCGAGCGCATAGCGACCGACCAACCCTCAAAACTCGCGCGCGACATCGAGCAGCTTCAATAGTCCGCCCGGAATGATGGGTTTGGAAGCTCGTTTTCGAGAAATTGCGGTGACAGGAAAGGAAGCTCAGTGGATCCCCAAGTCGGCCAGGTTTTCGATTTCCTGCTGCACCTGTTCCCGTTCATCGCGATCATTGTCGTCGTGAGCGTAGCGGGATCGCTTCTCAACAATTGGCTGAAGATCAAGAACGGCTACCCACTGTCGAATTCATGGGGAATGCCGATCCATCCAAAGTCCGATCGCGAGACCCTCGAGCGAGTGAGGCTGCTGACAAATGAGAATGCCCAGCTGAGGGCCGAAGTCGGCTCGATGAAGGATCGGCTCGAAACGCTGGAGCGGATCGCGACCGACCAGCCCTCGAAACTTGCACGGGATATCGATGCTCTAACAATCGACAAGGGAGGGAATGCCTGATGGGTCCGGGTGACGTAGCGCTCGCAATGATCGTGATCGGCCTGCCGACGCTGATGATCATGCTGATCGCCAACCGCTATTTCAAATATCGCGAGAAGAAACTCGATGTCGAGGCGCTCAATGCCGCTGAGAAGGCCGCGCAATATGCGTCGCGCTCATCCGAGCTGGAGGATCGCGTTCGGGTGCTCGAACAGATCGTCACCGACGGGGGTGCACAGACCGCCGCTCAGATCGAGGCGCTTCGCCAAGCGCCGGCCGCAAGGGTCGGTCGCAAGGCTGTATCCACCAGCGATGAAGCCGCTTGAAACTAAATGCCTGGATCGCGACATGAAGAGCAGCAAAAGGGGCATTGAATGAGCGATCCGGCAACATGGATCTGGGTAATGATACCCTTGGCGGGCATCTCGATCGCTCCCATTCGGATGTGGTTTAAGCTCAAAGAAAAGCAGATCGATGCCCAGACAAGTCTGGCCGCCGAGAAGAGCGCTCAATACGCCCAGCACATGGAGCGCTTCGAAGGGCGGCTTCGGGTCCTCGAGCAAATCGTGACCGACGGCGGCGCTCAGACAGCGGCGCAGATTGAGGCGTTGCGAGGCCCTCCGTCTCAGCACCTCAGTGCCGAAAAAGTGCGGGCGGACGACCCAAGCTGAATTGGATGTGGCTCATTTCACATGATACATCTAAGATACATCGCAGGACTGAAGGGCAGCAGCCGCAATGAACCCGTTTGAGTTCGTCATCGCCATCCTGTTCATGGTGTTCGCTTTCACCATCATCAGGCACAAGATGGGAATCCCCGTCCGCTCGATGCGCGAGATGCGCGGGGACACATCGGTGAACGATCAGGAGAACCAGCGCTTGCGAAGCCAGGTGCAACAATTGCAGGAACGGCTGCGGGTGTTGGAGCGGATCGTCACCGATCGCGGCGCCGAAACTGCTGCCCAGATCGAGGCCCTGCGCGATCACGATCGCATCGCAGAGGAGGACAAGGCCTGATGGACCACGGCCAGATCACAGCCATCGCCATTGTCGCGATCGTCATTGCCGGCTCGATCGTTCGTGCCGGAATCCGTGGACCCAGACATCCGGTCGCCTGGTCCAACCCGCAAGGGGAAGCCGAAAACCGGCGGCTGCGCGACGAGGTCGGGCAGCTGAAGGAGCGCCTCAAGGTCCTGGAGCGGATAGCGGTCGAGAAAGAAAACAGCCTCGCCAACGAAATCGAGTCGCTCCGCGATCGATAAGGCGATAGGGCCCGCAAGCAATGGCCGGGCTTCCGCCACTTTCCGACATTCTCGAAGAATATCAGCTGGTCGATGTCGAGGATCGCTACCGGCTGCTCATCGACCTTGGCCGAAAGCTCGAACCCATGCCCGAGGCCCTCAAGACCGACGCGACGAGGGTTCGCGGCTGCTCGGCTTCGGTCTGGGTCTATCCGACCGCAAGCGAGGGCCGGCTCCATTTTCTTGCCGACAGCAATGCTGCGATCACCAAGGGGATCGTCGCGCTGATCCTCGCCGCCGTCCAGGACAAGCCCGCTGCGGAGGTGGCGCGGATGGAGATCGGCGAAACGCTCGCTCCATTCGAACTGCGCAAGCATCTCAGCGCGAACAGAACCCAGGGCGTCCCGAACATGATCGCGCTCGTGAACGAAACCGCAAAGCGATATGCAGCAGCCGCCTAGCGATTAGGCTGCATTTCCGCTCTTTCGCTCCTCAGCACGCCTGAGAACATCATAGGCGGCCTGGACCTGCTTGAAGCGCTTCGCCGCGTCGGCATCGCCCGGATTGGCATCGGGATGCGTTTCCTTCACCAGCCTGCGGTGCGCAGCCTTCACGGCTTTGAAATCGGCATCGCTTTCAAGCTCGAGAGCATCAAGGGCGCGCATTTCGTCGCGGCTGCGGCTGCCATCACCCGGCCCTCCCCATTTCCACTGAGCGGATTGGCGAAAGCCCTTCGCGTCCTGCTCCTCGTGAGCCGCTCGCTTCGCCGCCTCCTCGGGACTCAGGCCCGCGAAATAGTTCCAGTTCTTGTTGTACTCGGCCGCGTGCGCCTCGCAGAAATACCAGCGCTCTGGGCTATGCGGAGCCTTTGGAGCCGGCCGATCGCCGATTTCGTTGCAACCGTCTCGGTCGCATAAGCGCAGCTTGGCTGCCGACCGTCCCTTGTCGCCATAGGCGCGCCAGCGCGGGAAACCCCAGTCGTCCGATCTTTTCTGCTTCCGCATCGTGCTCCAACTAATCAGCGATTGCGGCAGTTTCGAGCCGCTTTGAGAATTGTGCCAGGGGCCTGTAAGCCGGGTTCTGTCCATCGCACTCAGGTCGAGGGCGACTGTGCGGCCATTCCTCTAGGGGACGGGTCGCCCCGCCCCTCAAGCAACCAACCCGGGCGGCGAGCCGGAACCAGGCCCATGCGCCGCCCCTATTCGGTCTTGCACCCGGTGGGGTTTACCGTGCCGACCCTGTTGCCAGGACCGCGGTGCGCTCTTGCCGCACCCTTTCGACCTTACCGGGCCGAGGCTCGGCGGTCTTCTTTCTGTGGCACTCTCCCTGAAGAGCGTTCGCATTAAGCTAGCGCTCTCCGCCGGGCGTTACCCGGCACCGCAGTTCCATGGAGCCCGGACTTTCCTCGTTGGAGCAAAGCTCCCCCGCGGCCGCCCAGCCCTCTGGCACTCCCTAATATGGTCTATTGAGGGCGAGGCAGCAACAAGGCGAGCAGCTTGGCCCGGCATTCTCCGTCGATAAGCCCGTCAATACAATCGGGCCTGAAGCGACGCTGGAAGGCGATCACCGCCTTTTGCGGCTCCGTCACGTCATAGCCGAACCGTTCGAGTGCGAGCAGAAAGCCCGCATCCGTCCAATAGGGGTCGATGAGGTCCCGTGTCGGGCTTGGAAGCGCGAGGCGGCGTTTGGCCAGAGCAGGCCACGGGAACAGCTCCCCCGGATCCTCCTTGCGTGCCGGCGCCACATCGGAATGGCCGACGACATTGCCGCGTCCGATCCCATGGCGTTCCTTGATGTCGGCAACCAGCGGGATGACAGAGGCCATCTGTTCGTCCGGGAAGGGACGATAGCCAAACTCATGGCCAGGATTGACGATCTCGATCCCAACGCTCGCCGAATTGACGTCCGTGACGCCCCGCCAGCGCGATTTGCCCGCATGCCAGGCGCGCCTGGACTCGTCGACGAGCCGGTAGATCGTCCCGTCCTCGTCCACGAGATAGTGCGAGGAGACTCGAGCTTCTGGCGAAGTCAGCCGGTCGAGCGCCGACTGAACGTCGGGCATTCCGGTGTAATGAAGCACGATCATCGAGACCGGAAGCTGCCTCTCATCGAAGTTCGGCGACGGGCGCTCGGTGAAATCGAATTCCATGAGCGACAATTGGCGCACGAGACGGCAGTGGTGGTCAAGCCCTCGTGGATGTCGCCCGGCGATCGGCCTGTCGTTTCTCGACCTGACCGCCGTCCCCGACCAGCCTGTAAAGGCCGCGGGCATTAACGTCGGCACCGAGCTTTCTCGTCTGGCCGATCACGGTTTCTCCAGCCCCAAGCATGAGCCAGCCGTCCTCGGCCATCGCTCCGGTGAGCCGCTCGAAGCTCAAGGCCTTCTTCTCCGGGCTGAGGTAGAGAAGGACGTTGCGGCAAAGGACGATGTCGAACCCTCCTGGATGCGGCGCCTGCTCGAGAAGATTGTGAACCTGGAAACGTACCGGACGGCGAAGCTCCTCGACCGCGCGCCAGCCGTCGGTGCATTCCTCGAACCATTTGATGGTCTGGTTGATCCCAAGTCCGCGCTGCACCTCGAACTGGCTGTAGATGCCATTGCGGGCACGATCGATGCACCCCGTGGACACATCGGTGCCAAGAATATCGATGGTCCAGCCGCGCCATTTCTCCGGCTCCTCGGCAAAGAGCATCGCGAGCGAATAAGCTTCCTGTCCGGTCGAGCAGCCGGCGGACCAGATACGAAGTCGCTTCGACTTCTCACGACGAGCCGAGAGCTCATGCAGCGCATAGCGCTGGAGCAGATCGAACGGGGCCCGATCGCGGAAGAAATAAGTCTCGTTATTGAGGAGAGCCTCGACAACGAATTGCGACAAGCTCGGCTCCTTTCCCATGACGAGGATGGTGATGAGTTCGTCGAGCGTTGCGATCCCGCGCTCGCGAAGAAGCGCTGAAAGTGCCGTCTCGATTCTCCAGCGTCGGCTCATGGTCAGCTGCTGGCCGGTACGCGCTTCAAGGAGCCCGGCAAGAATACGGGTCGAGCTGTCGCTTATCTGCACCCGCGATCCTCCTCGGTTCGGGAAGCGATCCTGCGTGCGATCTTGTCGGGCGGGAGGACAGCACTTGCGAGACCTGCTTCGAGAACCGCTCGAGGCATTCCCCAGACGGCGCAGCTTGCCTCGTCCTGGGCGATGAGCGAGCCGCCGCAAGCAACCAGGGTCGAGGCGCCCTCGACTCCGTCGCGGCCCATGCCGGTAAGAACCACTCCAAGAGCGCCTCTTCCGAAGATTGCTCCGACCGAGGCGAACATCGGATCGACCGATGGCAGGCAGCCGCTACTCGTGCGGCCGTGGCTCAGGCGAACGGCCACTCCATTCTTCGCCGGCTCGAGCGTCAGGTGAGCGTCGCCCGGAGCAAGAAGGATATGATCAGCCTCCAGCAACATGCCGTCCTGCGCGACTGAGCAGGAGCGGTGAGCCATGCCCCCAAGCTGCCGGGCAAAGACGGACATGAAAGGCATCGGGAGGTGCTGTGTCAGAAGGATCGGCACTCCGATACGCTTGGGAAGCCCATGGAAGAGAACTCCGAGGGCATGAATTCCGCCGGTCGAAGCGCCGATCGCCAGAACGTCGATCGGGTCCGACGGCATTGCGCGAAGCGCCGCCTGCGGCCCAACGGCCTGCGAGGCGTAACCCGAACTCGCGAGCAATGGAGTTGCATACCCCAGCGCCTTCAATTTGCTCAGCAGGATCTCTGAAAATTTTCCGTTGAACCGGCCTGTGCCTGGTTTTGGCATCGTGTCGGCCGCACCGAGCGCAAGCGCCGCGAGGGTCTGTTCGGCACCGTCTTCAGCGAGCGAGGACACGATCATCACCTTGGCGCCGGCGGCGGCCGCGATGATCCGCGGGATTGATTTCAGTCCGCCGGCCCCGGGCATTTCGAGATCGAGGATGACGACGTCGACCCGGCATTCGCCGAGGGCTTCGATGGCGTCCTCGGCAGTTCCGGCGACGGCAGTAATTTCGAAGGTTGGATCGCTTTCGATCATGCGCGAAAGGACCGCTCGGGCGACCGTCGAATCATCGACGATCATCAGCCGGATCCGTCGCCTCGTCGGCCCGGGCTCCAGCTGGCGGACCCGCGATCTGGCGAGCGCCCGCTCCACCGGGACCTCAGGCGACGCCGACGAGCTGAAGCTTGATGTGGAGTGTCTCCCGGTCGAACGGCTTCATCACATATTCGTCGGCACCGGCCTCAAGCGCGGCTCGAATATGGGCCATGTCGTTTTCGGTAGTGCAGAAGACGACCTTGGGCTGATCGCCATGGCCGCGCTGTCTCAGCAAACGCAGGAACTCCATCCCGCTCATCACCGGCATGTTCCAGTCGAGCAAAACGACGTCAGGCATTTTAGCTTCGCAGCGGGAAAGTGCCTCCTGGCCGTCCCCCGCCTCTTCCACCTCGAACTCGAGAGTCTCGAGAATGTGTCGCGCAACCTTGCGGATCACCTTCGAGTCATCGACGATCAAACAGCTTCTCATCGTTCAAGCTTCCCGCTTCCCACTTCGTCCCCGTCTAAACGCTAAGGGTAACGAAGACCTTAAGCCGCCTTCGCATCGAGGGTGCCGCCAATCAGGGCGGCCACGTCGACGAGAAGTAGCGGTCCGCTTTCGGTATCGACCATTCCCTTTGAGACGCGCTCCCAACCGCCGCCCATCGTGGCTCGGACGGGCATGGGCTCCGAAAGCGCTTCAACAACGTCTTCGACGAGATCGACGATCAACGCATAATGATGCCCGTCAAACTCGACGACAGCCGCTTCGCGGATCCCGTCGGAGCAATCGCTCTCGCCGAGCTCGAGCGAGCGCTTGCAGTCGATGACGGTAAGAACGCGGCTTCTAAGTGCCGACAGACCCGCGACATGGGGCGCAGCACGCGGAACCGGGATCAAGGTATCAAGTTCGACGACGGATTCGACCGAGGCAGCGGGCAAAGCGACGCGCTCGGATGCGATCGTGACCACAAGCAGAAGCTCGTTCATTTGCCCCTTCCCCCACCCGCGGTCTTGAGCGCCATCAGGAGGCCCGCGCGGTCGTAACGATAGATGCTGTCATCTTTCTTGCCGGAAGCTTCCGGCTCGGTCCTCAGCCAAATCGTTCTTTTCGCCGAATCGTCGGAAATCCCATCGCCCTGTGCGGCGATGACGACATCGGCGTCTCCTTCATGCTCGTCGCCGACGACCTTGTAGCCTGCCGCCTCGACGATCGGTCGAAGCATGTTCTGCATCCAGGGATCATCGCCTGGAAGGCGGCAAACCAACTGCTCCATCGACCGCGCAGCCGCGCCGACATGCTTCGCGAACAGCCAATGGGCGTCGACCAGCTCGGCCGGTTCGCCATTGATGAGTGACACGCCGCTAACCTCGCCCGGAAATTCGGCGTGGAGGACTTCATTGTCGATCATTGCAAAGTCGATGACTTCCGCAAATGCGTAGCCGATCTCATGCGAGCCGTCGTTGAGGCGGAATAGACGGATCTTGCCCTCGCCAAGATCCGAGCCTGATGCACCGGCCAGAGGGAGGATCGCGGAGCCGACCTGTGCCCGAAGCTGGCCGGCGGCTTCCCGAACCGACGCGGCGGGAACTTCCTCGATCCGGTCGACGACCGCCAAACGCAGTGCACGGCGACTGCCGTCCATTGCCCGGAACAGCAGCACGGGGATCGATTTGGAAGCGCTTACCGCCGGCCCTTCGGCGATCCGGGTCGAACGCTCGAGGGTTTCAAGTTTGATCCCGCCGACCTGGGCCAGACCGGCGGGGTCGAACAGCAAAATCGGGCTGCCGTCATCGGCGAGCGTCGTTCCGGCATAAAGGCCTGTCGCCATCACTGCGGGCGCTGCAGGCTTGACGACCAGTTCCTCATGATCGTGGATGCGGTCGACAGAAAGTGCATAAAGGTCGCCCCCGGATGGCCGAAGGACGATCAGGGTCCGATCCTTGTTCGCAATTCCACTCTCGATGCCGAGGATCTGAGAGAGCGAGATTTCCGGCACTCGGCGGCCGCGGATCGTGGCTACCCCTGCTCCGCCGAGATGCTCGAGCGTGACGCTTTCGCCGTTTGCCCGGACGATCTCTTCGATCGCGGACCGCGGTATCGCGAAATGCTGGCCGTCAATCGAGACCGTGAGAGCCGGGATGATCGTCAGGGTCAGCGGCACGCGCAAGGTCATGCGCGTTCCCTCGCCAAGCTTGCTGTCGACCTCGACGACGCCGCCGATCCGCTCGATGTTCGATCGAACAACGTCCATTCCGACCCCGCGGCCCGAGATGGAAGTGACTTCCTTCGCAGTCGACAGGCCGGCTTCGAAGATCAGCGCCAATTGTTCGCGGGAACTCAGCTTTGCTGCATCGTCCTTCTCGAGGAAGCCCGAATCGAGCGCCTTGGCGACGAGCCTCTTGCCGTCGATGCCGCGCCCATCATCGTGGATGTCGATAAGAATCTGATTGCCCGACTGGCGCGCCGATACCGAAAGAATTCCGATTTCGCGCTTTCCCGCCTTGAGGCGATCCGCAGGCTTCTCAATTCCATGATCGACCGCGTTGCGGATGATGTGGGTCAAAGGATCGCGGATCATCTCGATCATCTCGCGATCGAGCTCGACGTCCCCTCCCTCGATATCGACGAGCACCTGCTTGCCAAGTTCGGCCGAGAGGTCGCGGACCATGCGCGGCAATCCGACAAAGAGGTTCTCGATACGCTGCATTCGCGTTCGAGTGATTGCATCGCGCATGTCGGCGATGATCGCCGAGAGGCGTTCAAACGCTCCGTCCACCGGGACATCGGTCGGACTTTCCCGAAGCCGGCGGGCGAGCTCGTTGCGGGCAAGGACCATGTCGGAAACCGTGCTCATCACTCGGTCGAGAAGCTCGACCGAAAGCCGGATCGTGCGCGGAGCCGACGCGGCGCGGCCGTGACCCTCTGCAAGGGTAACCGTAACCGCTGGAGTTATGCCCTCGGCTCCCGGAGCGAGCGCATGAATAAGCGCGCTGTCGTCGCCCGCGGGCATTTCCTCACCCACCTCGATCGCGGCGATCATCTCGCCGATGCGATCGATGATCGCAAGGACGGCACTGACCAATTGGGCATCGGCATGTCGGCGCCCGGCGCGAACGTCGGCGAGCGCGTCCTCGGCGGCATGGCTCAGCGCCTCGAGCCTTGGAAAATCGAAGAAGCCGCAATTGCCCTTCACGGTGTGAACGAAGCGGAAGATGCTATCGAGGCGAGCGCGGTCATCAGGCTGCGCTTCCCAGGCGACGATCTCGCCGCCCAGGGCTTCGAGCATTTCGCGGCATTCGGCTACGAAATCGGCAATCAGGTCATCCATCGGCTTGGCCGGCCCCTAAGCTCTGCTTCGCGAAGCCTTATGCCGAGCAGGTGTTAACGCGCCGTTATCCCTGTCCTGAGCTTCGGACGAGGGACAAGCACGCTAACTCGAACAACGCACAAGCGCGGTGCGCTCGCTTTCAGCGTGCCGGGATCGTCGCCCCGATCAGCAGAACGTCGCTGGAAGCATCGGAAAGGCGGATCGATCCGCCGCCTTCCGCGGCAAGACTGTGCGCCAGCCAAGCGCCCGCGGCTCGCGGTTCGATGCTTTCGCCCCCACCCGTCGCAAGAGTGTCGCGAAGTATCGGATCGAGAAGAATTCGGGGACCTTCGGCGCGCACCGCGAGCTCGATCTCTCCGCCGTTCCGTTCAGCCCCGACGTCGAGCCGGCCACCACGAACAAGAGCATCACCGGCGAGTAGAGCGAGATTGAGGAGGAGCTTGATCGCCCCTTTTGGAAGCTTCTCGCTTCCGACGACCCAGCCGAGTTCGACCTTGCCTTCCGCTCCGAACAGGCCCTCGAGGGTTGCCTGGGCTTCAGCCGTGTCGATTTCCTCGGCAAACCCGCCCCCGGCGCCGAAGGCCAGTCGGAAGAATTTGAGCTTGTTGGCGGTCGCCCGGGCGCTGTCCGCGAGAAGTTCGAGGCATTTCTCGCGCATCTCAGGGTCGGTCTCGTCCCCGAGCAGCTCGATCCCGTTGTTTAGCGCGCCAACCGGCGACATCAGGTCGTGGCAGAGCCTCGAGCAAAGCAGGCTGGCAAGATCGACCGAGTTCACGCCGCGCTGAATGCGGCAGAGTTTAACCTCGCGCAAGGTGGCGCCATTGAACGGAACCGTCACGAAACCCATATTCTTGAGGAAGATGGGGGGTATTCAGCCGATCGATGTGCGCCTGGAGGCCGCCCATGCCGGGTGGCGGCTCGATCGTGCGCTTGCGGCCGCGGTCCCGACCCTGTCGCGCGAGCGCCTCAAGGCGTTGATCCGGGGCGGCGCTGTGGAGGCGCAGGGCTCGGCGATCCGCGATCCGGCTTTGAAGGTCAGAGGCGGCGAAGCCCTTCGAGTGGCGGTCCCCGAGGCCTTGCCCGCACACAACGAGCCGCAAGACATCCCGCTGGCCATTGTGTTCGAGGACGAGCACCTGCTGGTGGTGGATAAGCCCGCCGGACTGGTGGTTCATCCGGCGGCAGGGAATCTGGATGGGACGCTCGTTAACGCGCTTCTTCATCATTGTGCCGGAAGTCTGTCCGGAATCGGGGGTGTGGCTAGACCCGGCATTGTCCATCGGATCGACAAGGACACGTCGGGTCTCTTGGTCGTCGCCAAGACCGATGTCGCTCACGAGGGCCTCGCCAAGCAGTTCGCTGCCCACTCGATCGACCGTCGGTATCTTGCGATTGTCAGCGATGTTCCGAAGTCTGGGAACGGGGCAGTTGATGCGCCCCTTGCCCGCTCGGCCGCCAACCGGAAGAAAATCGCGATCGTTCAAGGGAACCGCGGCAAGCGGGCGGTGACTCACTGGAAACTGCTCGAAGTGCTCAAGCACTCGGCGCTCGTCGAGTGCCGTCTGGAGACCGGACGGACTCACCAGGTGCGGGTTCATATGGCCTCGATCGGCCACCCGCTGCTTGGCGATCCGGTTTATGGCCGCACGGGAAAGGTGCACGGCAAAGTCCTGAAGGAGCTCGGATTTCAACGACAGGCGCTGCACGCCGCAACGCTTGGATTTACGCACCCCGTAACGAAAAACAGATTGTCGTTCTCAAGCGCCATGCCGCCCGACATGCAGGAACTGAAGCGGGCGCTTGGTGTATAAAGTTTAACCGTCTAGGGCAGCAGAGCCCTATCAAAGGGAGAAAGACGGACACTATGGCTGAACCAAAAGGGATCGTCTCGCTCCCCGCGTCCGGCGGGGAGGCCGGACTCAACCGCTATCTCGCGGAGATCAAGAAATTCCCAATCCTCTCGCCGGAGGAAGAGTATATGCTCGCGAAGCGCTGGCGCGAGCACAACGACACTGAAGCTGCGGCGAAGCTGGTCAATTCGCACCTTCGCCTCGTGGCCAAGATCGCGATGGGATACCGCGGGTACGGACTGCCGGTCAGCGAACTCATCAGCGAGGGCAACATTGGCCTCATGCAGGGAGTGAAGAAGTTCGAGCCCGACCGGGGGTTCCGACTCGCCACCTACGCCATGTGGTGGATCAGGGCCTCGATCCAGGAATTCATCCTGCGCTCGTGGAGCCTGGTGAAGATGGGAACCACGGCCGCCCAGAAGAAGCTCTTCTTCAATCTCAGGCGGATGAAGAACCAGATCGATGCGTTCGAGGAAGGCGACCTCAAGCCCCAGGACGTGACCAAGATCGCAACCGATCTCGGCGTCAGCGAGGAAGAAGTCGTGTCGATGAACCGCCGCATGGCGATGGGAGGCGACACGAGCCTGAACGCCCCGCTGAAGGGAGATGAGGGCGCTGAGAACCAGTGGCAGGACTTCCTTGTCGATACCGGCCCGCTCCAGGACGAGCGCATCGCCGAGGACGAGGAGACCCGGGTCCGTCACGACCTGCTCATGACGGCGATGGAGTCGCTCAACGACCGCGAGAAGCATATTCTCATGGAGCGCCGTCTGGCCGATGAACCGAAGACTCTGGAGGAACTGAGCCAGGTCTATGGAGTGAGCCGCGAACGCATCCGGCAGATCGAGGTCCGGGCCTTCGAGAAGCTCCAGGCGGCGCTCCTTCGGCTCGCCGGCGAGCGGCGTCTCCTTCCCGCGGCCTAGCCCTTTTCAGTCGCGACCTTCGGAGCGGCGCGGGTGAGCTGGTCGCCCTCGCGCTTCTTCTCCGGCCTGTCCTGGACCGTATCGTCGCTTGCGACATTGTCGGCCGCCCATGCGCCCCGCTGGCCGAGCGGCTGGGGCGAACCGGTGGTTGAATCCTTTGCCGTCTGGTGCTCGATTTCGCCGTTGAGCTCCGCTCCAAACACAAAGGCGTAGGCCGACAAATACATCCAGGTGAGTAGCGCTACGACGTCCCCAAGCGATCCATAGTTCGCATGGTAATTGGTGAAATGGCTGACATAGAAACCGAATGCGACCGTCAAAAGAAGCCACGCGATGGCCGCAAAGAGCGAGCCCGGAGTGATCCACTTCCACTTCGCGTCTTCGCGCGATGGCCCCACTCGATAGAGTACCGAGGCGAGCAGCGCCGCAAGGAAGGTAATCAGAAGATAGCCGATCGCCTTGCCGGCAATGACTTCAAGAGGCGACGCGTGGGGAACAAGGAGCCGGAGATAAGAGATCGCGGCCGTCGCGGCGATTGCGACCAAAGCGACGCCCAGCGCTCCGAACGTGATGCACAATGCGAGAAGGTAGAAGTGGAACAGGCTCCGCCTCTCCTTCTCCTCATAGGCAATGTTGAGCGCGGTAAGAACCGAAGTTGCGCCGTTCGTGCCGCCGTAGACTGCGACCAGGAACGCCAGCAGGATGCCCAGACCCTTGGTGCTTTCAGACGATCTTACTGCCGTCATCAACTGCCGTCCGATCAGCAGGGCGACGTCGGTCGGGAGAACGACCGTCAGCGCCTGCACATGATCAATCACCGTGTGCGGATCTGCGACGAAGCCGTAGGCGAGCACGATGAGGCCGAGCAGCGAAAGCAAGGCGAAGAAGCCATAGAAGGCGACCCCGGCGGAAACGAGCGCGACATTATCGTCCCATGTCCGCTTGTACGTGCGCGCCAGAATGTCCTTCCATGCGGGCGCCGGCATCTCCGCTGGCGAGCTCGCCTCATGTCCCTTCGGATCGACCATCGGCACCAAAACCTCGGTCCAATAGCCCGCGTTCCGCGATGAAGCGTCGCAGCCGTAACGATGGCTCTTGCCAACGGCCAAAAACCGTCGGACGGTGAATAATTCAACGAAGAGCGCTTCGAGCGCCTTCAGCGACTCGGAGCGCCCGTAAACCGGACGAAGGAGAGTCGCATGGCTGGAGAATCCTCAAAAGGCACCCGAGTAATCGCGCTGGTGGGACCCGCCGGCGCGGGAAAGACCAGTCTTGCCGAGGCAATGCTGTTTGCAGCCGGCGCCACCGATCGATTGGGATCGACAGCCAACGGCTCCAGCATCGGCGATTCGAGCCCAGAAGCGCGCCAGCGCGGCGGCTCAACCGAACTCAATCTCTACAATTTCGACTATCTCGGCGATTCCTTCGCTCTTCTCGACTGTCCCGGTTCCGTCGGTTTCTCGGCTGACGGAGCCAAGGCGCTAGCGATTGCCGACGTCGCCATCGTCGTTGTCGATCCGGATCCGGCTCGGGCCGCGCTTGCGGCCCCCGGCCTTCGCGCTCTCGACGAGCTTGGAATTCCACATCTCATCTTCGTCAACCGAATCGACCAGGCGCACGGGCGCATCCGAGATCTCCTTTCAGCGCTTCAGCCAATGAGCGTCTCGCCGCTGATCGCCCGCCAGATTCCGATCTGGGACGGCGAGAAGATCGGCGGATTTGTCGACCTGGCACTCGAATATGCCTTCAAATATCGGGCGGGCCAGCCGTCCGAACGGATCGACATTCCTTCCGATCTTCAAAACCGCGAAATCGAGGCGCGCACGCAAATGCTCGAACAGCTCGCCGATCATGACGACGAGCTTTTGGAACAGCTTTTGATGGATCAGGCTCCAACGCGCGAGAAGATCCTCCAGGACCTTGCCCGCGAAACCGGAGAGAGTCTTGGCGTTTCCGTCCTGTTCGGATCGGCCATCAGTTCGTGGGGCGTGCGCCGGCTCCTCAAAGCGATGCGGCACGAAGCGCCTTCGGGATCGGCCGCGGCGAAGCGGCTCGATGTCAGCGCCCCTTCGATGTACGTCTTCAAGATCGTTCACGGGTCGGTCGGCCGCCTCGCAATGGCGAGAGTTCTCGGCGGAAAAATCACCGAAGGTTCGGATCTCAAGACCAGCGACGGCGATCACGCCCGTGTCGGCTCCTTGTTCAAGGTGCAAGGCGAGAAGACGCAGAAGATCTCCGAAGCCCGCGACGGCGACGTCGTTGCGGTTGCGAAGGTCGACACGGTCAAGGCCGGGCAGTGGCTCTCGGCCGGAAAGATCCCGGCGGATGTCGAAATCAGCTATCCGGCGCGAAACTGCGCGATCGCAATCGAGCCCGCCGACCGCAAGGACGACGTCAAATTATCCGGAGCCCTCCAGCGCCTCGGCGAAGAGGATGCCGCGCTCGTCATCGAACATGACGATGCGAACCACGAGATCCGCCTTCGCGGTGTCAACGACGAACATCTAAACACCGTTTTGGGGCGCCTGAAGAGGCGCTTCGGAGTTGAGGTGAACAGCAATACGCCGTCGGTCGGGTATCGGGAGTCCATCCGCAAGCACGTCACCCAAAAGGGCCGGCACAAGAAGCAGTCGGGAGGTCACGGCCAGTTCGGTGATGTGATCATCGAGGTAAAACCGCTTCCGCGCGGAACCGGCTTCGTCTTCGAAGAGAAGATTCACGGCGGATCGGTGCCCAAGCAGTGGATTCCAGCGGTCGAGGACGGAGTCCGCGAGGCGATGATCAAGGGGCCGCTGGGCTTCCAGGTCGTCGATTGTTCGGTCACACTCGTCGACGGCAGCTATCACAGCGTCGACAGTTCAGAGCTGGCGTTCCGACTGGCCGGGCGAATTGCGATGCATGAGGCCTTGACGAACGCCCAGCCGCATCTCCTCGAACCCATGCACAAGCTGACCGTTGTCTGCCCGTCCAGCGCGACCAGCCGGATCACGTCGGCGATCGCGGGGCGCCGCGGCCAGATGCTCGGGATGGGCCCACGTGACGGCTGGGCAGGATGGGACCGAATCGACGCCCTCATTCCCGAAGCTGAACTCTCGGGTCTCGAGGCGGAGCTGCGATCGCAAAGCCAGGGCCTTGCAACGTACGAGGCGGAATTCGACCATTTGGCCGAACTGAATGGGCCGCTTGCCGACAAGGTCATCCAGCAAAGCGTTCCCGAACCCGCCTGAGCCCGGTTCTCATTGGGGAAGCAACCCGGTCTGATGCGGCCGGGTTGAGCCCCGGCCGGTTTCCGGGCCCGCGCTCGCTTAGAAGTTCGTCTCCTCGAACCCACGCTCCTTTACCAGGCGGTCGAGCTCAACCAGGGTCGTCAGCAGGCTCTCCATTCGATCGAGCGGCCAGGCGTTCGGACCGTCTGACTTGGCGTTCGCTGGATCGGGATGGGTTTCCATGAACAGTCCCGACACGCCTGTGGCGACCGCGGCGCGCGAGAGAACAGGAACGAACTCGCGCTGCCCCCCCGAGCTTGTTCCCTGACCGCCGGGAAGCTGGACGCTATGGGTTGCGTCGAAAACAACCGGACAGCCGGTCTCTCGCATGATGGCGAGACTTCGCATGTCGGAGACGAGATTGTTGTAGCCGAACGAGGCGCCCCGCTCGCAGACCATGATCGTATCTTCGTTGACGCCGGCCGCCTGGGCCGCGCTTCGGGCCTTTTCGACGACATTCTTCATGTCGTGCGGCGCCATGAACTGCGCCTTCTTGATGTTTACCGGCTTTCCAGAGGCAGCAACGGCGTGAACGAAGTCGGTCTGGCGGGCAAGGAAAGCCGGCGTCTGGAGGACATCGACAACCTCGCAGACGGGTGCGATCTGAGGGATATCGTGGACGTCCGTCAGCACCGGCACGTCGAGCTGTGCCCTGACCTTTTCGAGAATTCGGAGGCCCTCCTCCATTCCAAGTCCACGGTAGCTCTTGTCAGACGAGCGATTGGCCTTGTCGAAGCTCGATTTGAAAATGAAGAAGACTCCGAGCCTGTCGGAGATGGCCTTCAGGCGCTCGGCAGTCCGAAGCTGCAACTCCTCGCTTTCGACCACGCAAGGGCCGGCAATGAGAAATAGCGGCTGATCGAGCCCGATACGGCGACCAAGTAGGTTCATTCGCGCTATCTAATCGAGGCCGTCGACGACGGCTACCGGCTGCCAGTCGCCAAGATCGTTTCTCTTTGCAAAATCCTCTGGAAATGGCTCGCCGGCATGAATTCCGCCCGCAACGAAGATTGCATCGAAACCCATGCGCGCAGCCCCCAATATGTCCGTCTGGAGCCCATCGCCCACGGCGAGCACTTCGTGTTTCGGAGGATTGCCGGCGACTTGAAGAGCGTGCTCGTAAATCGCTGGAAACGGCTTGCCGTACCAGATCACCTGGCCGCCCAGCGTTTCATAGATGTCGGCAAGGGATCCGGCGCACGCTTCTGCGACGCTGCCCCGCATCACCACTCGGTCTGGGTTGAGGCAATGCATAAGGACGCCGCGACCTGCGAGCTGCTCAAGCTCGGAATGATAATCTTCCGGGTCGGGTTCGCCTTCCCGGATTCCCGTGCACGCGAGCGCCGAGAAATGGTCGTTCCTGGCGATCTTGACGCCCCTGCCCTCCAGTACCTCCCGGTCGCCCGCAGTGCCGATGAAGCCAACTAGTCTTCCAATCCTGGTGAGGGCTTCGATGCCAGCTTCGCCGCTCGTTACAGCAAAATCATAGGCGTCTCGCGGAAGACCGAGGCGTGCGAGCTGCAGTTCGACCGCTTCGGCTGTTCGCGGGGCATTGGTGAGAAGGATGACGCAGCGGCCTTCGCTCCGCCACTGCAGAAGACGATGAGCAGCCCCTCGATAGAGCTCGACGCCATTGTGAACGACGCCCCACACATCGCACAGGATCAGCTGGTATTTCGGGTCGAGCCCTTCCCAGAAGCTCACTCGAGACCGGCCTCCAAAAGCGCCTGCTCGATTGGCAGGACATCCTCGGGATTGTTCAGTTCGCGAAGGGCAAAAGGCGGCGTTTCGACGTCCACGACTGCGACTTTCATGCCGGCGACCAGGAACCGCAGCTGCTCGAGGCCTTCGAGCATCTCAAGCTCGCTCACCGGAGCGGAGACATAACGCTCGAGCGCCTCGGGCCGATAGGCGTAAACGCCAACATGCAATCGTGCCGGCGACATCTCGCGCTCGAGCGCACTTTTCGGAAAATGCGGAATTAGCCGCTTGGAAAAATAGAGCGCCGAGCCCGTATCGTCCGTCACAACGGTCGTCCCGCCAACGCGTCCGGCCGCTTCCTCCGACTGGAGCGTTCGCACCTCTTCGCTCGTGAGGCGCATCGCGGGCGTGGCGACCAGAGGCCCAGTGTCCGCCTCCATGCGTGCAATGAGCGCCTCGACGAAGGTGGGCGGAGTTAGAAGTGCATCTCCCTGGAAGTTGATGATGAGGTCGGGCTCGTGAAGGTGAGCAAGCGCTTCTGCGCAGCGCTCGGTGCCGTTGCGGCACTCCGGCGAGGTCATGATGATCCCGACCTTGGCCGGAGCGCACGCGTCTGCGATCCTCTCGTCGTCGGTGACGACGAAGACTCCGCAGACGCCTTTTACCCTTCGAGCCGCCTCGACGCTGCGCTGGATCAGCGGCTTGGAAATTCCGCTGGCGCCCCTCAATTGGGCAAGCGGCTTTCCTGGATAGCGTGACGAGCCATAGCGCGCCGGGATCAGGATGACCGTGTTCATCGAATTGGCGGACAGTCGTGGATGTGAAGAACACCCACGGGCTTTTTCCTTCCCTCATTCTCTTCGACGACGAAGAGAGCGGTGATCCGATATTCCTCGAACAAGGTAAGCGCGTCATCGACAAGCGAGTCGGGCGAAATGGTCTTGGGCTCGCGGGTCATGAACTCGGCGGCTATATGGTCGAGACCCTGCTCGATATGCCGCCTGAGATCGCCGTCGGTTATCGCGCCGACCAGAAATCCGTCGCCGTCGATCACGCCGATGATTCCGAGCCGCTTGGCGGACATTTCGACGACCGTGTCATGCATCGATGAGCCCTCGCCGGTCAGCGGGAGCGAGTCCCCGGCATGCATCAAGCGGCTGACCGCTTTCAGCCGAGCGCCGAGGGTTCCGCCCGGGTGAAGCCGACCAAAATCAGTGCGAGTGAACCCCTTCTGCCGCATGACGGTCATTGCCAGCGCATCGCCAAGGGCAAGAGTCATGGTCGTCGAGGTCGTAGGAGCGACGGACTCCGGGCCGACTTCGGGCCAGTGCGGAAGAAGAAGCGCTGCAGCGGCGGCTCCCGCCAGCATGGACGCGCCGTTGCCTGTGATCGCGATAAGCGGAATTTCCGCCTGGCGGAAATGATCCACCACCGGTTCGAGCTCAGCGGTTTCGCCGCTCTGCGAGATGAGGATCGCGACATCGCCGCGGCTCGCCATACCCAGATCGCCATGCATCGCCTCGGCGAGATGGAGGAACGTCGCGGTGGTCCCAGTGGAAGCAAAGGTCGCGGCGATCTTCCTTCCGACATGGCCGGATTTTCCAAGGCCGCTGACGATCAGCTTTCCCTTGCACTCCAGGATCAGGCGCACCGCGTCTTCGAACGGTCCGTCGAGGCTGTCGGCAAGCGCGTCCAGCGCCCGCGCCTCGTCGTGCAGGATCGCGCGCCCGAATTGCAGAACATCATCGGCCATTCGCGAAGCCCTAGCGCAGGCAATCCACGGCTGTGAAGCTTGACGCGCTCTGAAGCACCCGCTTGGGTCGCTCACGGAAGGACTTTCATGGCCAAGCGACTGACCCGATACATAGTGATCGCGCTCGTACTGGGCATCATCGCGGGCTGCGCAATCAATTACGCGCTTGATGATGGAACGCCGGCCGGGGCCGCTCGCCTCAAATCGATTGCCGACTATCTGAGCATCGTAACGGCGCTTTTCCTTCGTCTCATCAAGATGATCATCGCTCCGCTCGTCTTTTCGACGCTGGTGGCGGGCATCGCTCACATGGGCGACGTCGCCGCACTCGGCCGAATCGGCGTTCGCTCGCTTGGATGGTTCATCCTTGCAAGCCTGGTCTCGCTGACCCTCGGCCTCCTTCTCGTACACCTGTTTCAGCCGGGAGTGGGCCTCAACCTCCCAATCCCGCCGACAAGCGCCGCGAGCGGGGTCGAGACCGGGGCGTTCAACCTGAAGGATTTCGTGACGCATCTCGTGCCGTCCTCGATCTTCGACGCAATGAGCACGAACGACATCCTTCCGATCGTCATCTTCTCGATCTTTTTCGGAGTGGCACTCACCGCGATCGGAGCGGGCGGCGCCCCGATCGTCCGCGGAGTGGAGAGCCTCGTGAAGGTGATGCTCCAGGTCACCGATTATGTGATGCGCTTTGCCCCCCTTGCAGTGTTCACGGCGGTAACCAGCGCCATCGCCGAGCGCGGGCCCCAGATCATCGCCACCTTCGGGAAGTTTGTCGGCAGCTTCTACCTGGGCCTTGTGGCCCTCTGGGCGCTTCTTGTCGGGGTTTGCTTCTTGATCGTCGGCCCGAGGACGCGGCACCTCGTTCGCTACATTCGCGATCCCGTCGTTCTGGCTTTCTCGACCGCCTCGTCGGAAGCGGCCTACCCGCGAACGCTGGAAGCGCTCGATCGCTTCGGAGTGCCGCCCCGCATCGCCAGTTTCGTCCTGCCCCTGGGCTATTCCTTCAATCTCGACGGCTCGATGATGTACATGACCTATGCGTCGATCTTCATCGCGCAGGCCTATGGAATCCATCTTGGCCTCGGCCAGCAGATCACCATGCTTCTGGTGATGATGGTGACCTCCAAGGGAATGGCTGGGGTCCCGCGCGCCAGTCTCGTTGTGATCGCCGCGACCTTCCCTTTGTTCAGGATTCCCGAAGGCGGCCTTTTGCTCGTCCTTGCAGTCGACCATTTCCTCGACATGGGCCGATCAGCAACGAACGTCGTCGGCAACGCAGTCGCGGCGAGTGTCGTCGCACGCTGGGAAGGAACGCTCGACACTGCCAAGCCGGCCGATATCGAGCCGCCGCATGCGCCCGCTCACCTGAGCGGGGCGTCAGGGAGCTAGTCGAACGGCCGGTCGATACTGGGCGGCGGATTGCTGAAAAACTTCGGCCTAGCCTCGGTCATGTGCCAGCAATCCTCGAGCCTGATCCCGAATTTGCCAGGAATGTAGATTCCGGGCTCGTCCGAAAAGCACATGCCAGGTGCGAGCGGCGTCATATCGCCGTGGACGAGGTAGGCCGGCTCGTGCCCATCCATGCCGATCCCGTGACCGGTGCGGTGCGAAAGGCCGGGAAGCTTGTAGCCTGGACCATAGCCCCAGCTTTCATATGCCGCTCGTACGGCATCATCGACGCTTCCTGCTGGAGCGCCGATCTTTGCGGCTCGAATGGCGATCTGCTGGCCTTCGTGGACCTGGTTCCAGACTTTGCGCTGATCGGCCGTTGGACGGTCACCCCAGACGTAGGTGCGAGAGATGTCCGATTGATAGCCGTGAACGGTGCAGCCGCAGTCGAACAGGATCGTGCTCCCGCGCTTCACGTGCTGCGGTTTCCTGGAGCCATGCGGCAGCGCTGACGCTTCGTCGATCAGGACGAGGGCGAACTCCGGACTTCCGCCGAGCGCCGAGGTTGCGGCATTGATCGCGTCGGCGAAGTCGGCAGGAGTCATTCCGGGTTTAGTCGCTTCGCTCGCGTGCCGCATGGCGCGCAGAGTGATGTCGTTTGCGCTCTGCATCAGGGCCAATTCGGCGGGCGACTTGATCAATCTGAGGGCTCGCACTACGGGATTGGCACTGACCGCCTTCAGGCCAGGAAGCTGGTGGCCGAGGCGATCGACGATGAAATAGCGGTCGGTCTCCTCGAACCCCACCGGCTCAGCTCCGACACCGCGCTCCTTGAGGAAATCGCTGACCAGCTTCAGCGGGTCCTCGTCTTCGTTCCATGTGCGGATTTCGGCCGGAATGGCGAGCGTCTCGGCGACCGATGGCCGCTCGAAGAAGGGCGTGACGATGATGGGATCGCCAACGACCGGAATGACTGCGGCAGTAAGGCGCTCCGAGCGGTGCCACTCGACCCCGGTCAGATAATCGAGGCTAGAACCCGACTCGACGACGACGGCGCCGATGCCGTTCTCGTGCATCAGCCGGCGCGCGCCCGCGATCCGTTTCAGCCGCTCGGCCGACGAGATCGGCGGTGGCAAGGGGACCGGCTTTAGTGATTCTGCGGCAGCGGCGCTCGCCCTTGCCGTGGATAAGGACACCGCAGCGGCCAGGGCCGCCGTGCCAGCCAGAAAGCCGCGCCTCTCGATCATGTCGTCCCCTCCTCCCGATCGATCCCAATGTTGCACGGCTCCGACCAATCGGCCAGCAGGCGCAACCCATGTTCGAATCCCTGGCTCATGACGGCGTAAAGCGCCCCGGCACCCGCGAGATGACGATCATGCTCGCGGCGCTGATGGCGCTCAACTCCCTGGCGATCGACGCAATGATCCCGGCGCTGCCCCAGATCGGTCAATCGCTGAGGGTCCCCCACGAGAACCAGCGGCAGCTCGTTGTCATTGCTTATTTCGTTGGCTTTGCCTCGACCCAGCTCATCTGGGGCCCGCTCGCCGACCGCTTCGGGCGAAAGCCGATCATGGCTGCGGGTGTCGCACTCTACGGGTTGTTCGCACTCCTTTGCGGCGTTGCTCAGACCTTCACTCTGCTGATCGCCGGACGAATTCTGATGGGAGCCTCTGCCGCCGCCTCGCGCGTGCTCGTCGTTGCGATGGTGCGCGACCTGTTCGAGGCCGAGGCGATGGCGAAGGTCATGAGCCTTGTCTTCATGACCTTCATGCTGGTCCCGGTTCTTGCCCCGAACATCGGCCAGTTGATCCTGTTGTTTGCGCCGTGGCGAGCCATCTTCCTGATGCTCGCGCTCTATGCCGTGGTGATGGTGATCTGGCCCCAGATCCGGCTCCCGGAAACTCTCCATCCCGAGTTTCGACGCCCACTCAAGTGGAGCGCCATGGGCGGCGCTATTCTCGAAGCGGTTCGTGATCGCCAGTCGCTTGGCTACACCTTGGCCGTGACCGTAAGCTTCTCGGGGCTCGTCGCTTATATTTCATCGATCCAGCAGATCGTCTCCGACTCGTTTCACGACAGCCGCTATATCGGGCTCGTCTTTGCTTCGATCGCCGCTCCGATGGCTTTGGCCTCATGGCTCAATTCGCGAGTGGTCGGCCGCTTCGGCCTTCGGAGGGTCGGCCACAGCGCTTCACTTGCAATGGCTCTCATCACCGCAGCCCACACCGTTGCCGCGCTTTGCGGATTTGAGACGCTGCCGCTCTTCATCCTCTTCCAGGGTCTGACGATGGCAAGCTTTGCCTTCACCTCGTCAAATCTCGGAACCCTGGCGATGGAAAACATGGCGCCGATCGCCGGCACCGCATCGTCGGTTCAGGGGATGGTCGGCACCATCGGGGCTGCGGTGATCGGTTTCATTATCGGCCAGCAGTTCGACGGAAGTCCGCTGCCCTTCATCATCGGCACGGCTCTATGCTCGGCAGGCGGCTTCCTCCTCATTGTGATGACCGAGCCAAAGCGGCTGTTTGCTCGCATTGGCCGGACGCCGCCCCAGTCATTTCCGGCAGTTCCGGAGGAAGTCGTTTAGCCGTCGTTTGGGCGGCTCGTCACTCCGCCGCGATATCGTCCCCATCGGGGTCCGCGGCGCCGACCATCAACGCTTCGCCGACTTCCTCGGTCCGACCTCGGATCGCATTCTCGATCCGCTGCGCCACCTCAGGATTTTCCTTGAGGTAGATCTTGGCGTTCTCTCGGCCCTGACCAATCCGGACGCTGTCGTAGCTGAACCAGGCGCCCGACTTCTCGACCAGTCCGGCTTTCACTCCTAGGTCGAGGATTTCTCCGACCTTCGAAACGCCCTCGCCGTACATGATGTCAAATTCGACCTGCTTGAAGGGCGGGGCGACCTTGTTCTTGACGACCTTGACCCGCGTGGCGTTGCCGACGATCTCGTCGCGGTCCTTGATCTGGCCCGTGCGGCGGATGTCTAGGCGCACCGAAGCATAGAATTTGAGCGCATTGCCTCCGGTCGTCGTCTCCGGATTTCCGTACATGACGCCGATTTTCATTCGGACCTGATTGATGAAAATGACGGTGCAGCGCGAGCGGCTGATCGATCCGGTGAGCTTGCGCAACGCCTGGCTCATCAACCGCGCCTGAAGACCGACGTGGCTGTCGCCCATCTCGCCCTCGATCTCGGCGCGCGGAACGAGCGCTGCAACGGAATCCACCACCAGCACGTCGATGGCGTTGGAGCGAACGAGCGTATCGACAATTTCGAGCGCCTGCTCGCCCGTGTCGGGCTGCGAGACGATCAGCTCGTCGATGTCGACACCGAGCTTCCTTGCATAAATCGGGTCGAGCGCGTGTTCGGCGTCGACGAATGCCGCGCTGCCACCGTTTTTCTGCGCTTCGGCAATCGCGTGCAGCGCGAGAGTCGTCTTGCCGGAGCTCTCGGGCCCATAGATTTCGACGATCCGTCCGCGCGGCAGGCCGCCGACGCCAAGCGCGATGTCGAGGCCCAGCGAGCCCGTCGGAGTCGTCTCGATCTCGATCCTCTCGCGGCTGCCCAGTTTCATCGCCGAGCCCTTGCCGAACGCACGGTCGATCTGGGCGAGGGCTGCTTCCAGGGCCTTTTGACGATCCATGCTCGCCGCTTCCACTCCACCGATGACTTTCAACTGCGCTGCCATGTCCCCTGCCTCCATTCAAGACCAATCATCGACGGCCAAGCTCCGTCTGTCGAAGATCGTTCGTATCCTATTTGTTCTATGAGAACAAGAAGAGAACATGAAGGTTGTTCGGAAGACGCCGGCGACAGGGACAAGAAGGAAACAAACGGCCTTCCGCTTCCTAGCGAACGAGCGAACCTTCCTTGATTACGCCGTCCACGTGCTCGAGCGTTCGAATGTCCGTAAGCGGATCCCCGGAGACCGCGACCAAGTCTCCAAAGGCTCCAGGCGCGAGCGAGCCGAGCTGACCTTCCTTGCCGAGCGCCTTCGCGGCTTCGCTGGTCGCGGCCTCGATCGACTGCATCGGTGTCATTCCGTAGCGGACCATATAGGCGAACTGCCGAGCCCCGAGGCCGTACGGATAGACTCCGGCATCGGTCCCGAATGTCATCTTGGCGCCCGCCTTTACCGCAGCGGCAAAGCCGCGCCGCTGAATGTCGGTGGTCTCGATATTTTTGCGAAGATATTCCGCCGGCCAGCCGGCTCTCGTGCCTTCTTCATTGATCCAGTCGCCGTTGTAGATGTCCATATCGAGCCAGACGCCATATTTCTTGGCAAGCTCGATCCCTTCGGCATCGAGATAACTTGCATGCTCGATCGTCCGAACTCCGGCGCGTATCGCAGCCTTGATTCCTTCCGTTCCATGCGCATGGGCGATGCAATAGCTGCCGCGAAGCTTTGCCTCATCGCAGGCCGCCTTCATCTCATCGGGGCTGAGTTCGAGCGCGCCAGGTTCGCTCCCGATCGCAAGAACCGCACCGGTGGCGATCAGCTTGATGAAATCGGCCCCGTGATCGAGAAAAAATCGAGCTCGGTCGCGGGCCTCGGCGGGATTGTGCACCTCACCTAGCCGGAAGGCCTCAGGTACCGGAACGTCCGCGGCGAGCGCGTTGATTTCTCCGCCCCCGCCCGGCGTCGTGATGTAACCCCCGGCAACGAACATTCGGGGACCCTCGACTTCACCCGCGTTGATCGCATCGCGAAGGGCGATGTCGGTGAGGCCGCGATAGACTCCAACGTCTCGAACCGTCGTAAATCCGGCTCGAAGCTCGGTTCGCGCCGCTTGCGCGCCTTTAAGGATCGTCGCAGCTTCGCTGTGCTTGAGCGGCTCGGCAGGGTCGGCGCTGTCGCCGTATCCGTCCGAAAGGTGAGTGTGGAGATCGATGAGGCCGGGAAGGACGGTGTAAGACGACCAGTCGATGCTCGCTCGACCATCGGCATCGCGCCATGGAATGACGGCCGCGATCTTCCCGTTCACGATCCGGACGCGCTGGTCGGTGAGCACCTTCCCCGCAGCCGGATCGATCAATCGGCCGGCATGGACGTCGACCGATTGAGCCGTGGCGGGCGAAGCTGCAAGGATCGCTGCCGTGAGCAGCGCAGCCAGTTTCGCGATTTTCCCCTCCCCCGTATCTGCCTCAGGACGGAGTTACGTCTGCCGCGCCGGTGCCGCCGTCTTCTCCCGGCTCTGGCCGCTTGTCGAACACCTCGTCAATAAGTCCGAAGGCCTTGGCTTCGTCCGCCTCGAGGAACTTGTCGCGGTCCATCGCCTTCTCGATCTCGGCGAGCGCCTGACCGGTATACTTTGCGTAAAGCTCGTTCAGCCGCTGGCGCATGCGCAAGATCTCGCGCGCCTGAATTTCGATATCCGCGGCCATGCCCTGCGCGCCGCCCGAAGGCTGGTGGATCATGATCCGGCTGTTCGTCAGAGCGACGCGCATGCCCGGCTCGCCCGCGGCAAGGAGGAAACTTCCCATCGAAGCGGCCTGGCCGATGCAGACGGTGCTGATCTTCGGCCGGATGTACTGCATCGTGTCGTGGATCGCGAGGCCGGCCGTCACCACTCCGCCTGGCGAATTGATATACATGAAGATGTCCTTCTTCGGGTTCTCGGACTCGAGGAAGAGGAGCTGGGCGGTGACGAGACTGGCCATGTGGTCCTCGATCGGACCCGTGATGAAGACGATCCGCTCGCGAAGCAGCCGCGAATAGATGTCGAAGCTGCGCTCTCCCCTGTTGGATTGCTCGATGACGATGGGGACGAGCTGCGAAAAAATGTCCTGATGATCGATCACTGGAAATGGGTCCTTTTGCTGATGCCCGCCTACATCGGCGCGAAATCCCGAAGGTTCAAGGCGGCGAAGGGTCCACCATGAGACGGGCGGGCGGTCAGATCTTGCCGCTCATTTCCCCATCATCGTTGCTGTGGAGCTTCCAGCGAAAGATAGGCAAGCCGCCGAACCTCTCGGCGGCCGCGTGTGACAGTGTCCAAAATGAGGCCCGTGAAAAAGCAGAGCACCGCTACAATCACCATTCCGGTGACGAGGATCGCGGTTGGAAATCTCGGCACCAGCCCCGTCTGCAAATAGGTCCGCACAAGCGGGATTGCGAGCAGGAGCGCGGCGACGACGAGCACTCCTCCGATGCTTCCATAGAAGAGTACGGGTCGCTCGACCCGGTAGAGCGTTGCGATCGTCTTCAGGATCTTCCAGCCATCGCCATAGGTCGACAGCTTCGAATGTGAGCCTTCGGGGCGCGCTGCGTAACTCGTCTCGACCTCGCTCACCGGCATCCTGAGCTCGAGCGCATGGACGCTCATCTCGGTCTCGATCTCGAAACCCGCGGAAAGGACTGGAAAGCTCTTCACGAACCGGCGAGAGAAGACACGATAGCCCGAGAAAATGTCGCTGAAGCTTCGCCCGAACAGCCCGGACAGAAGACCCGTGAAGATCCTGTTTCCAACGACATGTCCGCCGCGATAGGCATCCTTGCGCTCATGCCGACGGATGCCGACGACCATGTCGAGCTGTTCTTCGAGCAGCATGTCGACCATGGCCGGCGCGGCCGCCGGGTCATAAGTGAGGTCGCCGTCGGCCATGACGTAAACGTCGGCATCGATGTCAGCGAACATGCGCCGGACAACATGGCCCTTGCCCTGCTGCTTCTCCATCCGGACGATGGCTCCTGCAGCTCTCGCGGCTTCGCTGGTCCGGTCGGAGCTGTTGTTGTCGTAGACGTAGACATCCGCCGACGGCAGTGCGGCCCTGAATCCGGCTACAGTGGCACCGATCGCCGCTTCCTCGTTGTAGCAGGGCAGCAACACGGCAATTTTGGGCATTGCGGCGCGGGCCACTCTATTCCCCCTCGTTGATCCCTCCAGACGGCTATAGCGAGGATTGCGGCTAGTCCAGCCGAGCCGTCACCACGTGAAGGAGGCTGAAGTCTCTCGAGACAGCCTCTAAACTCCACGCTTCGTCCGGCGGAATGACGAAAGCGTCGGCGGCGCCAATCTGGTGGGACCCGCGAAATTCGAGGGTCGCCGAGCCCCCGAGAACGAAACCAAAAACCAGCTCGCCCTGATGGCGATCGAAAGCCACGCTCGAAGTTTCGGCAGGCCGGATCGTTCGTACCTCGGCGAGGCCGCCCGTCGCCTCCGCGACCGCCGTTTCCTGCGCCTCGCCGCCATCGAACCTTGTCCAGGGACAATCCGCTGCGACGTGGTGAAGAAAGCGCTGGGCGCCGAACGTACTCCCGACATTCACGCCGTTCGGAAGATCGAACTGGTACTCGGCAAGGGTGGCATGAAGAGCGGGCGAACTGATCTCGACCACCTCAAGACCAGGCGAACTTTCCAATACCCGGTGCCGGATCTCGGGCGGCTGCAGGACGAGGTCGCCTTCGTTCATTACGAACGGCTCGCCCTGATCTTCGTAAACCACCCGAACCCAGCCGCGCCGCACATAGATGAGCTGAAGAGCAATTCGGTGAAAATGCACCCAGTCCGCGACCGGCCCTCCCTCGGGGATGGAGATGTGCGAGGCGATGTAGCGGTCTCCAAGTCGACTGGGGACAAGATCGCGATAGAGCATCCCCGCGCGGCCCTCGCCGGGAGCGCCTCCGGCGAGCGTCAGCACGAACTCGGGCGCAAAATGAGGCAGAAAGTCCGATGGCGGCGCCGCATCGGGTGAGGAGGTCACCCGGACGCAGTCGCCTTGCCTGCTGAGCCTCGCCGTGTGCGGGTCGTCGGCTGGATAGATCACATCCAGGCGAAAGCCCTGGCTCCGCAGATCGTCGATCGCGAGACCAAGGTCGCCGCAGACGATCTCGCGCTCGCTCAACCTTTCTTGGCCGGCTTCTTCGGCTTGGGCGCGGGCTTGCTCGCAGCCTTCGAGCTTGCCTTTGGCGCGGGCTTGTTTTCGGCCTTAGGACTTGCCTTTGCCGCCGGCTTGCTTTGGGTCTTTGGGCTTGCCTTTGCCTCTGGCTTCTTGGCTGCAGCTTCAGCCGCGCCCTTGCCGGCTGGCTCGCTCTTCTTGGGCTTGGCGACCTTTGGCTCTGGAGCCTTTTCGACGGTCTCGGCTTTCTTGGCGCCGGCCTTCGCCTTCGTTGCTGCGGGCTCCTTGGGCTCGGGCTTCTCCTTAGGCTCGGCCTTCTTCGCCGGCGCCTTCTTCCCCTTCGCCTTGGCCGGCGCAGCGTCATGGTCGTGCCCGCAGCCGGGCCCATGAACGTGGCCCTCCTCGCTCTCGAGATCGGCCTCGAGCTGCTCGCGGCTCGCCTTGCGATCGGTGATGTCGGACTTCCCGAAGAGGAAATCGACGACCTTGTCCTCGTAGAGTGGGGCGCGGAGCTGCGCAGCGAACATCGGTTCCTGCTGGATGAGCTGGAGGAAGCGCTCGCGGTCCTTGCCCTGGTACTGCGATGCCGCCTGGCCGATCAGGTTCCGCATTTCCTGTTCGCTGATGTCTACGCCGTTTGCTGCGCCGATCTCGGAAAGTAGCAGCCCGAGACGCACTCGGCGCTCGGCGATCCGCCGATAATCGCCCGCTTCCTTCTCGATTTCCGCCAGCGCGGCCTTCGGGTCCGCCTCGTGGCTCGCCTCATGTCGAAGCTGATTGAGGATGTTCTCAAACTCCGCCTCGACCATCGATTCCGGGACCGCGAAATCGTGCCGCGCAGCGAGCTGGTCGAGAAGCTGGCGCTTCATGTGTGTCCTGGTCAGTCCATTGAGTTCCTGCGCCAGCTGGTCGCGGATCAGGCCCTCGAGCTGCTTGAGGTCCTTGAGGCCGAGCGACTTGGCGAGTTCGTCATCGATCTTCGTCTCGCCGGCGGTCTTGAGCGCCTTTACGCTGACCGCGAAAGTCGCAGCCTTGTCCTTCAAATTCGCGACCGGATAGTCGGCAGGAAAGGTCACTTTGACTTCACGGGTATCCCCCGGCTTGGCGCCCAGGAGCTGGTCCTCGAAACCGGGTATCAGCCGACCCGAACCGAGTTCGATCGACATGTCTTCGCCCTTGCCGCCCTCGAACGGGTTGCCTTCGACCTCGCCTTCGAAATCCATCACCACGAGGTCGCCCGTGGCTGCCGAATGCTTCTTCGGAGCATCTTCCCACCGCTTTGTCTGGCTGGCGAGCTGTTGAATCTGCTGGTCGATCGCGCTTTGCTCGGGATCTACCGTCAGCCTCTCGAGAGCGAGATCGCCGATCTGCGGTGACGGCACGTCCGGCAAAGCCTCGAGGCTAATGTGGACCTCGGCATCCTTGCCCGGTTCATATTGCTCGTCGAGCTCGACCTGCGGCTGGAGCGCCGGGCGAACATTTCGCTCTTGAAGCAATTGCTGCACACCGTCCTGGACGGCACCCTGGAGTGCGTCGCGCTGAAGCGCCTCGCCGTGCATCTTTCGGATGAGGTTCGGCGGCACCTTGCCCGGGCGAAAGCCCGGCATGCGCACCTGCGGAGCGATCCGCTTGACCTCCTCATCGACCCGGGCCTCGATGTCCTTGGCCGGAATGGTCAGCATGAAGGCTCGCTTCAGGCCCTCGTTCTGTGTCTCGACGGTCTTGATACTCACGTGTCCAATCCTGAATTCATATGTTCTGGGAGCCCGCGCACGACGCCCGTTTGATCGCCCTGCCCGGCAGTCCGGCGGACTGCCCGTGCGTGGCAATGGTGCGCGCGGAGGGACTCGAACCCCCACATCTTGCGATACTGGAACCTAAATCCAGCGCGTCTACCAGTTCCGCCACGCGCGCGCGGCCACCCGAGAGGTGGGCGGCCTATAACAGGAGTGGCCGGTTGGGCAACCCGAGGCGGCGCGCAACCCACTGTTCTCAGGCGCGTTCGAAAGCTCGGAGAGACTTTCATGCAGCAACTTCCGGACGAACCGCCAACAACACCGGCGCCCGCAACCCCTCAGCCCCCGCAGCCGGGCCAGCCGACCGAGCCGCCTCCCGGGGTTCCAACGCACGAGCCCGACATCGACGTTCCCTCGCCGCCGTCGCCCGGCAAAAATCCCGCTCCCGGACCGATTTCCCCGGTGGGCTAGGTTCAGCGCTCAGGACAAAAGGCTGGAGTCCCCTCAAGGCAGCGCCCGGGCAAGCCGGCGGGAAGGGGAAGGTCGATAAGTGATGCAAGGGTCGGGATCATATCTTCGGTGTCAGCGGCCGTGTTGATGCTGGCTCCGCTAAATCCCGGACGCCAGAAGGCAATCGGAACCTGCCCCGGAGCAATTCCATCGAGGGCAACGGCATAGTCGATCCCCCGGCCATCGAGCAGCGAGAGGAAATCGCCGATCTCGCGGTCGAGTTCGGTCAATTGCAGGCACGTTTCCTCGCTCCCCGCGCCGTAGGAGCGGATGACGTTGCCGGTTGCAGAAAGCTCGATCGCGAGCATGTCGGGATCGGCTCGGCGTCCGAGCTGCATTTCGTCGACAAGCCCGGCCGCGAGCGCGAGCGTGTCGCCGTCGAGCTCGGGCGAAGCTGAAAGAGCGAGCGCGTCGCCCGCTGCCCGGGCGAGCTGGCTCTTGTGCGGCCTCGACTGACAAAATGAAGGCGCCTCCAACGACGAACGGGGCTGGGCGAGAGCCGCCGCGACTGCTGCGTTGACCTTCAAGACCACCGCCGGGGCCCGCGCATTGGCAAGATCCGACTGGAACCGGGTTCCGGCCCAGAACCAGTGCTGGTCGGGGTTCGGCCCCGGAATTGGGTTTCGAGCGACCTCGCCAGAGACAGCCACGGTGCGGCTTGAGGTCCAATGCGCTTTCATAAGCCCACCGAGGGACTGTTGCTGGGTCGTTGCCGAAGTGCCGTTTCGAAAGACGGCCCCGGCAGCGATTCGCGCGAGCCCGCTTGAGAACTGCGGCCGGAATTCGTCGAACAGATTGGTCGAGAGCTGGTCGACCGAGATGACGACGAGGAGTTTGGGAGGCGGCGGCGCCTGAGCCTCGACCGCCCAAGGAAGGAGGAGTGCTGCTGCAAGGACCAGCGCGCGGATCAATCCAGTTTCGCTCTCAGCCGCTCGTTGACCAATTTGGGATTGGCCTTGCCAGCCATCGCCTTCATCACCTGCCCGACGAAAAAGCCGAACAGCTGCGGCTTGCCTCCCTTGTATTCGGCGACCTTCTCGGCGTTCGCCGCCAAGATTTTGTCGATCTCGCCATCGATTGCGCCGGTATCACTGGTCTGCCTCAGTCCGCGCTCCTCGACGATCTGCCCCGCGCCCTGCCCACTCTCGAGCATGATCTCGAACACCTGCTTTGCGATCGTCCCTGAAATCGTCCCGTCGGCGACAAGCGACAGCAATTCGGCAGCCTGCTGAGGCGAAACCGGGCTCTCCTCGATGCTCTCACCCCGGCGGTTGAGGGCGCCGAACAGTTCGGCGACGACCCAGTTCGCCGCCTGTTTCGGTTCAGCGCGGGCCTCAAGCAGCCCGTCAAACCAGCGCGCGGTTTCGACCTCCGCGGTCAGAACGCCGGCATTGTAGCCGGTTATGCCCAGATCCTCGTAGCGCTTGCACTTTGCGCCGGGCAGCTCGGGAAGGGTCGAGCGGCACTCCTCGAGAAATGCGTCGTCGAGCTCGAGCGGAAGAAGGTCCGGATCGGGAAAATAGCGGTAATCGTGAGCATCCTCCTTGGAGCGCAGGGAACGCGTGACGTTCTTGTCGGGATCGTAGAGCCGCGTTTCCTGGTCGACCTTGCCCCCTCCTTCCAGGAGCTGAACCTGCCGCTTCGCTTCATGTTCGACGACGGCCATGACGAAGCGAACCGAATTGACGTTCTTCGTTTCAGTTCGAGTCCCAAGCGGCTCGCCGGGCTTTCTCACGCTGACGTTCACGTCGGCGCGCATCGAGCCCTCCTCCATATTTCCGTCGCAGGAGCCGACGTAGCGAAGGATCGACCGAAGCTTCCTCAGATAAGCTCCGGCTTCAGAAGGAGAGCGCATGTCGGGCCGCGAGACGATCTCCATCAGCGCGACGCCGCAGCGGTTAAGGTCGACGTAGCTCATCGTCGCATGCTGGTCGTGCATGAGCTTGCCCGCGTCCTGTTCGACGTGGATGCGCTCGATACCGATGCGCTTGCCGGAGCTCTCGTCCTTTTCGTCGACCAGGATTTCGAGCTCACCTTCCCCGATCAGCGGATGGTAGAGCTGGCTGATCTGATACCCCTGCGGAAGGTCCGCGTAGAAATAGTTCTTTCGATCGAAGCGCGACCATTTGTTGACCTTCGCATCGAGCGCCATCCCGGTGCGGACGGCCTGACGGATGCATTCCTGGTTCGGCACGGGGAGCATTCCCGGCATTGCAGCATCGACGAGGCTCACCTGCGTGTTCGGTTCGGCCCCGAATGTCGTTGCCGCGCCCGAAAAGAGCTTGGCGTTCGAAACCACCTGAGCATGGACCTCGAGGCCGACAACGACCTCCCACTCGCCGGTTTCGCCCTTGATCCGGAAAGGGGCCGCTGCGTCAGCCATCACCACCACTTCTCCGGCCGCGCAGTGAACTGTGCGCGTTCCTCGATTGCAAGGCCGGCATTGAGCACACCCTGTTCGTCGAGCTCCTTGCCGATGAGGTGCAGGCCAAGCGGCAGACCCTGGTCGTCGACGCCGCCGGGGACGCTCATCGCGGGAAGCCCCGCGAGGCTCGCGGGAACCGCGAACACGTCGTTCAAATACATCGCCAGCGGGTCGGTCGTCTCCCCGATCCCGAACGCCGCCGAGGGCGCCGTTGGCGTAAGAATGACGTCGCACTGTTCAAACGCCTTTCGAAAGTCACGCTTGATCAGCGCCCGGACCTTCTGGGCCTTCGTGAAATAAGCATCGTAAAAGCCTGCCGAAAGCACATAGGTGCCGATCATGATCCGCCGTTTGACCTCCGCTCCGAAGCCTTCCGAGCGGGTGGCGGAGTACATTCCATCAAGACCATCACTGCCCGTCACTCGAAGGCCGTAGCGAACGCCGTCGTAGCGTGCGAGGTTCGACGAGGCTTCCGCGGGCGCGATGATGTAATAGGTCGGAAGAGCATATTTCGTGTGCGGCAGGCTGATCTCGACCGGCGTTGCGCCTGCGTCCTTCAGCCATTCAATTCCGCGATCCCACAGAGCGTCGATCTCTAGAGGAACGCCTTCGATCCTGTACTCCTTTGGTATTCCTACCCTTTTCCCCCTGAGGTCGCCGGAAAGGCTCGCCTCCCAATTCGGCACCGGGAGGTCGAGCGAGGTCGAATCCTTGGGGTCGAACCCGGCCATTGCTTCAAGGAGGATCGCGCAGTCTCGAACGCTCTTCGCCATCGGTCCCGCCTGGTCGAGCGAGCTTGCAAAGGCGACGATCCCCCAGCGTGAGCAGCGGCCGTAGGTTGGCTTGATCCCGCAGATGCCAGCGAATGCCGCGGGCTGGCGGATTGAGCCGCCAGTGTCGGTGCCTGTCGCGCCCGGAGCAATCTGGGCCGCGACAGCGCACGCCGACCCGCCCGATGAACCGCCCGGGGTCAGGCCGACATTGCTCCCCTTTCGCCGCCATGGGCTGATGACCGGACCATAAGTGCTGGTCTCGTTCGACGAGCCCATCGCGAACTCGTCCATGTTGAGCTTGCCGAGCATGCCGGCGCCCGCCTTGCGCAGGTTCCCGGAGACGGTGCTTTCATATGGAGGTCTGAAACCCTTGAGGATGCGGCTTCCGGCAGTCGTATCGACCCCGTGGGTCGCGAACAGATCCTTGATTCCGAGCGGAATCCCAGCAAGCGGCAATAGCTCGCCCGAGCCGCGCGCCTTATCGGCGGCATCGGCCGCCGAACGCGCATCCTCGGGCGTTTCCACCGTATAGGCATTGAGCGTGCGCGCCGCGGCAACCGCGGCGTTGAAGCTCTCGGCGATCTCGCGGGCCCTAAATTCGCCCGAGCGGAAGCCGTCGCGAAGTTCGGCGATCGTCTTCGAAATAAGCTCGGTCACTCGATCACCTTGGGCACCGCGAAGAACCCGTGCTGCGCCTCGGGCGCGTTGGCGAGCACCTCGTCCCGGATATTGCCTTCGGTCACGACATCATCGCGAAGCCGAAGCTTCAGATCGATGACCGCGGTTAAGGGCTCAACTCCGTCGGTATCGACCTCCTCGAGCTGCTCGACCCATCCAAGAATATTGTTGAGTTCGGGAAGGAGGCGGTCGAGCTCCTCGTCGCTCATCCTTATGCGCGCGAGCTTCGCAATATGGCGCACCTGTTCAGGGGAAACTGGCATCGCGCGGGCGATAGCGGCGGGGTGTCGGAGCGGCAAGGCGGTTGGGCGCAGAAGCGTGAGAGCCGCAAAGTCCCCTTCCCTTTAGAACCAGAAGCTCAGGACTCCGCAGAACAGTACGAAGAGGCCAGCCGCAAAGACCTTGTCGGCGATGCGCTCGAACCGGTCATCCGACGTCGTGACGGCCCGGTGGGAGGCGCCGCAGCTGACGAGAAATAGAAGGGCCGCCCCGAAAGACAGTTCATCCGCGATCGAGGTTGCGGCTTTCCCCGAGATGTGGACTCCGGTGACGATCACCAGCGAAACGCCAAGCAGTGTCGCAGCACTGTCGATGATGTGGTGCTTGCTCAGGGCCGCCTCTCGAAAATAGGTCGCTCATCCGAGCCTACCGGACGCTCCCTTCCTTTGCCAAGCGGTCCCGGCACTCCGCCTTGCCCGCGAAGACCCTCTCCCCTAACCGGCGCAGCGGATGTGCGCACGGCGATTCCTGATGACGATCTTTGTCCTGACGCTGATCGTCGTCGCAGCGGGGTTCGCCATCTATCAATGGGGCGGAAATATCCTCCTCAAGGAGGCAACGCCCAGGGGCCATTTCGAGGCCGCGACGGCCGGCGGAGCTCCCGATTATTCGAGTGAGTCCAGCTGGATCTCGCGTCCCGGAACTCCCGACGACCCCGCCTTGTGGCTTCCGGACGGAGTCTCCCAGTCGACCACCGGCAATGCGGCGATCTTCTTCATCCATCCGACAACCTATCTTCAAAACGACCGGTGGAACGCGCCGCTCCGGGCAGGCGGGGACACCGGGTTCCGGACCAGGCTCTTCGTCGAGAGCGAGGCGAGCGCCTTTAGCAGCGCCGGGCAGATCTGGGCCCCCGATTACCGGCAGGCAGCATTCGGGGCCTTCCTGCTCGACAGTGCCGATGCACGCCGCGCGCTCGATTTTGCCTACCGGGACGTCGCTTCCGCTTTCGATGAGTTCATCAAGGAAGCCGGCAACAGGCCGATCATCCTTGCCGGCCACAGCCAGGGTGCTCTTCATCTGATGCGCCTGCTTCGCGAGAAGGTCGCCGGCGAGCCGATCGCCAAGCGCCTGATCGCCGCCTACGTCGTGGGATGGCCGGTCGACACAAAGAGCGATCTTGAAGCGATCGGTCTACCCGCGTGCACCACGTCCTCGCAGACAGGCTGCATCCTCTCGTGGATGAGCTTTGGAACTCCGGCGAATGCCTCGCTCATCCTCGATGAATGGGCGAAGACACCCGGATTGACGGGCGCCAAACGCGACCCCCAAAATATTCTTTGCGTCAATCCGCTGACGGGGACGCGGAATGGCGCCGCGCCGCCTGCGGCCAATCCCGGAACGCTGGTCCCTTCAGCCAATTTTGGATCTGCGACGCTGGTTTCAGCCAGCGTCGGAGCCCACTGCAACGACGGATTATTGATCCTCGATGGTCAGATCCCGGCTCTTGGGCCCTACGTGCTGCCGGGGAACAACTACCACGTCTACGACTACGCCCTTTTCTGGAGCGCGGTGCGGCGCGATGCCGAGCGGAGGCTCGGAGCATGGCACGACTAGTTACGACGAGCGCCGCAATGTTCGCAGCCGAGCTTCCTCAGGGCGGCAAGCTTCTCGGCCTTGATGTCGGCACGAAGACGATCGGTATCGCCATCTGCGATTCCGGCTGGCACTTCGCCGGCCCTTCGGAGACGATCAGACGAACGAAGTTCACGCAGGATCTCGCAAGCTTGAGCAAGATCATCGATCGCGAGAATGTCTTGGGCCTAGTCGTTGGGCTGCCGCTCAACATGGATGGAAGCGACAGTCCGCAAACCCAGTCCGTACGGACCTTCGCTCGCAACCTCTCGCCGATGAACTTGCCAATATTGCTGTGGGACGAGCGCTGGTCGACCCAGGCGGTCGAGCGAGCGATGATTGATGCCGACGTCAGCCGCGCAAGGCGCGCCGAGAAGGTCGATGCGCTTGCCGCCGCCCACATCCTCCAGGGTGCGATCGACGCGCTGGCCAATCATGGCAATGACGGTTAGCTGGAGCGCTCGTGGACCTGCTTTCGATCGATTCGCTGAGCGATGCGCAGATTGAGCAGATTCTCCGTCGTTCCGAGCATTTTTTCGAGACGAACCGCGCTGGGGAGACAAGCGGCCTTCTTGGCGGGATGATCGTCTTCAATCTCTTTTACGAGAACTCGACCCGAACTGCGATGTCGTTCTCTGTAGCCGCGCATCGACTTGGCGCGTCGGCGCTTTCATTGTCCGTCGAACATTCATCGGTGAAGAAGGGTGAGACGCTCGGGGACACCGCCGCGACGCTCAATGCCATGCGCCCCGATGCGCTCGTGATCCGCCACCGCGAGAATGGTGCGCCGGCGAAGGTCGCCCACATCATGGAAGCCCCGGTCATCAACGCCGGCGATGGGACCAACGAGCATCCGACGCAGGCGCTGTTGGACGCAGCGACGATGCGTCACAGGTTCGGGCGAATCGAAGGTTTGAAGGTCGCGATCTGCGGAGACATCCGCCACAGCCGGGTCGCCCGATCGAACGCCAAGCTGCTAAAACGCCTTGGCGCCGAGGTGCGCCTCGCGGGGCCCCCTGAGCTGATGCCCGACGACATTCAAAAGCTGTCGATTGACGAAGCCATCGGCGGCTCGGACGTTGTGATGATGCTTCGCGTCCAACGCGAACGCCTGGAATCGGATCTTGGCGATGCGCCCGGAGAATATCTCGATCGCTTTGGCCTGACTGAGCGGCGGCTCGAAAGCGCATCGCCGGAGGCAGTCGTCATGCATCCTGGCCCAATCAATCGCGGGGTCGAAATCGCCGATTGCGTCGCCGACGATCCTCAGCGTTCGCTGATCACACTTCAGGTTGAAATGGGCGTGGCCGTTCGAATGGCCTGCCTGGAAATGCTTCTCGCCTAGCGGCTCGCGATCTCGACCGGCGAATCGCCCGCGAAACCGCGGACGAAGCATTTGCCGCCGTGATTCCGGAGCTGGTCGCAGCGGGCGAGAGCCTCGTGCTGGTTGGCAAAGCCCTGGATCGACAGCCGCCAGTAGGTCCCGCTGGCCGAATCGAACCGGGCGCGAAGCGGCAGATAGCCGCGAAGAGCTGGAAAGCGCTGGGTCAGACGGGTCCAACCGGCAGTTACCTGCTCGGGCGATCGATAGGATCCGATCTGCATGATCGGATCGCCGGGACCGACCGTGCGGCGGCTTGCAACATGAACCGCTTTGGCATGGTGAACCGCGGGCCTAGCCTTCGCGGGCATCACGGCTGCGACAAGCGACTTCACTTCATTCGTAGCGGCCGTCGAAACTTCATGAGCGGCAGCACTGATCATTGCGACCGGCGTCGGTACCGGCGCTTCGGCAACAGGAGGCCTGTCCGGAAGCTTGGGGGCTGAGGGAGCCGGGGCAACTGCCGGGACCGGAGCAACCACCGCAGCCGGAGCAATGGTCGGGGCTGGAGCCACGAGCTGAGCTGGAGCCAGTGTAGATGCGACTGCGGGAGCCTCGAGTGCCGGCGGTGTTGGGACCGGAGTCGCCTCGGCCAGGACCGGCTTGGCGTCCTCGGGAGTATGAGCAGGGGCCACCAAGGCCGGAGGGGCTTCGGCGACAGGCGTTGCCGGCGCCGCCTGCGCGAGCAAGGTATCGCTCTTGCGCAGTGCAAGCCGGACGGGCTGACCATGATCGACCTCGGCAGGCGTTACTCCGACCAGCGCGGCGACCTGATCCGATGGCTTTTTCGGTGCGGCAAGCAGCATCCACTGCTGGATCCGGGCGTCGAGTTTGTTTCCGGGAATGTCCTGCGCAGCGATGATTCGAGCCTCGGTCCAGTCGCCGGCAAGGGCGTGGGCCAGAGCAAGGTTCTGACGAACTGTCGCATCGGCGCCAGGCTCCCGAGATGCCGCTTCGAGAATTCCAATGGCTTCGCCGGGACGGCCGGCGAGCGCGAGCGCGAGCCCGTAGTTCGACGCATCGAGAACATCGCGGCCCGCTTTTAGGAAGGCGACGGCTTCGTCCTTTTTGCCCAGAGCGGTCTCCACCAGCGCAAGCTTCAGGATCACCTGCGGCTGGTTGGAATAGAGGGTCAGCGAATCCTTGTAGGCTGCCTCGGCCGACGAAAAGCGACCGGCAGCGAAATAGGCGTTGCCGAGAATGGCCCTGAATCCCGCGTCGTCGGGCGTTCTTTGAACCGCGCGCTCGGCGAAATCGATCGCGCTAGGCACATTTTTCGAATTGAGCGCAACGACGGACCGGGTCGCAAGGCCGATATTGTCGCCCGTCTTCCCGCCGAAGCCGGTCTTCACTTGCGGCGCCGCGCAGCCGGCGATCATCGAAGCGACCGCGATGGCGGAGGCAGCGGAAGCGAAGCGGACCGGGTTAGACATGAAATTTACCCCTTGCGTTTGGCCTTGGCGGCCATGGCATCAAGCTCCGGCATGTGCCCCAGCAGCTGATCGAGAGCATCGGTCACAAGCTGCTGAGCCGAGCGGCCGCCGACTGCGCAGGCCAGGCGCAGTTTGAGATGGCGGTCGGGATCGAGCCGAAGCGTGAAGGCGGCCTTGCCCTTGCTTCCGGGCGCAGCACGCGGGCGCGGAGCGCGGCGCGGCGGCGGTGCCGGAGCGGTGACAAGGATAGGCTGAGGCGCCGGAGGCGTCGGAACCGAAAGCTCTTCGAGTTCGGCTTCGTACGGCTCGGCGGTTTCGTCGATTTCCTCTTCGCCGATTTCATCGGCTGCGAAGCGATCGGCGGTGTCGTCGATTTCGTCTTCACAGGCTTCATCGGCGGTGAAGCTGTCGGCGGTCTCGTCGATATCTTCTTCACCGGTTTCATCGGCTGCGAAGCGATCGGCGATCTCGGCCTGCTGATTGTGGACTGGAGATCCGACAGGAGTGAGACCGGTCGGATGGGCTCTCGGATGCTCGACGACATCGTCGCCAAAAGCATCGTGATCGGCATCGCGCGGGGCGTCCGACGGCTTGGGCGGTTCAAACCCCATGTCGTTCCAGCCGAGGTCCTCGAGGCTGTGGCCGACCTGGCCAAATCCCTGAGGACGCATTGCGGGCCGCGCCGCGCCCTTGCGAGCGAGGAGGCCGGAGGAGAGAGAGGCGAAGGGTTTGGCTTCAGCCACCGGTCGGCCCCTTATTGACCGACGACCCGCCGGCCGAAGCCGCCGACGGGACGCGGACTAGCCTGGGTGATTCCGGGCGCCGCACCGGGCGCCGCGAACACCGTCCGGCGAAAATTCTTTTCGAGGCGATCGGAAATATATTCCCACAGCTCGCCGACTTCCTTGGCGGAGCGGCCTTGCGGATCGATCTCCATCACCGTCCGGCCGTCGATCATCGAGGCTGCAAAATCGGTACGGTGGTGAAGAGTGACGGGAGCGACGGTTCCGTGCTGCGAGAGCGCGACCGCGGCCTCGTAGGTGATCTTGGCTTTGGGAGTCGCAGCGTTGACGACGAAGATGAGCGGCTTGCCGGCTCGGTCGCACAGATCGACCGTGGCCCCTACCGCTCGAAGGTCGTGCGGACTCGGGCGCGTCGGAATGACGATGAGTTCGGCAACGGCGATCACGCTCTGGATCGCCATGGTGATCGCTGGCGGAGTATCGACGACAGCGAGACGGAAGCCTTGCTGGCGAAGCACTTCAAGATCGGAAGCGAGGCGGGCGACCGTGGTCTGCGCAAACGCCGGCATCTCAGCCTCGCGCTCGTTCCACCAGTCGGCAAGGCTGCCTTGCGGGTCGATGTCGATAAGACAGACGGGGCCTGCCCCCGACATTTGCGCCTGCACCGCGAGATGACCGGACAGGGTAGTCTTACCCGATCCGCCCTTCTGCGATGCCAATGCCAGGACGCGCATGCTTTTCCCCTCGCGTGAAGACGTCAGTTCGCTGAGCGGAGTGACACCAGAGGCTCTAAAATCTGGTTAACAGCGCCCAGACCCTGCTTGCGGCTTTGCGCGGCTCGGCTAAGCTCAAATCCAGGTGGGTTCGGGTATGAATCGCAAATATTTGATCGCCTTGGCGCTCATGGCCTTCGCGGCGGCGCCGATCCGGGCGCAGAGCGTCAAAGCCGGAATCGATGCATGGCAGCGCTCCGATTATTCCGGCGCCGTGGCAATCTGGCGACCGTTAGCCGAGAAAGGCGACGCCGACGCCGAGTTCAACCTCGGACAGGCTTATCGGCTGGGCCGCGGCGTTCCGATCAACCTCGCCGCTGCCAAGACATGGTTCGAACGCGCAGCGAATCAGGGTCACGTCGATGCCGAGACGACACTCGGCCTGCTCCTCTTCCAGAACGGCGACCAGCCCGAGGGCTTGGGCTGGCTCAAGAAGGCCGCCCAGCAGGGCGAGCCGCGCGCCCTCCTCGTCTACGGTACGGCGCTCGTCAACGGCGACAGCGTCACGCAGGACCCCATCCTTGGCTATGCCTACGTCAGCCGCGCGGCGGCGGAGGGACTTGAGCCTGCAAAGCAGACATTGGCTCAGCTCGATCAGCTCCTTCCCATCGCCGATCGAAAGCGCGGTATGGAAATCGCAACTCAGCTCTCGAAGTCGGCTCCGGCCCCAACTTCAAAAGCGGAAAGACCGGCCTCCAGGATCGTTCAAAATGTTGCTCCGAAATCGACGAAGAAGCCGACCCCCAAACCGCCCTCGAAATCGGCAGCGGCCACGCCTTCGGCTCCCAAATTAGAAGTCGCCGCGGCCAGTCCGGAAGCGGCACCGGCGAAGGGCGACTGGCGAATCCAGCTCGGCGCCTTCTCGAAGAAGAGCAACGCAGAAGCGCTCTACGACAAGCTTTCGGGTCATGACGCGCTCAAGGGTCGCAAACCCTTTTACGTCGCTGCCGGAAGCGTCACCCGGCTTCAGGTCGGTCCGTTCGAGACCAAGTCGGCCGCCGAAGCGGCTTGCAAGGTCGTCGGCGTCGCCTGCTTCCCCGTCCCTGCCCGATAATCACGCCCTGAACCAGTCACGGCGCCGTACGCCCTGAACCCAAAGCAGCGCGTCGAGGCCATGGTGCTTGAGCTCGGCATCGGCGACTTCCGCGAGTGCGGGTTTGGCTCGAAACGCGATTCCCAAACCGGCCTCCTCGATCATCAGCTTGTCATTCGCCCCGTCGCCGACCGCGAGGACATCTTCCTCTTTGAGACCGAGCTGGTCACGCGCTTCAATAAGCGCGTCGAATTTTGCCATCGCATCGATGATCGGATCGCCAACCTCGCCGCTGAGCTTCCCTCCGGTGAAAACCAGTCGGTTCGCCTTGACCCGATCGAAACCAACGGCGCCCGCGATCGGCTCTGCAAACGACAGGAAACCGCCCGACACCAGCAGGCAGGTCGAGCCGCCGGCGCGCATGGTCTGGACCAAAGCCTCGGCGCCCTGGGTAATTTCGACCCGCTCATCGAGGCAGCGCTTGAGCGCCCGTTCGTCGAGACCCGCCAGAAGGCGGACTCGCTCCCTCAAAGCACCTGGAAAATCGAGCTCGCCCTGCATCGCCCGCTCGGTGATCCGGGCGACCTTCTCCTTCAATCCGACATAATCGGCGAGCTCGTCGATGCATTCCTGGCCGATGATCGTCGAATCCATGTCGGCGACGAGGAGTCGCTTCCAGCGCGGCTCGTCGGGCTGGACGACGATGTCCACCTCCTCGAGCGCCTGGAGCGCCCAGTTCGCGTCCTTTGCGCTCCCTGAAAAGCTCAGGTCCGCCGCATCACCCTCGTCGATCCAGTGGAGAAAGGCGGACTTGGGGTCGAATTCGCGAAGAAGGCCGAGGGCTCGTTCGACCAGCCTGTCATCGAGCCGTCCCTGCGCTATCAACGTCGCGATTGCCATGCCCGAGCTTCGTCCTCCTCTCGCCCTCATTGCCGGACCGACAGCCAGCGGCAAGTCGGCATTGGCGCTTGCGCTTGCTCAGCAAATCGAGGGCACGATCGTCAATGCCGACAGCGCGCAAATCTATGCCGATCTTAAGGTCTTGAGCGCTGCGCCGACAGAGGATGAGCTCAAATCGGCCGATCACCGCCTCTTCCTTGTCCGCGACGGCGCACTCCCCTGCTCTGCGGCGGACTGGTCCGAGATGGCACGGCAAGAGATTGCCAGGATCCACCAAAGCGGGGGAACGCCCATCCTCGTCGGCGGAACGGGCCTCTATCTGAGGACGTTGCTCGAAGGCATTGCCCCGGTCCCGCCGATAGATCCGGACGTGCGCGCTCGCGTGCGTGAGGCACCCCAGGAGGATAATCGAACCAAGCTGAGGATGCTGGATCCCGAAGCTGCAGCGCGCCTCAATGCCGGCGACAAGGCCAGGATAGCCCGAGCGCTCGAGGTAATCTTGTCGACCGGTCGAACGCTTGGAGAATGGCAGAAGGACAAGAGGGGCGGAATTCTCGATAAGATCGACTTGAGGCCGCTCATCCTCCTTCCGCCTCGAAAGTGGCTTTATGCCCGCTGCGACGAACGGTTCGCTCGAATGATCGAGCGTGGAGCCGTGGCCGAGGTCGAGGTTCTCATTGCTCGAAAGCTCAACCCCAACCTTCCGATCATGCGAGCGATCGGAGTTCCCGAGCTCTCGGCCTATCTCCTTGGCGAAACGACGCTCGACGACGCCGTCGCTTCCGGCCAGCAGTCGACCCGCCGCTACGCGAAGCGGCAATATACCTGGTTCGCTCACCAGCCGCCGCCGGACTGGACTCGGTTTCGCGAAGCGCTCGACATCGAACGCCTCGGCGAAGCGCTGGCACTGCTGAGAGCTTAGAGCTAGGCGCCCGAGGATGGAGTTCCTCCGTGATGCAGACATCGATCCCCAAGCGCTTGCCGGCAAGCGCGTCGCGATCCTAGGCTACGGAAATCAGGGCCGGGCACAGTCCCTGAACCTCAAGGACAGCGGGATCGACGTCGTCGTCGGACTTCGAGGGGGATCCGGGAGCAATATGGAGGCGCAGTCCGCGGGCCTCGAAACGGCGCTCCTCGAAGATGCCGTTGCCGGAGCAGACGTCATCATGATGCTCGCGCCGGACGAGATCCACGGGGCTCTCTACCGCGAGATCGAGCCGCATATCGCAGCCGGCTCGGCGATCGGTTTCAGCCACGGTCTTTCCGTGCGCTTCGGCCTCGTCGTTCCGCGCGCGGATCTCGATGTCTTCCTGGTCGCTCCAAAAGGACCAGGCACCGCGCTCCGGTCGCTCTATCTCAAGGGAAAGGGGATGATCGGGCTTTGGGCTGTTGAGCAGGATCCGACCAGCAATGCCGGCCCAATCGCTCTTGCTTATGGGCGAGCGATCGGCTGCGCGCGCGCAGGCCTCATCGCTTCAAGTTTCGCCGAGGAAGCGGAAGCGGACCTCTTCAACGAGCAGGCGGTGGTCTGGGGCGGCGTTCCCGAGCTTCTCATTGCCGGCTTCGAAACCCTGGTTGCCGGCGGAATTGCGCCCGAAGTCGCCTATCTCGAGTGCGTCGGGGAACTGCACCTCATCGCCGAGCTCATCGAGGCCAGGGGCATTGCGGGCATGCGCGAGGTGATATCGAACACGGCCGAACTTGGAGCTTTGCTTGGGGGCAAAAGGATCATCGATGAGGGCGTTCGAACCAGAATGGCCGAAGTGCTTTCCGAGGTTCGTGCCGGCAAATTTGCCGACGAGCTGAGTAAAGAAGAAGCAAGCGGCTATCAGCGGCTCGAAAGGGCGCGCGCCCAGGCGCGCGAAGCGCTTCTTCAAAAGACGTACGAGCGACTTGGCGAAAAGGACGAAAGCTAGGCGATCTGCTGCGGCGGGATTTCGGCCCGGGGTCGATCACCGACGCTCGCGCGCTCGAGATAGGCGCGCTGGAGCCTGTAGTGAGCCTGGGCAACTTCAGGGTCGGCAGCGGTACTGGCCAGCTCCTGCTCCTCGGCAGCGCGGCGGGCGAAATAAATTCGGTCCTGCGTTGCCATGAGCTAATTCTCCCGGGGAAGCGGCGTTGTCCGTAACAGAAACGTCTTGAAAAGTCGCCGGGACGTCAGCTGTGCTCGAGAGCCTTTTCCTTTGCCCGAACAATGGCCTCGTTCAGAGCCCGCTTTGCTTCTTCTGCATTTCCCCAACGCCCGACCCGGACCCATTTGTCTGGCTCGAGGTCCTTGTAGTGGGTGAAGAAGTGCTGGATCTGCTGCATCAGGATATCGGGCAGGTCCTCGTGCCCGGCGACGTCCGAATAATAAGGAAAGGTCGAATCGAGAGGAACGGTGATGAGCTTCTCGTCGCCGCCATGTTCGTCCTCGAGGAACAGAACCCCGATCGGCCGTGCCCGAACGACGGAACCGGGAAGAAACGGTGAGCGAGCGACGACGAGGGCGTCGATCGGGTCGCCGTCCGGCGAGAGGGTGTGGGGCACGAAGCCGTAGTTCGCCGGGTATCGCATCGGCGTATGGAGGATCCGGTCGACAAACAATGCGCCGGATTTCTTGTCGAACTCATATTTTACCGGTTCGCCCCCGACCGGGACCTCGATGATGACGTTCACCGTGTCCGGCGGATTGTTGCCAATTGGGATGAGGTCGATGTTCATGGAAGAGCCCCGCCGCTCCTAAACACCGCAAGACCGAAGAACAATGCGGCAAGCCCTGCAGCCACCGAGCCCAGAATGTATCCTGCCGCAAGACCGAACGCATGACGCTCGATCAGCACCGCGGCATCGAGCGAGAAGGTGGAAAATGTCGTAAATCCCCCAAGAATTCCGGTCGTCAGGAACAGTCTGGTGTGCTGGGGAACGCCCGAGCGATAGGCAAAATAGCCGGCGAAAAGGCCCATGATGAATGAGCCGACGACATTGACGATGAAGGTCCCGAACGGAAATCCGAAGCCGAACAGTCTTGAAGCGCCGACATTGACCCCGTGGCGGAGTGCTCCGCCGATTCCGGCACCGAGAAAAACGATGAGATAAAGCATGAGATCCCCTACTGCAGCACAGTTGCGCCCGTAGGAGCCATCAGCCGATCGGCGGTTACAAGGGAGACCCCATTCCCTGCATTGCTCATTAGCAGGCCGCCTGTTTCGGACAAGTTACTTGCGGCCGAACAATTTCTCGATCTCGGAATGGCCCAGTTTCACCCAGGTTGGACGGCCGTGATTGCACTGGCCCGAGCGCGGGGTGACTTCCATTTCACGAAGTAGCGCGTTCATTTCGGCAACCGAGAGAATTCGGCCGGCCCGAACCGAGCCGTGACAGGCGATGGTGGCTGCGACATGGTCGAGCTTGTCCCTGAGGCTCAATGGGCCGCCGAGCTCTGCAATTTCTCCGGCAAGATCCGAGAGTAGCTCGGCAACGTCCGTTTTCCCCAGCGCAGCTGGAACCGAGCGAACGAGTATGGATGTCGGGCCGAAGCGCTCGACCTCCATCCCAAGCGCCGCCAGATCCTCGGCGGAGCTCTCGAGCCGGTCACAATCGGGCTCGTCGAGTTCGACGACCTCGGGAATGAGGAGAGCCTGGCGAGCAACCATGCCGCCTTCTCGTGCAGCGCGCATTCGCTCGAGAACGAGGCGTTCGTGCGCAGCGTGCTGATCGACGATGACCAGGCCGTCCTCGGCCTCCGCGACAATGTAGGTTGCGGCGACCTGGCCCCTCGCGACACCCAAAGGAAAGGTGGGGACAGTTTCGAGGGCGGGTTCGGCGCGCGCGGCCGGCGCCTCGACGAAAAGGCGCTCGTCCCGGACGAGCATGGCCGCTTCCTCGAAATGAGATCCCCGCCCTCCCGGAAAGATCGAAAGAGGACCGCCGCCGTCGCTCTGCCGACGATTGAGAGCGGCATCGTAGGTTGCGCTCGTCGTCCACATCACTGGAGCGGCGGCCTGCTCGCGAGCGGCGCTTCTCTGGCTTTCCTCGTCGAGCGCCCGGCGGAGGCCCCCGATGATGAGTCCTCGAACAGCGGCCGAATCCCGGAAGCGAACTTCGGTTTTCGCCGGGTGGACGTTCACGTCCACTTCTTCGAGGGGAACCTCGATGAAGAGCGCGGCGATCGGATGTCGATCGCGAGCGATCAGGTCGCGATATGCGGCGCGAAGCGCACCCACGAGCAGCCGGTCCTTCACCGGCCTCGAATTGACGAACAGAAATTGCTGGTCGGCAACGCCGCGATTGAAGGTCGGAAGGCTGATGACGCCGGTCAGACGCATTCCTTCGCGAGCGCAGTCGATCCCGATGCCATGCCGGTCGAGTTCATGCGTCAAAAGCTCCGCGACACGAATCGGCGCCTCGGCGGGCGCGAGCGTCAGGATGCGCCGCCCGTCGTGGTCGAGAACGAAGCCGACGTCGCTCCTCGCCATCGCGAGCCGCTTCACCGCGTCCAAACAGGCTGCATATTCGGCTCGCGGCGAGCGCAGGAATTTGCGCCTCGCGGGGACCTTGTCGAATAATCCTTCGACCTTCACCCGGGTGCCAGGCGGGAGCGCCGCTGGCCCCTCACCCGCGATTGCGCCGTGGTCGATCTCGATTCGCCAGCCGTCGGCGCCGCGAACCCGGCTCTCGAGCGTCAGCCTTGAGACGCTGGCGATCGATGGCAGCGCCTCGCCTCGAAAACCAAAGCTGGTGACCTGGTCGATCGCATCGCCGGGCAGCTTGGAGGTCGCATGGCGCTCAAGGGCGAGCCGCATTTCGTCGGCTCCCATGCCGCAACCGTCGTCGGCCACTTCGACCAGTTCGAGGCCGCCAGCGAAAAGCCGGATGCTGACCAGGCTCGCTCCGGCGTCGAGCGCGTTTTCGACCAGTTCCTTAAGAGCGCTCGCCGGACGCTCGACCACCTCTCCTGCCGCAATACGATTGATGAGCTCCGGAGGTAGCCTTCTTATTGACATGTCAGGGGTCTTATCCCAATTCCGAGCAGCCGGCGAAGCACTGATTTTTTCTTTAGATTCAGAGCGCATTCAATGGTCTGGAAACAATCGGCGATTAAGCTGCGGGACTCGTTTCCGCCGCTTGGCGGGCAATAGGCGAGAGACGGGGTAAGAATGTTCTGGAATCGATGGTTCAAATGGATGTCGCACGACATGGCGATCGATCTCGGGACCGCCAACACGCTCGTCTACGTCCGGGGCCGCGGAATCGTGCTGAATGAACCATCGGTGGTCGCGATCGAGACGGTCAACGGCATCAAGAAGGTGAAGGCCGTCGGCGAGGACGCCAAGCTGATGATGGGCAAGACGCCCGATCAGATCGAGGCGATCCGTCCCCTTCGCGACGGAGTCATCGCCGACATCGATGTCGCCGAGCAGATGATCAAACACTTCATTCACAAGGTGCATGGCGGCAAGATGCGCGCCTGGCGCTTCCCGGAGATCGTCATCTGCGTGCCGAGCGGATCGACTTCGGTCGAGCGCAGAGCGATTCGCGACGCGGCATCCAATGCCGGAGCGAGCGCGGTCTATTTGATCGAGGAACCGATGGCCGCAGCGATCGGCGCAGACATGCCGGTGACCGCTCCAATCGGATCGATGGTCGTCGACATCGGTGGCGGAACGACCGAGGTCGCAGTGCTCTCGCTTCGCGGCCTTGCCTACACCACCTCCGTCCGCGTCGGCGGCGACAAGATGGACGAGGCCATCAGTTCCTATGTCCGGCGCAACCACAACCTTCTCATCGGCGAGGCCACTGCCGAGCGAATCAAGAAGGAAGTCGGGATCGCAAAGCCGCCGGTCGATGGAATCGGAAAGACGGTGCACATCAAGGGCCGCGATCTCGTCAACGGCGTTCCCAAGGAGATCTCGATCAACCAGGGCCAGATCGCCGAGGCGCTCTCGGAGCCCGTTGGAACGATCGTCGAAGGCGTGCGGATCGCGCTAGAGAACACGGCCCCCGAGCTTGCCGCCGACATTTGCGACCAGGGCATTGTCCTTACCGGTGGCGGCGCCCTGCTTCAGGGTCTGGACGAAGTTCTCCGGGACGAGACCGGTCTACCCGTCACGGTCGCCGACGACCCGCTGACCTGCGTCGCGCTTGGAACCGGCCGCGCGCTGGAGGAAGAGCAGTTTCGCGGCGTCCTGCAGACCGCATAGCGAGGACCTGAGCGGTGGCGACCGCGCGCCCCGGCTGGTCGCGTCGAGCTCAATACGGGCTGTTCTTCAGCTTTCTGGCGGTGATCGCCGGGATCGTGATCGGCCTCATCCTGCTCATTATCTCGCTTGTTTCTCCCAAGGACTTCGCCGGAATTCGGGGAGCCGCCCTCGACGTCACCGGTCCGGTCGCGAGCTCCCTTCACGAAGTCACCGCGACCGCCGAGGGGCTCGTCACCGGCGCCGGCAATTATTGGGACGCCGCGCGCCAGAACGGTGAGCTGAGACGCGACAATCGGGCAATGCTCCAGCGGATGGTCGAAGCTAAGGCCATCTTTCAGGAGAATCTTCAGCTCAAGGCGGCACTCCAACTGCGTCAGCACACGCGCGATACGATCGCTGTCGGACGCATTGTCGGCTCCTCCTTCAACAGTCCTCGCCGGTTCGCAATTCTCTCCGCAGGAGCCAAGGACGGGATCCTCGAGGGCATGCCGGTTCGCTCGCCAAGCGGCCTCGTCGGACGGATCATCGATGTCGGGCAACTTTCATCCAGGGTCCTTCTCGTATCCGACCGGTCGAGCATCGTTCCCGCCCGGCTGCTTCGGCTCGATATCCCGGTCATTGCCCAGGGGCGAGGCGATGGGACGGTTGATGTCAGGCCGCTGGAGGTCGGCCGCAACCCGTTCAAGCCCGGCGACATCATCATCACCTCGGGGACTGGAGGTCTCTACCCTCCGCTGGTTCCGGTGGCGCGCGTCATCAAGCTCAAGGATGATGGAGCGATCGCGCTTCCGCTTGCCGATCCCTCGACAACGAGCTTCGCGATTGTCGAACCTCCGTTCGAGCCAGCGGCGATCGCCGAGACAGCGCCCGCGGCCGCGACAGCTCCCTGATGGTCCGGACCGCCCTTTCGCCAACCAAACGGTTCGGTCACGGTCCGAGCCGCTATGCCCTGTTCGTTCCTGCCGCGACCGTCGTCGCCGCGTCGCTCTTAAGCGCTCTTCCGATCGTCTCTACGTCCGGCTGGTTTCCGGATTTCGGGTATCTCGCCCTTATCAGCTGGCGACTTTTGCGCGCGGACCCGTGGCCGGCCTGGTGGGCAGCTCCCCTCGGTTTCGTCAACGACCTGTTCACCGGATATCCGATAGGCTTTTCAATAGCTTTGTGGAGTGCGACCATGCTCGCGCTCGACCTGATCGATCGCCGCACAATGTGGCGCGATTATTGGATCGAATGGATGGTAGCAGCGGTGCTGATCGCGCTCGATGAATGGCTGCAATGGCGGGTTGCCGCGCTGGGCGGCGCCGATCTGCCGTTCACGATGATGCTCCCGCCGCTCCTGATTTCGATCTGCGTTTTCCCTTTGAGCGCCTGGGCGGTCTCGCGCATGGATCGCTGGAGGCTTGGCCGGCGATGAAGCCGATCCGGATCACGAGCACGCACCAGTCGATCACCTTCTCGAGGCGAATGCTCATTCTTGGCGGAGCCCAGATCGGCGTCGGCGGCCTCCTCATCGGCCGGCTCGGATGGCTCGCGATTGCGGAAAATGAGAAATATCAGCTTTTGAGCGAGAGTAACCGGGTCCAGCTCATCCCGGTTCCCCCCAGACGCGGGTGGATCATCGACCGTTACGGAAAGCCGATCGCGATCAACAAGGCGAGCTTCCGGGTCGATATCATTCCCCAGCAGCTCGAGAAGGGAACCGACATCGTTCCCGAGATCGCCAAGCTCCTCGAGCTCGACGACGACGATGTCGATCGGGTGCGGCGCGAATTGCAGGCGTCGCGCGGCTTCCAGCCAGTCTCGGTCGCCGACAATGTTCCTTACGAGCAATATGCCGCCATTACCGTCAGGCTCCCCGACCTTCCCGGAGTTGCCGCATCGCAGGGCTTCACCCGCTTCTATCCGGGCGAATCCACCGTTGGTCAGCTGATCGGCTACGTCGGCCCGGCGTCGGTCGAAGAATATGAGAAGGAGAACAAGAACCCGCTTCTCCTCGTTCCCGGCGTCAAAATCGGCAAGGAGGGCCTCGAAAAAACGCTCGAATCCACGCTTCGCGGTCAACCCGGCGGCCAACGTGTCGAAGTCACTGCCAGGGGGAAGCTGGTCAAGGAACTCGAACCCAAACCGGACATCAGCGGCGGGACCGTCCAGCTGACGATCGACACGGATCTTCACCAATATGCAGCTCGTCGGATTGGCGATCAGTCGGGTTCGGTCGTGGTGATTGATGTGCGCACCGGCGACATCCTTGCGATGCCCTCGATGCCTTCGTTCAACCCCAACAATTTCTCGGACGGGATCAGTCAGGCCGAGTGGAAGATGCTGTCGCAGGACGACCATCTGCCGCTCGTCGACAAGGTTCTCGAGAGCCTCTACCCCTCAGGTTCGACGATCAAGCCGTCGATGGCGATGGCTCTTCTAAATGCCGGAATCGATCGCACTCAGCGCGTCAATTGCACTGGCTCCTATCCGCTCGGCAATCACGTCTTCCACTGCGACAAGAGGCACGGTTTGCTCGATATGAACGGCGCGATCGTCCACAGCTGCGACATCTATTTTTACGAGATGTGCCGCCGGGTCGGGGCGGACAAGCTCGCGCCGATGGTGCGCTCGATGGGGTTTGGAGAGAAGTTCGACCTCCCCTTCGACAACCAGCGTTACGGAACGATCCCCGATCCAGAGTGGATGATGCGCAAATATCATCGCCAGTGGCAGACCTACGATACGATCAACATGTCGATCGGCCAGGGAATGGTCCTTATTAACCCGCTCCAGCTCGCGACAATGGCGAGCCGGATCTCGACCGGCCGAAGGGTCGTCCCCAGGCTCCTCAAGAACAAACCGATCGCGCCTCAACCCCCGCTCGCAGTCGACCAGGACCACCTGAATTTCATCCGGACGGCAATGGCCGGGGTGGTCGATCACGGAACCGCGGCGGCCGCCAAGCTTCCAATTCCAGGCATCCAGATGGCAGGGAAGACCGGGACGGCGCAGGTCCACAAGCTTGGCGCAAACGAACGCGGCGGACATGAGAACAGCCTCTGGAAGCTGCGCGATCACTCGCTTTTCGCGGCTTTCGCCCCGGCCGACAATCCTCGCTATGCCGTTGGCGCGATCCTGGAACACGGCGGGTTCGGAGCGGCAGTGGCCGCTCCTCTTGTTCGCGACACGTTTCTGTTTCTGTTCAACAAAGAGATGGCTCTCCAGAATCTCGCCACTTTCGAACAGAGCATTGGCGGCACCCTGGATGAGCGGATGGCGCGCAAAACTGCTGCCTGGCGCGAGGCCAACGGACTGCCTCCCCTTCCCGCTACCAAGCAGGCATGATCACCTCAGCGATCATCCCGCGGCCGCTCGCGCGGCTCCCCTGGCGCTTGATCTTCCTAGTTGCGGCGATCGCGATGTTTGGTCTCGTCGTCCTCTATTCGGCCGCCGGAGGCTCGGCCCAGCCCTGGGCGGTCAAACAGGGTATCGTCTTCTTCCTGTTCCTTGGCGTCGCCATCGGTATGTCGTGGATGAAGGAGACGACGATCAAGTCGATCGCTTTTCCGCTTTATGGAGCGACCCTCTTCATGCTGATCGGGGTCGAAGGGCTCGGCTTCGTCAGTAAGGGCGCGCAGCGCTGGCTCGAGCTTGGACCAATCAAGCTCCAGCCGTCCGAGTTCATGAAACCGGCGATGGTCCTCACGCTCGCGCGCTTCTACGAGCTTGTCCCCGCCGGAGAAATCCGCCGATGGCGAGCGATTTGGCCCGCCGCCGTGCTACTCGGGGTCCCGGCAGTGCTGATCCTCGTCCAGCCCGACCTTGGCACGGCCATCATGGTTCTCCTTTGCGGAATTACCGTGATGTTTCTTGCCGGCCTCCCGCTTTGGATCTTCCTTGTACCGGCAGGAGCAGGAGCGGTCGCTGCTCCCATCGTCTACCACATGATGCACGGCTATCAGCGCAAGCGGATCGACGTCTTCCTGGACCCTGAAAGCGATCCGCTCGGCGCCGGTTATCACATCGCACAGTCGAAGATCGCGATCGGTTCAGGTGGCATCTGGGGCAAGGGCTTCCTCCACGGAAGCCAGAGCCATCTCGACTATTTGCCCGAGGGGCACACCGATTTCGTCTTTGCGACGATGGCCGAAGAATGGGGTCTTGTCGGCGGCGTTTTGCTGATCCTTGCATTTGGTTTCGTCATCCGCTGGGGAATGAAGGTCAGCGCCAATTCGCGCACACGCTTTGGCCAGCTGGCGGCGGCGGGACTGTCCGCGACCATCTTCTTCTACGTCGCGATCAATCTGATGATGGTGATGGGCCTGGCTCCGGTCGTTGGTGTCCCGCTGCCCCTGGTCAGTTTTGGCGGCTCGGCGGTCATGACCGTCATGCTCTGCCTCGGGCTCCTAATGGCGCTTGAACGGCAGCAACGGACGGGCTCGAGGGCCGTCTGAAGGAAGTATGGAGATATTCGTCACATTGGCCGACGGCCACTATTTTCGCGCCCGTCGACGAGCAGACTCAGTCGGTCTAACGTTTTGAAATGGCCAAGGGCATTTTCCTGTATCGGGAAGATTCGATTTACGAGGACAGACCATGGGAAGTCTATCAATTCCCGGCGATATACTACTCGCGCGCCCAACAGCTGTCTGGCGACTGGGTGATTTTCATGGAACCCGTAAAGGCGGGCCGCAAAGGCTATCACGCCGCCGCGCGTGTTGATCGAATTATTTCCGACCCGCGCAGTGCCGGTATGTTTCTCGCGATCATCGATCCGACTTCGTATCTCGATTTCGACCGCAGTGTGCCGTTCCAAGCGGGCGGCAACTATCCAGAACGCAGCGTTCTGAACGAAGCCGGGCACGTTTCGGGGCGAGCTCAAGCTGCGGTTCGAACCATTCCAGCAGAGGACTTTAATAGGATCGTTGGTCTCGGAATCGATAGTCGCGACGAATTACTCCCACGGTCTGATTCAGAGACCGCCGAGGTGCCTCACGAATTTGAGCAGAATCGTGTTCAGATGCTTACCAAGCGAACGTTTCGCGATCGAATTTTCAGGACCCGAGTCCTCAGAGCGTATGACCGTCGGTGCGCCTTTACGGGATTCCAATTCATTAATGGCGGTGGTCGGGCAGAGGTCGAAGCAGCTCACATAAAGTCCGTTCAGGACAAAGGTCCTGACGTGGTCCAGAACGGACTCGCCTTATCGGGAACAGTTCACTGGATGTTCGACCGAGGACTTCTAGCTGTCGCAGACAATTCGCAGATTCTGCTTTCGAACCACATCAACGATGTCGAGGGTGTTCGGAAAATTTTGCATCAGAGCGGGTTTGCTAAATTTCCCGAGAATTTCACCGAAAGGCCTGACTTACGGTTCCTGCAGTGGCACAGAGAGCGATGCTTCAAGGGCGTTCCTGTGAACTAGACGGATGAGGCAAGGGCCTTTGTTAGGTGTAGTCGGATGTGGATGGCCCCCAGCTCCTCCCGATTCCGGGACAGTCTGTGGGGGTTGAAAGGGTGATGTTGCGCACCACCTGAGCGCATGCTACCGGCGCCCCGCTCAAGAGCGGTAATGGATCCGCCGGAGCTTCGCCTCACGGCAGTGGACGCATAGCTCAGTTGGTAGAGCAGCTGACTCTTAATCAGCGGGTCCTAGGTTCGAGCCCTAGTGCGTCCACCATCTTTTCAACGACTTGCCTGACCAACGTCGAGTCGTGAAATTCCAGATGTCATCACCTCGTATGCACGGCATCTGTCGGGCAGACCGAGCCGCGCATTCGTAATGACTGGGCCGCTTAAAGCGGCAATTGGTGCTACTGCGCCACTCGCGCATCAGCCAGAAGTAGCATCGTTTTGCCGACCAATCTGCGGTCGGCATCCCCTGCTAGTTGGCGGACTCTGAGGCCGCCACAATTCGCCTGCGTTCTTGCGGCTCGCTACGTCCGACTCGTTGAAGGATCTTCGTGTTGTCACGCGGCATTCGCGAGTTCGTCAATGCGCTCCAAACATGCGTCACGAACGAGCTGTTGAAGCAACTCCACTCGTTCGCCGAGCCAGTGAAGTTCGCCGTCGGATATGCGGTAGTGTCGCGAGTAGCGAGCCTTGACGTAAGCCTCACGAAGCAGCTCAAAACAGCGCCTTTCGAATTTGGTTTCACGCGGCCAAACCGCTTTCAGGCGCGGCTCCAGTTCCTCAGCTAGCTGCCGCAATCGGCTCAGATTGTGAGTCTTGGGGCTATACAAGGTCCGAACTAGAAGCACGCAATGGTAAAGCCGCTCCGTAGCTTGATGGAGTTCGAACGCGGCAATTTTTGGAGCCCGGCCTAATTGAGCGTGGCGGAACTGGCGAAGGAACTGCACTGCACTCACAAACCAGTCTTCAAAGTAATCCCGGGTTTCGCGCAGCGCCTGCTCGAGCGACAAAGGCTGGGGCTCGGCGAATGGATGACCAGGCTCCTCGAACAGCACGATTCCCTCACGGACGATATCAAGGAAGAAGTAACGGCCAAGCCGCAGTCTCTCGTTCACGTCGTCCAGGCTATGATAAATGATGCTCACAGGTGTCCGCAGATTCTTAGCCGATGAAAGCTCCTCGAGGAGGCGATCCTCGGTCTTCGCCCAGAACTCCGGTACATCAGTCAACTCGTTAGAATTGACGATCACGAGCAAGTCGAAATCGGAGAAGTAACGGCCGACCGGGTCCTCCACCCAGTCGCCCCGCGCGTAGCTACCGAACAGAATGATTTTGAGCAGCTGGGCCGAGCGAAGCCTCGGCATTGTGCGCCGGTCAACCGCGAAAGCGAAGCCGGATCGGATGACATCGACTGCGAAGGCAAGTTCCTGCTTTTTGCCCTGTGGAAGGTGGTCGAGGCTTGTCCTCATGTGCGGCAGACTTGCCGTTTAGGGCGCTTCTGCCAAGTCCGTGTCGGCGATTATTTGTGTACAATTCGTCGCACGTCACTCCGCGAGGCTGCGTGCTGCCAGGGGATGACCAGCCGGAGCTCGCGCCACTCCTCAAATAAAAGAGTAGTCTGGTAGGTCTGCCGCGGACCTCGAGCCGGACCCGCGACAGCGGCAAAAATCCGGGAAAAATTGTCAGGAGGCGAGCGTAGGCCGCGGCCGGAAGGCTCCCAAAGCGAGACGCGCAGCCTCGAGCAGTCCAAATCCTTTTGCAAGTTCGTGAACGTCCCGCCAAACCCCGCCGAGATCCCCTCGCCTGATTTTCCGCCAGGCCGATAGTCGAAGCGCATAGGCAAGCCCGGGCCGATAGGCCGGGGTCCCAAGATATTCCGGATGACGGCGGACGAGTTCAACATTCGCCTGAATGAGATTGTCCTGACCGGAAATCGCCCTTTCATCCCAATATTTGACCCACAGGACCTCGTCCGTCGAAGCGCAGTTTGCGAACTTCGAAACGCGAATGAGGAAATCGAAATCCTGGAGCCGGCGAAGGGTCTCGTCGAAGAGCCCTGCCCTCATCGCAATCTCGCGCTTGACCGTGATCGAAGGAGTGGCCTTCCACAGCTGCCGGGTGAAGAGGGCCGTTCGGAACAGCTCGCGATCTTCGATAACGGGATTTCGGCGAATGATCTCGGCTTTCCCCGCTCCAGGACGTCCCATCTTCACGAAACTGTCGATCAAAAGATCGAGGCCGGGCCGACGGTCGAATTCGGCCGTGACCCAGCCAAGTTTGCTGGGGAGATATTCGTCATCACTGTCGAGAAAAGCGATGAGCGGGGCGCTCGCTGCACGGATGCCTTCGTTTCGGGCGACATTGCCTCCGCAATTCTCCTTGAGGCGGATCAGCCGGACCCGTTCGTCTTCAAACGACTCTGCGACCTTGGCGCTCTCGTCCTCGGATCCATCATCGATGATGATCAATTCAAGATCGCGAAACTCCTGATCGAGAACGCTTTTGATTGCGCGCGGGAGAACGTCGGCACGGTTGTGCACCGGCAGGATCACCGAGATCCTCGCCATCAGCGAGCGGTCGCAGTTGCCGGGGCTTGAGCCGCCGGCCGCAGCTTCTGCTGGTCCCACCAGCAGCTGAACATCGCGATCGCATACAGAATCCGGCCGTGATCGGCCGCTCCCCGCCGATGTTCGTCGAACAGTCGCTCGACGCCCGCCGGATTGAGGAGGCCGAGCTCGGAAAGGCCCGACGAGCGCCATGCTTCGCGTGCGAAATCATTGAAGCCGCCCATGAACCAGTCGGCGAAGGGAAGCTGGAAACCGATCTTGCGCCTCGAGAGCGCTCCTTGAGGAAGCCAGGGCTCGACGGCTCGGCGAAGCACATATTTACCGGTGCTTCCTTTGAGCTTCAGCTCAGCTGGAATCGTCAGCGCCCATTCCACGAAGCGGTGGGAGAGAAACGGCACGCGCGCTTCGAGCGAGTGGTCCATGCTCGACCGATCAAGGCGCTGACAAAGCGAGGCGGGCAGGTGCACGGTGAGGTCGCCGAGCATGAATTGCTGGAGGTCGGTGAGCGGCGATCTGCTCTCGATCGGAAAGGAATCGTTGGCGCGCTGCTCGAAGCTGTCCCGCTTCATTTGCCTCTCAAAGAAACTCGGATCGTAGATCTGTTCGCGGATTGCGGGCGTGGTGATCGAAACGGCAGCGAAGAAGCGCTCATAGCCATCGCCCAGGCGCGCTCCATCGACGAACTGCCTCGCCAGCTGACGGCCATAATTCCATTTGCGCCACGGAAGCTCGGGGAGGCCCCCGACAAGCCCCCCTGCACCCACCGCTTCGATCAACGGCTTCCAGCGAGCCATGCGCTCTGCCCATCGCTGGCGGTTATAGCCGAGGAACACCTCGTCACCGCCTTCGCCGCAAAGGACGACCTTCACATGCTCGGCGGCCGAACGGGAAAGATACCAGAGCGGAACGGCCGAAGTGGCCGCGGTCGGTTCGTCGAACGCGGCCTGGACAGCCGGCAAGACTTCGGCGGCGGTCCTTGGCTCCAATGGAAGGACGACGTGCTCGACGCCGAGATGCCGTGCGATCCCGCTTGCGGCCGCAGTTTCGTCGCGAGGGGAACCCGGAAAACCGATCGTGAACGCCTTGAAGGTCGGCCCCGAGGATCGGGCCATGGCCGCGGCGACCGCTGACGAATCAACGCCGCCCGAAAGGAACGCCCCGACAGGAACGTCCGAGAGCATGTGGTTCTTTACGCTTGCTAGAACCCGCGCCCGTGTCTCGTCGACCCAATCATTTTCGCTGAGCCCGTGCCGGATCTCGATCCTGGGCTTCCAGAAGCGATCGATCCTTGAGCCTCTCTTCGGACCAATCCGAAGCAAATGGCCCGGCTCCAGGGGGAAGACGTGCTTGAAAATCGTTCGCGGCGGAAGCGTATGACCGAAACAGAAGAAATCATCGACCCCGTCACTATCGAGCTCGAAGCGATGTTCCGGAAAGGCCTTGAGAGCGGAGATTTCAGAGGCGAAAGCAAGACCGCCCTTCTGCTCTGAGACAAACAAAGGTTTGATCCCGATCGGATCGCGCGCGAGCACCAGGCGCCTTTCGAGTTTGTCCCAGATCGCAAGGGCATACATCCCCTCGAGACGCTCCCACGCATCGTCACCCCAGCGCAGATAAGCGGCCAGAATTGTCTCCGTATCGCTGTGATCGGTCTTGAACTTGTAACCGCCCTCCAGATCGCTCCGAAGCTCGGGATGATTGAAGATCTCGCCGTTGAAGATGACTGCGTACCGGCCGTCGGGACTGAGGATCGGCTGGTGTCCGCCTTCGACGTCGATGATGCTGAGCCGGCGCATTCCAAAGCCGAAGTCACCGTCAGCCAAATAGCCCGCGTCATCAGGACCGCGATGGCGCAGCTGGTCGCATGCGGCCACGAGAGCGCCCTGCGGCACTTCCCTACCGCCGCGCCTGTACCACCCAGCAATTCCGCACATGGTCTTTCCTGGCCTCGCCGCTTAATGGCCGCCCCGGGCATGAACAACAAGACGGGCCAGAAAATGCGGGTCTGGGCGCTCCTCGGGCCGCACCGAGGAGACAATAACCAGGTGCTTGCGCTGGCCGAGGCGCTCCGGCTGCCGTTCGAGGAGAAGCTGCTCCGCTACAATCAGCTCCGCCGCCTTCAGCCATCCCTGCTTGGGGCGACTCTCATGAGCGTTGCAGCCTCCGACCGGGAGCAGCTCGAGGGGGAACCGCCCGATCTCACCATCTCGACAGGGCACCGAAGCGTCCCGGTCGTCCGTGCGTTAAGGAAGCGGTCGGGAGGGAGAATGCGCGCGGTGCACCTTGGCTATCCGCGCATAGCGCCCGCCAATTTCGACCTCGTCGTGCCGACGCCTGAATATCCCGTACCCGATGCTTCGAACGTCCTTCGAATTCCGTTCGCTCTCAGCCCGCACAAAGCCCGCGAAATCGAGCAATCGGACCGCGACCTGCTTGCAGCCTATCCACGTCCACACCGGCTGTTTCTGATCGGAGGTCCGACGCTTTACTGGCAGCTTCCGGTCGGCGAGATGGTCGAGGCGGTTCGTCACCTCCTTCATGCCTCGGCGGTCGGAGGCGGTTCGGTGATTGCTGTTGGCAGTCCAAGAACCCCGGCGGAGCTCCTCGCTGCCATCAAGAGCATTCTTCATTCATCGTCGGTGCCGTTCCTCTTCGCGCCGATCGAGGGGCCTCCGGCCTATCCGGCAATGATCGAAGGGGCGGACGAAATCTATGTGACCGCCGACAGCGTTGCGATGGTCGCGGACGCGGTTCTGACCGGAAAGCCGGTCGCAATCGTCCCGATTGCAAAAAGCGCGGCTGGACGCGTGGTGATGGCGGCGGCCGATCGGCTGCGTCCTGGAAAGCGGCTCTTTCCGCGCGACCTTCGCTTCTTCTGGAAGTCGCTCGAAGAGCATGGATTTGGCGGAACGATCGAAAATCCAAGGGCAAGTGAACCGCCCGACTTCACGCTCGAGATTGCAAAGATGGTCAGGCGGCTTTTGCAGCTGCCTCCCGAGCCGGCCAGAACTGGCCCCGATACCGCTCGACGAGTGCCTCGGAATCGGGCCTCACGTGGCCGAGGCGAACCTCTTTCTTGAGCTGCTCATTGGTCACCGCGCCGCAATCGAGCGCCTCCCCCAGAAGCGCATAAAAATAGGCCTCCTGCCGCTGGTCGGGGTGACGCGTGTAATTGGGCGCGAGCTTTCGAACGATCGGCAAGGCGAAATTGAGGAGGCCTCGCTCCTTGAACGTGAAATCGATCGGTAAACCCGTCTTCCAGGGCTGAGTCCGCCGCTTCGTATTGTGAAGCAGCTTGGTCTCCCTGGCGAGGTGATCGAAATCATTCCATTGGGGTTGGAGGAGGCCGATCGTCTCGAGGTCCTCGAGCTTGAGATTGATCCAGTCGAGATAATCGACCTCGTGGTCCCACAGAGCCCGCAAATCCTCGGCGAAGCGCCAGTGCCTGAGCTTCGCGCAATCGAGCAGCATGACCGAGGTTGCGAGAGGGTCCGTGATCTTGTGATAGCCAGGACGCGGAGTGCAAAGGATCGCCTTGCCCTCGAGGTCGCGGCCGAAGAGCTCGGCGGCGTCTCCTACTGCAAAGACATCCGGGTCGGTGACGAGGGCCAGCCCCTGATAGCCGAGCAATTCCGGAACCGCGAAGCGAACCGGAGTGAACGACTGGAGATCATCGCCGTCCCACTGACGGACGTGACCGCCGCGCATCAGCGAGCGGCCGGGCTCCTGTAGCTCGGGAAACTCGCTTGAGTTGACGACCCTCACCTCGAAGGAATCGGGCGAATGGCTATTGCGGCGGAAGCTGTGCGCCGAAACCAGGGCTCCAAGCATCTGCTTGTCGTTGGTGTGGATGACGACGGTCGGCTTCATGACCATCCAATATCTAGGCGGCGAAAAAGTCGCAAAGGCTCACGCTGATCCCTCAAGTCCCTGCACCCTCAGCATCGCAAGCGCGGCGAGCGCCATGACGAGCGCTGCTGCGAGCATCGTCCAGATCGGCTGGTCGGGAAAGAAGGCCTTCATGATCGTCCCCATGACGGTTGCGACAAGGAGCTGGGGAACGACGATGAAGATGTTGAACAGCCCCATGTAGATCCCGAGTTTTCTCTGCGGGAGGCTGCTCGCGAGGATTGCGTAGGGCATCGCGAGGATCGAGGCCCAGGCGATGCCGATCCCGATCTCCGAAAGAACGAGCACCTTGGGGTCCTTGATCACCAGGAAGCTTGCATAGCCGGCTGCGCCGCACACGAGGCACAGCATATGCGTCCTCGCTTTCCCGATCGAACGGGCGAGCCAGGGCAGAAGCGCCAGCGCAGCGACGGCGGCGACGCCGTTGTAGACAGCGAACAGTACCCCCACCCAGTTTCCGGCATCCTGATATCCGGGGCTCGCGGCCTCCGGCGACATATAGAAATTGCGGGCGACCACCGGGGTCGTGTTGATCCACATGATGAAGAGGGCCGACCAGCTGAAGAACTGGGCAAGAGCCAGCCGCTTCATGATCAGCGGCATGCCTGAGAAGTCACCGACGATGTTGGCAAGGATGTTGGTGTGGTTTCCGGCCTTCGCGAGCCGGATCGCGACAATGCTCGCAAGGCCGTAGGCGATCAGAAGGCCGCCGAGCACGTACATCTCTTTTTCGAGATGCCATTCGAAGACCGCAAGAGTGACGAGGATTCCAGCTCCGATCCATGCAAGGCTCGATCCGAGGCCGCGCTCGCCAAGCGCTCCGAGAGTCTCATCGCTGCCCGGAAGTTCCGAACTCTCCCCGAACTGGAGCAGCTCCTCGGGCGAATATTCCCTGGTCGTCAGGACCGTCCACAGGACCGCGAGAAACAAGGCGGCTCCCCCGAACCAGAAGCTGTACCGGACCGTGTCCGGAATGTGGCCGGCCGCGGCAACGTTCGATGTACCCTCCTGGTCGAGCAGCCAGGGAAAGATCGAACCGATGACGGCGCCTGCCCCAATGAATGCGGTCTGCACGGCATAGCCCGCTGTATGCTGGTCCTTCCGGAGCGTGTCCCCGACGAAGGCCCGGAACGGCTCCATCGAAATGTTGAGGCTCGCATCGAGCATCCACAGCAACACGGCGGCCATCAGGAGCGACGAGGAAACCGGCATGAGGACCAGGGACAAAGCGGCCAGAATTGCGCCCGCGAGGAAATAGGGCCTCCGTCGGCCCATTCGGCCAAGCCAGGTTCGGTCCGACAAGTGACCGACGATCGGCTGGACCAGAAGCCCGGTGAGCGGCGCCGCGATCCACAGCGCCGGCAGATCATCGAGGCTCGATCCAAGCGACTGGAAGATGCGGCTCATGTTCGCGGTCTGGAGAGCGAAACCAACCTGAATCCCAAGAAAGCCGAAGGAGAGATTCCAGAGCGCCGCCGCCGACTGTCGAGGTTTCTCGATGACTTCAGGCCGTGCCATTCATCCCTCCCCTCGCGCCGACGAACGCGTTCGGGCGCTGCCGCGATATTCGCGAGGGGTCATACCGAAGCGCTCGCGAAAGCGCGCGGTGAAATGCGACGGGCTCGAGAAGCCAAGAGAATAGCCGATCTTCGATATTGGAGAGCCGGTCGTCGCGAGCCTCCGAGCGGCGAGGTGAAGTCGGTAGACCCGGGCATAATCGGTGAAGTTCATTCCAAGTGCCTGCTTGAAACGGCGGGAGAAATAGGCGGGCGAAAGGCTGCATATCGAGGCCGCCGTTTCAAGCGAAATGGGCTGGTTTGGTTCTGACCTCAGCTGCTCGAGCGCGGGGAGCAGACGATCGAAGCTCGCTGTCCCCTCGTCCGCTGTGCCCGCGCTCTGTTCGGGGGCTTCGGCGGCGGCGATCAGCAAGAGTTCGACGATCCTTTCGATCGTCGTACCGTCACTTCTCGAGACGACTTCGATCAGCCAGTCGGCGAGCGCGTCCAGGCGCAAGCGAGTCTGCTTGTCCGGAAACGCGCAGAACGACCGGCCGAGCCGCGCGAACTCGGCGCGTCCAGCAAGGGATTGAACGAGATAGGGGTCGATCTGGATCAGAACCCACTCCATCTCGCCCCTTTGAAGCGCGTAATCATGGTCGTGCATCGATGGGGCAAAGGCGATGGCTCCGTCCACGAGCTGGTGCCGGTGGCCGCCGGCGATGAACTCGCCTCGAACTTTCCGAAACAGGACGAGCTCGGCGACATCGTGGAAATGGCGGAAACTGCCGAACTCCGGCGCATCGGCGCTGACCGTCACATGCTCGGCAAGAACCGCGGCTCCGATTGGAAGTTCGACCGGTTCACAGATTGGGCGGAGCGCCATTGAGGCAAAACAATGATAGTTAATCGCGAAGAGAGCAAGTGGTTCATTCCTCGAGGTTCTGCCATTAGGTCAAATTCGCGATAGTTTATCCCTGCAACCGGAACAGCTGAGTAGCCTGAATCGGTTGCCGCTTTGCGCTACATTTCAATCATGGCCCGGATCGCGCTCACCTCCCCCCTTGCTCGCCAGCTCGAGCAGTTCGGGTTCATCCATGCGCCTCGGATGCTTGCGCCGTCCCAGATCGAATCGCTGCTTCTTCGTTCGCAGGCGACTCTCTTTCGAGAGAGTCAGGAGGCGCGCGATGCCGTGCGCTCGAACGGCTCGCTCATCCATCTCGGCGACAATCCCGAATATGCCGATATCGTCGCTTCGCCAGCGATCGAGCTTCTGCTTCGCGATTGCGGAGCTACGGATCCCCGCTGGACCGGCGGATTCCTGATCTCGAAACCGGGAGGCGGACCGCCCCTGTTCTGGCACCAGGATTGGTGGGGCTGGGATGATCCGAGCAGCTACGAGCTTCGAGCTCAGCAGCTGTTCGTGATGATCTACCTCACCGACACTCGGCCCGAGAACGGCTGCCTTCGGGTCATTCCGGGCTCGCATGTGTCGGACCATCCGCTGCATCATCTCGACTCAGCGCATTCTGATGGAATGCAAGGCTATGTGGATCCTTCGAACGCGGCTTACGCCGATCATCCCGATCAATTCGCTGTCCCCGTGAGAGCCGGCGACGTCCTTGTTGGTGACGCGCGCCTCATCCACGGAGCGTTCGCCAATCGCTCGTCCGACGAGCGGCCCTTGCTGACGCTCTGGTACATGCCCCATTGGTCTTCGATGCCGGCACCGATGCGCGCCCTCGCGCACAAGGGCTTCATGCGCGGGGACGATATCCGGACGAGCGTCGCCCGCCCGGCGACCGCGCTCGACTGGCCCGAGCCACTTTTAAATCGCGTCGAACATCTGCTGCCGCCCGATGACGGGGGAGTTCAGCCGATGCGTTGGAACCGAACACCAGATTTCTCGAAGCTCGCCGCGTGAAGCGGCTGCTCGGGTTTCTGTTGGGGGCGGCCCTGTTCGCCCCCTGTGCGGGCGCGGCGGCAAACCAGACGGCAGCCCCCGCCGTCGCCGCCGCGCCCGCACAACTGGACAAGGAGGTTTTCTACCAGATCTTCACGCGCTCGATGCGTGACAGCAACGGGGATGGCGAAGGGGATCTCAAGGGCATCCAGGAGAGCCTTCCATATCTTCAGCGGCTGGGCATCACCTCGATCCTTCTGACGCCCCTCTACCCTTCCGATTTCTATCACAATTATTTTGCGAGCAGTTTCGAGGGCATCGATCCCGAATTCGGAACGATGGACGATTACAGAAACCTCGTTCGGGCGATCCACAAACGAGGAATGAAGCTCTATCTCGACGAGGAGTTTCAATATGTCGCTTACGATCATCCATGGATGAAATCGGCGCTTGGCAATCCAGCTTCGCCATACAGCGATTTCCTGATCTTCCGAGGACCCAACAACACCATACCTGAGGCGGGACCGTTCGGGATCACGATTGCGCGGCGCTTTCCGGGTGCCGAGACCGGCATCACCACCGTCAATATGAAGTCGAGAAAATTCCGCGCATGGGCGACCGATTATCTCCTTCGCTGGGTCGATCCGGACGGAGACGGCGACTTCACAGATGGAGTCGACGGATTCCGGCTCGACCACATGATGGATGACCTCGACAACAAACACATCCTCGCGAACCTCTTCGACAGCTTCTGGAAGCCGGTGTTCGCGAAGCTTCGCGCAGCCAACCCAAGGCTTCATTTCATCGCCGAGCAGTGGGACTGGGGCGACGGCGGCGATTTCCTTCGCCGAGGCGGCGTTGACGCAGCTTTTGCTTTCCCCCTCGTCACCGCGATCCGAAGCTTCGACAAGGCAAGGATCATCGCTGCGATCAATCGCATTGACCGAGCCATTCCGCCCGGCAAGCACGAGCTGGTTTTTGTCGAGAACCACGACATGCAGCGCATTGCGTCGGATCCTCAAATAACGCCCGAGAAGCTTCGGACGGCGGCAACCCTCGTCACTCTCATCAAGGGAACGCCCCTCATCTATTACGGGCAGGAACTTGGAATGCGCGGCGCTCCTCGGCCCGAATACAAGTCAGACGAAAAGGATATTGGCGATCGGGAGGCGTTCAAATGGAGCGCGACTACCGAGGCGCCCGGACAGGCCAATTGGTACAAGGGTCCCAAGACCTATTGGACCCAGCGCTTCGCCCATGACCATGATGGAGTTTCGGTTGCCGAAGAAGAGGGAGATCCTCGTTCGCTCCTCAATCACTATCGAAAGCTCTTGGCCCTGAGGCGCGCGCATCCGTCTTTGGCGATTGGGGATCAGAGTGTGTTGAAGAGCCCGCCGAACATTCTCGCCATCCAGCGCTCAACGCGCACCGAGCGGCTGCTGGTGATTGCGAACCTCTCCGCCAAATCTGCGACCTATCGAGTGAATGGCCGGGATCTTCTTGCGAGACGACATGTCAAAGGCGCGCTTCGCCTCGCTCCTTATCAGGCGACGCTCGTCCAGCTTCCCTCCAGCTGAGGTCTTCAAAGTCCCGGCGCTAGCGCGCTGAAGTCCTTAATCAACGCGATCAGGGAACGCTCGATTCGCGAACAGTCAGCCGGACCGGCAACACCTGATCCTCCGCCGCCCCGCTTTCGATCGATTGAATGAGCGTGTCGATCAAGGCCTCGGCGGCGCGGTGCGGATCCTGAGTCACGGTCGTTAGCGGAGGACTTGCAAGGCTTGCAGCGGGAATGTCGTCGAAACCCACGACGGCGGTTTCCGGAACGCTCAGCCCGGCCTGCTGGAGTGCGTGCATCGCGCCGATCGCGGCAACGTCGCTGACGGCAAAGATCGCATCGAAATCGATGCCTGCCGAGATGAGACTGGCAACCGCGGCGCGCCCTTCGCACTCGCTCGGCGCAGCATCCACGCGAAAACGATCCTCAGGCTCGATCCCTGCCGCACGAAGTGCCCGGCAATAGCCCCGCCATCGCTCCTGCACTTCGGGAAAGCCTGCGCCGCCGGTACCGATGAAGGCGATTCGACGGCGCCCTTGCCGAAGGAGGTGCGTTGTCGCCTCGAAGCCGCCCTGCTCATTGTCCGACGAAACCGTCGCTCCAATCTCCCCGTCTCCTTCGGAGCCCCAGCGCACGAAATGCGTGCCCCTTTCGACGAGCTTCTCGAGTTTGGGCCGGTATTGGAGATAATTGCCGTATCCAAGGAGGACGATCCCGTCCGCCTTGCGGCTGTCCTCATAATCGACGTGCCAATCCGACGAGAGCTGCTGGAAGGAGATCAGGAGATCATAGCCTCGGTCGGCGCAGCGCCTGACCATTGGACCCAGAAGCGACAGGTAGAAGGGGTTGATTTCCGAATGCTCGGGCAATTCCTCGAAGAACAGGAGGGCAAGCGTCTTTGTGTGCTGGCGCCTCAGGCCCGACGCATTCTTGTCCACCTTGTAATTGAGCTGCTCGGCAGCGGCCAGAACCCTTCGGCGAGTCTCTTCGCTGACCGATGGACTCCCTGAAAGCGCGCGCGAGACCGTGGGCTGAGACACGCCCGCGATTGCCGCGATGTCGAACGAGGTCGGCCGCCTCTGCATCATCGAAGTGAAATCTTAGCGTCTTGAATACGTATGTATAGCGCTCCTCCCCGTTTCGCTCCTGAAATCCTCTGATACTCTCCTGTTTGGGAGAGGGGTTTCATTCCCCTTGTCGAATCGCGCCCGGCCCCAGTCGCCGGAATGAGGGGGAAAGATTGATGTTCAGGACGTCTTTGCGCTGGCGGTATGCAGCAACGGCAAGTCCGCTAGCCATCATGTTCGCGGCATCGCCCGTATTCGCGGCCGACACTGGAACAGCACAACCACTTATCGCCGGCGCTGCCGCTGCGACAACCGCGCAGCCGGCGCCTCCGAACAACTCGACAGCAGCGACGCCGACCGGAACGCCCGGCAGCTCGAACGATCAGACAATCGTGATTACGGGTTCTTATGCCCGCTCGATCGCGAACGCGAACCTGATCAAGAAGAACTCAGTCAACATCGTCGAGGCGATATCGGCGGAAGACATCGGCAAGCTTCCCGACGTGTCGATCACAGACTCGCTCTCGCGCTTGACCGGCGTTGCGGTCCAGGAAGCGGCCGGCCGTGCGAAATACATCTCGATCCGCGGATTTGGTCCCGACTACACGACGGCGACTTTGAACGGGCGAGTCATCGCGACAGTCGATGACAATCGCCGCTTCGACTACGGCCAGTATCCGGGCGACCTGTTTCAGGAAATCCAGGTTATCAAGACGCCCTCGGCCGACCTGATGAATTTCGGCCTTGCCGGCACGGTTAACCTCGAGACCTATGATCCGCTGACGCAGAAGGACACGTTTGCAGTCAATGTTCAGGGCGAAGTGGGCCAATATGGCAAGCTGAACCCGGACGGCTCGAACAAGGGCTACAAAACCTCAGCCATCTGGATGCACAAATTTGCCCATGACACTCTTGGCATCTCGCTCGGATTCTCGGCAATCAAGGACCCGACCCAAGACTATCACTGGGCAACCGGCGGCGGAAACGGCAATTATTATGGTCCGACCAGCCCGGACCCGCTCGGCAATATCGGTCCAGATGACATCCAGAACTATGTCAACACCAACACGCTTTATCGCCAGTCGGGCTTTGGTCACATCGTCTACCGCCCGGACAGCAGGTTCGAAATGTCGGTCGACGGACTCTACACACAGAGCAAGATCCGCGAGCTGTCACGCGGCTGGGAAATGCCGCTTGCGAGCTGGAGTCGCGACACCGAGATCCCCGGCAGCGAACAGTCCTCAAACGGATATGTGACCTCCGAGCAGTGGGACGTCTACCCAGTCCTTCGCAACGACTTCAACACGTCCGATGGGAAGACCTACGCGCTCGGCGCGAACATGAAATACAGCCTGACGGACGACCTCAAGTTCGTCTTGGATGGAAACTTTTCGCGGGCGACCCGCCACGACAACACTTATGAGATTTACGGAGGCAGCACCACGGTTCCGGGCCTCGCGACGGTCACGAGGTTGCCGGACGGCAGTTACGGAGTGAACATCGCCGGAATTAATTACGCCGATACTTCGGATGTTTCGCTCACCGATCCGCAGGGCTGGAACCAGGTTGGCTTTAACAACGTGCCCGACTTCACCGACACGGTGAAGGGCCTTCGCGCCGAACTCGACGGCAAACTCCACACCGGCTTCTTCAAGGGGTGGGAAGCCGGGGTAAACTATAGCGACGAGAAGAAGGTCTCCAACTATTCCGGCTATTTCATCTGCCTTCCGGGACCGGCGTCCGTGGGAGGCTGCGGAAACGATAACGCCCTCCAGACGAGCGTCGCGATTCCTTCGTCAATCGTCCAAGGATCGGTCGAGCCCTTTGGAGTTACGGGTACGGATCTTGTCGCCCTCGACTCGATCGCCGCGCAGGCTCTTCTTCGAACCGCTCCGCAGTCGGACGCCAGCAATGTCGCGCGCGACTGGACGGTCGTCGAAAGGATCACGACCGGTTTCCTCCAGGCCAATTTCGATACGGAATCCGATTGGGCTGTCCGCGTGTCGGGCAACATCGGCGCGCAGCTGGTGCATACCGACCAGAGCTCGGATGGTTTCGGTGCGACCTCGGCGACAACCGAAGTGCCGCAAAGCGGGGCTGCGAAATACAATTATCTGCTCCCGAGTGCGAACGTGAACCTCGAGCTGATGCCGAACACGATTCTCCGCCTGGCGGCCAGCCGGTCACTGGCGCGCGCTACGATGGATGACGAGAACGCATCCTACTCGGTCTCTTCGTGCGGCACTCTCCAGAATAATACGGTTGCCACTGGCTGCACCACCGTGCCGCTCATCAACGGCAAGGAGCCCGTACTTCAGGGCCAAGGCGGCAATCCGTATCTGCGCCCCTATTTCTCGACCAACGCGGACGTGTCGCTAGAGAAGTACTTCATGCACGATCGCGGCAAGCTCGCCTTCGCCGTATATTACAAGCACATCACGAACTTCACGACGCAGAACCTCAATCTGAATTCCGGCAACATCAACAGCGACGGCCCGCAGGACACCTCGACGTTCGCGACCGACTGCTCCGCTTATTCCGGGCTTCTGAACGGCGCAGCTCTCTCAGCCAACCAGACCTATTCATGCTGGTCGACGGCACCGACCAACAACGGCAAGGGCCATGTGTTTGGTTATGAGGCGAGCGCCACCATCCCGCTCGGGTCGCTAACGAGGTTGCTCGACGGTTTCAGCGTGATCGGCCAGTATGCACATACCACAAGCTCAATCCGCTTCAGCAACGGCGCTGAAATCACGCTTCCCGGCTTGTCGAAAAGCGTGATCCAGGGTCAGGTCTTCTTCGAAAAGTGGGGCTTCAACGCCCGCGCGTCTTTGACGCGCCGTTCGCCCTATCTCGGCGATTACCAGCTGTTCAACGCGCAAGTCACGGCCAACGAGACCAAGGCTCAGACAACGCTGGACGCGCAGATCGGCTACGATTTCCATTCGGGACCGTTCAACGGCCTGTCGATCTACCTTCAGGGCCACAATCTGACCAACGCGGAGACGCTGTCCTACGTGAATAACGATCCTAACGAGATCAATATTCGCGACCAGTATGGCGCGACCTATCTGGCCGGAGCGACGTTCCGGTTCTGATCGGTACCAAAACGGCAATGGCGGCGCGTTCGACCGGACGCGCCGCCATTTCTTTTTGGATGAACCGGCCTAGGCTGCAGCGGTGAGCAAGGCCCCTTTGCGCATTCTCGTGGTCGGCGGCGGCACGGCCGGGTGGCTCGCCGCAGCGGTTTGCGCCCGCTTCCTGCCGCCACGTCTCTACGCGGTCACGCTCGTCGAATCCGACGAAATCGGGACAGTCGGCGTCGGCGAATCAACCATTCCGCAACTGCAGCTGATCAACGCCGCGCTCGGGATCGACGAAGACGAGTTCATGCGGGCGACGCACGCGACATATAAGCTCGGCATCGAGCTCGATGGCTGGGGAAGCCCCGACAGCCGCTATATTCATGCGTTCGGTAATACGGGCCGGCCGATCGGCCAGACGCCCTTCCAGCATTTCTGGCTTCGCGGCTTGCGCCTCGGCGAGACGGCGCCGCTCGACGCCTATTGCCTCAATGCTGCGGCAGCATCTGCCGGCAAGTTCGCGCGGGGAGCCCAGGCGCAATCGAAGATGCTGGGCGGCCTCGTCCACGCGTTCCAGTTCGACGCCGGGCTCTACGCGCAGTTTCTGCGGCGCTATGCCGAAGCGCGGGGCGTTCGCCGTATCGAGGGCCGAATTACCCATGCCGAGCTCGACGAGAAGAGCGGTGATGTCACCAATGTCGTGCTGGCTGACGGAAGCGAAGTCGGCGCCGACCTGTTCCTCGACTGCTCGGGCTTTCGCGGCCTGCTGATCGAGGAGACGCTCCACACCGGCTACGAAAGCTGGACTCATTTGCTGCCCTGCGACCGCGCGCTGGTCGTTCAGAGCGAAGCACTTGAAGACATTACCCCCTACACTCGGGCGACAGCGAAGCGGGCCGGCTGGCAATGGCGAATTCCGCTGCAGCACCGAGTTGGCAACGGTCATGTCTTTTGCTCGGCCGCAATGAGCGATGACGAGGCAACTTCAGTGCTGCTCGAGGGGCTCGATGGCACCCCGCTCTCTGATCCACGTCTGCTTCGCTTCGTCACCGGCAGGCGCAAGGCGTTCTGGAACCGCAATGTCGTCGCCCTCGGGTTGGCGGCGGGCTTCATGGAGCCGCTCGAATCGACCAGCATCCACCTCGTTCAATCGGCGATCGAGCGAGTGCTCAAATTCCTGCCGAATGGCCCGGTCCGGGACGCGGATGTGGAAACATACAATTCCGAAACGGTGTTCGAATGGGAGCGCGTTCGCGATTTCATCATTCTTCACTATCACGCCAACGGCCGACCAGAACCGTTCTGGCGCGAATGCGCGACAATGGCAGTACCCGAGTGCCTTGAAGAGAAGCTGGAGCTGTTCCGTGCCAATGGACGCATCGTCCGCTTCAATGAAGAATTGTTTGCCGAAGTTGGCTGGCTGCAGGTGATGGTCGGGCAAAAGGTGATGCCGGACGGCTATCACCCGCTGGCCGATGCGCCCAGCGATACGGAATTGCGCGAATTTCTTTCGCTGATGCGCGAGACGGTAGCCAAGCATGTTGCCGGGTTGACGAGCCATCGCGCTTGGCTCGAGCAGAACTGTTGGGCGAGCTAAAGCGATCCCATGAGGAACGTGTTGACGGTAAGCCGCGCGCGCCTGGGATCGGGCGTGAAGTCGAGATCGGCCGGCAGATCGGCGCAATGGAGAAGCTGGCCGCGATAGATCAGAGCGCGATTGGGCCGGGCCTCGAAACGGGCGATTTGCTCGTAGATGGGCGTACTGCCACTGATATACGCCGCGTCTGGCAGTCCGTGCCGCGCGACTTCCCCGCGAAGGGCTGCGTCGTAGGAGGCGTGGCGATCGGCCGAGATCGTCTCGTAGCCAGTGCTGCGATGGCGGTAGAAGGCGGTCCCGCCGCGTTCGGCGCCATCGAGATAATGGAGAAGCGCGACACGTTCGGCCTCGAATCCGTCAAAATGCGGTAATCGCTGGATCGGCGTGAGCTCGGCCGGCCGCGTCGTTACGATCGAATATCCCGCCGAGATTACCGTCGGTGGTTCGCCAAAGCCGAACACGTGCGCAATCATGTCACGCACCGGTTCGAGGAATGCGTCGACATCCGAGGCCGCGACTTCGGCGCGCAGGCCAGGATAGTGGCGGCCGATCGTTCGGTAATCGAGTGCCTCGGCCTTCGCTCGCAATGCATCTGGATCGGGCACGAATTCGTCGATGACGATTACCGGCTGCCGCTCCTCGCCGATGCAATCGATCCGGGCGGACGGCATGGAGTCAAAGCTCCTCGGGCGCGCGGCAATGACGTGCGATGAACTCATCGTGCGTCGAAAAGGTCTGGGCCGCGGCGCGCATGAGTTCGCGCAGCTTGCGCAATTGCGCCGGGGCATCGACCTGAGGGCGAGCATCGGCGAGCCGATCGTAGTCGCGCGGGATCACCCCCTGGCCAAGATAGAGCGCGAGCCAGCTCGCGTTGCGGAACAATTCGTCGTCGGGCGAGACAAGCCGGGCGTGCGCCGCGAAATGCCTGATCTTGTAGGCAAGCTCGTCGGGTATCGGCATCGCGGCGCGTTCGCGCCAAAAGGGTTCGGGACGGCGATTGGCGTAATAATGAAGGACGATGAAATCGCGAATCCGCTCCCATTCGTTGACCGTTGCGCGGTTGAACTCCTCCGCGTTGAGCGGGTCGTGATCGCGGCCCGGCAGAAGTCGCAACAGTCGCTCAATCCCCGTCTGGACGAGATGGAGGCTGGTTGATTCAAGCGGCTCCATGAAACCTGCCGCAAGTCCGAGGCTAACGCAGTTGTGGCTCCAGGCCCGGGCGCGGCGGCCGGCGGTAAAGTTGAGCAGGCGCGGCTCGCCGAGCGGCTCGCCATCGAGATTGGCGCGAAGCACGGCCTCGGCCTCATCGTCGCTGATGAACCGTGAACAATAGACGTGGCCATTGCCTTGCCGATTCTGAAGCGGGATGCGCCATTGCCAGCCCGCTAAATGCGCTGTCGCCCGGGTATAAGGCGTTAGCGGCCGCGTGTTTGCGCACGGCATGGCGAGCGCCCGGTCGCAAGGTAGCCAATGAGACCAGGACTCATAGCCAACGCCAAGAGCGCGCCCGATCAGCAATGCAACGAAGCCCGAGCAGTCGACGAAGAAATCGGCAGCGATCTCGCGCCCGTCGGCGAGCTGGACATTCATGATGTTGCCGCTTGCAGGATCGCGCGCGACTTCGACGATCCTGCCTTCGTGACGCACCACGCCGCGCTCCTCGGCATATGAGCGCAATAGCCGCGCAAAGAGGCCGGCGTCGAAATGATAGGCATAGGCGTGGGTCGAGCGGACATCGGTCGGATTTTCGACCGGCGGTGCGAAACGGTTCTCCCGCGCGAGGGCCTTGCACATCGAGTAGTCGTCGAACGGCGTCGGGTCGCCCTTCAGATGCTCGCGCAGCCAATAATGGTGCAAGGAGACGCGATCGAAATCGGCGCCATGGGTGCCGAACGGGTGGAAATAACGGTCCTTTGCCGTTCCCCAGCCGACGAACTCGATGCCGAGCTTGAACGTCGCGTTGGTCGCCTTGACGAAATCGACCTCAGGAATGCCGAGCGCGACGTTGAACGACTTGATCGGAGGAATTGTCGCCTCGCCTACGCCGACCGTTCCGATAGCATCGGATTCCACCAGCTCGACAGCAACATTTCCGCCCAGCGCATTGGCCAGCGCCGCCGCGGCCATCCACCCGGCCGATCCGCCTCCGATGATGGCGATGCTGCGCAGGCTGTTGGGTTTGCGGGCTGCGCCCGCTTCGTTTGGCTCGGTGCTCGGCGGCATGGGAGGTCTTATGATCCGTGATTTAGGTTGAGTCAGGCCGATAAACTTAGCCCGCGCGCCGGGCGCCCCCCAAATTTGCGGCGGCGGAATACGTATTCTTGATCCAAATGCCGATCTTGGTGACACAAGGCAGACGGAGAGGGGATGGCGGGCAACTCGTATGAAGAGGATCTTTCCATTGGGGTTGCGCGCGCTCGGCCTTTTCGGTCTGGCGGTCACGCTGCCGCAGGCCGTTGCGGCCAAGCCGGCTTCCGGCGCGGGCTTGACCCAGCTCCGAGCGCGACTTCCTCAGGACGAAGTCATGTACTTCGTCATGCCCGACCGTTTCGAGAACGGGGATCCCTCCAATGATCGCGGCGGCCTTTCGGGCGATCGAAGCGTCACGGGCTTCGATCCCACGAACAAGGGTTACTACCATGGAGGCGACCTTAAAGGTCTCATCAGCCGGCTTGGATATATTCAGGGGCTTGGCGCGACTGCGATCTGGCTCACTCCGATTTTCAAGAACAAGGCGGTGCAAGGGCCGCCCGGTCATCAGAGCGCCGGATATCATGGATATTGGATTACCGATTTCACGACCGTCGATCCGCACCTCGGGACGGAAGCCGATTTCAAGGCCCTGGTTGACGCCGCGCACAGGCGCGGAATGAAAATCTACATGGACATCGTCGTAAACCACACGGCCGACGTGATCCATTTCGCGGAATGTGACGGCAAAAGCGACTGCCCGTACAGGAGCATCGCCGACTACCCCTACCAGCGCCGCGGCGGGGTCGATGGCGCTCCGATCAATCCGGGTTTTGCTGGCGAACGCGACGGATCGGCGGCGAATTTCGCGAAGCTCAAGGACCCCGATTACGCGTACACGGTCGAGGTCGACCCTGCCGAAAAAGATATCAAGCGTCCGGCGTGGCTCAATAACCCCATCTATTACCATAACCGAGGCAATTCGACGTTCAGGGATGAATCGAGCACCATGGGCGACTTTGGCGGGCTCGACGACGTGTTCACCGAAAACCCTCGTGTCGTTGAGGGCATGATCGGGATCTATTCGGCATGGATCGACAAATATGGTGTCGACGGGTTCAGGATCGACACTGCGCAGCATGTCAATCCGGAGTTCTGGCAGAAGTTCGTCCCGGCAATCCTTGCCCGCGCCAGGGCGGACGGAATCCCGCATTTTCACATCTTCGGCGAAGCGGCGATGGACGACGTGGATCCGGCGCACACCGCCGTGCACACGCGCGTCGACAAGCTTCCCTCGGTCCTCGATTTCTCCTTCATGTGGGCGATCATCGACGTCGTTCAAAAGAACGCCCCGACGGACGAGCTCGCAAAGCTGTTCCAGGGGGACTCTTTATACGAGGGCGGCCCTGCAAGTGCGCTTCAGCTACCGACCTTCATCGGCAACCACGATGCCGGGCGCTTCGGCGCATTCGCCGCTCACTTCCTGCCAAACGCCAGTCCGGACGAGCTGCTCAAACGTGACATGCTCGCTAACGCCATGCTGCTCACTCTACGGGGCGTGCCGACGATCTACTACGGCGACGAACAAGGCTTCACAGGCCATGGCGGTGACCAGGATTCGCGCCAGGACATGTTCCCTTCTCAGGTTCCGAGCTACAATGACAACAAGCTGATCGGGACGCGCGCGACGACGGCTCAATCGAACTTCAACACCGATCACCCACTCTATCGGGAAATCTCCGACCTCGCGCATATCAGGACGAGCCATCAGGCACTGACGCGCGGGATCCAGATCATTCGCTACGCGTCGGATAAACCCGGGCTCTTCGCGGTATCGCGCTTTGAGCCCGGCACGGGACGCGAAATGCTGCTCCTGTTCAACACGTCGACGGAGCCCCTGAGGCAGAATGTTCGCGTCGAAACCCGCTCCAGAGGATTCGAGGTCCTGGCCGGCGCCTGCCCGCTTACTGCCCAGGCCCCCGGAAGCGTCGAAGTCGAGTTGCCCGCGCTCGGATATGCGGTGTGCAATGCTCGTTGAGGCAAGCTCCAGGGATCTGGATACCGCCGCGGCCAAGCCGTGGTGGCGCGGAGCGGCGATCTACCAGATTTATCCTCGAAGCTTCTCCGACAGCGACGGTAACGGCGTCGGAGATCTGCCGGGCATCACCGCAAAGCTCGATTACGTGGCGGAACTTGGCGTCGACGGGATCTGGCTATCCCCTTTCTTCACCTCACCGATGCGTGATTTCGGCTATGACGTCGCCGACTATTGCAATGTCGATCCGGTATTCGGAACCCTTGCCGATTTCGACGCGCTCGTCGGACGTGCGCACGCGCTTGGACTTAAGGTCATCATCGATCAGGTCTATTCCCACAGTTCCGACCTCCACCCCTGGTTCAGAGAGAGCCGGTCGAGCCGCGAGAATTCAAAGTGCGACTGGTATGTCTGGGCCGATCCCAAGCCCGACGGCTCGCCGCCCAATAACTGGCAATCGGTGTTCGGCGGCCCGGCCTGGCAGTGGGACGCCCACCGCTGCCAATATTATCTGCACAATTTTCTAACCGAGCAGCCCGACCTCAATGTCCACAATCCGGCGGTGCAGGACGCACTGCTCGAAGTCGCTCGCTTTTGGCTCGACCGCTCCGTCGATGGATTCAGGATCGATGCGATCAACTTCGCGATGCACGATCCGCAGCTGCGCGACAATCCGCCCGCGGCGCATGAAGGTCGGCGGTCCAGGCCGTTCGATTTTCAGCAACATCTCTACAACCAGTCGCATCCCGACATCGTCAAATTCCTTGAGCGGCTGCGCGGTGTTACCGACAATTACGACGATCGCTTCACTCTTGCGGAGGTCGGCGGCGACGAATCCTTGAGCGAAATGCGTGCGTTCACCGAGGATGATCGCCGTTTGAACAGCGCTTACGGATTTGACTTTCTCTATGCCGAATCGCTCACTCCAGAGCTGGTTGCGCGCGTCGCCCGGAACTGGCCGCAGGATGCGGGCTGGCCGAGCTGGGCTTTTGAGAATCACGATGCGCCGCGGGCGATCTCCCGCTGGTCGCGCGATGCACACCGAGGGACTTTCGCCCAAACCAAGATGCTGCTTCTGAGCTGCCTTCGGGGTTCGATCATCCTCTATCAGGGCGAGGAGCTCGGCCTGCCCCAGGTCGACGTTCCGTTCGAACATCTTCAGGATCCGGAAGCGATCGCCAACTGGCCCCGGACCCTCAGCCGCGATGGGGCGCGCACGCCGATGCCGTGGAATTCGGGTGCCGCGAACCTCGGTTTCTCGACCGGCCGTCCGTGGCTGCCCGCCGGCGAAACCCACGCCGCGCTTGCCGTCGACAACCAGGAGCCCGACAGAGATTCCATGCTGGCCTTCACCCGAGCTTCCCTAAAGCTGCGCCGCTCGCGCAGATCGCTCAGGCTCGGTTCCATGCATATCGTCGAAGCGGGTGAGCAACTGTTGATCTTCGAGCGCTCAGGCGACGGCGAACGTCTTCGATGCACCTTCAACCTCTCCGACCAACCTTCGAGCTTCACGCCAATGGGCGAGATTCTGATCCGCAGCGGCGACATCGACGGCGAGCGTCTCGGGCCCTACGCTGCGGTCGTCGAGGAGATCGAATGATTCTGCGTCTGATCGCGGGCCTTTTACTTGCACAGCTGATTGGAATGCCGGCGGCTTCGGGGGCGGAGGCGCCCCCGGCCTCGATCGAGCATCTTCCCTCGGGTGTCGAAGCGAGGAGCGGACCGGTGCGGATCCGGATTATCGCTCTTAATGACTTCATTATCCGCATAGAGGTCGCCCGTGACGGCGAATTCCCGGAGAATGCGAGCTGGGCGGTGCCGGCGGCGGTCAGGGCCGAAAGCGTCAAGGTCAAAGATACCTCCGACGGCTTTCAAACGGGTGCCATCCAGGTCCACCTTGATCCCGCCACGCTCCGGCTGACCATGGCCGATTCCTCGGGCCGAACGATCCTCGCCGACCTGCCCGAACCCGTCCGCTTTGACGGTCGCGGTTTCACGCTTCGCAAGGCGATGACGATCAACGAACATTACTTCGGAATGGGCGACAAGACCGGCGTGCTCGACCGGCGCGGCTATACATTCAGCAACTGGAACTCGGACACGTTCGGATACACGCCGTCCACCGACCCAATCTACAAGTCGATCCCCTTCTTCGTCGAACTCGGCGGCCCCGGCGGAAGCTATGGGCTGTTTCTCGACAACAGCTGGCGAAGCTCGTTCGACTTTGGGCACCGCGAGGCTGGAGCCCTCGAGATCAGCGCGGTCGACGGACCGATCGACTATTATCTGATTGCCGGTCCGACGATGCCCGAAGTGGTCCGCCGCTACACCGACCTCACGGGCAAGCCGCCGCTCGCTCCCTTATGGTCGCTAGGCTACCAGCAATCGCGCTGGAGCTACATGAGCGATGCGGAAATCCGATCGCTTGCAGCGCGGTTCCGCGAGGAACATTTTCCGCTCGACGTCATCTGGATGGACATCGATTACCAGGATCGCAACCGGCCCTTCACGGTCAATCGATCGACCTTCCCCGACATGCCCAAGCTGGTTTCGGACATGGGAAGCAAAGGCATTCGGCTGGTCCCGATCACCGACCTCCACGTCGCCTATCTGCCCGGGCAGCAATATGCGCCGTTCGAAACGGGGATCGCCGGGAACAACTTCGTCAACAAGGCGGACGGAAGCCTCTATGTCGCGCCGGTCTGGCCCGGGCCGTCGGTGTTTCCTGATTTCACGCGCGCATCGACCCGGGCCTGGTGGGGCGGCCTCTACAAGGATTTCATGGACGACGGCTTCGCCGGCTTCTGGAACGACATGAACGAGCCGGCGGTGTTCGATACGCCGACCAAGACCATGCCGCTCGACAATCTGCACAGGATCGAAAGTGACGATTTTGCGCCGCGCAATGCGACTCACGCCGAGATCCACAACGTCTATGGGATGGAGAATACGCGAGCGACGTTCGATGGGATGCGCCGCTGGCGGCCGAACCAGCGCCCATTCGTCATGACCCGCGCTTCCTTCGCGGGCGGCCAGCGCTATGCGGTCACCTGGACGGGCGATAACAGCTCGACCTGGGATCACCTTCGCCTTTCGGTTGAGCAGCTGATCAATCTTGGCCTTTCAGGGTTCAGTTACAGCGGCGCGGACGTCGGCGGTTTCACAGGGGGGCCAAGTCCCGAGCTGATGACCCGCTGGTTTGAGGTTGCGGCGTTCACGCCGATCTTCCGTGATCACTCGATGAAGGATGCGCCGCGAGCCGAGCCCTGGGTCGATGGACCTCAGCAACTCGCCATTCGAAAGCGCTACGTCGAGGAACGCTATCGGCTCCTTCCCTATATCTACGCGCTCGCGGAACAGAATTCGCGCACCGGTGATCCGATCATGCGCCCGGTCTTCTACGATTATCCCGACGCGCTCGAGAGCGACTGTGACCGCTCGATGACCTTCACTCTTGGGCGCGACCTCTTGATCGCGGGACCGCCCAAGCCCGAATCTCCCGAAAAATTCGACATCTGCCTGCCGTCTGGAGGCTGGTACGATTATTGGACCGGTCACAGCGTCAGCCAGTCGAAGCTGACCGAGGTCCCGAGGCTCGATACCCTCCCGGTATTCGTTCGGGCCGGTACGATCCTCCCGCGCCAGCCGCTCGTCTCGAGTACGATGGAGCGACCGCAAGGTCCGCTCGCTCTCGATATCTACCCCGGGGATGACTGCAGCGGCGAACTCTACTTCGACGATGGGACGAGCGTAAAAGGTCCCGTACTTCGCCAGACCCTTCGCTGCTCAACGAGCGCCAAGGGCGTCATTCTTCACTTTGGTCCCCGCGAGGGTTCCTGGAAGCCATGGTGGAGCAAGATCGCGGTGACGGTTCACGGGCAACGGGGAGCGGCCATCACGATCTCCGATCAACCAAAGGCGGCTGATGTACTGATCCCGGCGGGAGCCTGATGGCTCAGCCGCCCAATCGGTCATCATTGTCGGCGGAGTCACGGCCGGTTTGATGGCTGCCAACCTCCTTCATAACCGCTGGTCGAAGCATGGACCACGGAAGCGAGACGCCCGAAATAAATTTCGGAACCGAAATGGCTCCTCTTCGTCGGTGGCAGATGCCCGTTCGTCGAACCTGCAACCCTTGTGTCACATCGTTCATCTAGCGGCCCGGCCATTGTCATGTTTGTTGAAACAAAGCGCGTCCCACTTGCATTCCGCCACAAGTGGGGAAAAGGCGCCGCCTCTGTGAATCGAGCTTTCCGTAATAGCCGCCCGGCGATCGCGGCCGCGGCGCTCGCCCTCCTGCTTGCCGCATGCGGCAGCAGCGACGGCGGAAACAGTGCGCATGGCGGACACGGCCGTGGTCGCGGGCCCAATGGCCCGCCTACTGTCGGCTACGTTGTGATTCAGCAGGGAAGTGCTCCGCTCGAGCAGCAGCTGCCGGCCCGGGTCGCGGCCTATCAGATCGCCGATGTCCGACCACAGGTGAACGGCGTCATCCTCAAGCGGATGTTCCAGGAAGGCTCCTTCGTCACCCAGGGTCAGACGCTCTATCAGATCGATCCCAGCGTCTATGACGCGCAGGCCGCCCAGGCGTCGGCCAACCTCCAGAGCGCGAGAGCACAGGCGGTCGCAGCACGCACTCTTGCTGCGCGCTACAAGCCCCTGGTCGACCAACAGGCCATCTCGAAGCAGGATTACACCAACGCCGTAGCTCAGGCGCGGCAGGCCGATGCGTCGGTCGCCCAAAACTCGGCTGCGCTTCGAAGCGCTCAGATCAACCAGCACTTCACTCGGGTTCCGGCGCCGATCACGGGCCGGATCGGCCTCTCGAACGTCACCGAAGGCGCGCTCGTAACGGCCGACCAGACGAACGCGCTTACGACCATCACTCGGCTCGACCCGGTCTTCGTCGATATCCAGGAAGCAGCGTCGGACCTCCTCGCCTTGCGCCGCGCGCTTGCGCAGGGGGGCGTTGTCCCGACCTCGGCGATCGTCCACCTGACCCTTCCCGATGGAAGCGATTACGGAGTGACCGGGAAAGTTCAATTCAGCCAGGTCGTCGTCGACCAGAGCACCGGGACAGTGACACTTCGCGCAGTCTTCCCCAATCCGGCTTCGCTTCTGCTGCCTGGAATGTTCGTGAACGCTCAATTTGCCCAGGCCATTGATACTTCTGCCTTTCTGGTTCCTCAGCAGGCCGTGACCCGCGATCCTCTGGGCAATGCGACGCTTTTCGTCGTGGGGCCCGGCAACCGGGCCGTTCAGCGGACCATCGTCGCGGCTCGTACTCAGGGTCCGTACTGGGTGGTGACCGAAGGGCTGGCGGCCGGTGAGAAGGTGATTACGCAGGGCCTCGCCAACGTGAAGGACGGAGTGGAGATCAAGCCGGTTCCGGCAACCGCTCCGCAGAAGGTCCAGGCACCGCCGCCTGGAGCGATGAAGGCGATGCAAAAGCGACGCGGCAGCTAGAATGTCGCGAATTTTCATCGAGCGACCGATCTTCGCCTGGGTTCTCGCGATCATCATCATGCTGGGCGGAATCGGAGCGATCTTTTCGCTTCCAGTTGCGCAATATCCGGATGTCGCACCGACGCAGATCAACGTCCGTGCGACCTACCCCGGCGCCTCGGCCGATACACTCGAGGGCAGCGTAACCCAGGTCATAGAGCAGTCGCTGACAGGGCTCGATGGTCTCCTCTATTTCAGCTCCTCGTCGAGCTCGCGAGGCCAGGTCTCGATCTCCGCGGTTTTCGACAAGGGCGTCAATCCGGACATCGCCCAGGTCCAGGTCCAGAACAAGGTTCAGTCGGCGGTCGCGCGGCTGCCCCAGGAGGTTCAGCAGCAGGGCGTCACGGTGACCAAGGGGTCGCCGGATTTCCTGATGATCGTCGGAGTTTACGATTCGAGCGACAAGACCACGAACGTCGATGTCTCCGACTGGCTCGCAACCAACGTTCAGGATGATCTGTCGCGAATTCCAGGCGTCGGCGACGTCAACGTCTTCGGTTCGCAATATGCGATGCGGATCTGGCTCGATCCGAGCAAGCTCCAGAGCTACCAGCTCATGCCGAGCGACGTCGTCAACGCGGTTACGAACCAGAACGTCGAAGTCGCGGCGGGCGAAGTCGGCGGAATGCCTCAGCCACAAGGCCAGGAACTCGATGCGACAGTGACCGCGCAATCGCGGCTCACGACAGCCGAAGAATTTCGCAACATCATCGTCAAGTCCGATCCGAGCGGTGCTCGAGTTCTCCTTTCCGACGTCGCCCGTGTTGAACTTGGCGCCGACAATTACTCGGCCACGATCCGGATCAACGGCCATCCCGGAGCGGGTATCGGCATCTATCTCGATCCGGGCGCAAACGCGCTCAGCACATCGAAGCTCGTCAAGGCCTATATGGCGAAGGCGGAGCCCCGTCTGCCGACCGGCTACAAAATCGCTTACGCCAACGACAGCTCGGATTTTATCCGGCTATCGGTCATCGAAGTGGTCAAGACCCTCGCGGAAGCGATGGCTCTCGTGATCCTCGTCATGTTCGTCTTCCTTCAGAGCTGGCGAGCCACTCTCATTCCCGGAATTGCCATTCCGGTCGTTCTGCTCGGCACGTTTGGAATGCTCTATATCCTGGGCTTCTCCATCAACACGCTGACCCTTTTCGGCCTCGTTCTGGCGGTCGGACTGCTCGTCGATGACGCCATCGTCGTCGTCGAGAATGTCGAACGCATCCTTCACGAGCAGCCCGAGCTGACGACCAAGGAAGCGACGATTGTCTCGATGCAGCAGATCCAGATGGCTCTCGTTGCCATCGCGCTCGTGCTTTCGGCGGTTTTCCTGCCAATGATCTTCTTCGGCGGATCGACGGGCGTCATCTACCGCCAGTTCTCAGCGACAATCGTCTCCGCGATGGCGCTCTCCGTTCTTCTTGCAATCACCTTCAGTCCCTCACTGGCTGCGAACGTGCTGAGGCGTCAGCACGCGAGCGTCGAGGAAACCTGGCTCGGAAAGCGCGCTCCCCGGGTCGCTCACGGGATCGAGGTCGCAAGGCAGACGTTCAACGACCGGTTCCAGCGGGTCATCAACTGGTATGTCGGATCGGTCGGGCGCGTCGTCGGCCGCAAATGGCTGTTCCTGTTGATCTACGTCGCGACCAGCCTTTTGCTCATATTCCTGTTCGAACGCCTCCCCACGGGGTTCATCCCGAGCGAGGACCAGGGCAATGCATCGGTCCAGTTCCGGCTCCCGGCGGGTGCGACGTTCGGCCGCACTCAGCAGGTCGAGCAATCGGTCGAGAACTATTTCCTGAAGGGTCCTGAGAAGAAGAATGTGAATGTCTTCTTCGCAGTGACCGGCGGCGGCGGGGGGCTTTCCGGTCAGAATACGGGCCAGGCCTACGTCAATCTCGCACCGTTCGATAAACGGGGAAGCTCGGCCGACAGCGCCGAGTCGATTGTCGAACGCGCTTCCGGAGCGTTCCACGGTCTCAGGGATGCGCAGGTTTTCGCCTTGGTCCCCGGCGCGATCCGAGGCCTCGGTCAGGCGAGCGGTTTCACAATGGAGCTCCAGAACACGACCGGGCTCAGCCGAGAGCAATTCGCGGCGGCCAGGGACAAGCTGCTTGCCGCTGCCGCTTCCGATCCGGTGCTCGATCAGGTCCGGCTGGCCGAGCTCCCCGACGTCGCCAGTCTGGAGGTCAACGTCAATCAGCAACGGCTCGCGGCGCTCGGTCTCGCCTCCGCGGATGTCAATTCGACCCTTTCGACCGCCTGGGGCGGCCGCTACGTCAACGACTTCATCGATCGAGGCCGGGTCAAGCGCGTCTACGTACAGGGCGATGCCCCCTACCGGTCCGAACCGTCCGACATCGGCAATTGGTACGTTCGCAACAATCTTCAGCAGATGGTGCCGTTCACCTCCTTTGCCACCACCGGCTGGACGGTGGCTCCTGTCACCCTGGATCGCTTCGAAGGGTATCCGGCCTACGAGATCGACGGGCAGCCGGCGCCGGGCAAGAGCTCCGGGCAGTCGATGCTTGAGATTTCCAAGCTCGCATCACAGATCCCGGGCGTCTCCGTCGCCTGGTCGGGCGCGTCGTACCAGGAGCGCCTGGCGACGGGCCAGGCGCCGCTGCTCTACGCAGTGTCGCTGATCGTCATCTTCCTGTGCCTTGCCGCGCTCTATGAGAGCTGGTCGATTCCCCTCGCGGTTCTCCTGGTGGTCCCGCTGGGCCTCGTCGGCGCGATCCTGTTTGTCACACTGCGCGGTCTGGAGAACGACGTGTTCCTTCAGATCGGGCTCCTCACCACGATGGGTCTCACTTCGAAGAACGCAATTTTGATGAACGAATTCGCCGAACGGGCCGAACGAGAGGGCAAGCGCGTTCTCGACGCGGCGATCGAAGCGGCGCGAATCCGGCTCCGACCGATCCTGATGACCAGCTTCGCCTTCATCTTCGGCGTGTTCCCGCTTGCCATCGCAACGGGGCCCGGAGCGAACGGACGAATTGCAATCGGAACGGCGGTGATCGGCGGCATGCTCACCGCGACCATCCTTGCGATCTTCTATATTCCGTTTTTCTACGTGCTGGTTCGCCGCGGCGTTCGCGACGGGCTGGCCGCTATTCGCGACCGCATCCGCGAGCGCAAACAGGCACAGGCATGAAGCGCGCGGCTTGCGTCCTCGCCCTACTGGCGACGGGCTGCACGACGATGGAGCCCAAATACGTACGACCGGATGCCTCGATCCCGGCATCCTGGCCCGTCGGCGACCCCTATCTGGTCGCCGCGGAGGCGGGTCTTCCTGCCCTTACCTACAAGCAGGTCTTCACCGACCCCCGGCTCCAGACTCTCATCAGCGAAGCGCTGGTCAACAACCGCAATTTGCGTGCCACCGCCGCAAATATCGCGGCCGCTCGCGAGCAATACAGGATCCAGCGCGCCAACCAGTTTCCGACTTTGAACGCGACCGCCGGCGCGACCTTCAGCGGCAACCCCGGCTCGGCCAGCTCCGGATCGAGCTCGGGAAGCGGGAGTGGAAGCGGAAGCGGAAGCGGGAACAGCAAAGGGTCGGGAGTCTCGGCCGAATATCAGGCCGGCCTTAGCGTGCCGAGCTATGAACTCGACCTGTTCGGCCGACTGAGATCGCTGACGGACGTTCAGCTCAATCATTATTTCGCAACCGAAGCCGGCGCCCGCTCGACCCGCCTCACGCTCGTTGCGAACGTCGTCACCACCTGGCTCGACCATGCCTCGGACCTCAGTCTTCTCAAGATTGATCAGGAAACTGCCGCGAGCGCGCTAAAAAGCGTGCGGCTGACCCGAATTCGGCTGAACGGCGGAATTGCGCCTCGAACCGACCTCGACCAGGCCGAGCAAATCTATGACACGGCCGAAGCGGACCTTGCCCGTCAGCGGACCGCCGTTGCCCAGGACGTCAACGCCCTCCAGTTGCTGGTCGGCGGAACGGTCGATCCGACCTTGCTCGCCGGATCGATCGATGAGGCGTTTGGAACGGTCGCACCGATGCCCACCGGGCTTGATTCCTACGTGCTTCTAAGGCGGCCCGACGTGGTCCAGGCCGAATATGAATTGCGCTCGGCGAACGCGAACATCGGCGCCGCGCGAGCCGCATTGTTCCCTCGAATCACTCTCACCGGCCTGCTTGGATTTGCAAGCTCGGCTCTCCTCAAGCTGTTCACCGGCGGCGCCTTCGGCTGGAGCGTCGGAACCGATGCGACCTATACGATCTTCCAGGCCGGAGCCGGCCACGCCAACCTTCGCCTCACCCAGGCGCAGCAGCGCGCCGCGGCGGCGACCTACCAGGGAACGATCCAGACGGCCTTCCGCGATGTCTCCGATGCACTCGCGCGGCGAGGCACGATCAACGACGAGATCGCCGCGGGGCAGCGCCAGCAGGCGGAAACCGGCGACGCCTATCTCCTTGGCGAAGCCCGCTACGACGCCGGAATCGACCCGTTTCTCGACGTGCTCATTGCTCAGCGCTCTTATTATGCAGCGCAGCAGACCCTCGTCGCCACCAAGCTCGCGGCCGCCCAGAACATCGTCAATACGTACCAGGCGATCGGCGGCGACAGCCTGCTTGAAGGAACGCCCATCTGCCAGAAGCTTCCGGGCGATACCGGGCAGGCCAATGCACTACTTGGAACCGAGTGCCTTCCCGACTGATCAGGCAGTCTCGACCGCATAATCGTCGCCGTAGAATTTGCTCGTGGTCCGGGTATGGAAGGCGATCGCCTTGACCGGCTCGTATTTCGGCTCTCCCAGCCCGGGAAGCACTTCCAGGATCTCGTTCTCCCAGACATAGACTGCGACTGGAAAAGAGACCCTCGCGCGCTCCATGTGCGAACCATCGCTGGGCTTGCCGACACGGTGGGTCGTCGAGGGCAGCCGGTCGTTTGAGATCCGCTGCATATAGTCGCCGGTGTTGATAATGATGGATCCTGGCGGAGCCTTCATTCGGACCCATTTTGAGCTGTGATGATTCCACACCTGCAGCCCGTCGGTTCGGGATGCGGGGAGGATCGTGAACAGATCAACATCCTCGTGGCCGAGGAGGCGAGCCGCACCGGAACTGTCCTGCTCCGCGCTCATCGGGGGATAATAATTGAGGCGCAGACCGAAGTTTGTTTCGGTCAGTTTCTTATCGAGCAGATGGGGATCACAGCCGAGGCCCTGCAGCATCGCCTGGGCGATCGGCTTGAACAGCCTTTCGTGTTCAAGGACCAGACGGCGCGCTTTCTGCTCCAGATCAGCACGCGGCCAATAATCTTCGGGCCGGAACGGCTCGTCCCTGTGCTGCGCGATGTCGAACGCGCGCCTGCACCAGACCCATCCTTCGACGAGGTCGGGGTGGATATCGCTCGTCTCCTCAATGGGGAAATACCCTTGATTGACGGAGCCCTGGCGCGAAGCCCGGAAGCGCATTTTCTCCGCGAGCGGAGTTGAGGTGAAGAGGTCCAGCGTCAGATCTTCAATCTCGTCATAGAGGGCGGAATCGACGCCGTGGCCGACGAGGACCGCAAAACCAATTTCCTCAAGAGCGGCGGCAAAGGCTTCGGCGAAACACGCCTTTTCCGCCGCATCGCCGTGAAGGAAGGGCGCGAAATCCAGGGTCGCAATCTCATAATCCTCGTCGAACTCGTCACTTGGATGTTCAGCGAGGCGATAGGTATGCGCCTTGCGCACCTGGTCGTAGCGGATGAATTGCTGGTTGACGGAATCGATGTCGGCCATGGGGATCGGATTAGACCTCGCCGGCAAGCAAGGCCAGAAGCGCGAAGCTCGCGAGCCAATGCTCGCCCATATAGTCGCCGGCAATATGGGGCAGAGCAGCGGCGAGATGCTCATCGGCGCTCTGCCGCCCAATGACCCCCTCCCCCGGCGCCAACAGCGGGGCGATGGAGCGCCAGCACCAGGCCCGGCTCAGGTTCAGTCCGTCAAGATGCGCGATCTTGCCGTCGGTCCTGTCGCTGACGATCGCCGGCTCGAACAGTGTCGCGGGCCGCCGTTGGCTGATGCCTGGAAGAAAATGTCCGAACCAGGCGTAAAATTCCGGAGCGTGCGCTCTCGACATGCACAAGGCCTCGATGAGCGCCGGCGAAAGGAATTCGTCGCCGCCGGGCTCCCATGCCTGGCAGTCGCGGTCGGCTCCAAACCAGTGAAGCGAGCGGTTGGCGATGAGCTCGGCGAGCCGCGGATCGAACTTGGCGGCCCATTCGAGCGACAGGATCAGAGCGAAAGCCGTGTTGAAGTGCGTCCCGACACGAATCGGATAGGTGAGAACCCGAAGATAGTCGCGGAGACGCTCGGCAAATGCGCGAGCGAGCGGTTCGATCTGCAGCGCCCAGCCCTCGTCATGGCGGCACGATTCGAGATGGAGGGAAAGCAGCCAGCCCCAGCCGTAGGGCCGTTCGAAACCGCGACTGAGCGGGCGCCCAAGATATGCGAGCTCGCCTTCGACCTTTTCCCGGGTGAAGCTGTCACCTGCAAGTTCAGCGATCACTGCCGCTTCTGCCATTTGGGGAAAGAGTCGCCGAAGGGTGAGCAGCATCCACCAGCCGTGGACGCAGCTATGCCAGTCAAAGCTTCCGTAAAAGATCGGATGGAGCGCGTGCGGGCCAGCCGCGTCCTCGTCGCTCAAGAGCACATGATCGAGCTTGTGCGGATATTCCTTTCGAACGTGGCCAAGGGCGATGCGCGCCATGTGCGATGCAAGATCGGAGTCGAGGTTCGTCACAGATGAAATCCCGCAATGTAGAGGATGAGGATATTGACGATCAGAAGCGGAATCGCGGTGGGAACCTGAACCTTGATGACTCCATATTGGTTCTTCAGCTCGAGGAGCGCAGCCGGCACAATGTTGAAGTTCGCGGCCATCGGAGTCATCAAAGTTCCGCAATAGCCCGCCAGCATTCCGACTGCTCCGATGACGGCGGCCCTTCCTCCGTCCTGCTGAATGAGGATGGGAAATCCGATCGCTGCGACCATCACCGGAAACGCTGCGAAAGCGTTCCCCATGATCATCGTGAAGGCGACCATCCCCACGGCATAGAGAAGGACGCCGAGAAAGACGCTCCCGCTTGGGATGATGTGGCCCGCGACTGCCCCGATGGTCGTACCGACGCCGGCCTGCGCGAAAACCGCGCCCAGCGCGGCCAGCATCTGCGGCAGAACCAGCGCCCAGCCGATCGCGTTGGCAAGTCGGCCGCCGTCGTCGACTGGCGCCATCGCCGGGGGTCTCAGCCAGGCGTAGCAGACGATGAGAGCGACAATGACACCGACTCCAAGCAGGACCAGAGTTACCGACTTGGGATCGATGAGCCCGCTGTTCCTAAGCGCGGTGTAATTGAACAGCAGTGTCCCAAGGAATGCCGCGAGTGGAATGATGAGCGCCGGGAGGAACAGCGTGTTGCCATAGCGCTTCGAGAAGTTCTCGCGTTCCTTGGTGGTCGTCGATTGAGCTGCGCTCCTCCCCATGAGATGGAAGCCCGCGAGCGCGACGAGCACCAGGACGAGGATGCCATTGCCGACGTCGCCAAGAAGATCGCCAAACCAGAAACTGATCGCGAGAACCGTCCAGAAAGCGGCGTTACCCCAGCGCTTCGGATTTTCGGAGCTCCGGATGCTCGCTGCGGCGAAGCTCGCGAAGACCGTGCCCGCGAAAACATAAAGCCAGTGCATGTCGATCATCGGCGCCGCTTTTCCAATTGCCGATCGAGCAGCAGCAGCCGAAGACTCTGGATGAGGAAGGCGCACACCGCAGTCGGGATCGCCCAGACGGAGAGTTCGAAGGGCGTCAGCTCAATTCCAAAAGCCCTGAGCGCTCCCTGGATCAGAAGAATCGAGGAAACGGCGATGAAAATATCCTCTCCGAAGAAGACTCCAACATTGTCGGTCGCAGCGGACATGGCTTTGACCCGCTCGGCCGTGGCCTCATCGAGCTCGCCATGTTCCTTCTCCGCTGCGGCAAGTGCCATCGGCGCAACCAGCGGCCGAACGGTCTGCGCCGGACCCGCAACCGAGGTCAGACCAAGAGCCGCGAAAATCTGCCGGAAGGCAAGATAAAGTATGAGCACTCGCCCCGTCGTCGCTCCGCGCATCCGGCTGATCAATGAGCGCGCCTGCTGCTGAAGTCCGTACCGTTCGAGAAGGCCGATAACCGGAAGAACAATGTAGATGATCGTCACGTTGCGGTTCTGGTTGAACCCGTGCCCTAGCGCCGCGAGCACCTTCAGGACCGGCATTCCGCCAAGGAGTCCGGTTGCGATCGCGGAGACCGCGACAACGAGCAACGGATTGAAGCGAAGTGCAAAGCCGAGGACGACAAGGGCAATTCCGAGCAGCGGCCAATAGTCGATCATGATCGCCTGGTCCCGAACCCGCCGCCGCCGGGGGTCTCGATAACAAAGCGATCGCCAGGCTCCACGTCGGCAGACGCGGTAGCGCTCAACATCTCGATGCTTCCATCGGCGCGCTCGACCCAATTGCGTCCCGCCTGAGCGTCAGCGCCGCCCTTGATCCCGCTCGGCGGAATGCGCCGGCGATCGGCAAGGATATTCGCCCGCATCGCCTCGAGGAAGGTAATCGCTCGAACCACTCCGTCTCCGCCCTTGTGGGCGCCTGCCCCGCCCGAGCCCCGGCGGATCGCGAACTGTTCTAGGCGGACCGGCAATCGGGTCTCGAGGATTTCGGGATCCGTCAGTCGGCTGTTGGTCATGTGCGTCTGGACAGCGCTGGTGCCGTCATGATCGGGGCCCGCTCCCGAACCTCCGGCGATCGTCTCATAATATTGGTGCCGCTCATTTCCGAACGTGAAGTTGTTCATTGTCCCCTGGCTCGGTGCGAGCGTTCCGGTCGCCGCGAACAGCGCATCGGTGACGACCTGGCTCGTTTCGACATTCCCAGCGACGACTGCAGCCGGGTATTTCGGGTTGAGCATTGAACGGTCGGGCACCTCCAGTCGGATCGGTCGGAGACAACCATCATTCATCGGGATCGCATCATCGATCAGGGTCCGCACCACATAGAGCGAAGCTGCGCGAACGATGGAGAATGGCGCGTTGAAATTGTCAGGGAGCTGGTCGCTCGTGCCGGCAAAATTGAAGGTTGCGGAACGCGCCTTCTTATCGATCGTGATCCGCACTTTCACATGGGCGCCGTTGTCCATCTCATAGTCGAACGTGCCGTCATCGAGCCTCCCGAGCAGCCTGCGAACGGATTCTTCGGCGTTGGCAAGCACATGGCCCATGTAGGCCTGGACCACCTCGGCGCCGTATTCGCGCGCAGTGCTTGCCAGCACGTCCGCGCCGCGCACGCAGGCGGCAAGCTGTGCCTTGAGGTCCGACATATTCCGATCGGGATTGCGCGCGGGCCATCGGCCCGATGCAAGCAGCGATCTCGTCTCGACCTCACGGAAATGGCCTTCATCGACGAGCAGCTGATTGTCGATCAGCACACCTTCCTGGTCGATCGTGCGGCTGTCGGGCGGCATCGAGCCAGGCGCGATCCCGCCGATGTCGGCGTGGTGCCCCCGAGCCGCGACGAACGCCGACGGCGAAGGTTCGTCCGAGTAAAACACGGGCACGATCACGGTAATGTCAGGCAGGTGAGTTCCACCGCGATACGGGTCATTGAGCAAGTAGGCATCGCCGCGCCGGATGCCGCGCCCGTCTCGCCCATGGCTGCGCGTTTCGATGATCCGTCGGATGCTTTCGCCCATCGAGCCCAAGTGGACCGGAATATGCGGCGCATTGGCGATCAGCGCGCCTTCGGAATCGAAAATCGCGCAGGAGAAATCGAGCCGTTCCTTGATGTTCACGCTGGTTGCCGTCGACTGAAGAGCGACCCCCATCTCCTCTGCGATCGCCATGAAGAGATTGTTGAAAATCTCGAGCTGCACTGGATCGACCTCGGTTCCGACAGCCTTCGTTCGCTCGAGAGGGACGACGCGGGTGAGAACAAGAGTGCCGTCGCGAGCTCGCTCTGCCCTCCAGCCCGGTTCGACGACGATCGTTGACGTCGATTCAAAAACCAGCGTGGGGCCTTCGAAGACCTGTTGTTCGGTTTGAGATGGTGCTGATTCCGGCACTTCGGTTCGAGCGACCGCCTCGACGACCAACGCGTCGACGATCACCTCGGCGCCTTCGTCGACATAGCCGAACCGTCTGCGATGAAGTTCGGAGAACTCGTCATGCATCTGGTCAGGCGAGGCGAGCGGAATCTCGAGCGCGGTATCGCTCCCGGCAGTCCGCAGCCGGGCCCTGCGGCTGAGCTCGATGAGCGCGTGGTGGATACCTTGTTCGATGAGTGCGCCCGAGGCCTTGAGCTCGAGCTCTGAAAGCGCCGAGGACATGTCCCCGCCGAGCGGCTTTAAAACGCTCGCGTCGCGGATCGCCTTGACGTCCGCGATCCCGATCCCGAAGGCCGAAAGGACGCCCGCAAGCGGATGGATGAGAATGCGCTCCATTCCGAGTGCGTCGGCCACCCGGCACGCATGCTGACCGCCTGCGCCCCCGAAACAGGCGAGTGTGTAGCGGGAGACATCGTGGCCTCTCGCGATCGAGATCTTGCGGATTGCAGCGGCCATATTGTCGATAGCGATGTCGATAAAGCCCTGCGCGATCTCCTCGAGTTCCTTTGCCCCGCCCAGCTGGTCCGCGACCTCCTTTAGCCTGGCTCGCGAGGCATCCGGATCAAGTTGCCGATCGCCCTCCGGTCCGAACACGGCTGGAAATCGCGCCGGATCGATCTTCCCCAAAAACAGATTGCAGTCGGTGACGGTCAATGGACCCCCTCTTCGGTAGCATGCTGGTCCCGGGTTAGCGCCCGCGCTCTCGGGCCCCACTCGGAAACGCATTCCATCGAAGCGGCAGACCGATCCGCCGCCAGCGGCGATCGTGTGGATCTGCATCATCGGCGCGCGAACGCGCACGCCGGCGATGACGCTTTCGTCCGCAAGCTCGAACCTGCCCGCGTAGTGCGAAACGTCCGTCGACGTCCCGCCCATGTCAAAGCCGATGAGCCTGTCGGCGCAGTGCGATGCGCTCGCCGCGACCATCCCGACGACTCCGCCCGCGGGGCCGGAGAGGATCGCGTCCTTGCCGCGAAAAGATCTCGCTTCTGAAAGCCCGCCATTGGACTGCATGAAATGGAGCCCGGTTTCCCTCGGCAGTCCTGCAGCAATCACGTCGACGTACCGCTGCAGAACCGGCGAGAGATAGGCATCGACGACGGTCGTATCGCCGCGTCCGATCAACTTGATCAAGGGCGCGACCTCGTGACTGACCGAGATCTGGTTGAAGCCGAGTTCCAACGCGAGTTTCGCCAGCTGCGCTTCGTGTTCAAGATGTCTCCAGCCGTGCATCAGAACGATCGCGAGCGCATTGATGCCGTCGCGTCGCACTTTCTGAAGCTCGGAGCGCGCGGCGACTTCGTCGAGCGGCACCAGAATCTCGCCATCGACACTTACCCGTTCATCGATTTCGATGACCCTCTCGTAGAGCATCGAGGGGAGAACGATGTTCCTGGCGAAGATCTCGGGACGCGCCTGGTAGCCAATGCGAAGCGCATCGCCGAGGCCGCGAGTGATCGCCAAAGCGACCGGCTCGCCCTGGCGCTCGAGGAGCGCATTGGTGGCAACGGTGGTGCCCATCCGAACGTCTTCAACGGCGCCGCCGTCTTCGGCGAGCACTCGGCGGATCGCTTCGAGCGCGGCGTCCTCATAATGCCCTGGATTTTCGGAGAGGAGCTTCTCGACCCGCAATTGGCCGTCAGAGGAGCGAGCGACCACGTCGGTAAATGTGCCGCCCCGGTCGATGGCGAAGGTCCATGAATGACTCACGCGGCCTGCTCTAAGGCCTTTCGGCTCCTCGAAGCACCCCCTATGGCGCTGCTATGGCTGTTCTGGTCACGGGGGCTGCTGGGTTCATTGGTGCGGCGACTTCGCGCGCCCTTCTCGAGCGCGGCAACGAGGTCGTCGGGATCGATAATTTCAATGATTATTACGACCCGCTCCTCAAACAGGCGCGGCTCTCCAATCTTGCCCAACAGTTCGACAATCGCTTCCGGTTCGAGCGGGTAGACTTCGCCGATCCCGTCCAGCTGCAGCAGGTCGCAGAGAGCATTGAGATCGAGGCGATCGTGCACCTCGGAGCACAGGCCGGGGTTCGCTACAGTCTCGAGAATCCGGCCGCCTACATCCAGTCGAACCTGGTTGGTCACGCCAACATGCTCGAGCTTGCCCGCCAACGCCGGCCTCGGCACATGGTCTATGCCTCCTCCTCTTCGGTTTACGGCGGCAACAAGAACCTTCCGTTCCGGATCGAGGACCGCGTCGACCATCCCTTGTCGCTCTACGCTGCGACCAAGAAAGCCGACGAACTCCTCAGCGAAAGCTATTCAAGCCTGTTTCGCATTCCTCTGACGGGCCTCAGATTCTTCACCGTCTACGGGCCCTGGGGACGTCCGGACATGGCGATGTGGATCTTCACCAGGGCCCTCTTTTCAGGCGAGCCGCTTCCTTTGTTCAACCGCGGCGAGATGCGGCGCGACTTCACCTATATCGATGATATCGTTCGGGGCGTGATTGCCTGCCTCGACGACGCGCCGCCGGACGATGGCGCAGTCAAGGCGGGCGGAAGCACCAGCCCCCATGCGCTTTACAACATCGGCAACAGCCGAAGCGAAGACTTGAAGCGCGTCGTCGAACTTCTCGAGCGAGAGACAGGCCGAAAAGCGCTGATCAACCCGATGCCCATGCAGATTGGCGATGTGCAGGAGACATTTGCGGACATCAGCGCGATCGAGCGCGATCACGGCTTTCATCCAAGGACGACGATTGACGAGGGGATTCCCCGCTTCGTTGCCTGGTACCGGGAGTACCATCGCCTTTGAGCCTGCCTCCGATTTTTCGGAATCTGCAAATCCCCGTGATCGGCGCGCCGCTGTTCATCATATCCAATCCTGCACTGGTGATCGCTCAGTGCACGAGCGGAATTGTCGGGAGCTTTCCGGCCCTCAATGCTCGGCCCCAGACCCTGCTTGATGAATGGCTGCATGAGATCAGCGAGGCGCTGGCCAAATGGGACCGAGACCATCCCGAAAGGCCGGCCGCGCCCTTTGCCGTAAACCAAATCGTCCATCGTTCGAATGACCGTTTCGAGCATGACGTCGCGGTTTGCGAGAAATGGAAGGTGCCGATCGTCATCACATCGCTGGGAGCGCGGGTCGAGCTCAACGAGGCCGTTCACGGTTGGGGCGGGATCACCCTCCACGACGTCATTGACGATCGCTTCGCGCGCAAGGCGGTCGAGAAAGGCGCTGACGGAGTGATCGCGGTCGCGGCGGGCGCTGGCGGCCACGCTGGCCGCTGGTCGCCGTTCGCTCTTCTCCAGGAAATTCGCGCCTGGTTTGAGGGACCGCTGATTCTATCGGGCGCGATCGCGAGTGGCGGCTCGGTACTTGCCGCTCAGGCGGCGGGCGCCGATCTCGCTTACGTGGGCTCGCCATTCATTGCCACGCAGGAAGCGAACTCGCCCGAGGCCTACAAGGAGGCGATCATAAAGAGCGGCGCGGCCGATATCATTTACACAGATCTCTTCACCGGAGTTCACGGCAATTACCTGCGCTCGTCGATCGTGAACGCGGGGCTCGATCCGGACGATCTTTCCGGCAACGATCCAACAGCCATGAAATTTGGTTCAGACGGCTCGGCGAGGCCCAAGGCGTGGCGCGATATCTGGGGTTCGGGCCAGGGGATTGGCATCGTCGACCGGATTCGGCCTGCCGCCGAGCTCATCGAGCTTCTCGCCACCCAATATGTCGCCGCAAAAGCACGACTTTGTGAAAGTTAGAGCGAGCCGCCTCCGCTGAGGCCGCGTTCGAGGCGGCCCATCAGAGCGCGGGCCGGACTTTGGGCGTTCGAGTTGGCCTCGATCCCGCCCTCGTCCAGTCGCTTGACGCGCGCATAAAGGTCAACGCTTGAGCCAATCAGCCTCTGCGCGGATTCCGGGAGCTGGGTGACGACCGCTGGATCGCTGTCCTGCGCGTGACCGAGCCTTCGCTCGGGCCGCCGTCCATCGCGGTTTGGGATCTCGCCCGATTCGATGGCGCGCTGGGTGAGGAGCCACGCAACGATGTGCATGATGCGTGTGGTGACTTTCAGCGATTCGCAGGCAAATCCGACGCGCGCGAAGGGCTCCAGAGTCGCTCGATCCTCGCGCCCGGAATCGTCAAAATAGGATCTCGCCTCATCCGCGAGCAGCATCGCCTCGGTATAAAGAGAGTCGATCAGGCGCGAGGTGATCCGCACTTGCGGACCGGGCAGATCCGAATCGTCCATCATGTCAGTTTGCCATTGTTGCATGCTTGAGAAAACGCTCGACTCGACGTTTGGGGAAGGCCGTCGCCGTGACTGTCTCCGCCCGGGACATACCTATCATGCAATGATGTCGGGTGTGTTCGAATCCAAAATCAGCTGAATCTGGTCCTTGAGCATGAGCTTACGGCGCTTCAGGCGAGCGATTTCGAGCTGGTCGCCCGTCGGCTCGGACGACAGCTCGCGAATGCGTGCATCAAGCTCGCGATGTTCTGCCCTCAGCGTCTCTAGACAGCCGGCGGGATTATCGTTGCTCATCCCGCTTCGCACCTTACTTCATCTGCTCGTTCGCGACCACTCGCGCGACCTCGCGGACCAACTGTGAGATCGGTCAAGACAAAAGAGACGATTCGTGATTTATTACTTGGTGGTGACAGCATTGCTGAAAGGATAGGCACCAATGGACAAGGCAATCGTCGATGCTCTCGAATCGAAGCATGCCGCGCTCCACGCGCTGATCGACGAGGAAGAGCATCGACCGCATCCCGACGAAGACCTTCTCCACCGACTGAAGAAAGAAAAGCTCCGGCTCAAGGATGAGCTGGCCGGACACTTCGCCCACTAGGGCAGGCGTTTTATGCGCGGCGACACTTTCGCCGCGCAAAAGATCAATCGTCGCGCGAAACGCGCTCGATCCGCTCGTGCCGCTCTTGCGCCTCGAGAGTCATCGTAGCGATCGGACGGGCCTCGAGACGACCGAGCGAGATCGGCTCGCCGGACACTTCGCAATAACCATATTCACCTTCGTAGAGACGACGGATCGCGCAATCGATCTTCGCGATCAGTTTGCGTTGCCGGTCACGAGTACGAAGCTCCAGTCCCCAGTCCGTCTCGCTGGATGCCCGGTCCGCGATGTCCGGCTCACGAAATGAATCGACCTGGAGCTGCGCCATCGTCGCTCGCGACTCCTCGATGATCGCCTCTTTCCAGCCCTTGAGCTTCCTCAGAAAATAAGCCCGGTGCTTGCCGCACATGAACTCTTCCTTTTCCGAAGGGCGATAGGCCTCCGGAAGGATTATCCTGTCGAATGGTTCGAAATCTTCGCCGCCATAAAGATCGACTAGAGCAGTCGCCATGAATTCCCTCCCCCGCACTGGGCTTCCGATCCCATTCGGAAACCACAAACGCCGCCGCCTGGCTGCGGCCGGCCCACCGGTGCAGCCGGAGGCAAATATTGCTGACTTTCCCGGGACTTATCGGGCGAAGCCTGCATCCCCAACCGGCGCTATAAATATGCGACCGATGCTTAACAAGCACTGACACACAAGGAGTGAAGAAATCGCCAAGCTGTTGCGAATATGGCGCATTTTCCTCCGGCGCCGTTCGCAGTTGCAGCATTCGGGCCGCTCGCCCATAGGCTTTGCCCGTGCGCATCTTGCTCACCAATGACGATGGCGTGAACGCTCGCGGCCTCAAGCTTCTCGAATCCGTCGCGCGCAAGTTCAGCGAGGATATCTGGATCGTCGCTCCGACCGAGGAGCAGTCTGGAGCTGGACATTCGCTGACGCTCACAACTCCGGTTCGCCTTCGCCGGCATGACGAACGGCGCTTCTCGGTAACCGGCACACCGACCGATGCCGTGATGCTTGCCCTCGCGCACATCATGAAGGATTCGCCGCCGGACCTGATTCTTTCAGGGATCAACCGCGGCGCGAACCTCGCGGAGGATGTGACTTATTCAGGCACCGTCTCGGCAGCCATGGAAGGCGCGCTTGCTGGTGTGCGATCGATCGCACTCAGCCAAGCCTATTCGCGAGAGGGGATGGGTGACACGGTCCCGTTCGCCGCGGCGGAGGCCTGGGCCGAGCGGGTGCTCGAACCTTTGCTCGATTTTGGGACCGACGCGCATACGCTCATCAATGTCAATTTTCCGGCGATGTCGCCGGACGAGGTCAAGGGCATTCGAACCTGCCGCCAGGGCCTGCGAGACTATGGACGCCTGCGAATCGTGCAGCGAACGGACCCGCGCGGTTACGATTATTATTGGTTCGGACTTGGGCCGATGGTCGAAACACCGGGACACCAGACCGACCTCGAAGCGATCGCCGACGGCTATGTTTCGGTTTCGCCGCTTCACCTTGATCTGACCCACGAAGATTCGCTGAGCGCGCTTCAGGAGCGTTTCGCCGGCGCGCCATAGGACGCGCCCCTCAACAGCGACACTTTTCCCCAATTCAGGCTTGGCCTAGCGGCCGCGTTCGCCTTTCTGGCCCCGAGCCGGCGGCGGGGGAGGCGCATTCGTCGCTTGCGCAAGCCACGTCTCGCTTGCACCGCACGAACTCGTCAGGGTCGTCGGGGCGCCCGCCTGGAACGGACCGCTGTAGGGCACACATTCCTGTCTGCCGGCAACCGACAGGCACAGCTGTCCGTTTGCCGCAGTCCAGCTGCCCGGAATAGTTTGGCCCCCAGGGGTCATGACCCGAAGTTGTCCGCCCGGATCCAGATAGACGGTGTTGGTGACACCGTTCGTCGTCACCTGGATCGGCTGACCGATGACCTCCACTCCGGGCGTCCAGCCGGCCTGAGCCAGCGCCGCTGCCGGAATCAAGCCGACCGCAATCCCAATCCCCGAACGTACCAGCAAGCAACTCTTCATGACCGCTTTCCCTTCCGATCAGAGCGAGGTCAGATGCAATCCTCAGGTGGGACTGTTCGCACTGTGCTTCTTGTGAAGGATGAAATAGGCCCCAACTCCCACTGCAATCACGGCCAACGCGATCAGAAGCGGGCTGATACCGAGGCCGAGACCGGAACTGGCCGGCTCAACCGGTGGAACCGGGATCGGCTGCGGCGGAGGGTTTTGCGCGACCGGAGGCGCCGCGTCGACCTGCGGCAGCACACACCCGCCGCCGGGCGCCTGAGCGACTGCCGCAGCCGCGGCGGCACCGCAAACGGCTACGGCGGATGCGCCTCCGTTCATGACGCTGAGCACCGCCCATGGATCAGGCTGATAGCTTGGTGCCGGAGCAACGGAAGCGAGCGCGGCCGTTGAGGTGAAAAGCATGGAACCAGCGATAAGAGCACCTAGCGCTCCGCGACTACGCACAGCCATTCGTACTCTCCTGGCACAGCGGGTACTTATGCCCCCGCAGAAGACCGAGAAACGCTTAGACCAGATTGAAGTTGCGTTCCACAGAAGCGAACAAAAATTTTTAATCCGTTGTTACAATTGCTGTTTCTTGCAAAAGCGGCGGCGACTTGGCGCTGAAGCATTCGCCTGTTAGCCGCGCATCATGAAGACGACCCCCGTCCCGCCTCCGGAATGGGCGCCGCACGAAGCGGTGTGGATCGGATTTCCAAGCGACCCCGAATTGTGGCTCGGTGATCTGAATCCGGCTCAGCAGGAAGTGGCGAATTTCGCCGAGACCGTGCACGCAAATGGCAAGGGCGAGAGGGTCTTCCTCGTCGCAGCGAACGACGGGGCCGCGAAGACTGCTCGAAAGCTCGCGCCTTTCGCCGAGGTGATCGTCGAACCCTTCGGCGACATCTGGCTTCGCGACACAGGACCCATCGTTCTTGGACGCGGTTCAGGTCGGCGAGCCCAGGGGTTCGGATTCAACGGGTGGGGCGGAAAATATGATCTCGAGGGCGACCAGGACATCGGGGAGCGGCTCGCTCAAACCGCCGGCCTGCCGTTTTCCAAAGCCGATTGGGTACTCGAGGGCGGCGCGATCGACGGTGATGGTTCGGGAACTGTGATCACCACCGAACAATGTCTTCTGAACCCCAATCGCAACTCGCTGACACGCGAGAAAATCGAACAGTCTCTTCAGCGGGATCTTGGTTTCGAGCGCGTCGTCTGGCTCGGGCCGGGCCTGCTCAACGACCATACGGATGGCCATGTCGACAATCTCGCTCGCTTCGTTGCCCCGGGACGCGTTGCGATCCCGACCCCCGATCGAGACGACCCCAACGAAGCGGTCTACCGCGATGCGGCGCGACGGCTTCGTTCGACCAGATTAGACGTCGTCACCCTCCCCTCCCCTGGGCGAGTGTTGGACGATGAAGGCGAGCTGATTCCGGCCAGCTACATGAACTTCTACATCGGAAGCGCCGTTGTCGTCGTCCCGCAATATGGAGTCCCCAGCGACCGAGCGGCCGTCGAGACCGTACGGGCCCTGTTCCCGGACCGCGCCTCCGTCGGCCTCAGTGCCGGCCATATCCTCACAGGCGGCGGAAGCTTTCACTGCATCTCGCAGCAGGTGCCCGCTTAAGAACGGGCTGGAGGCTGTTGTCTCGCAATCCTTGGTTCGACCCACTACATGCGCCGCCCATGACCAAGCTGACCGTCGCGGCGCTCCAGCTCGCCTTCACCGATGATACGGCCGCGAACATCCGCGCCGTCAGCGAACTGGTTCGCGACGCTGCAGAAAGAGGCGCCGAGGTCGTACTTCCGCCTGAACTGTTCGAGGGTCCCTATTTTTGCCGGGTCGAGGACGAGAGCCTGTTCGCGAATGCACGGCCGACGGCAGAACATCCATCGGTGCTCGCGATGCAGGATCTGGCAAGAGAATTGAAGATCTGGATCCCGACCAGCTTCTTCGAAGCCGACGGCCCGCACCATTACAATTCGCTAGCAATGGTCGGTCCCGACGGAAATGTCGCCGGAGTCTATCGCAAGAGCCATATTCCGGACGGACCGGGTTACGAGGAAAAATTCTACTTCCGGCCCGGCAATACCGGTTTCAAAGTGTGGGACGGGCCGCACCGCACGAAGCTTGGCGTCGGCGTATGCTGGGACCAGTGGTATCCGGAAACAGCCCGCGCGATGATGCTGATGGGCGCCGACATCCTCTTCTATCCGACCGCGATCGGCTCCGAGCCCCACGATCCCGAGCTCGACACGTCGCGCTTGTGGCGTCGGGCGATGGTCGGCCATGCGGTGTCCAATGTCGTTCCGATCATCGCCGCGAACCGCATCGGCACCGAATGCGGGCAGCGTTTCTATGGCCATAGTTTCATCTGCGACGAACGCGGCGACGTCCTTGCCGAGTTCGGTGCGAACGAGACCGGGGCCATCGTGGCGACGCTCGATCTCACCCGGGCAAAAAAGCATCGAGCCGCCTTCGGCTTCTTCCGCGACCGCCGTCCCGAGCTCTACGGGAGGCTCGTGGAGGATGTCTGACCCGCCTGGTTCTCGACCCGAGCCTTATCGCAGATGTTCGAGCGCCCGTTCGAAGACCCTTTCGAACATCTCGCGGGTGAGCCTTCCGGTGTTCGTGTTCTGCCTGGAGCAGTGGTAACTCGTAAGCAGCATTCGACCATCTGCCGTCCAAGCCTCGGCGCCATGAGCAAACTTCGTCGTCGCGGCAGGCAATTTTAGCGCTCTTGCGACTGAAGCATGAGCGATTTGCCCAAGCGCGACGATGACCCTGACATTCGGCAAGGCGGCAAGCGAGGCTTCAAGATAATTTCGGCAATTGGCGACTTCCTGGGGCAATGGCTTGTTACCCGGCGGAAGGCATTTGACGGCGTTGAGGACAATGGCGCCGACGAGCTTCAAATCGTCCCCGGGCTCAGCCCGGTATACGCCCTTGGCAAATCCGAACTGAAGCAATGTCGAATAAAAGATCTCGCCCGAATAGTCCCCGGTGAAGGGCCGGCCGGTCCGGTTGGCCCCGCGTCTTCCCGGAGCAAGCCCCACAATCGCCAGCCTCGCGTCGGCATCGCCAAACGCCGGTACTGGCGCGTTCCACCAGTCCGGCTGCGCTGCTCGGAGCTCCTCGCGTAAATTCACTAGCCTTGGACACAAGGAACAGTCGCGGGGAGCTTCGGCCTCGGGGATTGGAGACGGAGGCGAAGGGCGTGGCACTATTCGCCAGTGGGCGGAGCGAGCCGACGACGCAATCCGCCCGATGTTGCTTCGCTCGGCTCTCAATGACAGGGCCTGCCAGGTGCCATACCTCTACGCCATTGCGATCGGGTCGAACCGCTCTCACGGCCGCTATGGACGACCTCCAAGGGTCGTCGAGGCAGCCATTGCGGCGCTCGATCAGCAATTTGGTCTTTTTGACGCTTCGCCGATCATTCTAAATGCCGCAATCGGCGGGGCCGGACGCGATTTCGCCAATGGCGTCGCTCTGGTCGAAAGCGATCTCGAGCCTCCAGTCGTGCTGCGGCAAATCAAGGCGATAGAGCGCGCATTCGGGCGGCGCCGTTCGAGACACTGGGCAGCGCGTGTCCTTGACCTCGACATCATTCTCTGGAGCGGTGGCGATTTCCGTTCTCGCTCTCTGACCATTCCCCATAGCGGTCTCGAGGACCGCACCTTCGTTCTCCAGCCGCTTGCGGCAATTGCTCCAACCTGGCGGGTTCGAGGAATGCTCACCGCCCGCCACCTTGCCCACCGCCTTGCTCGACGAGCTCCGCGAGGGTAACCGCGCGGCCAGGGCCCATAGCTCAGTCGGTAGAGCAACTGACTTTTAATCAGTAGGTCGCTGGTTCGAATCCAGCTGGGCTCACCAGTTTCTCCTGATTTTTCAAGACTTTCTTCTTCGATCCGAGCCGAGCAGGGGCCATGGCCGGGAACCTATTCTCGACCGAAGTCCGGCGTCGGCGCGATCAGGATCCCGCGATGGTCGGAATGTCGACGCCGACATCCGACGATTTTCGATTCATTGCGCCGCGACCTTGCGTGGACCATTATGCGAGCTCCCGACAAATCGGCGAGGGATATCTCGATGATCACACCCGATGAGGTCAACGCCGACATGCTTGCCTTCTGGAACGGCAATGGTGGCCGCACCTGGGTGGCCCGTCAAAAGCATACAGACATCACTCTTGCTCCCGTCACGGAGGCCTTACTCGCCTTTTCGGCCCCCCGCGTCGGGGAGCGAATACTTGATGTCGGTTGCGGCTGCGGCGCACCGACCTTGGAGATCGCTCGGGCCGTCGGCCCCACTGGCCGTGTGGCGGCGCTGGACATCTCGGGGCCGATGCTGGCTGAAGGTGCGGCGCGCGCAACTGCCGCAGGCATCACCAACATCGATTGGCGCGAGGCCGATCCCGCAACAGCTCCGCTAGACGCCTTCGATCTGCTGACCTCGGCCTTCGGCATGATGTTCTTCGGCGATCCGGTCGCAGCCTTCGCGAATATGCGCCGCGCGGCTGACCCCAATTCGAGGATGGCAATCGTGTGCTGGCGCTCGCTAGCCGAAAATCCGTGGATGGAGGTGCCGATGAACGCTGTCGCACGTCACCTGCCGCCGCGGCCGACCCCCGTCCCGCATGCCCCTGGCATGTTCGCCTTCGCTGACCCAGAGTATGGGGCGGAAGTGCTCGCGGCCTCCGGCTGGGGACCGCCGAGTTTCGAGAAACTCGACATCGATCTGGATATTGCCGCCGGTCGCGGGCTGGATGAGGCCGTGGAGCAATCGACACAGATTGGCGCGGTCAACAGCTGGCTTCGTAATCAGCCGACGGAAGTCGTCTCAGCCGCTATCGCGTCACTCCACGAGGCCCTTGCTCCGCATGCGCATGGAGGAAGCGTGCGGCTTCCGGGCGCCATGTGGCTGATCGGCAGCAGGCCTGCCTGAGACCGCACTTGCCATACCGGACGTGACCCATTGCTCTCGCTCTGGCCTGCAACACCCGCGCCGGTCGCCCGGCCTAAGGAATCCGACCTACTTGAACTCCACGTGTCTCCCACGTCTCAGCTGAGTGTCCTCCTTCGGCGGAGCCGCGCGACTGTCTGCAAGAAGCGCCAGGCACATTCCGAGACATGCGCTGATCGCCGCAGTCCGCAGCGGAAAATCGACAATACTGTGGACCAGCACCGCCGCCGAGGCGATCGCAGCCGCGCGGGCAAAAGGCCCCGTCTGCGCTGACCGCCAAGTCCGCCACACCGCGCCAGCCCACCAGGCGAGGAACAGAAGCATTATGACAATTCCGGCAAGCCCGAGCTCGAGCGCAACTTCGGCATAGTCGTTGTGTGCGTGAACGACATATTCGCTCGTGACCTGCGCTGCGGGCTCATAGAGCGGGTAGACCCTTGGGAAGGAGCCGAGACCTGACCCGAGCGGCATGAAATCCCTGATCGCCCGCGATGTTGTCGCGAGGATCTCGGTCCTCGAATGGGTAGCGCTCGATGCATGCTCGCCGAGTTTCCCCGAGCCGATAGAGGTCGTTTCAAGTGCGGCCACGCAACCCAGAACAAGGAGCACTGCCAAGCCGACTATCCAGAGCCGCAAAGGGCTTTTCGGGGGAAGCAGGATGAGGGCGCTGGCCGCGATCACCGGAAGAGCAAGCCCATAACCGGCGAGCGACCCATTGAGACCAAGGCCGACCACCACCACGATCGCAATTCCTGCCACGACCGCGACTGTGGCCGAGTAGCGCTGCATATTCGCACTCTTTCCAGAAGCGACGATCGCCGCGAGGAATGGAATTGTAACGACGAGAAGCGTCGCCATGTGATCGGCATTGGCGAAGAAACCGACAGCCCGGCCCTCGTTGGTCTCGCTGTAAAGATACCATGATGAGAGCCCCGTCGCCGAGCTTGCGACCTGCAGTGCGCCGAGCGCAATTCCGGCGAACGTTCCGGCAACGAGCGCGAGCGCAAGCCAGTGCGGCCGGTAAGCTCGAAGGCTCACCATCGAAGTCACGATAGCAAGTGGCGGAATGATCCCGAGCAGCGCATTGAGTCCAGCTGCGGGAGTTAGCGACAAGGGCTCCGAAGGAACCGGAATTCCGAGCGCTTGGAACCCGCTCGCAACCGCCGCTCGGGGTCCCAGATGAGTCCAGATCGACGCCGGTAACGGGATCATCTGAAGTCCTACGACCGCGATGGCCGCAATAGTGATCAGGAGGAGCTGGACTGCCGCGACCGGGAGCCGCTGTTCGCTCTTGTCCAGCGCCGCCCAGGCGATGATCGCCACCCCTAAGAGCTGGAGAAGCGTGTTCTGCCAGATACCCTGCGCGCTGCCACCAAGGATGAGGCAGGCAAACAGATAGGCTGGAGCGACCAAGGCGCGGGCGCGGCTAACCATTTGTCCCCGGACCTGCCAGTTTCAGGCCGGTGATGACGGCTTCGGACTGCTGGGCGATATCACCGGAGCGGCCGCTCAGCTCAATCCACTGAGCGGGGCAGTCCGCCGGCACCTGGAACGTCCAGCCTTTCCGCGCTGCCTCGTCGATCGCGATGCTCGCGATTGGCTCGTCCTGCTTGTTGCAACGAATGGACCAGCGCAGCTCTTCGGGATGAACGGTGGAACCGCCAAGCTGCAGCTGCAGCCGATATGATCCGGCCGGGAGCAGCACGAGCTGGCTTGCGAGCACGCCATCTTCGCTGGCGTAAAAGATGACGTGAAGCCCTCTGCGGGGCTGCCGCTCGGCAAGTCCCACACTCGATGAGACAAGTGACCAGTTGAAGGGCGGCGGAGGTTGGGCATCCGAGAAATTCGGATCGAAGAGGAGATCCGTGCTGCTCCCCCCTCCGATGGACGACCAGATTGCCCGGGCCCGCGAATAATCACCGCTCCCGACAAGGCTCGAGAGCAAGATTGGAAGCCATTCGCTATCGGGCCTTCGAAATTCCGGATCGGCAAGAGCAAGAACCGCGTCGGCGTTTACCGAATCGCCCGCGAGGGTTGCAAGGACCCCGCCTTCGAGGTCCCGATGCGATTGGAAGAGACGGCGCATCTGCGGCCAGTTCGAACGGTCCCGTGCATAAGCGGCAACGAACGGCACAGCGACGTTTCCGCCCGGCGTCAGCCGAGCAAGCAACGCGGTCTGTTCAAGACCCTCGAAAGCCCTTCCGGTGCGATAATAATAGGTCGCAAGGAAATAGGCCGCCGGCAGCGAGCGAGGATCCCGCCACTGCGCCGCCGCAAAGGAGCGCTTTGCCGTTTCAAGATCGCCGCTCACCTGCGCCTCGACCCCGCGCACGAGAAACGGCTCGGGCGACAACGGGGATTTTGAAGCCGCATCGTCCATCATTGCAAAGGCTTGCGGGCCGATTGACCTGCGCTCGCGAGTCGAGCGGCCGATGTCGGCAAGACCAAGGGATATTTCGACGGAAGGGTGTTCAGCCCAAAGCTTCGCCGCGGACTGCGGGCTGAGCGTCGCAAGAGCGCTGACGGCTCCGTTGCGAACGATCTGTATGGCCAGGAGCAGCGCCGCCACAACGACGATCAGGCGCCGAACGATCAAGTCATCCCCCCGATTTTGTTCAGGCTTCGGCCCCCTCTGCGTCGACCGGCTCGCTGGGCGCCTCGGCTTGCGGGATCATCAGGATTTCGGAGCCTTTCACCCTCCTCTTCCCGTAGCCATAGCCGTACCCGTAACCGTAGCCATATCGTCCGTAACCGTAGCTTCCGCCCGCATCCGTCGCCTTGGTCAGGATCGCGCCAAGGATATGTGTCCCGGTCGCCTCCAACCGGTTCAGAGCTTCCACTGCCGCGCGGGTCCTCGTCTTTGCGCTTTCGACGACAAACAGCACCTCGTTCGCGGCGGCCGAAAGAAGCGGGGCGTCTGCAAGACCAAGAGTTGGCGGACCATCGATCACCACGAGCTCGAAGCGTTCGCTTGCCTCGGCGACGATTTTGCGAATCCGGCCGGTTGACAGCAGGTCGGCCGGGCTCGGCGGAACGGGACCACTCGGCAGCAGCCAGAGATTGGCATGCTGCGTCTCGACAACATGGTCCTCGACTTTCTCGTCGGTCGTCAGGAGCTTGCTCAGTCCCAGGTTGTTGCTGGCCGCCTTGAACGCGGGCTTGCGCAAATCACCGTCGATGAGAAGCACCGACTTTCCGCGCCGGGCGAAGTTCTGAGCCAGCGCGAGAGCGGACGAGGATTTGCCCTCGGACGAGCGCGTACTGGTCAGTAGCAGCACCTTGGGCATTCCAGCTTCCGTACTGAACCGAAGCGCGGCAACAATTGCCGAATAGGCTTCGGAAACAACCGAGGTTGGATTCTTCAAATCGTCAACGAACGCGTCCTTCGCCGGCGTGCGCGGGACCGATCCGAGACACGGGAGCGCCAGCTTCTTTCGAACATCCTCGCGGCTCTTGATCGTGTCGTTGACGAATTCGAGACCGATCGCTCCCGCCAGACCCGCGGCGAGGCCGAGACCGAGCCCGAGAAGCAGATTGAGGAACAGATTGGGCTTGAAGGGCACCCGCGGGACATCGGCTCGATCGACGACCGAAACCGGAGCGATCCCAACACCTCCCGCAACTCCGATCTGCTTGTACCGGTTGAGCAGCGCATCATAGAGCGCGCGATTGGTGTCCACCTCGCGCTGAAGGATCGTGTACTCGATGCTCCGCCCTCGAAGATTTAGAACCGCGCCCTTCAGCTGGGACACCTTCGCCTTCAGCGCCTCCTCCGAATGGAGCGAGGCTCGATATTCGCCGAGCAGGCTGTTGCTCCTTGCCGACGAAACCTGAGATTGCTCCTTGGTGATCTGCCGCTGGAGCTCGTCGATCTGGGAGCGGAGGCTCACCATTTCAGGGTGATCGGGCTTCATGAACGTGCGTTTCTGCTGATAGTCGGCCTGGAGCTGCGCGAGCTGCTGCTGGAGTGTCTGAGTGCTCTGGGTGACGTCGCTGGTCGGTCCGCCCGCCAAAGACTGCCGGTAGGCACCTTCGGCAGCGACTCGGCGGGCCGTTGCGTCCGCGAGGGCCTCGTTGAGCTTCACGAGGGACGCTCCCTGCAGCGAACTGGTGTCGCTTGCGCCCTGCTGGCCGTCGGTCGGGGCCGTATTGATGATCCCCTGCTGCTGCGCGTAGCCGACCATGGCTCGCTCCGAGCGCTCGAGATCACCGCGGGTCTTATTGATCTGCCGCTCGAGAAAATTGCGGGCGTAGGCCGAGGATTCGTATCGGCGCTGGATCGCGGTGTCGATAAAGCTGTCGGCGATCGCGTTCGCCACCGTCGCAGCGAGCTGCGGTGAAGTGGAATCGAAGCTGAACTTTATCAGCTCGCCGTCCTGCGGCGGGACGACCTTGAGGTTATCGCCGACAATCGTGGTCGCCGTCCGCAGCCGCTTCGATGCGTCAATGTCCTGCGGAACGACGTCACTGTTGTTGGCTAGGTTCAGCTCCTGCGCGGCCCGCTCGGCCACGCTTCGGCTCTGTAGCAGTCCGACCTGCGTCGCGATAAAGCTGAATACGTCTCCATTGGCGACCGTCTGCTGGTCCTTGTCCTGGTCGGTGACCTCGAAGGTCGGAGGATTGGCCTGCAACGTGACCCACGCTCGGTAGACGGGACGAGTGAGCAGCGTCACGAGGATCGCGGCCGCAAGGCCAAGCGCAAGGGCACCCAGGACAAGCCATCGCCAGTGATGCACGATCCGCATGAGGGTCGCGAGATCGAGCATGTTCGTGGCCGAATAATTGCGTTGGCCAGGCCCGAGTTGACTGTCCCCGGCGGTATAGGGGCCGACCGGCCATGCTCCATCATTGGGTACGGGCAGGCTGGTGTTCACTGTTCCTCGCCTCGACTATCGTTTGCCACGCCGGCCATCCCGCTAGAACGGCCTGAAGATCGAAAGGAGCGGGAAGCCCGCGAATATCTGCTTTTCGGCTTCCTTGATCCTCGATCCATCGACGACGACGATATCTCCCGCATAGATCGCAGGGTCACTCGCCTGACCCCGCCGGATTGCGGTGAGGTCGAATGCCGCCGCCTGGCGCTGTCCGCCGATCGTTCTGAATACCGCGACCCTTCGAGCATTGGCGTCGGGCGTGGTGCCATGTGCAAGCGCGACCGCCTGGATCAGAGTCATCGACCCGCTGACCGGATATTGGCCCGCCTGCCCGACTGCCCCATCGACGGTGACGACGTGCGCGGTCGATTCCTTTATGGCGACACTGACATCGGGATGCTCGAAATACTTCTGGCCCAGCAAGTCGGTCAGCTTCGCATCGAGCTCCGCCGTCGTAAGGTTCGCAGCTTCGACTTCTCCCACAAGCGGGAGCGAAATGTGTCCCGCCAAATCAACGTCATAATCGCCGGAGATCTCATTGGACTTGAAGACCTTGATCGTGATCTTGTCCAAGGGCGCGATCCTGTAATTCGCATCGAGGGTCTCGATCTTCGGAGCATCGGGCGTCGCCAGCGCCTGGTCATAGGGAATGGTCCCCCCGCGAGTGTCAGCGCAAGCCGTGACAAAAAGGGCGGTTGCGAGCGCGAGCGCGGTCAAAACAGGACGCGGGGCAAGATCTACGAACACGACCACTCCTCCCGAAACGTCGAGGGCTCCTATTCGAAATTCACTCGAATGTAGAGTTACCAATCTCCAACTCCGACAAACTCAGCATGAGACGACCTCCTGCTCGGCCGTTCGAGTATCGACCAGCCAGCATTCGGTTCCGTCGATAGCCAATGCCGTCAGTACACCGGTCCGGTAGGCGCCGGTGTCGATCCCGATCCGGTTGGGACGCATTTCGACGTCCTGGCAGATCGTATGGCCGTGAACGACGACGAAGCCGTGATCGGTATCGTCGAAAAGGAAAGGTTCGCGAATCCAGCGAAGGTCGGACTGGCGCTGCTGATCGACCTCGATGCCGGGACGGATTCCAGCATGGACGAAGAGATAGTCGCCGAACCTGCAGCTGTCGTCGAAACTCTCGAGAAACTCGACATGCTCCTTCGGAATCGTGTCGATGATGATTTTGAGCGCATTCTCATCGCTCAGTCCGGTCAGGCGGTCGATATCCAGCCCGTAGCTTTTCAGGCACTCATTGCCGCCGAACCAGCGCCACTTGGTTATGAGATCGGCCTCGCCGCCAAGAATTCGAAGCAGAACCTCCTCATGGTTGCCAAGGAGGAAAACCTTGCGGACTCGAGGATGGCTATAGGTTCGAAGCCGGTCCACGACCTGCGCGGAATTGGGGCCACGGTCGATGAGGTCGCCAACGAAGACGATGAGAAGTTTGCGTGCCCGGCTGCTTGCGATTTCAGCCTCAATCTTCTCGAGAAGCGTCTCGAGAAGGTCGAGGCGGCCATGGATATCGCCCACGACATAGGCTCGCCATCCGCGCGCGCCGGCGCGGCCGCCTTGCTGTCGAGGAGCAAAGTTGAACATCTTGCCCCTTAGCTCGAATCCCGACCATGGTGGCAAGGATCTCAGGAACATCCATTAACTCGCCAGAGCCTAAACTGCTCCAGAGCTTGGAAAAAAACTCTGATCTAGGCGCTAAGCAGCTCGAAGCGCGGGATTTCGACGTCAAAGGCGCCGCCGTTCTCGTCGACCATCCGATAGCTTCCGCTCATTGACCCGCTCGGGGTGTCGAGCGGGCATCCCGAAACATAGTCGAAGCTCGAACCGGGAGCGATCAGCGGCATCTCTCCAACGACGCCCTCGCCAACGACCTCGTGGATGGTTCCGCGCCCGTCGACGATCAGCCAGCTTCGTGACAGCAGCTGGACTGCGACCTCCGAGCCGTTTTCGATTCTCACGTGATAGGACCAGAACCAGCGATTGGTCGCTGGATCCGATTGCTCGGCGAGGAAACTCACCGCCACTCGGACCGCAATGCCGCGGGTCACTGAAAGGTTCGGAAAGAGCATGGCAAGCGTATCGATCGTCACGCCGTCACCTTAGCGGGCGCAATTCGGCAGACAACTAGGCAAGTCCGCCCGCTCGCCGAAGGCGTTCGACAAGCCGAGCTCGGGCTTCAGCGATGGGACGGAGGCGCTCCGTGATCAGATCTCGAAGGAGGAAATGACCCGTAAGAGCGAGCCCTTCGTCAATCTCGCTCCAGGACGCCTGGCCGCCTTCGCGAAGAAACCGGGGAAGTCGAAGCAGCCTGCCCGCATCAAGCGCCGCCTCGGCCGCACTCAGTCCGCGTCCCGACCTCGGGCTGACTGCGACCAGCTCGTCGTCAATGCCGCCGAGGGCTGAGCCATCCAGATCGAGCCCGAAGCCGAGCTCGGCAAGCAGCAGCAGCTCGTATCGGACGAGGCCCGTTCCCCACCCTGACGCCGAGGGCGCCACTTCAATCGCCTCGAGGAGCGCCTCGAACGCCTCGTAAAGTCGGGGATAGGGCTGACCTTCCGGCACGAGCGAGGCAGTAAGCACGGTAACCCAGTCGATTGCAGCTGCCGGAAGGGGTTCGGAGAGCAGCGGTCCGCGGCTGCGGATGAGCTCAAGGCTCGCCTGCGCAAGCTGGGCGTGAGTTCGGGCCGAGAGCTGCGCCTCCACGATATTGCCGGCAATTAGAACCGGGCGCATTCGGCGACCGCGGGCGCCGCGTACGTAAGCCGCCTGGAGCCCATGCTCGAGCGTCATCAGACGAACGATTGCGCCATGCTCGCCGTGGTTCCTGAGGCCACAAACGATTGCTCGAGCTTCGAACCGCATCAGCTGCCCGGATGGAAATAATCATAGACTTGGCGAGCTGTCGCACTGCTGATCCCCGGAGCCTTCTCGAGATCCTCCAGCGCCGCCCCCTTCACCGCTCGCGCAGTTCCAAAGTGCATGAGGAGCGAACGCTTGCGGATGGGGCCAATTCCAGGGACGTCGTCAAGCGTCGAGGTCGTCAGACTCTTCGCCCGCTTCTGCCGATGAGTCCCGATCGCAAACCTGTGAGCTTCGTCCCGCAAACGCTGGAGATAGAACAACAAAGCGGAGTTTGGGGGGAGCGTCAGCTCGCGTCCTCCCGGGAGGTGAAAGGTTTCGCGACCCGCGTTCCGGTCCGGTCCTTTGGAGACTCCCACGACCGGCACGTCGTGCACCCCGGCGTCTTCCATCGCCTCGCAGACCGCTGACAGCTGGCCCTTGCCGCCGTCGATGAGCAGAAGATCGGGCCATTCGCCGGTCTGTCTGTCCGGATCTTCCTTTTCAAGCCGGGCGAAGCGCCGCTCCAAAACCTCGCGCATCATCGCGAAATCATCTCCGGGCCGGGTTTCCGGGCGCTTGATGTTGAATTTCCGGTAGCTGTTCTTTCGGAAGCCTTCCGGTCCGGCGACGATCATCGCGCCGGTCGCGTTTGTCCCCATGATATGGCTGTTGTCATAGACTTCGATGCGCTTGGGAATTTCGGGGAGTTCGAACATGTCCGCAAGTTCGCGAAGGACCTTGCCCTGGCTCGTCGTCTCGGCAAGCCGGCGATCGAGCGCCTCCTCGGCATTTCGGCTGGCTTGCTCCACAAGGTTGCGGCGCGGTCCGCGCTGCGGAATCTCGATTGACACCCTGCGACCCGAGCGCTCGGCGAGCGCCTCCTCGAGTAACTCCTGCTCAGCGGGCGCCCGATCGACGAGGATTCTCCGGGGCGGCGGCATGTCCTCGTAAAACTGCACCAGGAAGCTCGAGAGAACATCGGCTTCGGGAACGTCGCTTGTGTGCGCGGGGAAGAAGGCGCGGTGGCCCCAATTCTGGCCGCCGCGAATGAAGAAGGCCTGGATTGAAACCGTTCCCGCCTTGCAAGCAAGCGCGAAGACGTCGGCATCGCCAAGTCCTTCCGCGTGCACCGTCTGGCTGCCCTGGATGTATGTGAGCGCGCGAAGGCGGTCCCTGTAGACTGCCGCGAGCTCGAAATCCTGCCTGTCCGCCGCCTCGGCCATGAGGCGCGACAGGCGGGACTGAACGCCGGTCGATCGGCCAGCGAGGAACTCCTTCGCCTCGCCGACCAGTTCCCCATAGTCCTTCTCGCTGATCCGCCCGACGCATGGGGCCGAGCAGCGCTTGATCTGGAACAGCAAGCAGGGCCGTGACCGGTTCTCGAAATAGCTGTCCGAACAGCTTCTTAGCAAAAACAGCTTCTGCAACGCATTCAGTGTTCGAGTAACCGAACCCGCGCTCGCGAACGGACCATAATATTGCCCTTTGATCCGCCGCGCCCCGCGATGCTTTTGAATCCGCGGAAAGGAATGGTCTTCGCGAAGCAGAATGAAGGGGAAGCTTTTGTCGTCACGCAGAAGCACATTGTACGGCGGCCTGAATCGCTTGATCAGCTGGGCTTCGAGGAGCAGCGCCTCCGCCTCGGTGCGCGTAGTCACGATCGTCATCGAGCGTGTCTGGGCGACCATCCGCTGCAGTCGCTTGGGCAGCTTTGTCACCTGGGTGTAGTTGGTGACCCGGTTCTTCAGAGCCCGCGCCTTGCCGACATAGAGAACGTCGCCCCGAGCGTCCTGCATTCGGTAGACGCCCGGTCGGCGCGGAAGGGTTCTCAACACCTCGCGAATCGCCGCGACGCCTTTTTCGAGGTCCGGCTGCTCCGCGCCGCGCACGGCGTGGGTTGCCTGCTCCTCGTTGAAGCGCTCGGCGGCCTTCGGGTGGTCGGGACGATCGGCCGGGGTTCGGTCCATGCCGTCTATCTAGGCAGCACTCCGGTTCCTATCCAGCGTCAGGCCGCAGCCAGCGCCATCTCCTGATCCGCGAGCATCCAGTCGACAGCGGCGCGAGCGTGGATCGCGGTGGTGTCGTAGACCGGAATGACGTTGGCTCGAACGTCAACGGCGAAGACAAGCTCGGTGCAGGCCAGGAGAACCGCCTGGGTCTTGCGCTTGGCGAGCTCGGTGATGAGGGTCTTGAGGCTGCGCTGGCTGTCGCGGACGACCCGTCCGACGGCCAGTTCTTCAAAGATGATTCGGTCGACCTCGCGGATCCAGGGTTCTTCGATCGGGACGAGATTGATCCCTCGGGCCTCGATTCGGCTGCGAACGAAAGGTTCTGTCATCGTAAAGCGCGTGCCGAGAACCGCGACGTTCGTTCGGCGGTCCGACGCAAGGCGTTCCGCGGCCGCGTCCGCGATGTGAAGAAGCGGAACCTCAACGCTACCCGCTACCAAGTCATAGAATTTGTGGCTCGTGTTGCAGGCGATCAATATGCCTTCAGCCCCGCTCGCAACGAGGCGCCCGGCGGCATCCACGTTCATTTTGGCCGCGGCGTCCCAGTCCCCGGCATGCTCAAGCGCGGCATATTCGGCGAAATCCAGGCTGTCGATCGCAAGCCTTGCGCTGTGAAGTCCCCCCAGCCTTTGCCCAATCCCGCGATTGATGTGCTCGTAGTAAAGCGCGGTCGACGTCCAGCTCGTGCCTCCGATGATCCCCAGCTTGCGCAATTGAAGGCCCTTCCCAGCCGTTCGCGAGTGAATCGGCGCTCTTTCGGAATTGTCGAGCAACTTGCGGTCGTCGACAAGGCGTAAATGGCTGATTTAGCGCAAAATTAATCCGACTGCGATGAACTGCTGGGCGACCCGCTCAACCTAGCGCCTTTACAATCTGTTCGGTCATCTTCTTGGCATCCCCCAGAAGCATCATCGTGTTATCGCGATAGAAGAGTTCGTTATCGATGCCGGCATATCCAACGCCGCCCATCGACCGCTTTACGAACAGGCAGGTTCGAGCCTTCTCGACGTCGAGCACGGGCATCCCGTAAATTGGCGAGTTCTTGTCATTGCGTGCCGCGGGGTTCGTCACGTCATTGGCGCCGATGACATAAGCAACATCGGTCTGGGCGAATTCGCTATTGATGTCATCGAGTTCGAAGACCTCGTCATAGGGTACGTTCGCTTCGGCGAGCAGCACGTTCATATGGCCCGGCATCCGGCCGGCGACCGGATGGATTGCATATTTCACGGTGACGCCCTTTGCCTTGAGGAGGTCAGCCATTTCGCGAACCGCATGCTGCGCCTGAGCGACCGCCATCCCATAGCCAGGAACGATGATCACCTGATCGGCCTGGCTCATCAGGAAGGCGGCGTCTTCGGCCGATCCGCGCTTGTACGGCCGGTCTATGGCTGCGGCGGCGCCGCCCGACACCTGCGCTCCGCCGAACCCGCCGGCGATGACCGAGATGAAGCTTCGGTTCATCGCCCGGCACATGATGTAGCTGAGGATCGCGCCTGAGCTTCCGACAAGAGCGCCGGTAATGATCATCGCGCTGTTGTGGAGCGTAAATCCCATCGCCGCCGCGGCCCACCCCGAATAGCTGTTGAGCATCGAGATGACGACGGGCATGTCGGCGCCGCCGATCGGGATGATCAGCAGGAAGCCGATCGCAAAGCTCAGCGCCGTGACGCTGCCAAAGACCCACAGGGACTGATCCTGCGTGAAATAGGCGATCAGAACGAGGATCGCCGCCAGTGTCCCGAGGTTGATCACGTGGCGAAGCGGCAAGAGTATGGGCTTGCCGGACATGTTTCCGTTGAGCTTGAGAAAGGCAATCACCGAGCCCGAAAAGGTGATCGCGCCGATTGCAACTCCAAGTCCCATCTCGATTCGGCTGACCGGCAGGATGCTGACGAAGGAGGGTGCCGCGATCGGAGTGATGCGGACACCGATTCCGAACGCCATGGGGTTGAGATAGGCGGCCGAGCCGACCAGCACCGCGGCGAAGCCCACCAAGCTGTGAAAGGCGGCGACCAGCTGCGGCATCGCCGTCATCTGGATCTTGCGCGCCGTAACAAGGCCCACCCCTCCGCCGATGACCATCGCAGCGATGATTTGCGGCAAGGATCCAATTTCGTGGGTCGCAAGCGTCGTAAGCACCGCGATGGTCATTCCGACCATGCCGGTGAGATTTCCCCGACGGCTGCTCTCAGGACTCGACAGTCCGCGGAGCGCGAGAATGAAGCAGATGCCTGCGATCAGATACGCAAGGAGAGCCCAGGCCGGCTGCGCCTGTGCGGCCTCAGACATCCTTTCGCTCCCGCTTCTTGTACATCGAAAGCATTCGCTGGGTGACCGCAAAGCCGCCAAAGATGTTCACCGATGCCAATGCAACGGCGACGAGCCCAAGCCATTTCGAGCTCGGGCTGCCGGCGGCCGCACCGGCGATCAGGGCACCGACCACGATCACCGAGGAGATCGCGTTGGTCACGCTCATCAGCGGCGTGTGCAGCGCGGGAGTGACCGACCAGACGACGTAATAACCAACGAAGCAGGCCAAAACGAAGATCGACAGGATCGAAATGAAGTCCATCGGCCCCTCTTTAGAGTGCGCTTGTCGCGACAAATGTCACGCGATTGCGCGGCGTTTCACCCCGCTTGCGGAAATCGCGCTCGTAAATGCCCATGGAACGACATTGCACAAAGCTGAGGCAGTAGGACAGCCTCTTTCCGCCACCGGCCGAGCGGTCGTTAATCTTAATGCGGTTAGCGAAATACTAACCTTTTCCCGCGCATGCGTGGACGAACATTTGGGCAGGAAAGTGCGCTCTGGTGTCGAAGCGCGAAGTCAATATCGTCGAACGGACGCCGTGGAAGCTGCTCGTGTGGACGGCGCTGGCCGGACTCATCTTCGGCTTGATCGGCTTTGGTCAGATCGCCGAGGATCTCCTGCGGACCGGCCGAAACAGCCTTCACTGGCACAAGGCGAGCGGTAACATCATCCTGGTCAAGATTGACGAACAGTCGCTTCGCGACGTTGGTCGATGGCCCTGGCCGCGCCGCGATTTTGCGCAGATGACGGAGACACTCACCCGGGACGGCGCAAAATCGATCTTTTTCGATCTGACCTTCGATGATCCAACCAACGCCGGCGACGACCGGCTCTTCGGAGAAGCGATCCGCCACTCGGGGCGAGTCTATGTGCCCGTACGGACCCGCTCCGGCCCGCTCGGGCAGACCGAGGTCGGAGCAGCCTCGCTGCCCGATTTCATGAAAGGTGCGCACCTCGGGAACATCAGCGCACGGTACAATTATCAAAATGCCGTGTGGCAATTGCCTTACGCGTTCACGATCGGGGATCGGGCAATCCCGACCTATGCGGTCCTTCTCGCCGGGAAGAGCGGGCCGGCGGGCAAGGAATTCCCGGTCGACTATTCGATCGATCCGCGAAGCATTCCGACGATTTCGGCTTCCGCGCTTCTCAAGGGACAGGTTGCCCCGTCCTCGATCCGTGGCCGACAGATCGTCATTGGCTGGACCACCGAGTCCCTCGGCGACCAATATTTCATTCCGGGCACCGGCAAGATGGGAGGTGCCTTTATCCAGATCATCGGCGCCGAGACCCTGAAATCGGGCAAGCCACTTTCTCTCGGCTGGGTCCCGCTTTTCCTCCTGTCGCTGGCTCTTGCCACCGCCGCAGTTCGAATGCGCAAGCCTTCAAGGCAGATCCTGCTGCTCGGCGGAGGCGCCCTCGTCTCGCTGTTTGGCCCTGCGGCGCTTGAAGCGAGGCTGATCTTCCTCGACATCACCCCGGGATTGTTCGTCGTCCTTGTGGTCAGCGCCGCTCTGTTCTGGCGCCGCTTTCGTGCACGCGGACTCGTCAACCCGCTTTCCAACCTGCCAAACCTCAATGCACTTCGCACAAATGGGGATGGACGCAAGCGGGCGCTGATCGCAGCTCGGGTCTTCAACTTTGACGAGATCATCGCGACGCTCCCGCCAGGCGGCGAGCGCCAGCTCGTCGATCAGATCGTGGCCCGCCTCCGGGTCGGTGCCCCCGACAGGACACTCTACCAGGGCGATGGAGGGATCTTCGGCTGGTTTGAGGAACCCCAGGCCCCGTTCGGCAATCACCTCGATGCGCTCTATTCGATGTTTCGCAATCCGGCTCGGGTCCGGGGTCTTTCGATCGATGTTTCGATCGCTTTCGGGGTCGAGGTTGGCAGCGGACGTTCCCTCGCCAATCGGCTCGCGAGCGCGTTGGTCGCCGCCGAAGAAGCCGCACACGATGGCCTCAAGTGGAAATATCACGATCCGGAATCGCTCGAGAATGCGTCATGGAAACTGTCGATTCTCAGTCAGCTCGACGAAGCGATCGACCGCGGCGAAGTCTGGGTCGCCTATCAGCCGAAGCTCGATATCGCCACGCGCCGGATCATCGGCGCCGAGGCGCTCGCGCGCTGGACACATCCGGAGAAAGGCCCGATCGCCGCGTCCGAGTTCGTCGCCGCAGCCGAGCAGCACAACCGGATCGGAAAGCTCACCGACTTCGTGCTCGAGAAGGCGGTTGCGGCCGCCTCGCAGATCAACAAGCGCGATTCGGAATTCAACGTCGCCGTAAACCTCTCCGCCCGGCTCCTCACCGACAAGGGCTTCACTCTGCGTCTCTCCGCGCTCCTTGCACGCTATGGATTGGCACCCAATCGCCTCACGCTGGAGCTCACCGAAACCGCAGCTCTGGCCGACAGCGGCGATGGTCTCGACATGATCAACCGACTGCGCGACCTTGGCGTCAACATCGCCATCGACGATTACGGAACCGGTCAGTCGACTCTCGAATATCTGAAGAAGATTCCGGCGAACGAAATCAAAATCGACCAGAGCTTCGTCAAAAGCATCGTCGACAATCGAAGTGACCGGTTGATGGTTCAGTCAACCATCGCGCTCGCCCACTCGCTGGGACGAAAGGTCGTCGCAGAAGGCGTCGAGCATCGTGATATCCTGGATGTCCTGGTCGAGCTCGAGTGCGACGTCGCCCAAGGCTTTGCAGTCGGCCGCCCAATGAGCCTCGACAGTCTAACGAAGCGAATCGCTTCGGCCCGCAAGCGAAGCGCCGCCTAACTCCACGACAAAGTGGCAGTCGGTCCAATAGGGCCGACGAAAATCAATCCGAAATGAAGCGAATAGTTGCGCCGGCCTTTTGGTAAATCGTTTGCTAACCATATCGATTAAGGTTAATGTCCCCTTCATCTGCCGAATCAGGAATTCGAACGGGGACTGAAAATGAAGAAGATCAAAACTTCTCGCGGCTTCTGGGACTGGCTCCTGGGCGGTGGCTATAGCGGCACCGGCGGCCACGGCTGATTGTCGCTTAAATCAATGAGTTAGAAGGCGCCCGCATCCTGCGGGCGCTTTTATTTTGGGGCGCTGGATTGCGCCTCACGCAAGCGCTAGGCGCATGCCATGCTTCGCCAGGCCAGCCGCGTTCTCTCGATTCGCGCAAGGCGCCAAGGATTGAACGAAATCACGGACGATGCCCTCGATTTTGTTAACGAAACGGGCATCCGCGAGGGACTTCTGACGCTTTTTTGCCGGCACACATCGGCCTCGCTGCTCATTCAGGAAAACGCGGCTCCCGCCGCTCGGCGCGATCTCGAGCGCTATTTCGAACGGATCGCCCCCGAGGGCGGCGGTTACGAGCATGATGACGAGGGTCCCGACGACATGCCCGCGCATCTGCGCTCGGCTCTGACAGCCGCTCAGCTTTCGATACCCGTCAAGGACGGAGACCTCGTTCTGGGGACGTGGCAGGGGATCTTCCTGTTCGAGCATCGCCAAAAGACACCTCAGCGGCACGTCGTGCTGCATCTGATCGGCGAATGAGCCTTGAATCTGTCCAGGTCTGGCTCGCAGCGAATGCGCCCGAGCTGAAGTTGATCGAAGTCGAAGAGAGCACAGCAACTGTTGAAACCGCTGCCAGGGCGCTCGGAGTCGAGCCGGGGCGGATCGCCAAGACCCTCGCGGTCCGGGCAGGTGATCACCTGTTCCTTCTGTGCACGAGAGGCGACGCGCGCCTCGATAACCGCAAGTGCAAGGACGAATTGGGTGCTCGGCCGCGAATGCTCGGCCCCGACGAGACCTTCGAGCTTACGGGCCACCGCGTCGGCGGCGTCTGTCCCTTCGGCCTCGAGCAGCCCGTATCCGTCTATCTCGATGTCTCGCTTCAGGCATTTGACATCGTCTATCCGGCCGGCGGATCGCTCAACACATCAGTCGAGGTTTCGACCGAGCGCTTGTTCGAACTCGTAGCAGAACGCTGGGTCGACCTATGCCGGCTGCCGGAAGAAGCGGCCGGGACGTAGCGCCTCGGAGCTGACGTCAGGAACGGGCCAAGCGGTTTGGGCAATGAGCGATTCCGCGATCCCCGCCAGTGCCGGCGAGGTCTGCAAGCCGAAGCCCCCCTGCCCGGCAAGCCAGAAGAAGCCGTCGGAGTCGGGCGCAAATCCCACGGCAGGATGGCGGTCAGCGGTAAACGTTCGAAGCCCGGCCCACTTGCTGTGGATCTGCCGTACCTCGACGCTCGTTCGCTCCTCCATCCGATAGGCCGCAAGTGCGACTTCATATTCGTCGGGCTGTGCGTCGCACGGTTCGCTTGGGACCTCGTCCATGGGTGAGGCGAACAAACGCCCGCTTTCCGGGGCGAAATAGAGTTCATCGCCGATGGTCTTCGTAAATGGCAGCCGGTCGAGGTCGGTTCCGGCTGGCGCATCGAAGGTGATGATCGTCCTTCGCTTCGGCTCGAGACCGAGCGGCTGCACTCCAGCAAGGAGCGCTGTCCGGTCGGCCCAGGAGCCCGCTGCGTTGACCAGAATTGGGGCCGAAAAACTCTCGCCCTTCTCGCTCGTGAGCCTCCAGGCACCGGCTTCGCGGTCAATCCGGACAATTCTGGCCCCTTCGCGCACTTCGCTTCCGCGGCTCCTCAGCTGTTTTACATTGCCCTGGAGCAGTGCGTGCGGGTCGAGCCGCATGCCGCCGAAATCCGCAAGACCGTAGAGCGCGTCGCCTTTGAGGAGCGGGCAGAGTTCGTGCACTCCCGCTGCATCGAGCTGCTCCAGTTCCGCAAAAAGCGAAATCTCGGCGTTGAGAGCCTCGAGCGCATCTTTCTCGTCCTCGCGGCCATGGACAAGGACGGGCATCTGACGACCAAGGGGAGTATCCGAAAAGAGCGAGGGCGGATCATCGAAAAAGGACCGGCTGGCCAGCGTCAATGCGCGCACCAGGCGGTCGCCGAGCGCATAATGGACCATCGTCGCGCTCCGCCCGGACGAATGATAACCGATCTGGTCCTCGGCCTCGAGGACCAGCACTCGCGCATGGCTGGACAGGGCCGCGCCAGCCGACAGGCCCGCGATACCGCCGCCGATGATGAGAATGTCGTGGGCGCTCACGCGCCGCTCAGCCGCTCGTTCACAATCTTGCCGTCCTTCGTCAGTCGGATGGCTTTCACGATCTCGTCATCGTCCGGAAGCGTCGGCCCTCCCAGCTCCTTGTCCCAGAAAGCGCTGAGGAAATTATACTGATTTCGAGCGAACAGAGCCGAGGCGTCGGCGGCGAGGCTTCGAGCGAGGTTGGACGCACCGATAATGATTACTCCGTGCCTTTGGACATGCTCGCCGCTCTTTGTGCCTTCGACGTTTCCGCCGGATTCGGCGGCGAGATCGACGATGATGCTTCCGGGTCTCATGGTTGCAACCTGCGCATCGCTGATGAGACGCGGCGCGGCCTTCCCCGGGATCAGCGCCGTCGTGATGACGATATCCTGTTTGGCGATGTGCCCTGACACGAGCTCCGCCTGGGCCTTTTGATATTCGGCGGACATCTCCGTTGCGTAACCGCCCGCGCCCTCGCCCTCGATTCCGGCGACGTTCTCGACGAAGATCGGCTTGGCGCCCAGCGACTGGATCTGCTCCTTGGTCGCCGATCGGACATCGGTCGCGCTCACCTGAGCGCCGAGCCGTTTGGCGGTCGCGATCGCCTGGAGACCCGCCACTCCAACGCCCATGACGAAGACCTTCGCGGGACTGACCGTTCCTGCAGCCGTCATCATCATCGGGAAAGCTCGGCCATAAGTCGCAGCCGCGTCGATAACGGCCTTGTAACCGGCAAGATTCGATTGCGATGAGAGAATGTCCATCGACTGAGCGCGGGTAATGCGCGGCATCCACTCCATCGCGAGCGCCTCGAGCCCAGCCGAGGCGTAGCCCTCGACCTGCTGACGCTCGCGCAGAGGATCGAGGCCGCCGACGAGCAGCGCTCCGCTTTGCGCCCCGGCCAGCGATTGCGGGTCGGGCCCGCTCACGCACAGAATGATGCCGGCGTTCTTGAGCACCTCCTCGCGGCTGCCGATTTTCGCCCCGGCTTCCTCGAAGTTGGGATCGGTGATCGATGCGCTCTCGCCAGCGCCTTTCTCGACCGCCACTTGCGCTCCAAGCGCCGCGAATTTCTTGACGGTCTCGGGGATTGCAGCGCAGCGAGTCTCGCCCGCCGTCTCCTTCAGAACCGCTATCTTCATGCCTTATCTGAGGATCGAGAGGACGATGAGACCGACGACGAGACAGGTGAGCGCCCCCCACTTCATCATCTTGGTGAAGCGCGTGTAATCATGCACGTGCACGGCCACGTCCTGAGTCGGCGGACTGACCAGCAGCGGCTCCTCTTCGGCCATCATTTACCCCTTTTCGGAAAAACAGAGCGGTTGCGCGCGTCCATAACAAGGCGAGCCCCACTCCCCAAGCCCTCCAAGCACTTCGCTTAAGCCCCCCTTTACGGTTCTCGCGTAGGTTCGTGCGCGAAAGGCCCGAAATGCGCGAAGAACCGACACGCTCGCTGTTGCTGCTCGATTCGAATGCCGACGAACGCCGGCTGATTGCGGCCATCGCGGCCCGCGCCAGCTGGAGCGTCGTTGGCGCAGCAGATGGGGAACTGGCCGTTGCCTTGCTCCAGGGTCCTCACGGACGCGAGGTTCGAGCGGCCATCTTCGGGAGCTGGGACGCAGCACAGGGACCAAAGCTGATAGACGCTCTTCGAGCCCATCACCCCGAGCTTCCAGTGATCGTCCTCTCGCATAGTGACGCAGTGTCGATCGCGGTCGAGGCAATGCGTGCCGGCGCTTCTGATTTCCTGGTCCGTCCGGTCGCCCCGGAGCGCCTGCTCGAAGCGCTCAGCGCGAATGCCGATCGGCGGCGAGCATCGGGCGAGCTTGCGCCGATTTCAGAGAAACTCGCGCCGGCTCTGGAACTTGAACAGCTGGTCGGCTCCGCTCCTGAATTTCGGGCAGCGCTTGCGGTCGCGGCCAAGTCCGCGCGCAACCGTCTCCCGGTCCTCATCCTGGGCGAACCCGGCACGGGCAAAGAGACCGTGTCTCGCGCAATCCACGCCGCTAGCCTTCGGGCCAAGGGGCCGCTTCTCTCACTCGACTGCAAGGCGATCGCCTCGAACATCATCGACAGCGAACTTTTCGGACATGAAAAGGGCGCCTTCCCGGGAGCCTTCGCCGCCAGGACCGGAAAGCTGGTTCATGCTGATGGCGGAACTCTGATTCTCGACGAGATTGCCGCGCTTCCCGCCGAGACCCAGGAACGGCTCGACCGAATGCTTGCAACCGGCGAAGTTCGCCCGATCGGGCTCAACGGAAGCTATTCGGTCGATGTCCGAGTGATTGCGACCAGCAGCCGCCCGCTACCGGAAGATTTCAATCCCGGACTGGCCGATCGAATCGGGGCGACCACGGTCGTCCTGCCCCCCTTGCGCGAGCGTAGCGGCGACATCCCGGCGCTGGCCCGGCACCTCGTCAGCCGGATTGTCGAGCAGGTTGGAATGAAGCCGCTTTCGATTGGCAATGACGCCCTGTCACTGCTGATGCGCTATGGTTGGCCGGGCAACGTACGACAGCTTGCAGGCGTCCTTCTTCGAGCGGCGCTTCAATGCGATAGCAATTCGCTTACCGCCGAGCATTTCCCGCACATCGCCGTCCAGTCTCGCTTTTCGGGGCGCCGCACGGATTTCGCGCCGACACTCAGCAAGGCGCGCAGTGACGAGGTGATTGCGGGAGGTCCGGGCGTAACTCTCTACACCGGGGATGGACACCTGCGTCCACTCGAGGAAATCGAAGCGGACATCATTCGGCTGGCGATCGGTCATTATCGGGGCCGCATGAGCGAAGTTGCGCGCCGCCTCGGAATTGGCCGCTCAACCCTCTACCGGAAGCTTGGCGGGCTCGGGATCGACACGACCGCCGCCTGAACCCCCCGTACTTCTGAGGTTCGGACGCCTCTGCTAGAGCGTTCCCAATGCAACACTTCAAGGACGCCATTGCGCTTATCACGGGTGCCGCATCCGGGATCGGCGCAGCCGTTGCGACACGGATCGCCAACAGCGGTGCGCGCAAGCTGATCCTGGTCGACAAAAGCGAGGACCGTCTCCACGACTTCGCCTTCAGCCTCCCGTGCGAACGGGCCCTGCTTGTCGGGGACGTCGCCGACCCCGCACTTTGGCGCGAAGCTGACCTCACGGGGCTCACCAACGCAATCGTCAACGCCGGAATCGCGTCGGCCGGTCCGATCGAAGGACTGGAGTTCGAGGAGTGGCGGCGGATCATGAGCGTCAACCTCGACGGCGCCTTTCTGACACTCCAGGCCGCGACGCGTGCCATTCGTTCGACTGGCGGGGGCTCGATCGTGCTTACGGCTTCGGCGGCCGGAGTGAAGGCCGAGCGCAACATTGCCGCTTATGCTTCATCGAAGGCGGCCGTGATCCAGCTCGGTCGAGTTGCGGCCAAGGAAGGGGCTTCGCAGGGCATCAGAGTGAATGTGATCGCTCCTGGAGGGGTCGAGACGCCGATCTGGGATGACGTTCCCCTGTTCCAGGACCGCGCGTCGGAGATCGGCCGCGAAGCGGCTTTTGCCGAACTGGCCGCCATGGCCACTCCGTTGAAGCGATTTGCAAAACCCGCGGAAATCGCTGCTCAGATCGCATTCCTGCTATCCGAGGAATGCGCTGGAGTCACCGGCGGCGTTTTCGTGAGCGACGGCGGCTACACCGTCTAGACCGCTTTCGGAGTTAGCGCCTGGTCGCGCATTCCGCGCCAAACCCGTAATGCCTGCAGCGTCTCGAACACGTCGTGGACCCGGAGGAGTTGCACCCCCTGCTCGGCGGCCTTGAGCGCGAAGGCGACACTGCCGCCGAGCCGCTGTTCGGCCGGAGCCTCACCCGACAAAGCGCCGATGGTCCGCTTTCGGCTGGCTCCGATGACGAGCGGGCAGCCGAGCGAATGGAACATCGCGAGGCCGTTCATGAGCTCGAGATTGTGAGCGAGCTTCTTGCCGAAGCCGAAGCCGGGATCGATAAGAATGCGTTCCTGCTCGACCCCGGCCTCCTCCACGTCACGGATTCGATTTTCGAACCAGAGGTAAATCTCGACGAGCAGGTCATCATAATGCGGATCATCCTGCATCGTCTCGGGTGACCCTTTGTGGTGAACGAGGACGACCGGAACACCAGAGGCGGCGGCGACGCTCAAGGAACGATCATCGTAGGATAGAGCCGAGACGTCGTTGATCATCCGGGCCCCCGCTTCGAGTGCTGCCGTCATGACGTCAGCCTTGCGGGTATCGATGGAAACAGCAGCGCCGCTGCCGGCCACCTGTCGGATGACCGGAACGACACGCTCGATCTCGTCGCCTTCCCAGACCGCCTTTGCGCCGGGGCGAGTTGATTCGCCGCCCACGTCAATGATCGCGGCGCCCTGGACAGCAAGATCCGAACCGGCCGCGGCAGCGGCACCAGCATCGGCGAACCTGCCGCCATCCGAAAAGCTGTCGGGAGTCACATTGATGATTCCCATGACCTGCGGCTGATCGAGCCGGACTAGGCGTTCGCCAAGCCGTAGCGCAGAACGAGTTGACGTTAGCATCTGCCACTGGGCGGCCATGTCGTCGTCGAATCTTTGCTCGATGCCTTCGAGAGGAACGAGCTCGACCGATCGTCTCTTGTCCCGCTCGACGTGAATCAGTTCGACCGCAGCGAACCAGCTCAGTCCGCCCGCGAGACGCGCGACTTTCCCGTCGTGGCCGAACGGAGAATCGACGAATGCGGTCGGGCGAAGGAGGGTTCGGCTCATTTGGCCGTCATTGCGAGGTGCGACGCTGCGAAGCAATCCGCCAATCCATCGGTTTGCTTCGCTACGCTCCTGAAGCCGAGAGATGTTCCTGCCGCAAGGCGTCCAGCGGTTTGAGAAAGGTACCGTCTTCGACGTGCCAGAAGGTCCAGCCGTTGCACGAGGGCGCGTTCTGAAGGGCGGCTCCAACCTTGTGAATCGAGCCCGAATGGCTGCTGCAGGTCACCGAGCCGTCCGCGCGCACGGTTGCCGTCCAGCGCCGCTTTGAATCGATCAAATTGGTGCCGGGCGCAACGAGCCCACTTTCAACCAGCACTCCAAATGCGACCCGAGGTTGCTCGCGCTTGTCGGGTACGGTTTGCATCGCGCTTTCGTCGAGCGGAAGTGTCGAATCGATGCGCTCCCGAGCGACCTTCACGTAAGCCTCCTCTCGCTCGATCCCGATCCAGCGCCGTCCGAGACGCCTCGCGACGGCCCCGGTCGTCCCGGTCCCGAAGAAAGGGTCGAGAACGACGTCGCCCGGCTTCGTGCAGGCGAGCAATATTCGATAAAGAAGCGCCTCGGGCTTCTGAGTCGGATGGGCCTTCGATCCATCCTCTCCCTTCACCCGCTCAGCCCCGGCACAGATCGGCAGGACCCAGTCGGACCTCATCTGGAGATCGTCGTTCAAGGCCTTCATGGCGCGGTAGTTGAAGGTGTAGCGCGCTTTCTCATCCTTGGCGCACCAGATCAGAGTCTCGTGAGCGTTGGTGAAGCGCGTGCCCCGGAAATTCGGCATCGGATTGGTCTTGCGCCAGACAACGTCGTTCAGGATCCAAAAGCCTTCGTCCTGAAGCAGGGCGCCCACTCGGTAGATATTGTGGTAGCTTCCGATCACCCAGAGCGTACCGTCGTCCTTGAGAATCCGGCGCGCCTGATCGAGCCAGTCGCGAGTGAAATTGTCGTAGGCTGCAAGGCTCTCGAACTTGTCCCATTCATCATCGACAGCGTCGACCCGGCTTCCTTCCGGACGGAAGAGGTCGCCGCCAAGCTGCAAATTGTAGGGAGGGTCGGCGAAGATCATGTCGACCGACTTGTCCGGCAGTCGTGCCATCTCGGTGACGCAGTCGCCCTGGATGATGACGTTGAACGGCAGGATCTTCGCATTGGGCGCATTGGGCGCCAGGCTGCCATGCCTTTCAGCAATACGCGCCACGAGATTCATCAGTGAATGCCCCCTTCGAGCCGGCGAAAGTGAGTCACGCCGGTTTCGCGGTCAAGCGATCAAGAGTTAACGAACCGTCTCGAAGAGCTACAATTAGGCCGCCGTCTGCGGCTGCCCCACAACATCTTGAGTCGAGACCGGCTCTGGAAGCTCAATCTCTGGTGGGTGTGACTCAAAGGACTCGCAGGGACGGATTTCTTCGAAAACGAGCTCCGTCTGCGTCGCTTCCTCGATTGCGGCGCGAACGCGCGGGAAGCTTCGGCGATGCAGCGGCGTCGGCCCGAGCACGTGAAGCGCCCGCCAATGCTCGGGCGTGCCATAGCCACGGTTCCTCTCCCAGCCGTAGCCTGGGTATTCGCGCGCATAGTCGGCCATGATTCTATCGCGAGTGACCTTGGCGATGATCGATGCGGCCGCGATCGAACGGCACTTTGCATCTCCGTCGATGATCGCCTTGGAGGGCCGCTGCCATTTGGGACAGGCGTTGCCGTCGACCAGAACCCACGCCGGTTCGAGACCCAGCGCCTCAACCGCACGGCTCATGGCAAGCATCCGCGCCCAGTAAATGTTGATCCGGTCGATCTCATTGACGTCGGCGACTCCGACTGCCCAGGCGACAGCCGATTTCATGAGCCTGGCGTAGAGTGCCTCGCGCTTCTCGATGGGCAGGTTCTTGGAATCGTCGATTCCGCGCGGAAACCTCTCGCGATCAAGGACGCAGGCAGCAGCGACCACCGGACCTGCAAGCGGCGCGCAGCCGGCTTCATCGACACCGGCGAGAGGCTGCGGAAAATCGAGCTCCAGTTTGAAGGAACAGCGGCGCGGCATCGAGTCGGGATCATGTACCCCCGCGACGTCAGGGGTCCAGACAAGTTCGTTGTACTATCAACAGAAAAGCGGAGCGGAGCGCTCGCGCGCGGCCCGCTTCAGCGCTCCATTCGCCACGGCGGAAATCGACGCGCTTCCCCCGCCTTGTAGAAAAAGATGATGTTGCCGTCAGGATCGCGAAGACGGGCCTCACGCCACATCCAGGGCTGATTTCGAGGGCCGTGCTCGAAGGCAATTCCACTTCGAGCGAGCTGTTCGACGCGCTCGTCGAGATCGTCGCATTCGAGGTAAATCGCAGTCGTCGCGATGATCTTTTCTTCAGGATCGATCTGCACCGAAAACGTAACTCCGCCTCCGGTTTCAAACCGCGCATAACCGGTATCGGGACTGTCGACGATCTGCATCAGTCCAAGGCTCCGGTAGAAGTCGACGGAGCGCTCATAGTTCGTTCCGGTAACCGTCACCTGATTGAGCCGAGGACCGGCCCCGACATCGAGACGCACGGCTGCCTGACCGATCGGGCCTGCGCCCTGGCCGAGGCCCGGCGCGGAATGAAGCGCCACCCTTACGAATTCGCGCGCCCGAGCGACCGAATCCGAGAGGGAGGAGCCCTGGGCGAGAAAAACCGCGATGGCGCTCGCCAACGTGCAGCCGGTGCCATGCGTGCTGGTTGTATCGATCCGCTGGCCCTGCCAGCTCGTCATATTGTCTTCCTCGATGAGAGCGTCGGCAAGCGCATCGCCCTCATCATGGCCGCCCTTGATGAGGACGGCGCATCCATGTTCGCCCACGAGGTGAAGCGCTGCTGCCACGGGATCTTCCTCCGAAGTCAGACGCTTCAGCTCGGGAAGGTTCGGAGTTGCGATTGTCGCGACGTCCATGAGCCGCCCGAAGGCTGCGACGGTCGCTTCATCGGCGAGGACTCCGCCACTCGTTGCAAGCATCACCGGATCGAAAACGATCGGTATTCCTGGCTGGAGGCTTTTGAGTTCCTGAAGTCGAGCGGCGACCTGCTTGGCAGCAAAGGCGCTGCCGATCATTCCGATTTTCACTGCGTCGACGCCGATATCGCTGATGACCGAATCCATCTGCGCAAGGACCATTTCGGCCGGAATCTGGTGAATGGCGTCGACGCAGAGCGTATTCTGCGCGGTCACGGCGGTGATTGCGGTCATGGGGTGCCCTCCAAGCATCGCCACTGTCTTGATATCCGCCTGAATCCCCGCTCCTCCCCCCGAGTCGGAGCCGGCGACGATCAGGACGCGCGCCGTCAAGGCCATCGAATCGACCCTTGGCCCGCTCTGCGGGGCGAAGTTTTCCATGTGCACGGAATCGTCGTTTCGCCGACAATTACCAATAAAGCGTTCACACGACGGTCCGAACCGCCTCGCAAATGTCCTCGACGACGCGCTCGACCAGCGCAGGATCATCACCCTCCGCCATCACCCGAATGAGCGGTTCGGTGCCCGATTTTCGAATGACAAGTCTCCCGCGGCCCTCCAGCTCAGCTTCTGCGGCTGCGATCCGCTTCCTTACACTGTCGGCCTCGAGCGGCTCGGCGTGGCTCTTGAAGCGGACGTTCTTCAGGAGCTGGGGAAGCGGCTCGAATTGCTGCAATAGCTCACTTGCAGGAGCGCTTGCCTCGACGAGCGCCGCGAGGACCTGAAGACCCGCGACGAGGCCGTCGCCGGTCGTTGCATGGTCAGCAAGGATAATATGTCCTGACTGTTCCCCGCCGACATTGCACCCGCGAGCGCGCATCTCCTCGAGCACATAGCGATCACCGACCTTGGTCCGAAGCAGTTTGAGGCCCGATTCGCCGAGCTTTCGTTCCAGTCCGAGGTTCGACATGACGGTTGCCACAACGGCATCACCCTTGAGTTCTCCGCGTCCATGCAAGCCGAGCGCGATGAGCGCCATCAGCTGGTCTCCGTCGACCAGCTGGCCCTTCTCGTCGGATACGATGAGCCGGTCGGCATCGCCGTCCAGCGCAAGGCCGATGTCCGCTCCGCTCGCAACCACCGTTTCCTGCATCAGCTCGGGATGGGTCGAACCGCATTTGTCATTGATGTTGAGACCGTCCGGCGCAACCCCGAGGGGGACCACTTCGGCTCCAAGCTCCCAAAGCGCGTCCGGAGCGACGTGATAGGCCGCTCCGTTGGCGCAATCGACCACGACCTTGAGCCCGTCGAGCCGAAGGTGTTCGGGGAAGGTGTCCTTCGCGAACTGGACATAGCGACCTCGCGCGTCATCGATCCGCCGAGCGCGCCCGATCAGCTCGGATTTCGCGAGCTTCGGATCCTTCTCGAGCCGCCGTTCGATCGCGCGCTCGTCCTCGTCGCTCAGCTTATAGCCGTCAGGACCGAACAGCTTGATCCCGTTGTCCGCGAAGGGGTTGTGCGACGCGCTGATCATCACGCCCAAATCGGCGCGCATCGATCGCGTCAGCATCGCCACCGCAGGCGTCGGCATGGGTCCCAGAAGCACGACATCCATGCCAACGCTGGTGAAACCGGCGACCATCGCGGACTCCATCATGTAGCCGGAAAGCCGGGTGTCCTTGCCGATGACCACCCGGTGCCGGTGGTCGCCGCGAAGGAAATGGGTGCCCGCAGCCTGGCCGACGCGGAGCGCCGTTACCGCAGTCATCGGCTCGGAATTCGTCGTGCCCCGGATCCCGTCCGTACCGAAGAATTTGCGTGTCATCGGCGCCGCTTTAGCGCCTTTAGCCAATCCAGCGCCAGAATCCCGCGGGGTTCCGGGTCGCGATTGCCAGGACGAGCCGACCCTCCCGAAGGATCAATGCCTGTAGGCCATCGGCAGGTCAGTGCGCTGAAGGGACCGATAGCGCTCGAGAAGACGCTTCTGGTGAGTCTCCAGCGGCTGCTCGACGCCGTCGATGAACACCTGCTCGGCGCCGCTCATGACCTCGAGCGGGTCGCCCGACCAGATCACTACGTCGGCATGCTCGCCTGGCGCGAGCCGGCCGATCTCATCTCCCAGTCCAACGGCTTCCGCCGGCTTGGAAGTGATCATTGCCAGCGCCTCTCCCCAAGTGACTCCCGTCGCTCCTGGAATCTTCCGAAGCGCCACGAGATTGCCGGCATATTGGCGCTCGTAGAACAGCTTGTGCGCGTCATCGTCGTTGATCATGCCGATCGAAACATTGACGCCCGCGGCCTTCATTCGGCCGATGTTCGACTGAGTCGATGCGATCTCCTCGAAGCTCTCGGGAAGGTCAACGAGCGCCGATGCGATCACTGGAATTGAGGACTTTGCGATCTGGCCAGCGACGAGCCACCCCTCGCTCGCCCCGACGATGACGATCTTCAATGAAGGAAATTCACGCTTGAGATCGAGCACATTGAGGATGTCGCTCGCGCGCTCGACATGGACCAGCAGCGGCTGGCGCCCCTGGAGGACCGGAACGAGTGCTGCTGCATCGAAGCGGGTCAGAAGGACATCCTGGCTGCGCTCGGCGCTGTGGCTGTAGAGCCGGGTCTCGTTGGGGTTCTGAACGGTCGGTCGCATACGATCATCGGGCGCTGAAGCCCCGGCCGACCGTACCGGGCCCGTATAGCGGCTGAGCTCGGCGGCTTCGCGAAGTGCGTCATGGAAGAGGACATAGGCGGACGGACGAGACCCGCCCGCGCTCTCGGCTCCGTTTTGCCCGAGCTCGACGAACTGGAACGCCTTGCGCTTGGTGATCGGGTCGAGGTCGGCGCCCGTATCGATGACGGCGCCCTGCCCCGCAAAGATGCTGTGTTCCGCCCGCGGCGCGACGACTGCGCGAGTCACTCCGTCAGCGCGATTGACTCCAACCGGCTGGTAATTGGGATTGATCGCCGGAGCGATATCGATCGCCGCATTGAAAGGACTTTTGTCGGCGCTTTCGTCATTTGCGCCCTCGGCCCCTCCGCTGACGTCCGTCAGCCCGAGTCGCGAGAAGCCCGCGACAATTCCCGGAGTGACCCATTTGCCGGTGGCATCGATCACCTGGGTACCGTCGGGCAATTTCATTCGGATGTTTCCAGCGGCGAGGATTCGCCCATCACGAACGACGACCATTCCGTTGGGGATCGGCTCGGAGCCGTCGCCAAGAGCCACGGTTCCTCCAACGATCGCGAAGGTCTGAGCGCAAGCCGGAACAGAAACCCCGAGAAGCAGGGCAGCAGCAACGCGGCCGATCATTTGACATCTCCATCGCCGGGCTGGCCGAGTTCGAAATCGCTCACCGGCCGCTTTTTGGGATCGTTTGCATCATACATTTCGGCGCCGTCGATCCAGACACGCTCCGGTCGCGAATAGGTGCTGAACGGATCGCCATTCCAGAGCACCACGTCGGCGCCCTTGCCCGGGGTCAGGGTCCCGGTCTTGTCGAGGATTCCGAGCGCTTTGGCAGGGTTGCGGCTCAGCCACTCCCAGGCGACCGCTTCGGTAAGGCCCGGTATTCCAGCGCGCTGTCCCGCCGCCATGGCCTTCGCCGCCGCCTGATTCAGTCGCTGAATTCCGTTGGGGTCGTCCGAGTGGACCATTGCACAGGCTCCGGCGTTCTGGACCAGCGCGATGTTCTCGGGAATTGCGTCATAGGCTTCCATCTTGAAGCCGTACCAGTCGGCCCACATCACCGCGCAAATGTCGTTTTCGCGCAGGATATCGGCGATCTTGTACGCTTCCACTGCGTGATGGAACGCCGTCACGTGATAGCCGAACTCCTTCGACATCGCGATCATGTTGGCCATTTCGTCAGCCCGGTAGCAGTGGTTCTGCACAAGGATCTTGCCCTCGAGCACGCCCTTGAGCGTATCCATCGCGAGATCGCGTTCGGGCATCTTTCCGCCGTGGGCGTAATAATCGTCCCACTTTCGCTTATATTCGACCGCCTTCACCCAGGTCTCGCGGGCAAGAGCGATATTGCCCATTCGGGTTTGCGGCATATGACCCTTCGACCCGTACACCCGCTTCGGATTTTCGCCGCACGCCATCTTGAGCCCATAAGGGGCACCGGGAAATTTCATGTCCTGTGCGGTGCGGCCGGGCACGTTCTTGATCACTTCCGATCGACCGCCGAACAGATTGGCCGATCCGGGAAGGATCTGCAGTGTCGTCACACCGCCGTTGACGAGCGCCCTGCTGAACCCGGGGTCCTGTGGCCATACGCTATGCTCGGCCCAAACTTCGGGCCGAACGGGATCGGTTGCTTCGTTGCCGTCCGAATTCGCCTCGACGCCCGGCGAAGGATAGTCGCCGAGGTGGCTATGGACGTCGATGATCCCGGGCGTGACGAACTTGCCGGTGCCGTCAAGCTCCAGCGCCCCTGCCGGCGAGGGCAGATCCGGGCCGCCGACCGCCTGGATCACGCCGTCGGCAAAGACGACTGTGCCGTTGTTGATCTGCTGCCCGTCGCCGGTGAACACGGTCGCGTGGCGAATGACCGTCAGTACGCCCGGGTAACGGACATAAGTCGATGGATAGGGATCCTCGTTGATGTGAATTGCAGGCGCGGGCTTGGGCGGAGGGTTGAGCGCTGCGCAGCTCGAGACGACGAAAGCGGCGCTGAATGCGGCAATGGCTGGGACGCGCATTATTTAACTCCGTGCATGAGTCTTCTCAGCCACGGCGAAATGACAAGAAGAATGACGCCCGCGATCATTGTCATTTCGCCGCCAACCATGAAGGTGTGGGCGTAGGTCTGCAGCGCGAGCTGCGGATTGGTCACCTCGCCTCCGACGGTCTGGACGGACGCCGACTGGGCAGCCGCTCCAGCAAGATACTCACCGATCGAGATCGAGAGGAACCAGACGCCCATCATCATTCCAACTACCCGGGCGATCGAGAGCTTGGTGATCATGCTCAGGCCCACCGGTGAAATGCAGAGCTCGGCGATCGAGTGCAGGAAATAGGTGAGAACCAGCCACCAAAGAGCGACCCGGAAGTCGGCGTTGGCCGTACTCTTGCTCCACGCGAGAACAATGAATCCCAGGCCCACGAGAAGCAGAGCGATGCCGAATTTGACTTGAATCGAAGGCTCCCAGCCCTTCTTTGAAAGCGCGATCCAGAGCCAGCTCATGATCGGAGCGAAGATGACGATCGTGATCGGGTTGAAATTCTGGGTTTGGGGCGCCGAAATCGGAATACCGAAGAGGTTGAGCGTCGTATTGCTGTCCGCGAACAGAGTCAGCGACGAGGCCGCCTGCTCGAACAGTGTCCAGAACGTCACGTTGAAGATGACCAGGATGATCGCCGCAAGCATCATCTGGAACTCAACTTTGGTTCCGGCTCGCCACGACCAGATCGGAATCCCGATCACTGCCGCGAGAAAGCTGAGGAAGAGAACCTTTCCGAGGAACGGCGTTGCGAGAATATAGCCCCAAAGACCGCTCCCAGGCGCCGCCTCCGGCGTGTTCATGACGTTTCGGAAGATGAGCCAGAACAACGGCACGGATGCGATCGAGAGGATGTAGATCAGGAGGGTTCGGTCCGGGCCGCTCCGCTTCGGGGGCTCTCCATAGCCGGCCAGTCGTCCGCCATCGAACTGGATCAGTGCGTAACCGATGAGCATTCCAACGACGACGATCGCAAAGCCCGCCCACCATCCGAACCAGTCGACGAAGATCGGGCAGAGGATCTGCGAGCCGATGGAGCCGACGTTGATGCCCATGTAAAATATTGTGAAGCCCGCATCTCGTCGGCGGTCGCCCTGTTTGTAGAGGGAACCGACGATCGTCGAGATGTTGGGTTTGAAGAAGCCGTTCCCGATGACGATGAGGCTGAGAGCGACCAGCATCAGTGTGAGATAGAAGGGAGATCGGGTCGCGCCCGGCTGGAATGCATCCTTGGCAATGGTCTTGGCGACCTGGCCATTGCCAGCGAGCAGCTGGACCGAACCGTCCGGCAACCCATGGATCGTCAGCCGTTGGCCGCCGGCAACCACCCATTGTTTGGTATCGGTTGAATCCAGAAGCGATCCGCCGTGATCGACCTGAACCTCGTAGCGCTGGCCGTCGATGTTCGCATAAGGCTTGGCTTGGTCGCCGCCGAAACAGAGCAGCAAATAGCCCGCGGCCATGACCAGTGCGCCCCATTTCACCGATCTCTTGGACCCGAGATAATAATCGGCGAGCCAGCCTCCGATCACGGGCGTGAGATAAACGAGGCTGAGATACCCCCCGACGATTCCGCTCGCCTGGTATTGCGCGAGGAGGAAGTGCTTGACGAGGTAGAGAACGAGAAGCGCCCGCATTCCGTAGAAGCCGAACCGCTCCCACATTTCGATCGAGAAAAGTCGCGCGAGCTGGCGCGGATGACCCATCCAGGTTTTCTCGTCGGATGGGTCTACGTGCGTGATGTCAGGCGAAGTCGGCACTTCCGCGCCGGGCGTATCGACCATGAAATGAACTCCCCTTGCGCCGTGAAGCGCCGGGGCCAGACCGTAACGGACAAAATCGGCTTGTGAAGGTGGATTGTTGGGAAGAGCAGCCGCCTCTATCTGCCCCGGTCGATGCTCAACGACCGTTCATCGATCATTTCGCTCCTCATGAGCCGCCGTTCGGCCAAGCCGCGCGAGCTGATTGAACCGGGCCCGAGCGCTGACGAGCTCGAGCTCATGCTGACGATTGCCGCACGGACACCCGATCACGGCAAGCTGACGCCGTGGCGCTTCGTCACGGTCGCCAGGAACCAGCGCGACGACCTGGCAGCGCTTCTTCGCGAAGCGCTCGAAGAGCATGATCCCGCTTCGACAAGCGCGCATTATCGCAAGGAAGATGATTTCGCCCATTATGCAGGCCAACTGGTGGTGCTCATCTCGAGACCCTATCCGGACCACAAGATTCCCGTCTTCGAGCAGGAGCTCTCGTGCGGTGCTGCAGGGATGAACCTGCTGCTCGGAGCGCACGCACTCGGCTATGTCGCCGGATGGGTGACCGGCTGGCGCGCCTATTCGGAGCGGGTTCGAGCCGCCTTTTGCGAGCCTGGTGAGCGGATCGCAGGTTTCATCTTCATCGGCCACGCGCCAGGCGAGATCGAAGACCGCCCGCGCCCGGAGGCCTCGGACGTTTCCGAGGGCTGGAAGCCGCCAAGACCCTGACTTTGCCATTGAACTTTCCGCGAGGCGCTGTATTATGACAGCATGACGCTTCGAACTCAGCACGAAAAGCCGGTTTATGTCCGCCTGCGGGAAACGATCGCAGATGCCATCCTTGCCGGCAAATATGCTGATGGCGACCCCCTTCCCTCGGTCCGTGCATTCGCGGCCGAGGAGCAGGCGAACCCGCTGACGGTCGCCAAGGCCTATCAGGGTTTTCAGGACGAAGGCCTCATTGTTGTGAAGCGGGGTGTGGGCATGTTCGTGGCGCCCGGCGCCCGGTCGCGTCTCAGCGACAGCGAGCGCAGTCGTTTCCTCAAAGAGGAGTGGCCGCAGATCAATGCTCGGATGAAGCGCCTCGGGATCGATCCCGCCGAACTGATCGAGCGCACGAAGGCCTGAACTTCCCGCGGGGAATGTAATCCTCTAGCCCGCGTCGAGATGGAGACGCGGGTCCTCCCTTTCACCGATGAGAACATCTTGACGGCTGCCCGGCTGGTCCTTGCGGGACAAGTCGTCGGTGTGCCGACCGAAACGGTTTATGGGCTTGCTGCCGACGCGACCAGCGCGCAGGCCGTCGCCCGCATCTACGCCGCCAAGGGAAGACCAAGCTTCAATCCTCTCATCGTCCATGTGCCGGATCTTTCGGCCGCGATCGAGATCGGCGAATTCGACGAGGCTGCGCTGTCGCTGGCGCGCGAGCATTGGCCAGGCCCGCTGACGCTCGTCGTCCCCCTTCGAGCACATTCGCGGATCGCTTCTCTTGTCACCGCCGGGCTTCCAACGATTGGCTTGCGAGTCCCCGATCATCCAGCGATGCGGGCGCTGCTAAGCGCATCGGAAAGACCGCTCGCGGCACCATCGGCCAATTCCAGCGGCTCGATCAGTCCAACTCGCGCCGCCCACGTCCTGAAGAGCCTCGGCGGCCTCATCCCACTCGTGATCGATGGCGGCTCGACGAAACAAGGCGTCGAATCCACGATCGTCGCTGCGACCGGTGGACCCGTCCGTCTCCTCAGACGGGGACCGATCGAGATCGACACCGGGCCGCCATCGACCTTGGGCATCGAAGCGCCCGGCCAGCTCCCGAGCCACTACGCTCCCTCCAAGCCGCTGCGGCTCCGCGCCGAAACGGCGGACGAAGACGAGTTTTTCATCGGTTTTGGAAAGGTTGAGGGACAATCAAACCTCAGCGCGTCGGGAGACCTTGTCGAAGCCGCATCACGTCTTTTCGACCTCCTTCACCAGGCCGACGATTCGCCAAAGGCGCGTATCGCGGTCGCCGCCGTTCCTGACGAGGGGCTCGGAGCGACGATCAACGATCGTTTGCGCAGAGCAGCGGCCGAACGGCCGAAATGAAAAAGGGGCGGCCGAAGCCGCCCCTTCCCCTGTTAGTGGCCACGCAATTGCACGGCGCTGTCGGTCTTCCAAGGCAAATCCCTATGTTTCCAACATTTAAGCCTGCGCTGTTGCCGATTTGACACGAGCCTGGAAGCTCTTGCGAAGCTTCTGAAGCTTCGGCGGAATCGTGGCCATGCAATAAGGGTTCCGCTGGCCTTCGCCTGCCCAATAGTCCTGATGATAGCCTTCGGCCGGCGACCACTCGCTCCTCGGCTCCACCGTTGTCACGACACTTCCGGAATGCGTGACATTGGCCCGGGCGATTGCCTCGCGCGCCTTCGCTTCCTGTTCCTCGTTCTGGGGGAAGATCGCGGAGCGATACTGGGTTCCAATGTCATTGCCCTGGCGGTTGAGCTGGGTCGGATCGTGAATCGCAAAGAAGATGTCGAGCAGCTCATCAAAGCTGATTTGGGCGGGGTCGAAGGTGATTCGGATTGCCTCGGCATGGCCGGTATGGCCGCCGCAGACTTCCTTGTAGGTCGGATTGGAGGTGTGACCGCCGGTATAGCCGCTCTCGACCGATTTCACTCCGACAACGTCCAGGAAAACCGCTTCGGTGCACCAGAAGCACCCGCCAGCGAGAACCGCGACTTCCTCTGCCATCTGTCAGCTCCTTCTTTGAGCCGCAAATAGGAGCGATCAGCCGCTATTGCGAGTGGCGGCATGCAAGCGCGGGCCGGTCCAGCAGTCCATTGGATCGGTTTCCTGTCCCTCCGACCGGCGGCGTCAGTTCTTTTGGTATGAGGCCTTGAGACTTGCGAGCTCGAGGCGCTTTCCGACCCATTCCGAAAGCTCGTCGAAGTCGAGAGGCTTGTCGAACACGATCCCGGCCTTCCGGTCCGCATACCAGCGGACCTCGCCCTTGATCGGACGCAGGCTCTCGACGACCACGATGACCTTCTTGCCGACGCAATATTCCTCGATCGGCTCGACCTTCATTCCGCCGAGTGAAATGTCGTGAACATCGACCGTGTAATAGACTTTGCCGACCTTGACCGACGCCTTGCATGCAATTTGGAGCCGAGGCGGGCGCGTTCGGAAGCCGAGGCGCGGTTTTCGGCCGGCAAGAAGTTCGCCAAGATCGACATTTTGATCGAATTTGCAGCCGACCATGTCATCTCGGGTCCAAACAACGGTCGCGGGAATCTTCTGCGAGGAGACCTCGATCTCCACGGGATCGCCGATGCCGGGAACTCTGGTGACGATCGCCATCACACCGCCTGCGGACATGTTCCTGATTCTGATGAGCTGCTGGGAGCCGCCTGAATCGACCAGCTTGCCGACGCGCAGCATCGCTGGAATGCGCTCATCCTCACGTCGCTCTGCGGGCCGCGGGACGGCCGTCGAGAGCGACACCGTCGTTGATTCGAAGGCGGCGTCAGTCGGCGACTGCCCGGATCGTGCTGATTTCCTGCGGATCAGCGATTCAAACATGCTTTCAGAGTGCCTTCCCACACGCGCAGATCGCGCCAAATTGGGACTTTATGGACACCATGGTTAAAAGAGCGTTTCATCTGGTAGAAATGGAGCGTCGTTGGGGCCTGGGTCCCTCGCGGGAGAGTTTCTGAATGCCGCTGCCGCGCCTGCTTCTGATCGACGACGAGCCGGCACTGGCCGAGTTTCTCGCGAGCGCGGCCGAGGAAAGTGGCTTTGAGCCCGTCACAACCGGGGATGACCAAGAGTTCCGCGACGCGTTCATTGCGCAGCGACCCGACATGGTCGCTCTGGACCTTGGAATGCCGGGAATGGACGGGGTCGAGCTCATTCGTTTTCTCTCTGCGCAGAAATATGCAGCGCCAGTGCTGATTGTCAGCGGTTTCGATCGGCGCGTGCTCGAATCCGCTTTCCGCCTTGGCGAAGCGCTTGGCCTGACGATGGTCGGTCCGGTCGAAAAGCCGGTTCGCTTCGAAGTGCTCGAAGAGATGCTGATCCGGCTCAAGGCAACGCTGTAGTCGTGACTCGGCTAAGCGAGAAGGAATTGCTCGCTGCTCTGGAGCATGCGCTCAAGAAGCAGCGACTTTACATGCTTTACCAACCAAAAGTGAGACTTCGCGATGGGACTTTGGCGAGCGTCGAAGCACTGGTCCGCTGGGACGATCCCGAACTCGGGAGCATAGAGCCGTCGCACTTCGTGCCGCTCGCCGAGCGGCACGGTCTTATCGATGAGCTCACGCAGTGGGGCCTTCGAACCATCCTCAGGCAGTGGCTCGACTGGTGCGAGGACGGCATCGACGTGCAGATTGCCTTCAATATCTCGGCGCTGAGCCTCGAGCATCTCGACTTTCCCGACTTGGTCGAAAGGATGTGCAGCAAGCTCGAGGTCCCGACCGACCGCCTCGTTCTCGAGCTCACCGAGGGGGCGACCCAGCCCCTGGTCAAGCTCATGGACACTTTGACGCGGTTCAGGATCAAGGGGATCGGTCTTGCGATCGACGATTTCGGCACCGGCTATTCATCGCTGATGCTTCTTCGGCAATTGCCCTTCACCGAGGTGAAAATCGATCGGGCATTCGTTGCCGATGTCCCTTGCTCGCGCGACAGTCGGCTGATCGTCCGGGCGATCACCGAGCTTGCTCGAGGGCTGGGCATCGCTTCAACGGCGGAAGGCATTGAAACCGTCGAGCAGCTCCGCGCCCTGAGTGAGCTTGGCTGCGATCTTGCGCAGGGTTATCTCGTCTCGCCGCCGATGGATCCGCGGGCGCTGCGCGGCTGGAAACAGCAGTTCCGCCGCGAGTGGCCCTCGCACATGGCGGATGAACCACTGGCGTTATGGGGCGATGTCGAAACGGACGCCCTGGGCCAACGGTAGCTCGCTTCCGTAATTCATCGTGTTGGTCTGGCGCCGCATATAGGCGCGCCACGAATCCGAACCGCTCTCACGGCCGCCCCCGGTCTCCTTCTCGCCGCCAAACGCGCCGCCGATCTCCGCCCCGGAAGGACCGATATTGACGTTGGCAATGCCGCAATCGGATCCGGTTGAGGCGATGAACCTCTCCGCTTCGCGCATATCGTTGGTGAAGACTGACGAGGAGAGACCCTGCGGGACCGCGTTGTTAAGAGCGATCGCTTCGTCAAGCTCGCCATAGCGAAGGCAGTAAAGGATCGGTGCAAAAGTTTCCTGGAGTGCCGGCCCTTCCTGGCGCTTCATCTCGACAATTGCTGGCCGAACATAATAACCGCCTCGAACGATATCGAGGCGCTCGCCTCCCCAAACGGAGGCCTTGCGCTTGCGGGCCGAATCGAGCGCAGCCTGCATCGCATCATAGGCGGACGAGTCGATGAGTGGGCCGACGAGCACGTCGCCTTGACGCGGGTCACCAATCTTCACCGCTCCCGACAGCCGTTTCAGTCGCTCCAGAAGATCGTCGGCAATGCTTTCGTGAATGAGGAGCCGCCGGAGGGTCGTGCACCGCTGGCCAGCCGTTCCAACCGCGGAAAAGAGGATCGCACGTCCGGCAAGGTCAAGGTCGGCTGAGGGGCAGACGATTGCCGCGTTATTGCCCCCAAGCTCGAGCAGGGAACGGCCAAACCGCTTCGCAACGACCGGGGCGACGGTTCGTCCCATCCTTGTCGAACCTGTAGCCGAAACAAGCGCGATGCGCGCGTCACGGACCAGCGCTTCGCCAATTTCGCGATCGCCCTGCACCAGTTGAACCAACCCGTCGGGAGTGAGGCCGAACCTGCGTCTCGAACGGCGTACCAGCTGCATCACGAGCTCCGAGCAAAGCGGAGTCTTCTCGCTCGGTTTCCAGATCACGGGGTTGCCGCAGACCAGGGCCAGCGCGGCGTTCCAGGCCCAGACCGCAACCGGAAAGTTGAAGGCGCTGATCACCGACACGGGTCCGAGCGGATGCCATTGCTCGATCATCCGGTGCTCGGGCCGCTCGCTTGCGATGGTAAGGCCGTAGAGCTGACGCGAAAGGCCGACCGCGAAATCGCAAATGTCGATCATCTCCTGCACTTCACCGAGGCTCTCGGCCATGATCTTGCCCGTCTCCAGGGTGATCATCTTGGCAAGGATGGGCTTCGCCTCACGGATTTCATTGCCGAGCAGCCGAACGAGTTCGCCGCGCCGGGGCGCGGGAACGGTCCGCCATCCCTCAAATGCCTCCGAGGCGCGGGCGGCGGCCTGGTCCGGGTCGCCGACAGTCACTCGTCCAATCACCGATCCGTCGATCGGGGAATGGCTGACGAGCCCTCCGGCATGGTCAATTCCAAACAGTTCGAGAACCTGGGCGGCCTCGTCGGAAGGGCTCATGCCAGCATCTCTTTCGCTTTCGCCATCGCGGCGATTCCCGCCTCGATCGTCTCATCCTTCTTGCTGAAGCAGACGCGGACCAGATGCCGCGGGGGGTCGGACTTCACGAATGCCGACAGGGGGACGACCGCAACACCTGCCTTCTCTACCGCGGAAGACGCAAACGCCTCGTCGTCGAGGGAGATTCCCGACGCCGCAAGGTCCACGCACATGAAGTAGGTCGCTGCGACATCGAGCGTCACGTAGCCCGCTGAGCGCAGGCCTTCCGCCATGAGGTCGCGCGAGCGCTGGAAGCGCTCTCGCATCGGCTTCAGCCAGGCGTCCCCGTCGCTCAATCCGAATGCGACCGCAGCCTGGAGGTTCGGAGCGGTCGAGAAGGTCAGGAACTGGTGTGCCCTGGCCACCAAAGGCGCGAGCGCAGGAGCAGCGACGATCCAGCCCACCTTCCATCCCGTCAGCGAGAAGATCTTGCCGGCCGAACCCACCTTGATCGTTCGCTCCCCCATTCCAGGCAAGGTTGCAAGAGGAGTGAAGCGGTGCCCGTCGAGTAGGATATGCTCCCAAACCTCATCGCTGATGACGATAAGATCGTGCTCCCGAGCGAGCTTAGCAATGGTCTCCAGTTCTTCGGATTCAAACAGCCGTCCGGCCGGATTGTGGGGATTGTTGAAGAGGATTGCCCGGGTCTTCGACGTCATTGCCTTCTGGAGCGCGTCGCTTTCGATCCTCCACTGCGGCGGTCGCAGCGCGACTTCGACCGGAATCCCGCCAGCCCTTCGGATCGTCGGAGCATAGCTGTCGTAGGCTGGGGTCAGGATGATGACCTCATCGCCGGCCTGCACCGATGCAAATATTGCCGCTGCGAGTGCTTCGGTCGCGCCGCTGGTCACGCAGACATGGCCCGCATCGAGCCCCTCGCCGAAATGCCGACCGTAGTGTTCAGCGATCGCCTCGCGAAGCATCATCGATCCGCGTGAAGGCGGATATTGGTTGGAGCTTTCGACAACGGCTCTCGCAGCCGCCTGGAGAATTTCCTGAGGCCAGCCGAAGTCGGGAAATCCCTGGCCGAGGTTCACGGCATTGTACTCGGCGGCAAGCGCAGACATGCGTTCGAAGACGCTGGTCTTCATCTGTTCGTAGAGCGGGTTCACCGCCGCTCGCATAGCGTGGAGATCGGCTCGCCGCGAGAGATGCTATGAGCGCGTCAGTTTCCGAGCGCCGCAGTGACCATTTCGACGGGCCGCGCGAACGCCGCTTGCACCATGCTAAGGCCCGCCATCGCCAGGCAGCCGCCGATCGCTGCCACAGCCGCAAATTCCATCGCCCTTGCCCGCAATCGGCTCCGTTCCCCGGGGCGCGGATGTTTCCTCCTCTCGACCGGCCCGGCCGTCAGCTGGAGCGCCGGTGACCGGCCCAGTGTCATAATCTCTTCGATCGGGACACGCTCCTCGGCGCGCAGCCCCGCTCGGCCGCCGTCTCGCCAAACGACCCGGGCAATGATCACATGGTCGCCCCGACACACCTCGACCTGCGTCCCTTTGGCGACCTGGCGGCCGGTATGGATCATGAGTCCGCGCGACGAGATGTTGAGAATGCAGGCGTCGGACCATGCGGCGCCGTGACGAAGTCTCGCCGGGACCACCACACGGCGACGAAGCTCACGCGGCTTTTCTGAAAACCTTCGGGACGCCATCGCCCCCCCAAATAGACCGGCTCGGTCTCCGACATCTAAAGCATGGTTCCGAAACGGACATGGTTTTGGGAAAGGTCGCCAAGGTGGCGGCGACGTGCCGATCGCGCTAGCGCCATCGAATGCATAGTTCGCCAATCCGCGCTGCCGAGGCCGCCTCCGCCGCTTTCCCCGGCTGGTCCGCCCTCGGCCCAAACGCGCGCCGCTCATTGCTCAACGCTGCAGCCGGAGAGCTCGAAGCCCGGGCCGATTCCTTCGTACAGGCCATGGCGAGCGAGCTTCGAGCCGCCGAACCCTGGTCCCGCTTCAATGTAATGCTCGGCGCTGGAATGGTGCGCGAGGCGGCCGCTTTGACCACTCAGATCACGGGCGAAGTGATTCCCTCGGACAAGCCCGGCCTCTTGGCGCTCGCCCTTCGCGAGCCTGTCGGCGTGGTGCTCGGGGTCGCGCCCTGGAACGCTCCGGTGATCCTCGGCTGCCGAGCGATCGCAACGCCGCTCGCCTGCGGCAATACGGTAATTCTCAAGGCGTCCGAGCGCTGCCCGAGAACGCACGCGCTCATCATCGAAGCGTTCGCCGCTGCCGGTTTCCCCGACGGGGTCGTCAATCTCGTGACCAACGCCCTGTCTGACGCCGAGGAGGTAGTCGGCGCACTGATCGATCATCCGGCCGTGAGGCGGATCAACTTTACCGGATCGACCGCCGTCGGGAGAATCGTTGCGAAACGCGCGGCTGAAAATCTGAAACCCGTGCTCCTCGAGCTCGGCGGCAAGGCGCCTCTGATCGTGCTTGAAGACGCAGACGTCGAGGAGGCGGTCAAGGCGGCGGCGTTCGGCGCTTTCATGAACGCGGGTCAAATCTGCATGTCGACCGAACGGATCATCGTCGTCGAGGAAATCGGCGATGAATTCGCGCGCCAGTTCGCCAACAAGGCAGCAGCAATGCCCGCCGCCGCCGTCGGCGACCAGGTCGACGAGGAGTCGCAGACCCGTGTCCGCTCGATGATCGACGAAGCGCTCGCTCTTGGTGCGCGGACGATCGCGGCGGGTCCGGCGACGGTCCTCGACAAACTGACCCCCTCAATGCGTCTTTACAGCGATGAGAGTTTCGGTCCGGTCGTCGGGATCGTTCGGGTCGCCGACGAGGACGAAGCGGTGCGCGTGGCAAACGACAGTGATTTTGGCCTTTCGGCTGCCGTCTTCACCCGCGATTCGGCTCGAGGCCTCGCCGTCGCCCGCCGGATCCGGTCGGGCATCTGCCACATCAACGGGCCGACGGTGCACGACGAACCGCAAATGCCCTTCGGCGGCGTCGGGGCGTCGGGGTACGGCCGCTTTGGAGGCAAGTCCGGGATCGAAGCTTTTACGGAGACTCGGTGGATCACCATATCCGGCGAGCCGGGTCACTTTCCGATCTAGAGACTCCAATAGGTGATATCGGAACGTAGCGTCGAAGGATCGAGCAGCGAGCGAACATCGACGACGATGCCATGGTCTCCCACCATGTCGCTGATCTGCCCGTGAAGAGCTCGGTATTCATCATGGCCGACCGCGTAAATGAGCGCCGCGAGGCCTTTGAACTCTCCGAGGTCAGCCAATTGAACGCCATATTCATGACGGACCGCGGCCGGGTCGGCGCGCGCATCGTGAACGATCGGTTCGATTCCGAACTCTCGAAGCTCCCGGTACGTATCGACAACTTTAGAGTTGCGAATATCGGTCACGTTCTCCTTGAAGCTTAAACCGAGAATTCCGACGCGTGCTTCAAGGATCGGGCGCCCGCTCGCGGCGATCAGCTTGACGACGCGCTGCGCCAGATAGGCACCCATTCCGTCGTTTACGCGCCGCCCGGAGAGGATCACTTCGGGCTGGTAGCCAAGCTGTTCCGCCTTGGCCGTCAGATAATAGGGATCAACGCCGATGCAGTGGCCGCCCACCAGACCCGGCTGGAATTTCAGGAAGTTCCACTTGGTCCCCGCGGCATCGAGAACGTCGCGAGTTCGAATCCCAAGAAGATGGCAGATTTTCGCCACCTCGTTCATCAGGGCGATGTTGAGGTCTCGCTGAGTGTTTTCGATCACCTTCGCCGCCTCCGCGACCTTGATCGACGGCGCGCGGTGAATGCCGGCCTCGATGATTGAACCATAGAGATCGGCAAGGGTGGAGAGTGTTTCCAGATCCTGGGCGGCGACGACCTTGGTGATCTTCTCTATCGGATGCGCCTTGTCGCCCGGGTTGATGCGCTCGGGGCTGTAACCGAGCTTGAAATCCTTGCCGGACTTGAGACCTGACGCCTTCTCGAGCGCCGACGCGCACATTTCCTCGGTCACGCCTGGATAGACTGTGCTTTCGAACACGACGATCGAACCTTTCGAGAGCGCCGCGCCGACAATTGCGCAGGCCTTGAGCATGGCCTGGAAATCGGGACGGTTGGCTTCGTCTATCGGGGTCGGCACGGTGACAATGAAGATCTCTCTACCCAGCAGCTTCGCCGGATCGTCCGTGACCGTGAGGTCGACTGCCCGCAGCTCCTCGGGAGTGACTTCATTGGTCCAGTCGACCCCTTCGCGAAGCGCATCGACCCGCTTCTTGCTGATGTCATACCCAACAACATCATGCATTCGTCCAAGAGCGACGGCGAGCGGAAGACCAACGTAGCCGAGCCCGACAACAGCAACTTTCACGGTCCCGAGAACCTCCGTTAGGCTGGTTCTCGTAGAGGCGAGCTTCGAACGCTGCAATTATGACCGAGAAGAACGACTGGCTGGGGCGGCAGGATTCGAACCTGCGAATGCCGGTACCAAAAACCGGTGCCTTACCACTTGGCGACGCCCCAGCAGGCGCGGCTCCCGATGCGGGAGAACCGGCGCTTATACCGGCGAAGCAGCGGGTTGAAAGGGGAGATGGGGTCTTGCGTCGGGAGACGCTATAGAGCCGCAATGACTGAGCCATCGATCCGCGATTTCCACGCGCATATCTACTACGATCCTGAAGAGGTCGAGCTGGCCAAGAGGCTAGCGGCTGCGGCCCAGGAACGATTTTCGCTCGCCGTTGGCCATTTCCACCTGAGGCCCGTCGGGCCTCATCCGCGAGGGAGCGTGCAGCTGACGGTGCCGAGAGAGCGTTTCGGGGACGTCGCCCAGTTCCTTGCGCTGAACCGCGGACCGCTGACCGTTTTCGCGCACGCCGAGACGGGCGATGATCTGGCTGACCACAGCAAGCATGTCATCTGGTTCGGCCCGAGCGAGGAGCTCGACCTTTCGATCTTCTAGCTAAGAGCCGCCGTGCTCCTTTCGCCGGCGGCGCCGCTGCGAGCAAGAAAGCCGCCGAGCGCCACAAGCGGGACGAGAGGCACAAGGAAGCTCAGGTGATACCAGACGGGGAATTTGGTCCAGAGTTTCACATGCTCGGGCAGAAACATCGCAAGAATGATGAGGCCGGTTACCCAGGGCGCCCATTTCTTCGACGGGGCGATCAAACCGACCACCACGCCCGCCGACACGGAGGTAAGCGCGGCTTCCGTCAGGCGGCCAATCTTCATGGCCAGCGTAAACTGAAGCGTTGCCTCCGCGGCATGATAACCAGGAATCGCGGCGCGCAGACCGAAGTTCAGAAGGGTGACGATGACCGCCCAGGCCACCAATCCCGCAACGATGCTCCCGGCCGCCCTCCACATTGCACTCTCCCCTTGATTATTCGAATCGCATTAGTTTAATTAGACTATGAACGCAAGACTTCTTGTTCTCGGAGTGCTCCATCGGGGCGACTTTCATCCCTACGAGATCAAGCGCCGTCTTGAGGCGGCGATGGTCGAATGCTTCATCGATGTGGACGTCGGCACGCTCTATTACGCGGTTCGCCAACTCGACAAGGAAGGGTTGATCGAGGCCGTCGCTCAGGAACGCGTGGCGCGCGGCGGCATTCGGACGATCTACCGGATCACGCCCCGCGGTCGGGCCGAATTCCAAACGGGCCTTCACCGTCAACTCGAAATGGAGGGGCCAGTCTCGCAGGTGCTCTACGGTGCGATGCTATTCCTTCACCTTGCGGATCCCATGCTCGTGAAGAAGAGCCTTCGGAGGCGATTGGCACGGATTGACGAGCTCATCGCCAAGCTCGGGCCGATTCGCGACGGGCTTGCTCCCAAACTCTCGACCGGGGGGAAGCATCTGCTGGATCATATCGAACTCCAGCGTCACCTCGATCGGGATTGGCTGAATTCTCTCCTCGCCGACATCGAAACGAACGGAATTCGCGACATCGCCGATCCGGAAAGGCTCGCGAGGAACTAGACGTTCGAGATTCGCCCGTAGGCGAGGTCCTCATAATCCTTGTCGAGCTGGCGGGTGAGTTCACCCACTTCGAACTTATAAGGCCCGATCGACTGGACCGGAGTGACCTCGGCAGCGGTTCCGGTAAGAAAGGCCTGCTGGAAGGAATCCATTTCCTCGGGCCATATTGGCCGCTCGACAACCTCGATCCCGCGCCGTCGGGCAAGGTCCATCACAGTCCGGCGGGTGATGCCGTCCAGGAAACAATCGGGAACCGGCGTGTGGAGCGCTCCGTCCTTGACGAAGAAGATGTTCGCTCCGGTTCCCTCGGCGACGCGCCCGCGCCAATCGAGCATCAGCGCGTCGTGATAGCCGTGACTTTCCGCATGCTGCTTCGAGAGCGTGCAGATCATGTAAAGGCCGGCCGCCTTGGATTCCCAAGGTGCGGTGTAAGGCGCCGGCCGCCGCCACGGAGCAATCTCGAGACGAATTCCGTCCTTGGCGATCTCAGGATCGAAGTATTTCCCCCACTGCCAGGCCGCGATCGCGAGGTGCGGTTTGGTCCTTCCGGGCGCCACGCCCATCGATTCCGATCCGCGCCAGGCCACCGGCCGCATGTAGGCGTCGCTCCAGCCATTGGCCTTGAGCACCTCGTAACAGCCGGCATCGATTTCCTCGACGCTCCAGGGAAGCTCGAAGCCCAAAAGGCGCGCGCTCTTGCGAAGGCGCTCGCTATGCTCGCGAAGCTTGAAGATCACGCCGTTGTAGGCGCGCTGCCCTTCGAACACCGACGAGGCATAATGGAGGGCGTGGGTCAGCACATGAATTCGGGCATCGCGCCAGGGAACCAGCTCGCCGTCGAACCAGATCCAGCCGTCACGGTCATCGAACGGCGGTTGTTGTGCAGCTGCCATGAAGCGCGCCTAGGACAGGAGGGTGCTCTCAGCAAGCACTCGAAGATACCGCTTCGTCTAGGTGAGGGACGCAGGCTCGCTCGCGTTCCCGGCCCTTGCCTCGCTGGCAAGCTCAGCCCCCCGGCTCAAGGAAGCGTCGATCGCAAGTGCGACAAGCTGATCAAGGACGCGGTCGTGGTCGAGCACTGCAAGACCGGCTTCGGTCGTACCCCTGGGACTGGCGACCCGGCTTGCGATGCTGGCCATGCTTTCCCCGCTGCCCGCCGCCATCCACGCCGTTCCAAGCACGGTTTCGAGCGCAAGCGTCGATGCAATCTCGTCCGAAAGGCCGTTTCGGGTCGCCGCGTTCGCAAGGGCGGCAATGAAACGCGCGACATAGGCAGTCCCCGCACCTGCCACGGATCCGAGCGCGGAGAGCTTGATCTCGTCGGCCATCCACATGGCAAAGCCGAGGGCGACGAAAAGGTCGCCGATCTGTCGCCTCGGCGCTCCTTCGCCCGCATCGCCGTAAAGCCCGGTTACGCCCCGGCGAACGGCAACTGGGAGATTGGGCATCGCTCGAATGATGCTGCCTGCTTCGGGAAAATGCCCGCGAAGAGTTGCAACCTCAACGCCCGCGAGAACAGAGACAATCATCGTCTCAGGTCCAAGGTGCGGCCTTAGCTGCGGCGCGATTTCCCGAAGCTTCTGCGGCTTGAATGCGAGGAGCGCCATTTGCGGCGGAGCTCCGCCGATCTCCGAGGCTGAGCTGACGACGCGCACGCCTTCGATCGGCTTGCCGCTCGGGCGGACCACGCTCACGGAAGAAAGATCGAGGCCGGCTGCCCGCCAGCCCTCAAGGATTGCTCCGCCCATATTGCCGCAGCCGACGAACCAGGTCGGCTGAGGGAGCTCGAGAATATTGTTCATGCTTCGCCGTGAGTATCGATCAGCGCTGCGGAAATCGCCTCGCCCGGCGACTTGCCCCCCCAAAGGACGAACTGGAAAACGGGATAAAAGCGCTCACACTCTTCGACGGCGGCTTCGGCAATGGCTTCGGCCTGTTCGAGCGAAAGCCCCTCATCCTCACGTGCATCGAGAATGGTCGAATGGCGAAACACGACGAGGCCAGAACCCGACCAGATTTCGAAATGCCCGAGCCACAGCTGCTCGTTGATGAGGCTCAGCGCCTCATAGATCGCCGCCCGCTTCTCGAGAGCGACCTTGATGTCGGGAAAAGCGAGAAACTGAAGGACCTGGTCTTCAGGCCGCCACACCCCGCGCAATTCGTACTGCGCCCAGCTTCCGGTCGCCGAAGCCACGATCTCGCCCTCGGCGGTACGCTCGCATGCCCAGCCGCGAGCCTCGAAATATTGTTCGAGGATCTCGATCGGGGCGCCGTCGTCGCGCTCGTCCTGGATTTCTTCCTCGCTCAGGTTCACCCCCCCGAGCTCGTCTTCTTGCCGCCGCGGCTTCCGGAGCTGGCGCGAGTACCGGCAACTTTCGTTTCGAGGTCGGCGATTCGGGCTTTCAAAACCTCATTCTCGTCGCGGGCGGCAGCAGCCATCGCCTTTACCGCTTCAAATTCGTCGCGGCCGACGAAATCGGCCCCGCCCATCCAGTCTTTGAACTTCTCGCGCGCGCTCGCCTCGGCCTCGCGGCCCATCCCTGCGAAGGTGCCGGCAAATCCGTTCACCATCTTCACAAAGTCGTCGAACATTCTGTTCTCGGACTGCATCGAAATTTCTCCCTTTCGGCGCGGGAAATAGGGTGTCGGGTCGGATTTCGCCACCCTGACCGGAACAGCTATCCCCAAGTCCCTCAACTATCCCCAATTTTCTCCGCGGCGAGGAGGAATTCGACATTGCCTTCGGGGCCTGTGATCGGGCTCGGAGTGATGCCGTGCAACGCCCAGCCCTGCGATTCCACCCACCTCGCGGCCTCGGCGCAGACACGTTCGTGAACAGCAGGATCGCGAACGACCCCGCCTTTGCCGACATCCTCCCGCCCAGCCTCGAACTGTGGTTTGATCAGCGCAAGGAGTCGGGTTCCGGCCCTCCCGAGCCTCAGCGGTGCGTCGAGGACTTTGGCAAGTCCGATGAAGCTGGCGTCGCACACAAGGATGTCGACTGGCTCGGGTATCATGCTCCGATCGAGAGTTCGGGCATTCGTTTTCTCGAGCACAACGACCCTCGGATCCTGTCTCAGTTTCCAGGCAAGCTGGTTCGTGCCCACATCGACTGCGTAAACCTTGGCCGCTCCCCGCGAGAGCAGGACATCGGTGAACCCGCCGGTCGAGCTGCCGATATCAAGCGCCACAACGCCCGTCACATCGAAGCCGAAATGGCTGAGCCCGTGGTCCAGCTTGATCCCGCCGCGGGAGACCCAGGGGTGATCCTTTCCACGGACCTCGAGCGGCGCGTCCTCGGCAAGCATTTCTCCCGCCTTGGAAAGCTTGGTCTCGCGGCAGAAGACGGACCCCGCCATGATCAGAGCCTGCGCACGGGTGCGGCTCTCGGCGAGGCCCCGGCTCACCAGCAGCTGGTCAGCGCGGACCTTGGCTACGCGCGCACCTCTTCGACTCCAGCGGCGTTGACGCGCAGAGCTTTCAGCACCGTTTCGACTATGTGGGGCGCATTCAGGCGAGCGTCGTCATATTGCTTCTCGGGCTTGTCCTGATCCTGGAATCGATCGGGCAGCCGCATCGTTCGGATCTTGAGGCCCGAATCGAGCAAGCCCTCGTCGCTGGCGAGCGTCAGGACATGCGCTCCGAGCCCACCGATGGACGCTTCCTCGATCGTCACTGCAACTTCGTGCGATACCAGCAAGTGACGGATCAGTTCGCTGTCGAGTGGCTTTGCGAAGCGCAGATCGGCGACCGTCGTGGACAATCCCCGAGCCTCGAGCACTTCGGATGCCTTCTCCGCTTCCTCGAGCCGGGTGCCCAGGGAAAGGATGGCGACCGTCTTGCCTTCGCGAACAATCCGGCCTTTCCCGATCTCGAGCTCAAGCGGCCGGTCGGGGAGAGGCACTCCCCTGCCCTCGCCGCGCGGATAGCGAACCGCGATCGGTCCGCTGTCGTGCACCGCCATGGTGTGCACCATGTGACAAAGCTCCGCTTCGTCGGAGGCCGCCATCACGACAAAATTGGGCAGGGTGCACAGATAAGCGAGATCGAAGCTTCCCGCGTGGGTCGCTCCGTCGGCTCCGACCAGTCCCGCCCGGTCCAACGCGAACCTGACCGGCAAATTCTGGATTGCGACGTCGTGGACCACCTGGTCGTAGGCGCGCTGGAGAAAGGTCGAATAAATGGTTGCAAATGGCCTGTAGCCCTGGGCTGCAAGACCGGCGGCGAAAGTCACGGCGTGCTGCTCGGCAATTCCAACGTCGAAGGTCCGCTCCGGAAACCTCTCGGCCACCTTGTCGAGACCCGTGCCCGAGGGCATCGCAGCGGTAATTGCGACGACTTTGTCATCGCGGGCCATCTCGGCCGTAAGAGCCGTCGCATAGACGCTGGTGTAGCTCGGGGCGCCGGGAGCCGGCTTGGCCTGAACGCCCGAGACGACGTCGAACTTGACTACGCCATGATATTTATCCGCCGCATTCTCCGCCGGTGCGTAGCCATTGCCCTTCTTGGTGACGACGTGGACCAGCATCGGACCGACCTCGGCATCGCGGACGTTTTCGAGCACCTCGACCAGCGCTCGGACGTCGTGACCGTCGACCGGCCCGACATAATAGAAGCCGAGCTCCTCGAAGAGTGTTCCGCCGGTGACCCATCCGCGGGTATATTCCTCGGCCTTGCGCGCCCAATCGTGGATCGTGTCCGGCATCAATCGAGCGATCTTCTGGGCGACCTTGCGCGGGCCAAGATATTTGCTCGAGCTTACGAGCCGAGCGAGCGCGTTGCGCATCGAGCCGACCGGCGGAGCGATCGACATGTCATTGTCGTTGAGGATGACGATCAGCCGGTTCCCGGCCGCTGCGGCATTGTTCATGGCCTCATAGGCCATCCCGGCCGATAACGCGCCGTCCCCAATGACGGCGATTGCCTTGCCGGGCGCTTCCGAAAGTTTGTTGGCCATCGCAAAGCCGAGCGCGGCAGAGATCGACGTCGAACTGTGCGCTGCTCCGAACGGGTCGTAGTCGCTCTCGCTCCGTTTGGTGAAGCCGCTGAGGCCTGAACCCTGGCGAAGCGTGCGAATCCTCTCGCGCCGACCAGTCACGATCTTGTGCGGATAGGCCTGGTGGCCGACGTCCCACACCAGCCGGTCGCTCGGCGTATTGAATACATAGTGGAGAGCGACCGTCAGCTCGACAACTCCGAGCCCAGCTCCGAGGTGACCGCCGGTCACCGAAACCGCCGAAATCGTCTCCCGCCTCAGCTCGTCGGCTAACTCTTCGAGCTGGTCCTTGCTGAGCTTGCGGATGTCGGCCGGAAACTTGACCGTATCCAGAAGGGGAGTGTCGGGTCGATCGCTCATCAGGGCGCGCCTTACGCGGATGCCTTTGACATGTCACGATTATGGCCGGCCGCAGAGCCGATTTCAGCGATTGCTCACCAAATGCTCAGCAAACTCAATCGTCGTCGCACTCGCCGCACGTGCCGCGAACTTCGATCACAGGCCGAGGGGCGGAAAAGCCCGCGCTTGCCGCAGCCTTGCGAATGCTCGCCGAAAGCGCATCGTCGTCAATGTGGACGGCCTGCCCGCAACTATCGCAAATCAGGAAGATGCAGTCGTGCAGGCATTCGGGATGCTGGTTGGCGACATAGGCATTGGCGCTTTCGACTCGGCGAGCAAGATTCGCTCCGACGAACAGGTCAAGAATTCGGTAGACGCTATTGGCCGCGACCCGCCGTCCTTCGGTTCTTGAGACCGCTTCGGCGATGTCGTACGCGCTCGCCGGCTTTTCGAAGTTCGCGAGAGCGTCGAACACCGCAGCGCGCATTCCAGTCCACTGTTCGCCTTGCTGGGTCAGTCGCTCGCGGGCCGCCGACTTGAGCGACTCGCCTTCGTGAAGTTGATGATCGTGGCGGGCCATGACGTTACCTTGATGAGATAGACCGCGCCCGGCGCCTCGACAAGGAATCAGACGCTCGGCCGCTTGGCGAGCAGGTTCAGCCGATGACCAAGAGCAAGCACAGAAACGCCCAGAATCGTGAACGCCGGCTCGTAGCCGCTTTCATGAAGGCTCATCGCATAAGCCATTATTCCAAGCCCCGCCGCGCCAACGACGCTCGGCAGGACAAAGCCATGTTCGCGAATGCCGCGCCCAAGTGCGATTGCTCCAATGACCATTGCGAGACTGAGGCCGACCTCGTGAATGATTGGCTTGCCCAACAGGCCGCCTGCAGACGCGAGGAGGCCAAGCAGAACGGCGGTCGCTACGCAATGGACCGCGCAAAGGCCTGAAAGCCCCATGGCGATACGGTCGAGCCGACCGGTCGAGAGAGGTTTGGATGCCATGCGTGGGGCGGGATATAGGGCAGATGGAACGGCGATACAATATATCATAGGTGACAGTTCGGCCTTGCTCGCCGGACCATCGCATGGGCATAGGCGCTTCGTCCCATGAACACTCAGACTGCCCGTCAAACCGCTGCCGCTTCGGGCAGTCGCGCCCGTCCATGCCCGCTTTCCGCTCTTCTTTTGGTTGTCGCCGCACTCGTCTTCGCAATGGTCGTGATCGGCGGCATTACACGGCTGACCGAAAGCGGACTGTCGATCACCCAGTGGAACCCTGTCAGCGGCGCGGTTCCGCCACTGACCCACTCGGACTGGGTGCGCGCGTTCGACCTCTATCGGCAAACACCGCAGTTCAGGGAGGTCGCCGGACCCGCTGGAATGACCCTCTCGGGCTTCAAATTCATTTTCTTCTGGGAGTGGATCCACCGTCTGCTTGGTCGAATCATTGGCCTCGTCTTTTTCCTCGGTGTCGGCTGGTTCGCCCTGAAGCGCGAGATTCCTCGAGGATTTGCGTGGCGGCTCGTCGCCCTCTTCATCCTCGGCGGACTCCAGGGCGCGGTCGGCTGGTTCATGGTCGTTTCCGGTCTCGAAGGCCGGACGGAGGTCAGTCCTTATCGCTTGTCGGCCCATCTGTTGTTTGCGCTCTTCCTGTTCTCCGCTCTCATCTGGACCGCGCTCGATCTTCGGCAGCTCTCGCGGGATCCCGATGCGCCTCCAGCTCGGCTCACCGGCTGGGGCGCCTTCGCGCTCATCATCCTTTTCGTTCAGTTGATGCTCGGTGCCTGGGTCGCCGGTTTCCGGGCGGGTTATGTTTCGAACACCTGGCCGCTGATGAACGGGAGTTTCGTCCCCGAAGGAATCGATTGGTCGCGCGGGGCCCTGTTCGCAATGACTCACGACCTTTACCTGCTGCATTTCATGCATCGCTGGTGGGCTTGGGTCGTGGTTGCGGTACTCGTCGCCTTTGCTCGAAAGGTGCGCATGGTCCCCGGAGCTCGGCCGGCTTCGATTGCAATCCACAGCGCCTTTGGGACTCAGATTGCCCTTGGAATTCTGACGGTGCTTTCCGGAATTGCGATCTGGCTTGCCGTCCTCCACCAGGCGACGGGAGCCTTGGTGGTCGCATCGACGGTCTGGGGAGCGCACGCACTCGGCGAACGGAGATTGGCCAAGAACGGGTCCGAACCCGAATGACAGGCTCATCTTGGGGGTGCATGATCGCCAGGACGGATTAACAAGAGACCGGCGATGAGCGTTGTTTCCGTGTACGCGGTTTTTGCGGACCTCGAAGAAGCCGAGCGGATCGGAAGCTTGGTCGTCGAAGAGAGACTTGCCGCCTGCGTCAACATTCTCTCGCCAGTGCGCTCGATCTATCGCTGGGAGGGCGAAATCGAGAGGGCCGACGAAGCCGCCGCGATCTTCAAGACGCATCACTGGCGCAGCGACGAACTCATTCAGCGGATCGCCGAACTCCACAGTTATGCGGTCCCGTGCATCGTGGCATGGCCAATCGAGAAGGTCGTCGGAAGCTACGCCCAGTGGGTCGAAGATTCGGTCGTTCGCGACCGCTAGCGCTTTTTCCGTTTGAGCTCCCGGCGAGCAGCGAACATTCCGGGAATGAGGGGCACCCACAAGGTATAACCCCGAAAAAGGAGAGTTGCAGAAAGCGCCGCCTCGAAAGGCACGCCCATCGTCCGAAGCATTCCGATGCTGACAGCCTCAAATGAGCCAAGTCCCATTGGGATGGGACCCAGAGTGACGACGATCGAGGCAATGATAAAGGCGCTGAATGTCTCGCTGAACGGCAAGTGGAACCCAAGCGCGAAGAGGCACAGCTGCATCGTCAGCCCGTCTAGGACAAATACGGAACCGTTGAGCATTGTCAGAAGGCTTGTCAGCCGGATGCTGTGAACGAGTCCGGTCGGCGCCTCTTTGACCATCTCGAAGAGCTCGCGAACCGTCCTGATCTGGCGGAGCCATTTCGGAATTGCCTTCGCGCCCTTCCTCTGCAGCCAAAGGACGAGGGCGGGCACGGCCGCCGAGAGAAAGAGCGAGGCGGAGATCAGGCCGATGACGACCCAGCTCGAATGGCCATGGATCCAGAGAAGGACGAGCGCGATCAGCGAAACGACGCCATAGGAGGCGTAATAAGCGATGATCGTCATGATCAGCGTTGCGAGGGCGACCGCTCGAGACGCTCCGATCGCCTGCAGCCGATCGACCACCACGACATTGCCGCTCATGCCGGCGGTCGGGACCATCTGATCTGCGAAATGCTTGGCGACAGTCAGTCCAAGCAGCTTGCCGAACGGCGCCCGGGATTTTCCGGCGCGAAGGACGATGCCCCATTCGACCGCGAGCGCGACATAGGTAAGAAGCTGCGCGGCGACTGCGGCCAGAAGCCACAGCGGCCTTGTATGAGCGACAAGGTCGGCGAATTTCTTGACGTCGCCCCAGTGGAGACCAGCGATGACGACTCCGGCGACGAGAAGGACCGCCAGGAGCCAGGAGCGCCAGTTGGCCGCGAAACTCGAACCCTTGCTATCGCCGCTGCCTTGTCGGCGCATTTTGCCGTGAGTCTTGCTTGTGCTCGCCACGGACACGCCAACGCTGCTGCAGCGCGGCTGTGCCATTGAAGTGATTTTCTGGGGCTAGAGCCGATGTTCGTCGAGATAGAGGTAATTGGGATTGAACTCGGCAACGCCCTCCAGGCCCAATCGGTTTCGGATCGTCAGATGGCGGCTTTGCAGTTCCACGAGGCCTCTTCGGCGGAGCTCCTGCAAGGTCCGGTTGGCATGGACAACCGTCAGCCCGAGGCATTCCGAGAGCTCTCGCTGGGTCAACGGAAACTCATAACTGTCGTGGCTCGCCCGCTCGACGATATTGAGCCGGACATAGAGCTCGCAGAAAAGATGAGCCATCCGCGAGATCGCCGAGCGCTGACCTAGCGAAAGCGCGAGTTCCCGCTGGATTGCAGCGTCGACATTCGTCGAAAACCAAAATGCGCGCGCAAGCCGCGGATAGCGTTCGGTGATGTCGCGAATCCGCTCGTGAGGAACGACTGCAACTCGGCAATCGCTAAGGGTCGCGATATCATCGTCCAGACGCTTGAGCGTAAAGCCGTGCAGGTCGGCGAAGTCGCCTGCGACGTGCAGCTGGGTCACCTGCCGCTCTCCTTCGGCAAGATCCTTGCTTCGTGCCATCCAGCCATCGAGCAGCATCAGACTGGAGCTCAGCTCCTCGCCTGCACGAATGACGAGCTGATCGGCAGGGATGCGCCGGATTTCCGCGACGGAATCCCGGATCACGCGCTCTTCATCGGAGCTGATCTCGATACGCTGTCTCAGCTTCTTTAAATGAACGGTGATCATTCCGCCCCGCCTTCTGCAACGCCACTCCGGGATTTGCGGCTAACCTAGGTTACAGCGCCGCAACATTCAGAAAAACCGAGCCTTTGCAACAAGAAAGCCCTGCCCGCCGTAACTTAGGTGAATCGGAGGCGGCAGGCGGAGTTAGGCGTGAGATGCTAGTCGTCCACTTCGCGCCAATAGGCGCCCGTATCGCGCAAATGATCGAGCGACCGGCCCGCATCATGAAGCAAGGCCCGTTCGGCTTCGTCGGGCTCGTGCAACTCGATCGGCCAAGCATCCATGGTCACGAGCGTTCGAGCGACCGAGAGGTCATTGAGCTGGCCGAGGGTCTCCTGCAGATCCTCGATGGACTTCCCGAACTTCTTCTGGTGCTCTTGCCGGTTCAGGTGCAGGGGCGCCACGAATTCGAGCGCGTAGCGCAGCTTCTTAGCCTGAATTCGCAATTGATGCCGTTCATCCTCGCTCATGTGCGAGAGATGCCGAGCCTGGGCGAGCTTTGCCCACAGGCGGTCGATCCTTCGACTGACGTAAGGTTCGATCGGCCGATCTGCGATGGCCTGCATGCGCCACTCGCCAATTGCGCTCCAGCCGGCAATGTCGAGCATCAGAAGCCGGCAGCGACTTGAGTCCATCGCCTCCAGCACTCGGTCGTATGCCTCTTCGCGCTGGTGCTCGAGCCTTCGGCGCTCGCTTTCAGGATGTTCGCGCTGCAGATAGACGTCGAGATTTCGGGCATCGCCGAGCTTCCCGGTGAACCATTTCAGCTCGTCTCGAAGCAAGGCAAAGTCTGAGTCCGCGATTGCGGTGCGAAATAGCCAAAGGGCTGCTCGAAGTCGGCGCAGCGCGACCCGCGCCTGATGGAGCGCCTCGGGCCTGCGACTGGAGATTACCAGCGGCTCGTTCAGTCTGAAGTGCCTGATGCAGGCCGCAACGATCGTGGTGAAGCCCTCGGCGACCGTCATTCCGGGCCGAACCGAGGAAGCTTCCGCTTTGAAGACCCTTCCGAGGCGGCCATCCGCGAGGGCGAAACCGCGCTCGGCCTTGCTCATGACCCCGATCCTCACCGGCTCGCGTTCGGCGATCCGCCGCGCGACCTTCACCGCTCCTGAAGGATCTCCGTCGATCAGCTCAAGTTCCAGTTCGGAAATACGCTGGCTCAGTCCTCCAGCGCTGATCTCGCCCTCGTCATAGTCCAGCTGAATTTCGGGCCCGTTGGCGCGCACCCGGCAAGAGCGCCGCGTCACCTCGGAGCGGACGACCAGCTCAAGTTCGGCGGATTCGAAATGCGCCAGAGGGGTTCTAGCTAGGCTTTCGCGATCAATTTCGATCCCGCTGGTCTCATATTCCCATTCGCCGCGCTCGAAGAGGCCAGCGCCCGAGCCAAGGGTCTTCACCGTCTGGAAATAGCGATCGCCGACCGAGCGCACGCGAAGCGTGAAGCCGCGGCGGCGAAGCTCGCCATCAGCTGTGTCGTAATAGACTGAAAGCTGCGGCTTTGCCTCGCAGCCGGCGCCGCACAGCCAGGGTTCAACCAGAAGCCGCTCGGCCGCGCTTGGATCGATTTCCAGCTTGAGCTCAATTTCGTGGGGCACGCGCCTGTCGTTACACCCAAGTCGATGATCAGGCGAACCTGCTTGGCGATCAATCGTTCCTTATTGTCATGGATCTGACCGAACTCGTCACCAATTTCGGTCGTTGGGTCTATAGGCATACAATGAGTCGCGAAGGAGAAAGCACGGTGCCAATCCAGTCGGGAGTGCTGGCCTGGCGACTCAAACGAAGCAAGAAAAAGCCAGAAGTGCTGCTCGTTACTGGCCGCCGATCTGGACGCTGGATGATTCCCAAAGGCTGGCCGATGCCTGGAAAATCGCTCGCTGATTCGGCGGCGCAGGAAGCGTTCGAGGAAGCGGGCATAAAAGGAAAGATCGAGCCCAATCCGATCGGAAGCTTTCGCCACGTCAAACAGCATCTGCTCTTCGGAAGGCTCGAGGTGGACATTTTCGTGCATCCGCTCGCCGTCGAGCGAGAGCTCGGCAATTGGCCGGAAAAGGGCGAACGCAACAGAAAATGGTTCCCGATCGACGAAGCTGCGGAGCGCGTGGATTCCGATGAGCTGAAGCTGCTGATCGTCCAGTTTGGCCGTAGCCTTAAGGACCAGAGAGCGGCGGCGAAGCAGCGCTAGCCATTGTTTCTCTTGCCGAGCTTGAACGGCACCTCGTCGAGCTTTCGCCGAAGCTCCTCGATGTTCGCGCTTTCGCGGTCGTCCCCTAGATATTTGGACTCGAGTTCAATTTCCTCGGCGGTCTGCTCTCGAAAGTAGCTGATCGTGAGCCTTCGTCCGAAAACGTCGTCGCCGCGAATCCTGAGCTCGGCCTGGTGATCCGCAGGCAAATTGTCGTGGATCGCCTTCAGATAGCGGATCAGATCATCAAGCGAGGTGTACTCGCTGATGTCGATGAAGTCCTTAACGCGTCTCGGCACCTGCAAATGCTCTCCGGCGGAACTGGAACGGGACGAAGCGATTGCGGCTAGCGGCGCCGGAATTAAGGTCCATCCCCGCAACAGGCAACGCGTGCGACCGAGAATTTTTCCATGTGGGACGGTGACCTGCGCCGCCCCCACGATCAGGCGGGGTGAGTCGCTCCGCCCGGGCCGGCTGGTACCTCACCGCAATGACCGCTGACATTCGAGGTTATCTTGGGAGTCTTCCCGGGTCCCTCGGACACTACTTCGGTCGTTCTCGTGCAGGTCACGCCGTTATTGCTGACCGAAACTATCGTGGTGCTCGTCTGGCCTGCCGGCAAGTTACCGTAGGAGGCGACATAGGGCGCAGCTCCAACGGGCTGATGCGACATCTGCTGCGCTTGGCGAATCATATCCTCGCTCTGGCGTCGCATTTGCTCCATCATCCGGTCGAACCCTGCGAAGGTCGAAAATGGCGTGGCCCAATCGTCGCCCGGACCGGCGACAGCGGCCGGCGCGAACGTAACCTTCGGTGCGACATCGCCGACATATTCGATGTGGGCGACCGATCCATCCGGGAGCGACACATCCATTGTGTGGGTCTTGGGCGCTGCAACTGCGACCCCGGCAAAGGCGGCGGCAGCGACGGCAAAGGCAAAAGCGGGAAGCCTCCTCACGAAAACATCCTCCAGAAGATTGCGATCTGACGGACACCAAACCTATTGCGCGATCCTGAACGCCAGATTGCTGCGCCGCGGTTTTGACATCGGTCAGTCTTCATTTTCACGAGAGACCGCTTCGTTCTTGAGGTTCACGTGCCTTTCAACGCTCGCCGTTCGGGCCGCGACTTCATCAGGCCTCAGAATCGAGATGCCGTCCTTCATGGTCGAGATGCAGATAGCTCGGATCGAACATCGCGACGTCGGTCAATCTCTCGAAGTCCAGGATCTGGAGCTGCTTCCTGTCAAGTTCGATCAACCCGTCGCGCCGCAAGTCCTGAAGCGTCCGATTGACGTGCACGGCGGTCAGTCCGGTCGCTTCTGCAAGATCGTTCTGCGTCAGCGGAAAATCGAATCGGCCATTATCGGCGCGGCCGATGACTTGGAGACGCAGGTAGAGTTCGCTCAGGAGATGGGCCAACCGCTGATAGGCGCTGCGCTGTCCGACGTTCAAAGTCCACTCCCGCTGCACTGCGGCGGCGACCAGCTCATGCCACCAAAGTGCCTGAGTGATACGCGGTCGCTCAGTCGTGAGCGAAACCATGTCCTCGGGAGCGATCATCGAGACCTTCAATCGAGTGATCGCTCCGATGCCACAGTCCAGATATTTGAGGACGTAGACGTTGAGGTCGCAAAAATCCCCCGCGACGAAAAGTCCAACTATCTGCCTTTTGCCATCGGGAAGCTGTTTGTATCGGCAAGCCCAGCCGTCGAGGATCAAATGAACCACGCGCGGCTTGTCGCCCGCGGAAATCAGGTCTCGGCGAGGATCGACAAAGCGCAGGTTGCGGGAGGCCCGTGCCAGCGCAACGCGATCATCGGCCGATAGCCTCGTGAACGCTTCGAGCTTTGACGCCGCCGCAGAGTCCGGACCGTGAAGGGTCGCTAACTCGTTCATATCAAACGCATCCGCTCCGAGAGGCGCGCGTTCTCGTGATCAAAGACGAATAAGCTGCAAACGATCGCTTGCGCGTGCTCGATGCGGAGGTGCGCCCGTTGCGACCCTGCTGTCAACGCTAGCGAACGTCGAGAGCGTTCGATTGAGCGGCGATCGATCTTACGGTTGCGCAGGAGAGGCCTTCGAGACGCTGCAAGCCGCGCCTGCGACGCATGCCCGAGTGCCGGAAGGCAATTTCAAAGATGGAGCCGCTCGGCTCCCAAGCGATCCTTTCAGCCAGCTTCCCTGCTTGCCAAACCGGCTCTTAGATAACGCCAAGCAGCCACAAAATCAGGATCAGCACCAGGATGCCGCCTAGACCGATATACATGACACGCTCCTCTAATTTAGTTTGATCGTCAAACGGGGAGCAAGGGCGCACGTTCCAGTCGTTACGGAGGCGGCAGGAACTTGGAGAGGGTATTATTTTACCCGTCCGGAACATACCGGATTTTCTTGACTTTCTTGCCCTTTCCCGCAATTAGCGCGTCCAAGGCGGCTCCCAAACGAGCCGCTTTTCTCGTTAGAAAGAGGTTCAGGCCATGAAGGCGCTGATGAAGACGACCAAGTCGGCAAAGCCGGCTGAAGTCGAGAAGAAATGGCATCTGATCGACGCCGACGGCCTGGTTGTGGGCAGAGTCGCGACGATCATCGCCAATATCGTGCGCGGCAAGCACAAGCCGAGTTTCACACCGCACGTCGACTGCGGAGACCATGTCGTGGTGATCAACGCCGACAAGGTCCGTTTCACTGGCCGCAAGCTTGCCCAGAAGGTCTATTACAAGCACACGGGCTTTCCCGGCGGGATCAAGGGCGTGACTGCAGGCAAGGTCCTCGCTGGCCGCTTTCCCGAGCGAATCCTTGAAAAGGCCGTCGAGCGCATGATTCCCCGCGGGCCGCTTGGCCGCGACCAAATGCGTGCCCTTCACATTTACGCCGGCGCTGAGCATCCGCACGGTGGCCAGGATCCCCAATTCCTCGACGTTGCGTCGATGAACCGCAAGAACAAGGTTGGTGCCTAAATGAGCGACACCCGCGAAACCATTGCCGAGCAGCTAGGCGCGACCCCGGCTCCGGCAGCTCCGGTTGAAGCCGAAGCTCCCGTCGCCGAGGCTCCCCCTCCCCCTCCGCAGGTCCGAGAAGCCGCGCCGCTTCGCGAGCAGCAACTCGACAAGTACGGCCGCGCTTACGCGACGGGCCGCCGGAAGGACGCGATCGCGCGCGTCTGGCTGAAGCCGGGCTCCGGCAAGATCGTCGTTAATGGACGCGAGCAGGAAATCTATTTTGCCCGTCCGACTCTTCGACTGGTCATCAATCAGCCGTTCGACGTCGCCGGGCGCCAGGGTCAGTACGATGTTGTCGCAACTGTTGTCGGTGGAGGCCTCTCGGGCCAGGCCGGCGCGGTCAAGCACGGCATCGCTCAAGCGCTGAGCCGCTACGAACCTTCGCTCCGAACGGTGGTAAAGCAGGCCGGGTTCCTGACCCGCGACCCCCGGGTCGTTGAACGCAAGAAGTACGGCCGCGCCAAGGCTCGCCGCAGCTTCCAGTTCTCGAAGCGCTAAGCTTCACGAGCATCAATTCGACACCAAAGGGCGCCCCGGACTTCCCGAGGCGCCCTTTTCGATTCTAGGGTGCAGCAAACCGGGGAGGGTTCTGATGCGTTTCCTCATCGCCATGGCTGCCGCAGTCGCAAGTCTCGCCGCGCCGGCGTCGGCTCAGCCCATTCTTCTTCGCCCGGCGCAGGTGTTCGACGGAGTTGACCCGCACCCTCACGTGGGTTGGTCGGTGCTGATCGATGGCGACAAGATCATTGCGGTTGGACCGGACCTCTCTCCCCCTCCGGGAACGAAGGTGGTCGAGCTCTCGGGGGAGACTCTGATCCCGGGGATGATCGAGGGTCATTCGCACCTCTTTCTTCATCCCTACAACGAGACTCTGTGGGACGATCAGGTGCTCCACGAGCCGCTGGCGCTCCGGACCGCGCGCGCAGTCGTACACGCCGAAAAGACGCTGATGGCCGGCTTTACCACGGAGCGAGACCTCGGGACCGAGGGTGCGGGCTACGCCGACGTCGGCCTCAAGGAGGCGATCAATCAGGGCATCGTGCCGGGCCCTCGTCTTCTGGTTTCGACCAAGGCCAATGTTGCGCGCGGCGCCTATGGCCCAAAGGGCTTCGAGCCGGGGGTCAAGATCCCGCAGGGAGCCGAGGAAGTCAGCGGAGCCGATGAGATGACGAGAGCCGCGCGCGATCAGATCGCGGCCGGCGCCGACGTCATCAAGATGTACGCCGATTACCACTATCTTCCGGGCGAACCGAGCCGCCCGACGTTGACCGAGGCGGAAATGGCTGCAGGGGTCGCTGTCGCGCACGATGCCGGCAGGTTAGCAGCGGCGCACGCAACGACAGCCGAGGGCATGCGCCGAGCGATCCTCGCCGGAGTCGACACCGTCGAGCACGGCTACGCTGGTACTCCCGAGATTTTCAAGATGATGCACGACCGCGGTATCGCGCTCTGTCCGACGATCGCGGCGTCCGAGGCCTATGCTCGCTATTTCCAACATTGGGATGGCCAGGAGCCGGCTCCGGAAAGTGTTCAGGAGAACCGACGTTCGTTCCGAATGGCGATGCAGGCAGGAGTGACCATTTGCATGGGCGGCGATGTCGGTGTCTTCCCGCACGGTCAGAACTGGCTCGAGATGGAAGCCATGCAGCGCGCCGGAATGGCGGCGCCGCAGGTGATGATTGCTGCAACCTCCGGCAATGCGCACATCTTCCATTTGTCGGATCGTGGCGAGATCAAGCCGGGACTGCTGGCCGATCTCGTCGCGGTCGCCGGCGATCCGACCCGCGATGTCTCTGCGGTCGAGCATGTCCGGTTCGTGATGAAGGGCGGCCAGATTGTCCGGCAGCAGTGAGCTCAGCTTCGGGCGCAGGACATTCCTTGGCGGCGGTCTCGCAATGATTGCAGCGGAGTTGCCGCCCGACAATCCCGGTTCGCTTTGGCCGCAGCTAGTTGCGCTTTGGTCGCGAAAGTACGGCGGATGAAAGCCTTCACAAGAAAGGTCAGCCCGAGGCTCCCTGAATGCCAGTTGACCCATCTCGAGCGTGTCGCGATCGATGCTTCCAAGGCCGCCCAGCAACATTTGGAATATGAACGCGCGCTCGCTTCGTCCGGATTCAAGATCGCGCGTCTTCCGGAGCTGCTCGATGACCCGGACGCCGTATTCGTCGAAGACACCGCCCTGCTCCTTGGCGAACATGCCGTGATCACTCGCCCGGGAGCCCCGTCGAGGATCGGCGAAACGGACTCCACGGCCGCCGGACTCTCGAGCGAATTCCAACTGCACCGGATCGAAACCGGCTTCCTCGACGGGGGCGACGTTCTTCGAATCGGCCAAACACTTCATGTCGGCCTCTCGAGCCGAACCAATGCCGCCGGGATCAATAGCCTGGCGAAGCTTGTCGCTCCGATTGGCTATCAGGTGGTGAAAGCCGAGCTTCGCGATTGCCTGCATCTCAAGACGGGTGCGACCTTTGCCGGCTTTGACGGCGCCGGAACGCCCATCCTGATCTTCAACGAACTCTCCGTCGACCCCAGTCAGTTCGAAGGCGTCGAGCCGCTTGCAGTTGAGGAACCCGCGGCAGCAAACTGCATCCGCGCAAACGACCGCCTGATCTTGCCTCTTGGAAATCCGCGAACTGCCGGTCTGCTAAGGGAACGCGGATTCCAAGTTGTCGAGGTCGACGTCTCCGAGCTTCAGAAAGCGGAAGCCGGAGTGACCTGCATGAGCTTGATCGACGAGCGCTCCTAGCGGTTCACGGTCTCCATTCCACGCTCGTGATAGCGTTCGCCGGACGCTGCTCCAGGCGGGAGGATCGAATCGAGCTTCTTCAAGTCCGCCTCGCTCAGCTTCACCTCCAGGGCCCCGATATTCTGGTCGAGATATTTGACATGCTTCGTGCCCGGGATTGGAACGATGTCGTCGCCTTGGGCGAGCACCCAGGCGAGGGCGAGCTGCGCCGCCGAGCAGCCCTTCTGCTCGGCCATCCCTTCGACCTCGCGAACGAGATCGAGGTTCCGCTGGAAATTCTCGCCCTGGAAGCGCGGATGATTCTTCCGGAAATCGTCCTCCCCGAAATCGTCTGGCGACTTGAACCGGCCTGTCAGAAAGCCACGACCGAGCGGCGAATAAGCGACATAGCCGATGCCAAGCTCGCGCACGGTCGGAATGACATCGGCCTCGGCGTCGCGGCTCCACAGGGACAGCTCGGTCTGGACCGCTGTGATCGGGTGCACCTCATGTGCCCGGCGGATCGTTTCGGGCGCAGCTTCGGATAGCCCGAGAAAGCGGATTTTCCCCTCTTCGCCGAGGCGCGCCATCTCGCCGACCGTATCTTCGATCGGCACCTTGGTATCGACACGATGCTGATAATAAAGATCGATGACTTCGACGTTCAGGCGCCTGAGGCTCTCCTCGCAAGCGGATCGAACATATTGGGGATCGCCGCGAACTCCCAGAAATTCGCCGTTCGGGCCGCGAACGTTGCCAAATTTGGTGGCCAGGAAAACTTCGCTGCGCCGGTTTGCGATTGCCCTTCCGACCAGCTCCTCGTTCTTGCCCCAGCCATACATGTCCGCGGTATCGAGAAAGGACACGCCCCGATCGAGCGCATGGTGAATGGTCGCCATCGATTCGGCTTCGCTTCCACCACCGTAGAATTCGCTCATGCCCATACAGCCTAGACCTATTGCAGAGACTTCGGGGCCGGCTCGGCCGAGCCGCCGCTTGCCGATTTGGAACATGGTCTTCTCCCTTATGAGCCGCCCAAGGACGTGGGGTTCAATCGGCGGCGCGCGTCGTCGAGATCAGATGGGATCGCGATAGGCCCGTGACGAGAGGCCGTGCACGAGACGGTCCTTCCTTCTGCACGGCTGATCCCAAGCCCTCTTGAAGACGCTCCACAGCAGCCCCGTTTGCGGCACTCCCGGCAGGCGCTTGGTCGTCAATCCATGTGAACCGGGGGACCAGTGCCACCGATCTTGTTCCCGCGCTTCATGAAGAGGAGCAGCGGCAGGATGGCAAAGGTGATGATCATCATCATCTTGAAGTCATCGAGATAGGCAATGAACAGCGCCTGCCTCGTCACCTCTCCATTGATGTACGCGAGCACGACATTTCCATATCTGCCGAGATTCTCGAGGAGTGCCGGATTGAGGCTCGGGATATTCCTCTGCGTGACGTGAGCGGCGATGTCGGCGTGGCTGACCTGCGTAAGCCGTACGAGTTCGGTGCTGACGACCGAAATTCCGATCGAGCCACCGATGTTTCGCGAGAGGTTGAGCAGGGCTGCTGCAGTCGTCCGCGCTTTCGCCGCCAGCGTTTCAAAGGCAAGGCTCTGAAGCGGTACGAAAATCAGTCCGAGACCGAGGCCCTGGACGACGCCGCTCATGATGACTGGCCGCGACGGCTGATCGATCGCGAAGCCGGTCATCATGTGGAGCGAAAGCCCCATGAAGATGACGCCAATTCCCACCAAGATCCGAGCGTCCATCCTGCCGGTCAATCGTCCCGCGATCATCATCGAGAACAGCGTCCCGACCCCGCGCGGAGCGGTCAGGAACCCCGATTGGAGAACGGAATAGCCGTAGAGATTCTGTAGGAGCGGCGGGAGCAGGGCGAGACCGGCGAGCAGCAGCACGCCGGTGACGGCCATGAAAACCATGCCGGTCGCGAAATTGCGGTCTTTGAACATCGCGCGGTCGAACAGCGGATGTTCGGCCGTGAACATATGGACGAGGAACATCCAGCCCGCAGCGATCGCCAGACCGGCCTCGATCCGGATTTCCCAGCTCGAGAACCAGTCCTTTTGCTGGCCGCGATCGAGGCAGAACTGGAGCGAGGCAAGGGCAATCGCGAGAAGCGCAAAGCCGAACATGTCGAATTTGCGCTTTTGGGTTTCGCCTGTGGGCATGAACTGGCTCATGACGAGGATGCAGATGATCCCGACCGGAAGGTTGACGAGAAACACCCAGCGCCAGCTGTAATTGTCGGTCAGCCAGCCTCCGAGCACCGGTCCAAGGATTGGACCAATCATCACGCCGCCTCCGAACAGGGCCATCGCCTGCCCATGCTTCTCGCGCGGGTTGATGTCGAAGAGCGTCGCCTGAGCGAGCGGAACAATGAACGCGCCGCCAACACCCTGGAGAGCTCGGAAGGCGACCATCTCGCCAAGCGCGGTCGCCGTCGCGCACAGCACCGAGGCAATCGTGAAGACGACAACAGAAATCAGCAGCAGGCGCTTTCGGCCGACTCGGTCCGCGAGCCAGCCGCTGATGGGCAGAGCGATCGCCGATGAGACGATGTAGCTCGTCAGCACCCAGTTGATCTGATCCTGGGATGCGCTGAGGTCCGCCTGCATATGCGGCAACGCCACATTGGCGATGGTCGTATCGAGCACCTGCAGAAGCACTGCGGCCATGATGCCGACAGTAACGATCAGCCGCTGACCGGTGGGCAGCTCATGCGTTGCAGCTTCGGCCATTGAGGCCGTCAGTCCTTGTCGAAATAGACGGTTGCAGTGACCGACAGCCCCGCGATCATCGGTCTCGAGGGAGTCCCATCGAAGGCGATGCGTACGGGAACGCGCTGGGTGACCTTCACCCAGTTGCCGTTCGCGTTCTGCGCCGGAAGGAGCGAGAATTCGCTGCCAGTGCCGGCGCCTATGCTCTGGACATGAGCTGCGAACTTCTGGCCGTGATAGGCATCAACGACGATCTCGGCGCGCTGACCAGGAACCATCCGGCCAACGTCCTTCTCCTTGAAATTCGCCTCGACCCAGGCAGTTTGGCTGTGGACGAGCGACAGCATTCCGAGCCCTTCGGCCGCCATCTGGCCGACCTGGAGATTGTCGGCATTCTCAACCGTTCCGTCCATCGGGGCCTGAACGGTCGTCCGCGACAGATCGAGCTTCGCCTTGTCGACCGCAGCTTGCGCCTGCGCGATCTGGGGCTGCTGGCCAGGAGCAATCGCGGCCTTCGCGTTGGCCGCTCTGGCCCTCGCGTCCTCAAGCTGCTGCTGGGCGGTTTTTACATCGTTGAAAGCGTCGTCGTAGTCAGAGCGTGTCGTGAACCCTTCCTTCAAGAGCGCGGTCTGGCGCTCCAGTGCGTTCTGCTTGATCTTGAGATTTGCTTGAGACCCAGTGATGTCGGCGCCTGTCCCTGCGGCCTGGGTCTTGAGCTGGGATGTCTGCAGCTCGGCCGAAGACAGCTGTGCCTCAGCATTTTCGAGCGCAACCTGGTAGGGAGCCGGGTCGATCCGGAAGAGGACGTCGCCCCTCTTCACTCGAGCACCATTGCGTACGTAGACCGCCGACACAGGCCCTGTAACCTGCGCACTGACCGAAACGATGTCCTGCTTCACCTGCGAATCATCGGTCGAGACGCTTCCGCCGCTCGTCAGCCAATAATAGCCGCCGCCGATGAGGAGGAGAGCCGGAACGATCAGCATCAGGATCATCCGGAGCGCTCCCTTTCCCGCGGGAAGCTTGATCTTTCTCCTGGCCTTCGACTCGGCGGTGCCGGTCATCGGTTCGGTCGCCATTTTGTTCATTCGTTCGATACCCTGTTCAAAGCATTGTTCCGGCACGCATTCTCGCGAGCTCGGAAGAGCACCTGGCGCGTAGTTTCGATGTCCTTCGGATCAATTCCTGCAAACGTCTCAGCGATCATGTCGTCCGCGATCGCCCGCAGCTTCGCGATGAGCGGCTGGGAGCGCGCGGTGACGTGAAGACGCCATGCCCGCCTGTCGGAGGGGTCCGCTCGACGCTCGACGAGCCCGGATTCCTCGAGTCGGTCGACGATTCGCGACAGCGTGATCGGCTCGATGTCGAGCATGTCCGCAAGTTCAATCTGCCGCAGTCCAGCTTGACGATCGAGACGGAAGAGCACTTTCCACTGGGCGCGGGTGACTCCGAGCCCCACCGCCCGACGATCGAACGCCTTGCGCAACGCATGCGCAGTTTCTCCTATCTCGAAGGGAAGCGTTTCCATCGGCAACCGATATAATAAGCCTGCTTATATTAAGCAATGCCTAAGTGGCGGTGTTGTTCCTGCAAGCAGTCAATTTTCATGTTTCCTTGCGTCCAACGCACAACTGGTGCTTTTGGGCCTAAGCAGGAAGGAGATCGCCGATGCTGTTTGTCTGGCTGGGCTTCCTCAAAGAAGGCTCCGAACCCGATCAGCAAGTCCAATTGGATACGACTGCGTTCCTCGAGCAGCCGCTGATAAACATCCGCGCAGCCGGCGCCCTTCGCGACGAATCCGGAAAGCGCGCCGGGATGATGATGATCTTCGAAGCCGGCGACCGCACCGCCGCCGAGGCGCTCGTCAGCAACAGCCCCTTCCTTCGGGCGGGCCTTTATGAACAGCATCACCTGCTCGAGTATCAGAACGAGGTCGGATGAACCTCGTGCGGCCGTTGCTTGGCCGGCTGCCTATCAGCAGGGAGGATGGAGCGGGTAACGGGAATCGAACCCGTGCGTTCAGCTTGGGAAGCTGACAGGCTACCATTACATCATACCCGCGGCGCCGATCCGACCGTTAGGTAGGGCGCCAATTTCAGTCAACGATTGAGCCGCTTCGCCCATTTCCAATGACAGTTTAGAGGCCCCCGTCCACCGGCTCGTACCCGGCAGATCGCAGTCTTTGCGAGAGGTGCTCTCCAGTCGTCTGCGCGAGCTCACCGTTTACCGAGCGGATCACAAAATTGGCGCCGTATCGACCGTCCCTGAAGAACGGATAGCTGCCGATCGTGACTCCTGGATGGGCATTTTCCGTTTCGCGCAGAAGATCGGCAACATCGCTTTCGGCCGCCCTTGCGCCGACGATCACCGAGACGACTGGCTGCCCGCCCTCTAGTGTTCCAGTAAGAGCGTGAAGCATGCTCAGGGCAATGCTCGGCACTCCGGCAAGGATGTAGACATTCTTCATCCTGATTCCGGGCGCTCCGGAACTTGGGTTGCGCAGAAGCTCAGCGCCTTCAGGAACTCGTGCCATTCTCAACCGAGCCTTGGTAAGACCGCCGTGTCGATCGCGATAATAATCCTCCAGAATCTTCCGCGCCTCTGGGTGTACAACCACCGGAACGCCGAAAGCAGCCGCGATCGCGTCCACCGTGATGTCATCGTGCGTCGGCCCGATGCCGCCGGTTGTGAAAAGATAATCGTGCGAAGTCCGAAGGGCATTGACCGCTTCTCCGATCCGCGCACCGTCATCGGGCACGACCCGCACCTCGGCGAGCCTGATCCCCTGATCGTTGAGCCAGGTCGCGACCTGCGCGACATTCTTGTCCTGCGTACGGCCCGACAGGATCTCGTCACCGATCACCACCAGACCCGCTGTCCAAACGCGATCGGAAGCCATTTCGCCGCCCTAGTCGCAACGGCGGCGCGTGCAACAGGCTTGCATGACCGATCTACGCATGTAATACACCGCTACAAATGTAGCTGATGGATCTTTTGAGATGCCGTTTCCCCTGCTCGCGCTTGCCGCCTCCCAGATGTTCCCAGCGAGCATTCCGGCATTCGACCCACGTCAGCACAAAAAGGAGGTCGCGGGGCGTCCAGCCGAGATCCTGGTGCTCGGAACGACTCACCTCTCGCAGCTTCCCAAACCCGTCGATGCGAAGCTCTTCGAGCCGCTTCTGGATCGGCTTGCCCGATTCAAACCGCAGATCATCACGGTCGAGGGCCTGTCAGGCGAGGAATGCGACACATTGCTTCGCTTCAAGCCCCAACACGGGTCGGATACGTGGGATACCTATTGCTGGCCAACCGATGAAATCGAAAAGGCGACGGGCCTCAATGTCTCGCAGGCGCAAGCAGAAGCGGACCACACGTTGGCGAGCTGGCCGAGCTCCCCCGAGCCGGCGCAGAGACGCCGCCTTGCGATGCTCTTCCTCGCGGCAAACGATCGTGGATCGGCGGTGGTCCAGTGGCTGCGCCTACCCGAAGCCGAACGCCATCCGGGCGACGGTCTCACAGAGCCCATGGTCGATATCCTTCAGCGCAAGGGCAAACCGCTCAATGAAAATTACACGATCGCAGCGGCGCTCGCTGCCAAGCTCGGGCTGGAGCGTGTCTACGAAGTCGACGACCACACCGCCGACACCGCTCTCGATCAGAACAGCTCTCAAGGGCAAGCCTACGCAAAGGCCATTGAGGGCGCCTGGAAGGGAAAACCAGCGCCCGCGGTGCGCGCGCAGGAGGATCGCCTCAAGGCCAAAATTCGCTCGAGCGCTGAGATCCTCGCATTGTATCGCCTGATGAACGAGCCCGAGACCCAGCGCGCGACCATCGAGTCAGACATGGGTCGCAACGCGAGCTTCGCCTCGCCGCAGCTTTATGGCCGGCAATATGTCGCATGGTGGGAAACCCGCAATCTGCGGATTGCGGCCAACATCCGCGCCACTCTCCAGCCAAACCCTCAGGCGCGGGTGCTCGCAATCATCGGTGCAACCCACAAGGGTTATTTGGATGCCTATCTAGACATGATGCAGGATGTGCGCCTGATCGATGCTGAGCAATTCCTTCGCTGACGGGGTGCAAATCGGCGTCTCGAAGATTAATTAGGCTCCATGACTCAGTACATCACAGTCGCCGTCGACGATGACCGGGCCGAGTCCCGCAACGGCGTGATCAAGCTCCATGGGGCGGAGGCCTTCGAGGGAATGCGGCGTGCCGGAAAGCTCGCCGCGGAGATCCTCGACGAGCTTGCGCCGCACGTGGTTCCCGGAGTTGTCACTCAGGAGCTTGATGAGATTGTCTATCGCCTGACCCTCGAGGGTGGCGGAGTTCCCGCAACGCTCGGCTATCGAGGCTATACCAAGAGCTGCTGCGTCTCGATCAATCACGTTGTCTGCCATGGGATTCCAAGCGATCGCCAGCTCAAGGAGGGAGACATCGTCAACATCGACGTCACTCCCATTCTCGATGGATGGCACGGCGACACCAGCCGCATGTATCTGGTTGGCGACGTCGGTTTGAGGGCGCGCAAACTCGTCGATGTCACCTATGAATGCCTGATGCTGGGAATCGAACAGGCCAGACCCGGCAACCATCTCGGCGACATCGGCAACGCAATCCAGCGCCATGCCGAATCGCACCGCTACAGCGTCGTTCGAGATTTCTGCGGTCACGGGGTTGGACGGCTATTCCACGACAGTCCCGAGGTTGTGCATGCCGGACGCCCGGGCACCGGCCCCGAGCTCAAGCCGGGAATGATCTTCACCATCGAGCCGATGATCAACATCGGCCGACCCGACGTGAAGGTCCTCGATGACGGGTGGACTGCCGTCACCCGTGACCGGTCGCTCTCGGCCCAGTTCGAGCATTCGATCGGGATCACCGAGACTGGCTGCGAGATTTTTACGAAGAGCCCGGGCGGTCTCGACAGGCCACCTTACAAATAGGCTTTTCGTTTCTCGCCGTTTCCCTACTTCAAGCGGTCGTCAATCCAGCAAGAGATTGCATCGAGCGCTTCGGCTTGGGCGTCATTCGACGTTCGACCGCTTCTTTGAGGGACCTTTAGAGAATGGTCTCCGTCCTTGATCACGCAAAGACGGGCGCGGTCTCCAAGACGGAGGACCGTCTCTTGAAGCAAGCGCATATCGGCGAGCGCGTCGCGGTCTCCAGAAACGAACAGCATCGGGATTTGAACGTCCGCCAGATGGTCTGCACGTTCGCTCGACGGCGCTCCGGCTGGATGCAACGGAAAACCCAGGAACACGAGGCCGCGAACGCTCGTGATGGGGGCGATCGCCTGAGCTTGCGAAGTCATCCGGCCTCCGTAGGACCGGCCTCCGGCAAATATCGCAAGGTCGCCGGCAAGTTCTGCAGCCGCAGCCGCAGCGGCTCGGACGGCCCCATGAGCGATCCTCGGCGGATCCGGCCGGCCGCCGCCTCTTTCCATATAGGGAAATTGAAATCGCAGGGTCGCAATGCCTCGCTCCGCAAGACCGTTCGCGTTCACTTCCATGCTCGGGTGTGCCATCCCAACGCCGGCGCCATGGGCGAAAAGAAACAGCGCTTTTGCTTGGGAAGGACGCAGCAGCAATCCTGAAACGCGGTCCTCACCTAGGCGAATGATGACGTTTTGCGGTTCCACTTGCAGGTCAGGCTGCGGCAGCCTTGCTCACGCTGTCCCAGCGCGCAGTCAGCTCCAGAGCAGCATCCACATCGGCCTGAAAATCGACCTCGCCCCATTCCTCGCCTCGAATGTCGAATGTCCAAACGTCAGCTGCCTGGGCGATCTGATGGATCACTCGCAAATACCAGATCGTGGTGCCTTCGGGCGTTCGGATCGCGCGCTCGATTGCCTCTCTGAATTGCTCTGCACCACCCGACCGAAAGGCAAGCAGGCCGATCGACTCGGCGTTCACGCTGTCGAGCGGCAGACGTTTGCCGATCGCCTTAAGAAGCCCGGCGTCCTCGACGACCTTCATGTCATCCTCGTCGTAGAAACCCTTGCGGTCGATGGTGACGCAAATGCCGGCCTGCGAATGCTCGACAACCCGCCGCATGAGTTCCTGGGAGACCAAAGTATCGCCGTTCCAGACCAGGCAATCGCCGGTCAGTTCTTCGCGCGCCATGAACAGCGAGCCCGTATTGTCTGCGACCTTGTAGAAGGGGTTGTAGATCGTTCGAACGAGCGGACCTCCGCTCCGCTTCTCGATTGCACCGTTCACAAGGTCGTCGTGGAAGCCCGTGACAACCACGGCTTCGTGAACCCCGCTCGCCTCCAGTGTGTCGAGCTGGCGGTCGAGAAGGGTTCGGCCATTGAAGTCGATCAGGCACTTGGGTCTGTGGTCAACCATATGGCCGAGCCTCGAGCCCTGGCCGGCGGAAAGAATGATCGCCTTCATTTCGAGTGCTGCACTGCCTTCCAAATACGGCGGCGATTGGGCATTACGAAAAGCGGAATCGCCGCTGCGGGGTTGCCGTGAAGAAGATCGAAGCGATCATCAAGCCGTTCAAGCTCGACGATGTGAAGGATGCGCTTCACGACGTCGGCGTCTCTGGTATCACCGTCAGCGAGGTCAAGGGCTTCGGCCGCCAGAAAGGGCACACCGAGCTCTATCGAGGAGCCGAATATGTGATCGACTTCCTTCCCAAGGTGAAGGTTGAGGTCGTTATCGAGGATTCGCTCGTCGATAATGTCGTCGAAGCAATCGAGAACGCCGCCCGGACCGGGCGGATCGGCGACGGCAAGATCTTCGTTCTCAACGTCGACCAGGCAATCCGGATCCGGACCGGAGACCGCGGAGCCGACGCAATTTGAGCGACAATCGCGAGATGCTGGCCTCGATGTCGCCGGATGAGCTTCGCTCGGCAATGCGCAGTCTGGGCTACCGCACCCAAAACGATCTCGCCCAGGCGATCGGGGTTTCCCGGTCGGCCGTCAGCCTTTGGCTCGAGGGCAAGGTCGGAGTGCCGCGCCCCGTCGCAATGCTTCTAAGAATGCTCGTCTCGGCGCAGCGCCGAGCTTACTGACCCGGCGGCATGTGCGGCGCCGGCTGCGCACCGGGCGCCTCCTGACGCTGTGCCTTCAGCATCGCACGTGCCTGTTGCCGCTCGGCGCCGGTAACCACGCCGTCGTGGTTGAGGTCGTCGCGGTCGAACCGAGCCAGCGCCTCCCCCTCGGCCTGCTGGAGGGTCAATGACGGGGCATCGCCGAACATCCGGTCAATCATTCGTTCGCCCCGCTTACCGCCGCCAAATTGCGACAGCGCCTGCTGGGCCTCCTCACGGGTGACGACGCCATCGTGGTTGAGATCGAAGCGCTGGAACATCTGGTCGGCCATCTGTCTTGCTTGTTCCCGGGTCATGTCCTGCTGCATCCGACCGCCCCGGCCGCCAGGCTCGTCCTGTGCAAGGGCCTGGGTCGAAGCAATCGTCGCGCCAAATGCAATCACGGCAAGCAATTTCTTCATCGCTGCTGTCCTTTGATCTTGCCGCCGTGGCGGCTCGTGCCCCTGTCGATGCGCGGGAGGTGGCAATTGGGCGGTGAACGGTGGATTTATGCCAACATTACATCTTCGCCATGTAGTGGCTTGCGTCGAACCCGCGGTGCCGCAATGACGCCCGAAGATGCTCGAGCTCGACGATCAGCAACAAGCAGCACGCGAATGGTTCGAATCCCTTCGCGACCGGATCTGCTCAAGTTTCGAGGAGATCGAACGCGAGTCCGGCTCGGAGGCACGCTTCAGCTACGTTCCCTGGGAGCGGACCGATGTCGCGGGCGGACCTGGCGGGGGCGGCGTACGAGGACAGATGACCGGCAAGGTCTTCGAGAAGGTCGGAGTGAATGTCTCGACGGTCGGAGGTGAGTTCAGCCCCGAGTTTGCAAACAGCATCCCGGGCGCAGCGAAGGACCCGCACTTTTTCGCGACCGGAATCAGCCTCGTCGCCCACATGGTCAATCCGCATGTGCCAGCAGTTCACATGAACACGCGCTTCCTCACGACAACCAAGCGCTGGTTCGGCGGCGGGGCGGATCTCAACCCGGCAATCCCCTACGAGGATGACACAGAAGCATTCCACGCACGTTTTCGGGCAGCCTGCGCCGCTCACGATCCCACATTCTATCCGCGCTTTTCGAAATGGGCCGATGAATATTTCTGGCTTCCGCACCGCAGCGTCTCACGCGGCGTCGGCGGCATTTTCTACGATTATCTCGAGGACCATTTCGAGCCGCATTTCGAGTTCACGAAAGACGTCGGCGAGGCGTTCCTCGATATCGTGCCCCAGCTTGTCCGGAAACGAATGATGACGGCGTTTACCGAGGACGACATGGAACGTCTTCTCGAGTTCCGGGGACGCTACGTCGAGTTCAACCTCCTTTATGACCGCGGGACGCTGTTCGGATTGAAGACGGGCGGCAACACGGACGCAATCCTCATGAGTCTTCCGCCGCTCGCAAAGTGGAATTGAGAAAATGAGCCTCGAACCCGTCGCCGACGGTGAATTGGCCGCCGTCGTCACTTACCTCGAAATGCGCGCTCCGAGTGCAGGCGAGGTCCCTGCCTCAACTCTCGATCTGCAGCGAGTCGCCAAGCCCACTCCGGAGGGATACCGGGCATTATTCTATCTCGTTGGTGCACCCTGGCTGTGGTTCTCGAGGCTGATGCTCGATGATGAAAAGCTCGCCGCGATCCTCAATGATCCCGGTGTCGAGCTCTATGCGGTTCGCGATGGAAATGGGCGTGACGTCGGAATGCTCGAGCTCGATTTCCGCGAGCCGGGTCAGTGCGAGCTCGCCTTCGTTGGCCTGATCTCCGGTCTCTCGGGCCTCGGGCACGGTCGCTGGCTGCTTGCCGAGGCGGTCAGTCGGGCCTGGCGCGAGGACGTCGGACGCGTTCACGTTCACACCTGCTCGCTCGATCATCCGGCGGCACTTTCTGCTTATCGTCGCGCCGGCTTTGAGCCCTACAAACGTGCGATCGAGCGCTTCCCCGACCCGCGTCTGCTTGGCATCCTTCCAAGAGACTGTGCTCCTCAGGTCCCGCTGGTCGGAACACTGGCCTGAGCCGCACTGGCCCCGGTGAGCTGGACGTAGATCCGCGCCAGCATCACGAAACAGCCCACGGAAAGAAACGCACTGATCAGCTGCCTGATGATCGAAACAAGAAGTCCGCCGAGGGACCGCGGCCCGGAATCGTCGACAGCGAGGCGCACAACCACCCCGGCGACGCTCTCGACTGCCCAGAGCAGGCACAAGGCACCGATCCAAAAGAGAAGGATGAAAGCGAACAAGCGCCACCAATTGCCGCCAGTTAGGTTCCAGCTTCGGCGGAGGATCTTCACTGGGCCAAGCTCTTCCGCACTTGCGACCGCGGAGGACAGCAAAAGCCGGACCGCAAGGAATGTCGCGGCCACGACAAGGACAATGAGCGCGACTGCGACCGCGATCGAGGGGTGGTCGCGATTGGCCTTGAGGAATTCGGAAAGAACCGACCCAATGATCAGAATAGGGACAAGCCACAGGAATGCGGAAAGGACGTAGGGAATGAGCCGCTTCAGGCCGTGCATGATCGCCTCCCCGACGGCGACATGTGGCTCCATCGCGAGGCGGATCACCGCCAATTGTCCGACGAGCCAGATGAGGAGGGCGACAATCCCGATCGCAATCCATGGTCCTGCTGCCGGAAGCTGCCCGGAGGCAACGTCGGGTGTGCTGACATCGAGCACCAGTCCAGGAAGCACGAACAGGGCAAGCGCAACCGCGACGAACAGACGGCCGTCGCGGGCGAGAACCGCCATGCTCTCCTCCCAGGCACGAGAAAGCGATAGTTTGGGCATTCAAATCCCCCGTGGGTTTCGGGCTGGTCTTATGCGGACGCGTAGCCGATCGCGCAACGGCGCTTGCTCCTGATTAACGCCGGGCCCATTTCAGCGTCACCGCGATGAACAAAGATGACGATATCGAATGGCGGGTGAGCGACGCTCCTGTCGTCTACGAAGAGGCGCTCCGTCTAATGGAAGAGCGGGCCGCGGCGATCCGCAAGGGGACGGCTTCTGAATGCATCTGGCTGCTCGAGCACCCGCCCCTCTTCACCGCCGGCACAAGTGCCGACCCGTCGGAACTGTTCAATCCGCTGGATTTGCCGGTTTACGAGGCGGGACGAGGAGGTCGCTACACCTATCACGGCCCCGGCCAGCGCGTCGGTTATGTAATGCTGGATCTCGAAAAGCGCGGAAAGGACATACGGTGCTTCGTCCATTCGCTCGAGGGATGGATGATCGATGCTCTTGGTGACCTCGGGATCAAAGCCCATCGGGCGCCAGGACGGATTGGAATCTGGGTCGGGGAGGGCTCGGATGAAGCGAAAATCGGTGCGCTCGGAGTTCGCGTGAAGCGCTGGGTTACGCTCCACGGATTTGCAATCAATGTCGCTCCCGATCTCTCGCATTTTAACGGCATCGTTCCGTGCGGGATCGCCGATTTTGGGGTCACCAGCCTCGCCGAACTCGGGAAACAAATGCCCCTTACGGGTGTTGATCCCGCCTTGAAGAGGAGTTTCTTGCCGTTTCTCAAGAGTTTGGAACGGGCGTGCAAAGAGTCTTGAAGGATGCTCCTGCTTCAGACTATGGTTCGCGCGATTTGCGCCTGGGGTGACCCTAGCAGATCGCAATAAATAGGGAGTCTTGAATGCGTGCTCTTATCCTGGTCGCTGGCGCGGCCCTGGCGGTTGCGGCTTGCAGCAGCAACGAAAACGCCAACAACACTATGAACGTCGATGAGAACCTCACGACGACCGACATGAACGCGACGGACATGAACGCGACGGACATGAACGCAACGGACATGAACGCAACGGACATGAACGCGACGACGAATTCGACCTCGACGACGAACACGTCGACCTCGACGACCAACAACGCGATGTAATCGTCAGACGCCCCCGGTTAGCGGGGGCGTTGGCTTTTCAAGAGGCTGCCGGTAACGCCGGCAGCCTCTTTTTTTGCTTCTGGAGTTTTTGATGCGCGCGCTGATCCTGATTGCCGGTGCCCTCGTTCTCGCCGCCTGCTCCAAGAGCGACCAGACCGATAACAGCCAGAACGTCGACGAGAATCTCACCGCCGAGAACATCGTTTCGAACGACGTAACGGCCATCGACGCTGTAACCGGAGATGCGGCCAACATGGCCGGCGAATCGGATGTCAACGACATTGGGAGCGTGAATGTCGCAAATGCCGGGAGCATGGGCTCTCCAACCATGCCCGTCCCCAAACATTCTACCCGGGCCAGCACGAGCGCTGCCACTCCGAACGAAAACAGCACCGGCAACACGACTTCGAATGTTACCGCCAACTCGGCGGAGTGATTTACGGCAGGCCGAGGAGTTTGTGCGCCTGAAGCGTTAGACGCCATTTCGGCCGATCCATCGCCAGCCGGACGGCAGCTTCAATCGCTGCCTGGCGCTTTTCGCAGTCCATCGGCTGCACGAGAAAATGGTCAAACGACCAAAGCTCGAGCTCGGCCGGATCTATGCCCTCCTGAGGCCAGACCAGCTTCAGCTCATCGCCTGAACGCTGGACGATGTTCGTCCCTGCCTTTGGACTTACGCAGACCCAGTCCAAGCCATCGGCAGCCTTGAGCGTGCCGTTGGTCTCTGCGGCGACCCTAAACCCACGAGCATGCAGAGCATCGATCAGAACAGAATCGAGCTGGAGCATGGGTTCCCCGCCGGTGACCACGACAAGTCTTCGTTGACTTCCTTCACCCCACAGCCGTTCGACATGTTCGGCAAGCTCGTCCGGGCTTGCGAACTTGCCGCCTCCCTCTCCGTCAGTGCCGACGAAATCAGTATCACAGAAGGTGCATTCGGCACCGGACCGGTCCTGCTCTCGCCCGGACCACAGATTACAGCCCGCAAATCGCAGGAACACCGCCCGGCTGCCAGACTGAGCGCCCTCACCCTGGAGCGTTAAAAAGCATTCTTTGACTGCGTAGCTCACGCGTAAACCGTCGGGTCCCTGAGGCCTGCTTCCTCAAAACCCTTCGCTCGAAGCCGGCACGCGTCGCAGCGGCCGCAGTGATGGCCGTTGGGGAGCGGATCGTAGCAGCTGTGGCTAAGGCCGACATCGAGTTCGAGCCGATTGGCTTCCTTGGCAATCTCCGCTTTGGTCATGTGCTGGAGAGGCGCGTGGATTGAAAACCCCTTGCCTTGCACCCCTGCCTTGGTCGCAAGGTTCGCCAATCGCTGAAATTCGGCGACAAACTCGGGCCGGCAGTCTGGATATCCCGAATAGTCGAGCGCATTCACTCCGATAAAGATATCCTGTGCTCCGATGGCCTCCGCCAGTCCGAGGGCAAGACTGAGGAAAATCGTGTTGCGCGCCGGCACGTAGGTCACCGGAATTCCCTCGCCGATCCCATCCTTTGGCACCGCGATGTCGCCGGTCAGCGCCGATCCCCCGAACGTTCGAAGATCGAGCGGAAGCACGACATGGCGATCCGCGAGCCGGGCGGCGATGGTCCGAGCGGACTCGAGTTCGGCCCGGTGGCGCTGATTGTAATCGATTGTGAGTGCGACCGCCGAATAGCGGCGCTCACGGGCAATTGCGAGGCAGACCATCGAGTCCAAACCACCGGAAAGAAGGACGACCGCCGTTTTCACGACGCGCACTTAGGCGCTGGGTTGCGGCAAAAGAAGGGCCGCCGATCCGAAGGGACGGCGGCCCAGGTATCGGGCTTGCACCCGATGGGAGGAAAGCGTGCCAAATCCGGCACGACCTGTCGGTACCGCAGAATGGTTAAACGGCGCCTTAATGGTGCGGCGATGAAGAACTTTTCTCGCAATCGCCGACACGATGGGCCTGGAGCACATAGTTGAACGGCAGTTGGTCGGAGATTCCCTGTGTGCTGATCCGGAGTGAGCGCGGAGTGATCACGTCGACCTGCGACTGGCCGAACCCCGCCGAGCCACATTTGTAATCAATCCGGGCCGAACCCTGGCCGCTGCTGAGAACGTTGCGCGAGCAATTCTGTCCACGATGCTCAAACTGGGCGAGAGCCAAGATGTCGGCCACGCATTGCCGAATCGGCCTTTGACTGCCTGGAGCGCCAGTAATTTCCCACAGACCTCCGTTCACATTTGCAAGCGCAGGGGGCTGCGATGCGGCCAAGGCCGCGGGTAGCAGGGCAACCCCCAAGGCAAGAATCACCGGGCGGCGCATCAACTGCTGTTTAGCATGCGCGCGTAAACGGATAAAAATGAAATGACGGTAAGCCGACATTAAGCCCCAAGTTCGCTCGGCTCGATCGCAAAGCTAGAGGAGCAAAAAGCGCAGTCGACGGTAATCATTCCGTTCTCGCCGACCATCGCCTCGCGCTCATCGGCCGGAAAGCGGGCGATAACCGAGCGAACGTAAGCCGGATCACAGCGGCAGCCGCGCCTCAGCTCGATCGCCCCAAGCGTTCGAACTTCGTCCTCTTCATGAAACAAGCGCCAGATGAGATCGTCGAGCGGAAGCTCGGGATCGGTCAGCTCGCCGGCCTTGATCGAACCGCCAAGAATCGCGACGTGAGGCCAGTCGGGATGATCGAGCCGAGTGTGCAGCCGCTCGCGTCCCTCTTCGCCCTCGGGAAGGTGCTGGAGCAGGAGACCACCCGCAAACCAGTGCTCGCCGCGCTTTTCCGCGGCGAGCCGAACCAGACTGGGAATTTGCTCCGACTGGGCGAAATAACTCTGCGCCGCGTCGCCAAGATTCTTGCCCTCGAGCGGCACGATCCCCTGGTAACGCTCGTCGGAGACCGGCTGGTCGAACGTAATCGCGAGATATCCTTTGCCGAATAGCTCCTCGAGCGACGGTTCTTCGGACAGGGCTTCGACGCGATGGGAATCGTGGCGAACATAGCCGCGAAGCTCGCCGGCGAGATAATCGCAGACCATCAGGTCAATCACTCCGCCCTCGGTCTGCGCCTGAAGCGTAAGCTGACCTTGCGGTTCCTTGAGCAAGGAGCCGAGCAGCGCAGTCAGGGTCAGAGCCTGGGCAAGCAGCGTCTCGATGACCGGCGGATAATTGTGACTGCCAAGGATGCCATCGACAACCGAACTCAGCCGCGCGATCCGCCCTCGTGCGTTATGGGACGGGATCGCGACGCCAAGCGCGACGTCGATATTGAGCTGAGCTGGAGGCATGGAACTTAGATAGGAAGAGCTTCGAGCCCGCTCAACCGCGATCAAGCGGCTGCGGCTGGCACCTCATATTCCGCAGCTGCCGCCGAAAGCGTGTCGACGAATTCGCGGATATGACTCTCTTCGATCGTCAGCGGCGGAAGGACACGCATGACATTCTCTCCGGCTGCGACTGTCAGCAGACCCTTGGTTCGGAGATAATTCACAAAGGCACGGCTGTCGCTCTTCAGCTTTACCCCGAGCATCAACCCGACGCCTCGGACGCTGTCGAAAAGGTGATCGTGGTTCGGGATCATCTGCTCGAGCGCGGAGCGAAGCCGCTCTCCCTTCTGTCGAACCTCGGCTAGAAACTCGTCATTCGCGACGATATCCAGGACTGCCTGTCCGGCCGCCATTGCGAACGGATTGCCGCCGAAGGTCGAACCGTGCGTACCGATCACCATTCCGGCGGCCGCCTTTTCCGTTGCCAGGCAGGCGCCCATCGGAAAGCCGCCGCCAATGCCCTTCGCAGAGGCCATGATGTCCGGCGGAACGTCATAATATTGGTAGGCATAGAGGCAGCCTGTCCGAGCCACACCGCATTGAACTTCGTCGAATACGAGCATGAGGTCATGTTCGTCGCAGGCGGCGCGAAGGCCCGAAAGAAACTCGTGAGTTGCGGGCCGGATTCCGCCCTCGCCCTGGATCGGCTCGAGCAGGAAGCCCGCCGTATTCTCGTCGATGGCCGCCAGCGCCGCGTCGAGGTCATTGAAGTTCACCACTGTGAAGCCAGTGAGAAGCGGCGCAAATCCGTCGCGAAGCTTCGCCTGATCGGTCGCGCTGATCGTCGCCATCGTCCGACCGTGAAAGGCGTTCGAAAAAGTGATCAGATTGTGCTTGCCGGGGTTGCCCTTGGCAAAATGGTAGCGCCGCGCGGTCTTGATCGCGCATTCGACGGCTTCCGCGCCCGAATTGGTGAAAAAGACCGTGTCCGCAAATGTGAGGTCCACCAGTCGCTGAGCCAAGGCTTCACCTTGCGGCGAACCATAGAGATTCGACACATGAATGAGCGTGGCCGCCTGCTCCTGCAGCTTCTTGGTCAGGTGCGGATGGCCATGCCCGAGCAAATTGACCGCGATGCCCGCGGCGAAGTCGAGATAGCGCTCGCCCTGCTCGCCGTAGAGATAGACCCCTTCGCCCCGAACCGGCCGCACTGGCGAACGGGCATAAACGGGCATGAGCGGCGTGATGGCCATTTGCGACTGGCTCCCTTGTTTGGATGCGCTTGCTATAGCGAGAGCTCCCCGAAAATGAAAAGACGCCCGGGATCTCTCCCGAGCGCCTCATTTTGTCTCTCTCGGGCGTCAGTAGCGGCGATAGTCCGGTCGATTGTTCCGGTCGTTCGCTTCGCGCGAGACCCGGTATTCCAGCTTTCGGATGTCATTTTCGAGCCGCCTCGCCTCGCCGGGCTGGATGCCGTTGCGCGATGCCCGAAAGATGCGGTCCTGAACCTTGCTCGCCTCATGATCGAGCGAACGGGCCTCGCTCCAGGAAAGAACCCTTCGATCCTGCATCGCGCGAATATCTCCGCGGATCCGCTCGACTCGGTCCTGCATCGAGCGAGCAAAGTCGGAACCATTGAAGCCGGAGCCGTAATTATAGGGCCGGTAACTGTAGGCGGGCGGTCCCCATTGCGCTTGGGCCGGTGCTGCAGCTCCCAAAATCGACGCAGCGGCAAAAGCCGGGATTACGAACTTGCGCATCTGTTCTCTCCTTTGAGCGATTGATGCGCTCGCTTTTGCCCCTGTTCGTTTGAGGCGGTTCTGAACGTACCCGTTATGAACTGTTCAAATTGGTAAACGTCCATCGGGCGAAGAACCCTAGGCTTTGATCCTCCAGCCACTTTTCAAAAGCGCGTAGCAAAGTGCCCAGAGCAAGAGATTGAGTGCGAGCAAACCCGCACCCCCGATCCAGAGCGGCGAATCGCTGACCCCGAGGAACCCCGCGCGAAATCCCGAGATGACGTAGAAGAATGGGTTCGCATGGCTGATCTTCTGAAAAGTCGGCGCGAGTTGGCGGACGGAATAGAAGGTGCCGCTGAGAAGCGACAAGGGCGTAACGACGAAGTTCGTGACCGCCGCCGCATGATCGAACTTCTCGGCCCAGAGCGAGGTCAGCAGCCCGAGAAACGAAAGCAGAAGCGCGCCCATCAAGCCGAACCAGAAAACCAGTTCAGCTCGATGGATTCCGACCGACACTCCGGGCCAGAGCAGCATTGCGAACCACACCGCGCCGCCGACTAGAAATGCCCTTGTTACCGCTGCTCCGACCAGTCCGGCGATCAGCTCGCCTGTCGAGAGCGGCGGCATCAGATAATCGACGATATTGCCCTGGATCTTGCCTACCAAAAGCGAAAAACTCGAATTCGCGAAGGCATTTTGCATCATCGCCATGACGATGAGACCCGGAGCAATAAAATTCGCGAACGGAACGCCCAAGACCTGTCGCCCCGCCCTGCCAAGGGCGACCGTGAAAATCGCAAGATAAAGAAGGGTCGTAATCGCCGGCGCCCAGACCGTCTGCATCTGGACCTTGAAGAACCGCCTGACCTCCTTGATATAAAGGGTCTTAAGGCCTCCCCAATTGACGCCCCTCAGCACTGGACTTCCCGGTGCGAAGCGCACCCACCGTGCGCTCGGGTCGTTGATGGAATGGTCGTTCACGGCGCCGCGCGTATCCGGTGAAGTCGCGCGCCGCAAGGAATTGGAGCGGATTTAGAGATGTCCTGGACCGAAGAGCGTATCGAGCGGCTGAAGAAGATGTGGCACGAAGGCGCCACGGCCAGTCAGATCGCGGACGAGCTGGGCGGAGTTAGTCGCAACGCGGTGATCGGAAAGGCGCACCGCCTCGGACTTGAGCAGCGCCCCTCCCCGGTTAAGCCGGGCGAGGAAAAGGAAGTGAAGAAGGCTGCTCCGGCTCCCGCAGCTTCGGCCGCGACCAAGCCGTCGAAGGCCGAAGGGACCAAGGCTGTCCCCGGCGCTGCGGCAGCGCAGCCGGCAGCTCCGGCGCAGCGCCTCAGCCCGCAGGAAATGCAGTATCGATCGATCGGTCCGGGAGGTTTTATCCGCCAGGGTCCTGGCGAACAGCAGGCTCCGATACCGCCGGCGCCCCCTCGCCGACTGGTTCCGGCCAAGCCGAGCCCCGAGGTCGCTGACAAGACCAGTCTGCTCGAACTCAACGATCGCATCTGCAAGTGGCCGATCGGACACCCGGGCGAGCCCGATTTCTATTTCTGCGGAGAGCCCGCAAACCCGGGTTTTCCCTATTGCGTCGAGCATTGCGGAGTGGCCTACCAGGCTCAGCTTCCCCGCCGCGACCGCCGGCCGCCGCCCCCCCTTCCCTTCGGTGGCCCCCGGGTTCGCTAAGCCGCGTTGAGCGCAATTGGCGGGTCCCGCGGCCGTCTCTTGCCCTGGAAACGATAATCCACAGCCGATTGGCCGTGCGACCTTGCCGCCGAGACTCGCGGGCTCATATAGCTAAAGCCAAATGGCCGATCTGTTTTCGTCTTCCGCTGCCGCGAAGTCCGACAATTACGACGCTTCCGCGATCGAGGTCCTGGAAGGCCTCGAGCCCGTTCGGCGCCGTCCGGGCATGTACATCGGCGGGACCGACGCGCGAGCGCTCCACCACCTTGCCGCCGAGGTCATCGACAATGCGATGGACGAGGCGGTCGCGGGTTTCGCGTCGCGGATCGAGGTCACCCTCGAGATCGGCAATCGTCTGACGGTCAGCGACAACGGTCGCGGAATCCCGGTCGAGGAGCACCCCAAATATCCTGGCAAGTCCGCGCTCGAAGTGATCATGACCACCCTCCACTCGGGCGGCAAGTTCGAGGGCAAGGCCTATTCGACCTCCGGGGGCCTGCACGGCGTGGGTGTCAGCGTCGTGAATGCGCTTTCGACCGAAACAACGATCGAGGTCGCGCGCGAAAAGATCCTCTACCGCCAGGCCTTCTCGAGGGGACAACCGACCTCGAAGCTGATCGAAGTGGGCGCAGCTCCAAACCGCCGCGGGACAACCGTGAGTTTCATGCCCGACCCTGAAATCTTCGGCGCGGAGGCCAAGTTCGCGCCCGAGCGCCTCTACAAGCTCGCCCGCTCGAAAGCCTATCTGTTCGCCGGCGTCGAAATCCGCTGGCGCTGCGATCCGTCACTCTCGGGACCCGAAGTTCCCGAACAGGCCGTTTTCCAGTTCCCCGGAGGTCTTGCCGACCATCTCGCCGAGCAGATCGGAGAGCGGCCAACGGTCACCAACCAGTCCTTTACCGGGCGGCAGGACTTCACCAACGACCAGGGCAGCGCAGAATGGGCGGTCGCGTGGCCACTGTATTCCGACGGCAGCGAAAGCTATTACTGCAATACCATTCCAACGCCCGACGGTGGCACCCACGAGGCGGGTCTTCGAGCCGCGCTGACCAAGGGCATTCGTTCCTTCGGCGAGCTTGTCGGCAACAAGAAGGCCAAGGACATCACTGCTGACGATGTCTTCAACGGCGTCGAGCTGATGCTCAGCGTCTTCATTCGCAATCCGCATTTCCAGAGCCAGACCAAGGACCGGCTCACATCTCTCGAGGCGGCGCGCTTTGTCGAGGCCGCGGTGCGCGATCATTTCGACCATTATCTCGCAGACAATATGGACCGCGGCCGTGCGCTCCTCGGCTCAATCGTCGAGCGAATGGAGGAACGCCTACGCCGCCGAGCGGAACGCGAGGTGCAGCGCAAGACCGCGACCTCTGCGCGCAAGCTCCGCTTGCCCGGCAAGCTCACCGACTGCGCCAACGATGATCCGAAAGGGACCGAGATCTTCATCGTGGAAGGCGACAGCGCTGGCGGCTCCGCGAAGCAGGCGCGGGACCGCAAGACGCAAGCAATCCTGCCAATTCGCGGAAAGATCCTCAACGTCGCGTCAGCTTCCGCCGACAAGATCCGTGCGAACAATGAAATCGCCGACCTCATCCAGGCGCTGGGTTGCGGCATTCGCGACAAGTGGAACGAGGAGGTCCTGCGCTACGAGCGCGTGATCATCATGACCGACGCCGACGTCGATGGCGCCCACATCGCAACCCTGCTCATGACCTTCTTCTTTCAGGAAATGCCGGAGCTGGTTCGCCGGGGACACCTCTTTCTCGCGCAGCCGCCTCTCTATCGTCTCACGGCCGGCGCAAAGACGCTCTACGCCCGTGACGACGCCCACCGTGCGGAGCTCGAGGCATCGGAGTTCAAAGGCAAGAAGGTCGAAGTCAGCCGGTTCAAGGGACTTGGCGAGATGAACCCGGGTCAGCTCAAGGAGACGACGATGGATCCCGCGAGCCGATCGCTAATTAAAATCACGCTCCCAAGCCAGTACGAAGACCGTCAGCCGATCAAGGATCTGGTCGAGCGGCTGATGGGCCGTGACCCCTCGATGCGGTTCGAGTTCATTCAATCGAGGGCTTCTGCAATCGATGAACAAGAGATCGATGCCTGAGCCACCGCATACGGGTTTGCCCGGTGTGTAGGAGCCCGAGATGAGCCCGAATACCATCGCCGCATTCGGCCAGCCCCCAGCGGGGCGGAAGCGAACAGGATGGTTGAAACCGGTCGATCAGCTAAGGCCCAGAACTCAGTCCGGCCCCGGATAGCTTATCGGATGCTCGTTGAGCGCATCGGCCAGAGTGATCGGCCCATAAATGATGGTCTTGAAATGAAGGTCGTCGCGGCCCTCGAGAATCCAATCCCCGGCCAGTCCGCAAAGCAGCCAAATGAATATCGCAATTCCGACAGCGAGCTTCATCTCGATCCCCGCCTGGAAGACCTAAGCAATCACGGATCGGTCGGCGAGGCAAGCCTCAAGCTTCACGGCCTCATCACCCCAAAGAGTGAACGCGCTTGTCGTGAGGCTTCTTATTCGTCGCCGATCGCCTCGTCCCTGGCGGCAAGATAGCTCGGCGCCATCACGGCCGGGGACCTCACCGCCGGCTTTGCCGCGATCTGAAGAAGCTTCAGATTGAATTTCTCCCGGAACTGCACTCCGAACTGCGTCCCTTTGGTCCAGCGGACCTCCGCATCGATGAGACCGCCGGCCGCGAAATCCAGCTGGATCTGGGCTCCGACCGGCAAGGGTTCGCGGCATTCGACCAGCGCGCCGCCACTCGAGATGTTGCGCAAACGAGCGCCCTTCACGTCACCGGCATAGTGGAGAAGCGCTGCCCTGATTATGCGGATGCGAGTCTCGCGCGCCGCAAGATGGGAATCGGGCCGAACCGAGGCTCCCTTCTTCGCGAGCTCGAAAGCTTCCTCCGCGGGCATCGGCTTGCCAAAGATGTACCCCTGAACCAGCGAACAGCCGAGTTCGCGGATCAGAACCAGCTCGTCCTGAGTCTCCACGCCTTCTGCGGTGGTCTGCATCTTGAGGTCTGAAGCAAGCCCGACCATCGCCCGGATCAGAGCAGCGTTGCGACTCTCGGGATCGGAAGCACCGCGCACGAAGCTCTGATCGATCTTGATCTTGTCGAATGGCACGCGCTGAAGGTAGCTGAGGCTCGAATAGCCGGTACCAAAGTCGTCGAGCGCGAGCTTCACGCCGATATTCTTGAGGCTCCGGATCATCTCGTGGACGTGCTCGTCGTTGCTGAGGAACACGCCCTCGGTAATCTCGAGCTCGAGCCGTTTTGCCGGAAGCGCGGTCTCGCCGAGCGCCGCGCTGATGGTCGCGGGAAGCGATCGAAGCTTGAACTGCACCGGAGAGAGATTCACCGCGACCGTCGTGTGCTCCGGCCATCTGGCAGCTTCGGCGCAAGCCGTTCGAAGAACCCAATCGCCGATCTCGTTGATAAATCCGATCTCCTCGGCGAGCGGAATGAACACCGCGGGACTGATCATCCCATGTTCTGGATGATGCCAGCGAAGGAGCGCCTCGAAGCCGGTTACTTCTTCGCTAGACGCGTCCACGCATGGCTGGAACACCACCTGCAGCTGGTCCTTCTCGAGCGCTACTCGAAGGTCGGACTCCATGAGCTGCCGTTCCCGGGCCGTCTCATGCATTTCCGGGGCAAAGAAGCGGTAACAGCCCTTGCCGGCGGCCTTGGCGGCGTAAAGGGCGAGGTCGGCGTCGCGCATGAGGTCATCGGACGTGCGATCATCATAGTCCGAAGTCACGATCCCGACCGAAGCACCGATTGAAACCACCGTTCCGTTGATCGTGTAAGGCCTCGACAGGCTGTCGATGATGCCCTGCGCCAGGCCTGAAAGCTCGTCCTTCGACGATGTTGCTGGAAGAACGATCTCGAACTCGTCGCCGCCGAGGCGCCCAACTTGCCCGAGGTCGCCGATCACATCGCGCAGTCGCAGCGACACCAGCCGCAGGAGCGTGTCGCCGGCGGGATGTCCCAGAGTATCGTTGACCGCCTTGAAGCGGTCGAGGTCCAGCAGGAATATCGAACAGCGGTGCTTTCTTCGAACCGCCCCAACGAGCGCATCGTCAAGAGCCCGCCTGAGCGCCTCGCGGTTGGCAAGGCCCGTCAGCGAATCCTGTTTTGCAAGGCGGTCGAGCTCAACTTCCGACTGACGCATCTTGGTAAGGTCCGACGCGAAGCCGCGAAAGCCGAAGAAGCGACCCACCTCGTCATGAACCGGGCGACCGGTAATCGACCACCAGATCTCATTCTTCGTCTTCGCTCGGACGATCAGATCCTGGAACGCAACGTGCGACGAAAGGTAGAAGCCCAAAGTCCGTTCCGACGTTGCGCTTCCATCCGTTGTTTCAGTCGAAATGAGGTCGGTAAAGGCTCGGCCGGCAAGATCGCCGGGTTCGCGTCCGAGCGCCTTTGCGACGCTCTCGCTGATATAAGTGAGGGTTCCGTCCCTCGAACTTTCCCAGAACCAGCCCTTGCCGCTGCTCTCGAACTCCTCGAGCAGAGCTTCGGCCCGCCCGGCTTCCGGGCGCGTCTCCTCCTGGGGAGAAGCTCCCCCGGATCTGAGAATGCGCCTGATACTGTCCACTTCGTAACGTCCCCACGTACAAGGGACAGCAGTATGCGCTCGTGGTTTATATTCGGTTTAGTGTCCTGGCGAATGTGGTCACCCGCTTCCCGTCGCGCGCAAAACTTCCGATTTCTCCAAAATCGCCGGTCGAAGTCGCGAAAAAACGAGGAAATCCAAGATCGGGGCCAGTCTGCCTTTTGATCCCGCCGCGCTGCGAGGGAACGGATGCGAGGCTGTGCTATTCGTGACGCGATGACATCTCCAGTCGCATTCTTGTTCGATCTCGACGGGACTCTGGTCGACAGCGTCTACAACCATGTCCGAGCCTGGCACGTCGCACTCCACGAAAACGGGCTGGATCTTTCCGTTTGGCGGATCCACCGAAAGATCGGAATGAGCGGCGGCCTGTTCACGGCGCAGCTCGAGCGCGAGCTCGGGCGCCCGATCGACGAGGCAACCTTGAAGCGCCTCCGCGACAGGCACGCCGAACTCTTCCGCGAACTCTCGACGAACGTCCCGCCTTTGCCAGGAGCGGTCGAGCTGCTTCAGGAACTGACGAAGCAGCAATTGCCCTGGGCCATCGCAACCAGTGGAAGAATGTCCACCGCCCAAACGAACCTCTCGAGCCTCGGCGTTGATCCTGAAGCCGCGACCGTCGTGACTCGCGACGACGTCCGCTACGCCAAGCCCGACCCGGACTTGTTCGTTGAAGCCGCACGCCGGCTCGGCACAACAACGAAGGGCTCCTACGTCATTGGTGACAGCATCTGGGACATGTATGCCGCGGCGCGCTGCGGAGCGCTCGGGATCGGGCTTCTCTCAGGCGGCTATGGCGAGGACGAGCTCGAGCGAGCTGGAGCGATGCGGGTATTCGAGGATCCCGCCGACCTGCTCCTCCACCTCGATGAGCTCGCGCCGAGGACTCGGAGCTGACGCACGCCCGGAGACCTCCAAGATTGCCATTCGCTGAAATGACGACAGTCCGTCTGCAGTCTGCCACTGTGCATTGAATCAAAATGGATCCTGCACCCGCCTCCGTCCTGCCGGCCCGATCGCTTGGCGTCGCCGCATTTTCGACGATCGTCGAATGGTATGACTTCACGCTCTATCTCTATTTCGCGACGGTCCTGTCGCGCGTATTCTACGGCGGCGGCGCCAATTCGCTCCTCCTCACACTGGGAGGATTTGCGATCGCCTATCTGATGCGCCCGCTTGGCGCTCTATTTTTCAGCCATATCGGCGATCGTACCGGCCGCCGGCGAATGATGCTGATGTCGGTAGCAATGATGACGGCCGCGATGCTGGCAACTGCATTGCTGCCCACTCGAGCCGCCGTCGGCCCTGCGGCCGGATGGCTGCTCTTGCTGCTCCGATGCGTAATGGGTTTCGCCGTAGGCGGCGAATATACGGGCGTCGTCGCCTATCTCCTCGAAGGCGCGCCGGCACGCCGGCGCGGCCTGATCACGTCTTCGGCTTCGGCTGCCAGTGAGATCGGGGCGTTGCTCGCTGTCGCAATCGCAGCCGTCACGGTTAGCCTCACTGTTCGCTCGGAGCTCGAGACCTGGGGCTGGCGCATCCCGTTCCTCGTCGGCTCGGCGCTCGCGGCGAGCGTCTGGGTCGCGCGTTCGACAATGCACGAATCGCCGGAATTCCGCCGGCAGCAGAAAGAGGGCTCGGTTCCGTCCGAACCGCTTGCCTACGCCCTCAAGCATCACCGAGCGGGAATCGCCCGGGGCTTTTCGATTTCGGCGCTTGGATCGATCACTTATTACGTCGGGATCACCTATGTCCCGGCGTTTCTCACATCAAAAGGAGCGCTCGGCGAACGATCGGCCCTGTGGCTCTCGACGATCGCGGCCGCAGCCGTCATCCTGGTTACCCCGTTGGTCGGATGGTGGTCTGATCGGGTCGGTCGCCGACCCGTCCTGATCGCTCTGTGCGCCGCGAGCGCAATCCTGCCAATGACGATGTTTGCGCTGATGGCGAGCGGATCGAGGGACCGGGCGCTCCTGGGTTCGATTGTCCTGGCGATGGTTGCCGGCGGAGTGAGCGCAGTTGGGGCAGTTGCGACTGCAGAGCAGTTTCACGGAGAAGCTCGAATCACCGGACTCGCGCTCGGTGCGACGATGGCGACGGCGATCTTTGGCGGCCTCACGCCCTGGGTCGCCCAGTTCTTGGTCGATCGCACCGGTTGGACGATGGCCCCTGGCGCAATGATCGCGATCGTCGCGATTTGCGTTCTGCCACTGTTCCTCGCGATGCGCGAGACCGCACCTTTTGCTCAAGTGCGTTCGAGCCGTCCCCGTCCGACGCCGAAATAGGTGAGTCCCGCTTCTTCCGCCTCCTGACGATCGTAGACATTGCGAAGATCGACGAGCACCTTGCCGCGGAGCGATTCCGCGATCTTCTCAAGGTCGAGCGCTCGAAATTCGTCCCACTCGGTGACGATCACGAGCGCGTCCGCGTCTGCCGCAGCCTCGTAGGCGTCGTCGGCGAACTCGATTCCCTTCAAGACCCTTTCCGCCTGCTCGCGCGCCACCGGATCGAACGAACTGACCCTGGCGCCCCGTTCGACCAGTCCGTTGATGAGCGGAATCGAGGGCGCGTCGCGCATGTCATCGGTGTTGGGCTTGAAGGCGAGGCCGAGGACCGCGATCCGCTTGCCTTTCAAGTCTCCGCCGATGGCCCGTTCGACCCGCTCGGCCATGCCGGCCTTGCGGTCGTCATTGACCTCCACCGTCGTCCGCACGATCCGCTGGTCGACCCCGAACTTGTCCGCGGTCTGCAGCAGCGCGAGCGTGTCCTTGGGAAAGCAGCTTCCGCCGTAGCCGGGGCCTGCGTGAAGGAACTTGGGTCCGATGCGATTGTCGAGCCCAATGCCGCGGGCGACGTCCTGCACGTCCGCATCGACCGCTTCGCACAGGTCGGCGATCTCGTTGATGAAGCTGATCTTCACCGCGAGGAAGGCGTTGGCGGCATATTTGGTCAACTCAGCGGTACGCCTTCCGGTGATCAGGATCGGAGCCCGGTTGAGGAACAGCGGCCTGTAGATTTCCTTCAGAACCTCCTGAGCGCGGTCGTCTTCGGCGCCCACCACTATGCGGTCAGGGTGCTTGAAGTCGGCGATTGCCGCCCCTTCGCGAAGGAACTCGGGATTGGACGCGACCGATGTGTCGGCCATTCCCTCCTCGCGAAGGATTTCCTCGATCCGGTCACCCGTGCCGACGGGGACAGTCGACTTGGTGACCACCACCGTCCCCGGCTTGATCAGCTTTGCGAGCTCGCGAACCGCGTCGAAGACGAAGGTGAGGTCCGCATGTCCATCTCCCCTGCGCGCCGGCGTTCCGACCGCGATGAACACCGCCTCTGCAGTCTCCACACCGTCGGCGAGCTCCTTCGAGAAGGTGAGACGTCCCCGATCGACGTTCGCCTTGACGATTGCCTCGAGTCCAGGCTCCCAAATGGGCATCACGCCGGCATTGAGACCGTCGATCTTCGCGCCGTCCTTGTCGATGCAGCAGACGCGATGCCCGAAGTCCGCGAAGCATGCGCCAGAGACGAGCCCCACATAGCCGGTGCCAATCATCGCGATGCGCATGCCCGATCCTCGTTCCTCGTGTTATCGGCCCGCGCCATAGCTGTGGCCATTTCCATCGTCACCCCCCGCGGATCTGGCGGGTCCCGCTTCATTCAAGGAGCGGCGCAATTCCCGATTTCGCCGGAATAACGAGCTACCGCCTAGTTTTCGCGTGAAAATCACTATATTGGCGCGGCCCTTCCGATGAACCTCACAACACTCCCCAAGCCCCCGCGTGTCGGGCTGGTCTCGCTTGGCTGTCCCAAGGCCCTGGTCGACAGCGAGCGCATCATGACCAAGCTTCGCGCCGATGGGTACGACATGTCGCCCGATTATGCCGGCGCCGACGTGGTATTGGTCAACACCTGCGGCTTTCTCGATTCCGCCAAGGAGGAGAGCCTCGAAGCGATCGGCGAAGCCATCGCCGAGAACGGCCGAGTGGTCGTCACCGGCTGCATGGGCAAGGAGGCCGACGTCATCCGCGAGCGCTTTCCGGAGGTGCTGGCGGTTACGGGGCCGCAGCAATATGAGGAAGTCGTCGCCGCGGTTCACGAAGCCGCGCCGCCAATCCCCTCCCCTTTCATCGACCTGGTTCCCGAGGCGGGCCTCAAGCTGACGCCTCGCCACTACAGCTATTTGAAGATTTCAGAAGGCTGCAATCACCGCTGCGCCTTCTGCATCATCCCGCACCTTCGCGGCGATCTCGTCAGCCGCCGGCCCGACGCGGTCTTGCGCGAAGCGGAGAAGCTCGTCGCCGCCGGGACCAAGGAGCTGCTGGTCATCAGCCAGGACACCAGCGCCTATGGAGTCGACCTTCGCCACAAGGCGTGGCCGTGGAAGGGCGGGGAGGTTCGCGCCCATATGACCGACCTCGCGCACGAGCTCGGCAAACTCGGCGCCTGGGTGCGGCTCCACTATGTCTATCCCTATCCGCACGTGAACAATGTGATCCCGCTGATGGCCGAGGGATTGGTCCTGCCCTACCTCGACATCCCGTTCCAGCACGCGAGCCCTTCAGTGCTCCGGCGCATGCGCCGCCCGGCCAACGATTCGAAAGTCTTGGAACGGATCCGTTCCTGGCGCGAGCTGGTTCCGGACCTTGCAATCCGTTCAACCTTCGTCGTCGGATTCCCCGGTGAGACCGAGGAAGATTTCGCCTATCTCCTTGCATGGCTTGAGGAAGCCCAGCTCGACCGCGTCGGAGCGTTCAAGTTCGAGGCGGTGGAAGGCGCGCCCGCCACATCGATGGACGATCAGGTCGCGGACGACGTGAAGCAGGAGCGCTTCGAAGCCGTCATGGCTCTATCCACGCGCATCTCGGCTGAAAAACTCGCGAAAAAGGTCGGCTCGGCGATCGACGTCCTCATCGATGCGGTCGACCCCGAGAGCGGCGGTGCAACCGGCAGGTCGAAAACGGACGCTCCTGAAATCGACGGCGAGGTTCACCTTCGCGATGGAGGCGGCCTCAAACCTGGCGATATCGTCTGCGCCAGGGTCGAGGATTCGGACGAACATGATCTTTATGGAGTTCCGGCCTAGCGAGGCGCATGCCGCGCCATGACCGCCTGTGCGCGAGGAGCCATCGTCTTGTGCCATAATTGCGGAATGAGTGCGGTCAGCAGCGCTGCGGCATAGCCCGACGGAAGCTGGGAGCCACCAGGAATCTCCTCCAAGTCCGCGTATGAGCGGGTCATGAGCCGATGATGGTCCGAGTGGCGCCCCATGTTGAGCAAGGCCGCGTTGTTCATGCGCCGACGGCTGTTCCACGAGTGGTGCGGTGCGAGCTTCTCGGCGCGCCCGTCCGGTCCATTTGTTCGGGTTAGGCCGTAATGGGCGATGTAGTTGAAGGCCTCGAGAAGAAAGACCGCAATCACAGCAACCATGATGACGAAGAACAGCGCCCGGCCGCTAATCACCAAGAGCGCCAAGAGGAAGGCGGCCTCGATCGCCAGATAGAAAACCATTCGATTGCCAGGCCCGATCACGCGTTTGCCAATGCGCCGCAGGCGCTTCGCCTCGAATCTCCAGGCCTCGTCGAACTGTCCGGCGACGGTGCGCGCCAGAAATGCGTAAAGCCCCTCTCCAAGCCGAGCGCTCGCAGCATCGTCGAACGTGCCAGCGCGCCTGTGGTGCCCGTACACATGGGAGATCCTGAAATGCATGTAGAGGACACTTGCCAGGAAGGTCAGCCCGAGCGCGCGCTCGCGTCGGTCAGGACTGTGAATCATCTCGTGGGCGGCAATAAACCCAAACACTCCGGTCGTGACGCCGCACGATGCGAGACAACCAATCCATTCGACCAAGTTCGTCGAGGATTTCGACACCCACGCCGCAGCCAAGACATTCATCGCGAGCTGCAAACTAAGGTACAGTCTGGGCACCCACCGCGGAACCACCGTCTCGTCAGGGGTTCTCGGATCGACACCCAGCGCCGCATCGAGGCCCGCAAGACAGAGCGGAGTGGCTCCAGCGGCCAGGAACGTCCATGCGCCGCCCAGCCAGACGCCAAGAGGAAGAAGCGCAAGGAACGCGAAGGGGGTTAGAAATCTCAGTGCCACCACAAGGTCCTCGACTTTGTTCCCCCGACTGACTCAATCGTTCAGCCTGATCCCCTCCGGCCGTTCTTCTGCGCGGAACGATCTTCGCCATGCTTGTGAAAGTCCGGCTTGCCATCATTCGACAGAAAAGCTGCGACCCATTTCGTCTCTTTGAACTGCGCGAAGACCATCATCGACATGAGGGTCAGAGGAACAGCGAGGAATGCACCCGCCAGCCCCCACAGCACCGTCCAGAAAGACAGCGCCAGCAAGGTGACGATTGGGTCGATATTCTGCGTTTCGGCCTGCATTCGCGGATAGATGAAATTGCCGACGATCGTCGCCGCGACTTGCGTGACCGCGAAGATCGCAATCGCCTGCCAGTAGGTTGGGAACTGGACCAGGGCGAAGAGGCTGGGGAGGATCGATCCGATCGTGATCCCGATATTGGGAATGAAGGTGAGAAGGAAGAAGATCACCGTCCAGAACAGCACATTGCTAAGGCCCACGATCGTCATCACGATGAGCGCCGAAGTGGTCAGCATCAGTCCCGTGATCGTCTGCACCAGCACATAGGTCTCGATGTCCGCTGCCGCTCGGCCGACAACCTGCTTGATCGTTTTGGCGCGCTCGGATGAACCCACCGCGTTGTCGATCTTTCGACTGACGCGCTCGCGCCCGGCGATCATGAAGCCGAAATAGACGACCATCAGCAGGAAACCCGTCGCGATGCCCTGAAGGCTCGACAGCACGGAGCCCGCGATGTGCGGGACGCTGACGCTGCCGACAATGGTGCTCAGATGGACTTCCTCGCGAAGATGCAGCGAATGGCCCAGGTTCAGAACGATCTGATCGAGGCGATCAGCAAGCTGCGGGCCCTGGGCGACAATCTGCACCATGCCCTGTGCCATCACGAAGATTCCGCCTCCGGCGAGCAGCATCACGACGAGCGCAGCAGTGCCGGCCACGGCCCAGTCGGGAGCCTTCGGCCGGCGGCTTCGAATGAAACGCACCAGCGCGTTGACGAGCACTGCGAATACGAAGGCAATGACGAATGGGACGAGGATCCCGCGCAGGAAGTAGAGTATCGCCAGACCCGCGGCAGTGCCGGTCAGGATCAATCCGATTCCGCCTGGCTGTCTCCTCGTCATTATTGCCTTTTCCTAGATGCAAAGCGCCAATTGGCGAGAGCTAGCCGACAGGAGGTCAATGGCGAGCAGAATGGCATTTCGATCCCCTCTTACGACTCTTTATAGACACTCTCGCGCCCTTGCGGGCAGAGAGAGCGGTCGTCTCACGAAATATCCTCCCGACCACTTCATTGAGACCGCGGCGCCGCTCTCAATCGCCTCGCGACGGCTCAACGGGCCGCTTGGCGGCCGCGTTCCATCAATTATCCTGCGTCAAAAGCCCGCAATACCGCCGTTTTCATGGTTCTGAGCGCTTTACTGGCGGTGTCTTGCGGCTAAGGTCTTCGAATGCTCCGAATATCCGCCGCGCTCTTGGCGCTCGCCGCTTCCGCCGCTTCCGCCCGGCCGCTCACGCCCTCGGAGGTTTCCCAGGTTGATCAGCTGGTCACGAAGACCCTTTCCGAAACGGGCGTCCCGTCGGCCGAGATTGCAATCGTCAGTGACGGGAAGCTCGTCCTCAACAAGGCCTACGGAAAGGCGAACGAAGCGCTTTCGGCCAGTCCCGAGCTGCCCTACCAGATTGCCTCAAACTCGAAGCAATTCACGGCGATGGCGATCCTGCTTTTGCGCGACGAGGGCAAGCTCAGCCTGGACGACCCTGTCTCGAAGTTCATTCCCGGCATCACGGAAGGTGACAGGATCACCATTCGCGAGCTTCTCTCGCACGAATCCGGCCTGCAGGATTTCTGGCCTCAGGATTATTCTTTCATTGACATGGAGCAGCCAACGACGCCGCAGCACATCGTCGACAAATGGGCGAAAAAGCCACTCGACTTTCAGCCCGGAACGCGCTGGCAGTACAGCAACACCGGCTATGTTGTCGCGGGAATGATCGCGGAAAAAGTCAGTGGGCAGCCGCTCCTCGCCTATCTTCATCGCAAGATCTTCGACCCGCTCGGAATGACGAGCGTTCACGACCAGGACGACACGAATACGCCTGCCTTTCCTGCCGGCTACGAACGCAACGCACTCGGCCCGGTGCGCGTCGCGCGGCAACCGGGGCGCGGCTGGCTTTATGCCGCCGGCGAGCTGTCCATGACCGCAGCAGACCTTGCCAAATGGGATATCGCGCGAATGAACCGGTCACTCATTCCGGCTCGCGACTGGCTCGAGCAGGAAACACCCGTCCTTCGAGGCGATGGTAGAACCAACGGTTACGGGCTCGGCGTCTACAGCATCAACGAGCGCGAGCGACGCGTGATCGATCATGGCGGAGAGGCCGTCGGTTTCCTCACCCAGAATACAGTCTACCCCGACACCAGGAACGCCATCATCGTCTTTACCAATTCGGATTTCAGCGGAGCGAGCGGAACCCTGACATCCGGAATCGAAAAGATCGTGCTCAACTCGCCCGAGCCGGCACTCACGAACGAGAGCGACCGCGAAGCGGATGTTCGCACTGTCTATAAAATGATCGCATCGGGGCAGCTCGACCGAAGCAAGTTTACCGGCAATCTCAATTATTATTTCGACCCGACGAGGCTTGGAGATTACCGCACCAGTCTCGCCCCGCTCGGCGCACCGACATCGTTCGAAAGCCTCGGGGCACCCCGACTTCGCGGCGGTTTTGTCAATCGCAACTTCACGATCCATTATTCCGGCGGAAAAGATCTGACGCTCATCACCTATTCGGAGCCCGGCGCCGATGGCCGCTGGGAGCAGTTCATGATCATGCCGCAATAGCCCCGCCCTACGGGGCCGCGGGAAAATTCTGTCCTTCCGATTGCAGTTTAACGATGAGGAAGGTCCGTTAGTCGCCGCGCCGACTCTTTGTCATCCGCCGTTCACACGCAACAGCCATGGCTGCATTCGACAGGGACGGGCGCGACGCGGAGGCATAAGTGGACATCAATTATCTGTTCCTCAGGCAGCAAACCGAGCGGAGCCGCGCAGATTGCGCGGCATCCGACATGGCACGCAAAATCCACGAACAGCTTGCGAATGAATATGAGCGGCTGATCGAGGACGCGACTCAAGGCCGCATCAGTTTCGTCCGCCAGGCCTCCATCGACGCCCGACCCCGCTCGTGAAATAACAGGCCACTCCCGGCCTAGGTGCGCGTCGAAGCAAGCTCCTGGACGGCCTTCGGCCCCTCCTCATGACCGGGCTCGACTGGCCTTCCCGGCGAGTCGAGGGAGAATCCGGGCGCAGCCATTGCCGGTCGGGCCGGCGGGAGCTCCACGGTGATCGAGCTTTGCCCCGCGGTGTTGCTGGGGCCGCTGCATGCCGGCGGAAGCGCCAGCGCGATCAGAATTAAGAGCCGGGGACGGGCCATTCGATCGTCGCCATTTCGACTTCACGTTTCTCATCGGTGCGGCCGCCATCCGTCTCAATCGCGGGAAGCCTTCGGATCGACCTCTGCCTGGAAATGGCGCGCAGCCGGTCGAGCGAGACCGGTTTCGTCACTGGAGCGATTCCGATGGCGGCGCATTCTCCGGCGTTTCCGCAAGGGTCTGCGCCTGCCGATCTGGCGAACTTTCGATTTTTCCCCGGTTTGCGATTGCCGTCAGCCGCGCAGCGGCGGCCTCGTTCTCGGGGGATCGAGACATTTGGCTAGCCCTGAAAAATCTCATCAGCGGTGCTCCGTCCGTAAGCCACCGCCACGCCACCTGTGCGAGTTACGCCCGCAATTCTTTACGAACTCGAAATGCCAGAGGCCCACGAGCAATGCTCCTAAACCGCGCATTCCTGGATGAATTCGGCCTCGACGATCTTGGATCGGCAGGAAATCACTCGGGCCCTGATCCAGCCCATCCGGTAGACGTGAATCCTCACCTGCTCTCCGGATCTGAGGCGCTTGTCGGATTCGAGCTCGCAGCCGTCGTAACTCAGCAATCTGAGGCGAGCGAACACCTCGGAACCGTCTGTCCGAGATATTCTCACGGCTGCGCTGGCCTCAGCGGGCCGATCCAGTTCCGGATGCGTGTCCAGCATATCCTTACCCCGCCCGCTGCAATGAGCTGCGGACGGCGAAGATTATCCTGACGAAATAGGTGAGCGGGACGTTCATCATGCCACTTGGTCAAACGGGGACGGCACAAGCGACCAATCCAAGACCGCCACTTTAACCGGACATTACAAGTCATTCATCCTTGAATCCCGACGGAAACGAGGTCCGCATGTGCTCGTTTGGAACAAGCACCCACAAAGGAGAGCATGTATGTCGAAGACCCTTCTTGCCGTCGCTGCCGCAGCCGTTGTCCTGGCTGCCACTCCAGCGGTGGCCCGTCACGATCACGTCACAACCTACCGCGTCGGCTACAGCTTCGGCCCGAGCTATACCTATACCGATTATACGGCGCTGCCGCAGCCGATCGTCACTCGCTATCACCTTCGCAACAACTTCCGCTACGTGAACGACAACGGCTATGTCTATGTCGTAAATCCGCGCACGTATCGCGTCGTTCGAGTCATTAGAGCGCCGATGTAAGGCTTGCGAGGGTTAGTCAAAAAGGGGTCACCGGTCTGGGTGACCCCTTTTTCAATCACGACTTTGTTCCAATCGACCCGCTTCAGCACGTTCTTCTTCAGCCGTTCATCCGGATCTTGAGCGGCTCGGAACCACGAACCCTTGCGATGATCTCCCGAACCCGAGCCGCTTTTGCTGCGAGTATCGGATCCTCGACCTCGTTTCGATCGTGATACCGCGAATAGGAACGCCGGTCCGAGGCCATCATGGTGGACCGATCCTTGTACTTGACCCCAACGTCCTCCACCGACCGGGTCACGTAATGGTTGATGCGCAGGTCGGTAACCGAAACCTGCTCAGTCGACGGCCGAATTACGGAATATGGGTCGAAGGGAAGGTAGGGCAGCCACGCTGCGAGGTGCCGCATTCGGTGGCGCCCGTTTTTGGACCGAACAAGCTGTACCGGCTTGAAGTCCTCGGTGACGAGCGCTTGGCCGGATCCGACCCTGAACAGATGCGGGCCGTCGGGCTCGATTGCCGCCATCGGATCGACAATCGTCTTTACTCGGCGATTCCTCGCCCAACCGGTTCTTGCACGCCGCGTGTAACTTTCGATGGTGAGCCCTGCCGGCCGCTCCGAGTGACCCGACGTTCCGTAGCATTGCCAGTTCACGACGACCCCGGCGTGGGCTTCGTACCGCTCCAGTATCTTGGGCAAGGAATTGCCCGACGGCGAGAAGAGGAATTCATCGATGTCGATAAACGCCGCCCACCTGGTGCGGCCGCGCAATCGTCGCAACGCATCGAGATAGGCCTTGTTTTGAGCGCCGCTCTTCCAGGCAACCGGCCAGTCGATCAGTTCGACGATGCCGGCATCGATCCACGGCCGAAGCACCTCCTTGGCATCGTCAGTGCTGGAATGATCGTAGAGAAGGACATGTTCAATGCCCTCCGAAACTCCGAAGGCGAGCCATTCCTCGAGATGACGGGCCTCGTTCTTGAATATGGCGACGGCCGAGAGGTACCAGCGAGGCGAGTGGATTAATGAACAGATCTGTGTCTGCATCTTCAGTCTGATAAAGGCTTGAGGCAATTCCGCTGCGATCTCGCCATGGGCGCCGTGTCGCCCCTTGGAGCTTGGGTGGTGGTTGACGCCCGATTACTTTTTCCCAACGTGACGGATGCATTCGCCAGCCTATGTTCCTCGCAAGGGGCGTGGACGGGTTTCACCAGCGGCAGGCCGCGTTGCTGCGATTGGGCTGCGGCTAGAAGAGGACGACGATTCGGGTGAGAGTCCTAGTAGCCGAAGACGACAGCGATACCGCCGAATTCATTCGTCGCGGCCTGTGCGAATTCGGGCATGACATCCTCTTGGCCGCGGACGGAGTGGAAGCCCTTCATCTGCTTTTGACTGAAGAGCCCGACGTCTCCGTCCTCGATCGAATGCTTCCGCGACTTGACGGTGTTTCGGTCATCCGGCGCGCTCGGGCCGCCGGGATGGGTTCACCGATGCTTTTGCTCACTGCGCTTGGGCGCATTCAGGACCGGGTCTCGGGACTCGAGGCGGGAGCGGACGATTACCTCGTAAAGCCGTTCGCTCTCTCCGAGCTCGCTGCGCGCGTGAATGCTCTTGCCCGGCGAAAGCCCTTTCGGCAGCAACCGACTCGCCTCGAGCATCGCGATCTCGTCATCGATCTTCTCAAACGTCAGGTCACTCGGGACGGCCTTCCTGTTACACTCCAGCCGCGCGAATTCCGGATCCTCGAGGAACTGGTGCGCGAGGAAGGAAAGGTTGTCACAAGGACCATGCTGCTCGAGCGCGTATGGAACTACCATTTCGATCCGCAGACCAACATCGTGGATACGCATATCAGCCGGCTGAGGTCCAAGCTCAACGAGGGCAACAAGGTAGATCTCATCGAGACCATTCGCGGAGTTGGCTATCGCATGACGGCCAATGGGTAACTGGCGATCCAGCGCCGCTTACCGAATCGCGTTCATCAATTTTGCGGCTTATTCCGCGGGCCTCGCACTTCTCGGCGTCATCGTCTTCGCAGCGATGCACATCGCCTTTGGCCGTCAGCTCGATGCGACGGTGTCGGACGAAGCCAGGAGCCTTCAGGACTCCTATGCAAGAGGCGGCGATGCCGAACTCGCCAAGGAAATTGCCGAGCGCGAAGCGCCGAGTTCCTCAACGAACATGCTCTACGCAGTATTCGCGCCCGATGGTCGGCGTCTCTACGGTTCCCTGCTGACCAGCCGACCGAAACTTGGTCTTCACCCAATCTGGTTCCGGGACCCCCAGGAAGGCCCGGACGAAGCGCGCGCGATCAGCATCGACTTGTCGCCGGGAGAACGGCTGGTCGTCGCCATCGACGATGATTGGCTCGACGACATCGAAGGACTGATCGTCGTCATCTTCAGTCTGGCGTTCGCCGGGTCGATTGTCGTTGGATTTGGCGGTGCGCTTGTTCTTGGCTCGTACCTGCAGCGTCGAATCCAGTCGATCACCAGCTCCGCCGAGGCCATCGTACGGGGAGACATTCGCCGACGGATGCCCGTTGGACCTCGGGGTGACGAGTTCGACCAGCTTGCATCGACTCTCAATCGGATGCTCGACCAGATCGAGGGCCTGCTGGAGAACCTGCGCCAGGTCTCGACCGACATTGCACACGACCTTCGCACGCCCCTTGCGCGCCTGCGCAATAGTCTCGAGCGAGGGATGATCGGCCCTGGCGAGCCCGAAGAACTGGTGGCCGACGCGATCGGCCAACTGGACCAGGTGCTTTCACTGTTCGGCGCCATTCTTCGGGTAGCCGAGGTCGAAAGCGGCGAGACGAAGCGTTTCTTCGGTCCGGTCGACCTGACCGCGATGCTGACGGATCTCGCCGAGAGCTTTGCTCCGGCGTTCGAAGACAAGGGCCGCACGCTCTTGTGGTCGATCGAGCCGGATCTGGAGGTCGATGGCGATCGCGAGCTGCTTGCTCAGGCCATGGTCAACTTGCTCGAAAATGCCCAGCGGCACACGCCTTCCGATGCGATCGTCCGGATGTCCGCCACAAGCGCGGGCGGCACGGTTTTCATGCAGGTCGCGGACGATGGTCCGGGGGTTCCAAAGGGAGATCTCGACCGCGTGACCAAGCGTTTCGCCAGGCTCGAAACCAGCCGGAACACACCTGGCCACGGCCTTGGCCTCAGTCTTGTGACAGCCGTGGCAAAGCTCCATGGCGGCCGGCTAGACCTCCGGCAATTGCCGCAAGGGCTCTCCGCAACCATCCAAATTCCCGCTGGCAGAGTACTGCGCGCTCCAAGAAACGACCATTCCGAGGCGGGCGGGCAAGATCAGTGATCAGGGCTTTTGGACATCTGCCGGGCGAAGGAAGCCCGTCCCGGGGCGGGTGACGGAGACGCCGACCGCCTCAACGGCGGGACAGAGACTTCGCCTGCGGCCAATTGCCCGCTAGAGCGCTCGCGCAATGACCGATTTCGCTTCGCTGATCGTTCCGGACCGCGGCCAGAAGGCGCGTCTTATTCACATCGTCGACAAGGACAGCTTCGCCCCGTGGCTCAGAAAGCGGCCGCCCGAAGACCGCTCGCTTCTCGAAGCGCAGCGCTTCGACGGTCAACGGGAAAACGCCTTTGCGATTCTTCCGAGCGGAGGCGGGTTCGAGGCGGTTGGAGTCGTCCGGAAAGCCGAGGCGCTTTCCCCCTGGTGCCTTGCGGAGCTCGCCGACAAGCTCCCGGAAGGCACTTACAGGCTCGCGGAGCGCGAACCCGAGCAGTCAGCGCTTGGCTGGCTCCTCGCGCAGCACAGGTTCGACACGTACCGATCCAAGAAAGAGGATCCCGAAAGGGGCAGTCGAGTGCTCGTCACAGGCGAGCCGGCAAGGATCGAGCCGCTCGTTCGCCTCGCCGAGGCAACCGCCCTCGTGCGGGACCTCGTCAACACGCCCGCGGCTGACCTGGGACCCGCCGAGATCGAACAGTCCGTCTCCGAACTCGCGAAGCGATCGGGAGCACAGCTGAAGGTAACAACCGGCAAAGACCTCGAGGATGGCTTTCCGCTCATCGCGGCCGTCGGCGGAGGGGCGACGCCAGGTCGGGCGCCCCGACTGATCGAGCTAGAATGGGGCCGGTCCGATGATCCGCGCGTAGCGATCATTGGCAAGGGCGTCTGTTTCGACAGTGGCGGCCTCGACCTCAAGACGGCGTCCGGAATGCGCATCATGAAAAAGGACATGGGAGGCGCAGCGCATGCGCTCGCTCTCACGCAACTCGTCATCGAGAATCGACTTCCGATCCGGCTGCATCTCGTCATTCCCGCAGTCGAAAATGCTGTCTCGGGCGCGTCCTACAGGCCTGGCGACATCGTGAAGTCGCACAAGGGCCTCTTCGTGGAGATCGACAATACCGACGCCGAAGGGCGTCTCATCCTTGCTGACGCGCTTTCGAGGGCCGGCGAAGAAAAGCCGGAACTGATCGTCGATTTCGCTACGTTGACGGGCGCCGCTCGGGTTGCCCTTGGCCCTGACCTCCCGGCGACTTTCACCAACCGCGACGAGCTTGCCGCCGATCTCGAGGCGGCAGCGCTCACCACCGAGGATCCACTTTGGCGAATGCCCCTTTGGGACCCCTATGACGAGCAGCTGAAGAGCGACGTCGCCGACCTCTCGAACACGTCGGGCAATTCCATGGCGGGCGCGGTCTATGCCGCGCTTTTTCTGCGCCGCTTCGTTCCGCAAGAGGTCCCCTGGGCGCATCTCGACACCTGGGCCTGGAGGGACACGGCCAAGCCGGGAAGGCCGAAAGGGGGCGAAGCGCTTGGTCTGCGCGCCGTTTTTGCGATGCTCCAGGCGCGTTATTCGGACGCCTGATGGGACGGGCTTGCCGAAAATCCGGCCGCTTCGGGTCAAGGCTCTGCAACATTTCTCCGCGTTACCGGTTTAGGGAACAGCTACGCGACAAGAGTATGGAGAGTGGCGGCGATGGGCGAAGTTTCGCTGACGGGTTGGATGAAGGCTCTCATAGCCTACGTCCGCTCGGGCGAACCCGATCTCACCAATCGTCAGATGGCTCTGCTCATGCTGGTTTATCTGACGCCAGGCCCGCACACGGTGCGCGGCCTTGCCCGAATACTCGGTGTTTCCAAACCTGTCGTCACTCGCGCCTTGAATACGCTTGGCGCGCTCGGCTATCTGCGCCGCGAGAGGGACCAGGACGACCGACGGAACGTCTTTGTCGTCCGAACCAATAGCGGGGCAGAATTTCTTGAAGGTTTCAAGCGCAACCTCCGCGAGGGCGAGACCGGCTCCGCGGCCCACCGGCCGATCATCGGGCAAGCCCCCGCATACGCCCACCAGCGCTGAGGAGTTTGCGCTCAGTGGCCCGTCCGACTTGCCGGATCCAAAATTCAACGCATACCGCAAGGACCTTGCCGACGCGGCGCTCGCGGATCGGGTGATAGCCTCGCATTATGCCGAGCCCGCTCCGCGGCTCGTCCTCCTACCGGCGACCCTTCGGATCGGTCCGTCGGTCGATTCTGAATCTCTTCTGACGCTCGAGGCGGGCGACCCGTTCCTTCTCCTCGACGATAGCCTCGGCTGGGCATGGGGATATGCTGGTAAGGATCGTCTCGTCGGCTATTTGCCGAGCGAGACCCTTGCCGCTCAGTGAAGCACTGAGGTCTGCAGCCAGACGAGGTCGTAGAGGCTGCTGATAACGAGCAGCCCGATCACTCCCAAAATCGCATAATCGCGCTTTGGCCAGCGCGGTCGACGCCTCGGAAACAGAAGCCACCCGGCAAGCGCACAGAGGATGAGCGTCCCAATTGCACTGTTGCGCATGAAGAGGGCAACCGTGGTCCGGACGTGCTGAGTGCCGTGCGCGACCGTCTGGCCGTGCGGGCTCATCATGAATGCTGTAGCCCAGGCGATCACTGCCGCGAAAAGCAAAAGCCCACCGAAGAACATTCTGGCCCGGCCAATTCCTCGGTTGCTCACATCTGCCCCCTCTGGCGGCGGATGGCGTACCATTTGGCGACATTGGCGTTCTGCTCCGCGAGCGTGTCGGCAAAGACATGTCCGCCCGTCCCATCGGCGACAAAATAAAGTGCCTTGGTCTCACCTGGGTGAAGCACTGCCTCGATGCTGGCCTTGCCAGGATTGGTGATCGGACCGATCGGCAGGCCGCTTTTCTCGTAGGTGTTATAGTCGTTCTTCGAATGCACTTCGGACAGAAGCGGTCGGCGGCCGAGCGGCTTTCCCTTTGTGATCGGATAGATGAATGTCGGATCGGCATCGAGCTTCATGCCGATCTTCAGGCGGTTGCAGTAGACACCGGCGACGAGTGGCCTCTCGGCGGCCTTCGCCGTCTCCTTCTCGACGATCGAAGCGAGGATGACGGCCTGTTCAGGGCTGGCTAGCGGGCAGTCGTTGCTGCGCTTGGCCCACAGCTGTGCGAGCGCCTTGCTCATGGCCTGTTGCATCCGCTTGAGGAGCGCGGGCCTCAAATCGCCCCGCTGGTAGCCGTAGCTGTCGGGTAGCACGGATCCTTCTGGAACAGTCGGAGTCGGCCCGGAAAGATACGGACTTGCGGCGAGCTTCTCCTCGACGATGATCGAGGGCATCCCTTGGGCGACGGTAATCAATCGAAGCAACGGTTTGCCGTGCTGCAGCAGGTCGAGGATTCGCGCTCCCCCCATGCCCCTTGGAATCTCGAACTCACCGGCTTGGATGGGATCTTTCGATCCGAACAGGCGCGCCATCACATAATAGGTTCGGGCGGTTCCGGGGATCGCGCCTTCCCTGGCAAGTTGGCGTGACAACGAACGGAGCCTCGTTCCCTCCTTGATGACAATGTCGTGCGGCCCTGACCTTGGTCCCGGCGCCCACCAGAAAAGATAGATGACGACGAGGGCAGCCAGGACCAGCGCCGCCGCGCCGACCAGAACCGGGCGTTTCACACAGCCTTCATGACGAGAGAGGCGTTCGTTCCTCCAAAGCCGAAGCTGTTGTTGAGCACTGCTCGGACGCTTCGCTCTTTGGCTGTGTGCGGCACGAGATCGACCCCGGCGCAACTGTCCTCCGGATTATCGAGGTTGAGCGTCGGGGGTACGACCTGATCGCGCATCGCAAGAATGCAGAAGATGCTTTCCACTGCGCCGGCACCGCCCAAGAGATGCCCGATGGCCGACTTGGTCGAGCTCATCGAAACCGTGCCGATCGCATTTCCGAAGAGCCGGCGCACAGCGCCGAGTTCGAGCTCGTCACCAAGCGGCGTCGAGGTGCCATGGGCATTGATGTAATCGATGTCGGACGGCTGCAGACCGGACTTGCGAAGCGCCATTTCCATCGATCGGTAACCCCCGGACCCCTCGGGATGGGGCGCAGTCACATGATAAGCGTCGCCGGAAAGGCCGTAGCCCACGATCTCTGCATAAATCTTGGCGCCTCGCGCCTTGGCATGCTCATATTCCTCGAGGACGACCACTCCTGCCCCTTCTCCCATCACGAAGCCGTCGCGATCCTTGTCGTAGGGGCGGCTGGCCTGCTCCGGCCGGTCATTGAAACTGGTGCTGAGCGCGCGCGCCTGGGCGAAACCGGCAATACCAAGTGGGCAGATCGTCGATTCGCTTCCGCCTGCGAGCATGATGTCGGCGTCGTCCATCGCAATCATCCGCGCCGCGTCGCCGATTGAATGAGCGCCCGTCGAGCAGGCTGTCACCACCGCGTGGTTGGGTCCCATCAGCCCATATTTGATCGAGACTTGGCCCGAGACCAGGTTGATGAGGCGCCCGTGGACGAAGTGCGGACTGACCCGGCCCGGCCCCTTCTCGTGAAGAACGAGGCTTTCGCTCTCGATCCCGGGAAGTCCGCCGATCCCCGAACCTATCGACACTCCCGCGCGAAATCGGGTGTGCTCCTCCATTTCGGTAAGACCGGCGTCCTCGACCGCCTGGCCGGCTGCGTCGAGCCCATAGACGATGAAGGGATCGACCTGGCGCTGTGTCTTGAAATCCACGCGCTTGGTTGGATCGAACCCATATTCGTGGTCGGCCGGCTTCACTTCGCAGGCAATGCGACACTTCTGGTCGCTTGCGTCAAACTTCGTGATCGGCCCGGCGCCGCTCCTCGACGCGAGGATGTTTTTCCAGCTCGTCTCGACGTCACCGCCAAGAGGTGTCACCAGCCCCAGACCCGTCACCACGACACGGCGCATCATCTACACTCCAGTCAATCCCACCAAAACAAACGGCCTCCCGTTATGTTCGGGAAGCCGTTCGAACCGCCTTTCGAGGCGCAACTCAGCGGCAAGATCGGTGTCCCGATCAGCCCTTGTTCTGGTCGATATAGTCGATCGCGTCGCGAACCGTCGTGATCTTCTCCGCGGCGTCATCGGGGATCTCGACCCCGAACTCCTCCTCGAAGGCCATGACAAGCTCGACGATGTCGAGGCTGTCCGCACCGAGATCGTCAATGAAGCTCGCATCCTCGGTCACCTTGTCCGGCTCGACGCCGAGATGTTCGACGACGATCTTCTTCACCCGATCGGCAGTCTCGCTCATGGAAAGCTTCCTCCGTTATTCTTTCGCGCAGCCCTAGCGATGCGCTGTGAACGCCGCAAGTGGCGCACTGAGCGAAGCGCCGCTACCCCCGCCACATGAAGTTCCGACTGCTGACAGCCGGCGAGATCGCGATGTGCCGGACGATTTTCGGCGATGCCATCGACTATGGGAAGGTGGAGCTGATCAAGGGCAAGTGGTGGCCCTTTCAGCCGCGCAACGCCGCGATGGCGCCCAATGGGAACATCTACTTCCATCCGCGAGCGGGCGGCTGGTCGGAGGATTTCTCGAGGGAGATACTGGCGAGACAGGGATTTTTCATTCACGAGATGACGCACGTATGGCAGGCCCAGCGCAGCGGAGCGCTCTATCTCCCGCTGATGCGACATCCGTTTTGCCGATACGCATATGTCGTGAAACCCGGGAAGCCGTTCAGCCACTACGGACTTGAGCAGCAGGCCGAGATCGTCCGGCACAGATTTCTCGCTGAGCGCGGTTACCGCGTGGAGCCCGATCCGCCGCCCCACCTTTTGCCGTTCAAAGGGACCGGGCTCGGCTGAACTTCCGCGCATAGTCCGTCCAACGAATAGCCGGTTTATCGCAAATCCGCCGCGGCCGACCGTTTCGCCCGCGGTTTCGAGAACCTACAAGCGCAAACATGAAGGATCATGTCGTGGTCGTTGGCGCAGGCGTTTTCGGCGCCTGGACCGCTCATCACCTCCAAAATGCAGGGCACCGGGTCACACTGATCGATGCCTGGGGGCCGGCACACAGCCGCGCCTCGTCAGGCGGCGAATCGCGTCTCACCCGAGCGGCATATGGCAAGGATTGGGTCTACACTCGGATGGCGAGGGATTCGCTTCCGCAGTGGACAGCGCTGAGCGCCGCCTCCGGACTGCCGATTTTCGTCCCCTGCGGAATCCTCTTCTTCTTCCCCGCCGAAGAGCCCTACCTCCTCGAAAGCATTCGCTCGCACAAAAGCCTTGGCCTTCCGACCGAAATCCTGACCGAGGCCGAAATGTCGAAGCGCTTCCCGATGATCGATTTCGGCGGAATCGCGGTGGGGCTCTACGAGCCCGGCTTTGGGGCCCTCATGGCGAAGCGTTCGGTTCTCACCCTCGTGGATCGATTCGTTCAAGACGGCGGCGTCTTCATGAAGGGCGCCGCTCAGCTCCCAAGCGGAACCGGCGATCGCCTCGAGGACGTGAAGCTCTCCTCGGGCGAACGGGTCCTGGCGGACCGGTTCGTCTATGCTCTGGGGCCCTGGCTGCCCAAACTTTTCCCCGAGGTGATCGGCCCGCGAATCCTCCCGACACGGCAGGAGATTTTCTATTTCGCAACTCCGCCAGGCGATCGCCGGTTCATGCCCGGCGCAATGCCCGGCTGGGCCGATTTCAATGGCGGCGACATGTTTTATGGCGTCCCGGACCTTGAATCTCGAGGCGTCAAATTCGCGCATGACCAGCATGGCGTCGAAGTGGATCCCGATACGCAAAGCCGCCGACCGACGGAGACTGCGCTCGCCGAGATCATCGCCTTTCGGGATCGGCGCTTTCCAGGGCTGAAGAACGCCCCGCTGATCGGCGCCGAAGTCTGCCAGTATGAGAATAGCTCGAATGGAGACTTTCTGATCGACCTTCACCCTCAATGGTCGAACGTTTTGCTTCTGGGAGCCGGATCGGGGCACGGTTTCAAGCATGGGCCGGAAGTCGGTCGCTACGCCGCAGGTCGGCTCTTGGGCTCGGCGACTCTGGAACCGCGCTTCAGCCTCGCGACCAAGTCGAAGGCCCATCACCGCGAGGTTCACTAGCCCGGCGTCTTCGCAACCCCCACCAGGGCCGGGCGCAGCAACCGGTCCTTCATCGTATAGCCGGCCTGCATTTCCTCGACGATCGTTCCCGGCTTTGCTTTGTCCGTCGGGATTTCCATCATTGCCTGATGGCGGTGCGGATCGAGCGGTTCGCCGAGAGACTTGACGCGCTGGATGCCGTGTCGCTGGAACGCCGCGTCGAGTTCGCGGGCAGTGGCTTCGATCCCGGCCAGCAAATGGCTTGCAGTCTTGTCTGCCCTGAGATCGTCGCCAACCGCGGCCAGTGCGCGGTCGAGATGGTCCTTGATCGCGAGCATGTCGCGCGCGAAGCCTGCCGACGCATAGTCTCGCGCGTCGGCTATCTCTCTCTCCATGCGCCTGCGCACATTTTGGATTTCGGCCGCCGCGTAAAGCGCCTTTGAGTTGGCGTCGTCGAGCTGCTTCTCAAGCTCGCTGACACGGTCGTGCTCGGCCACTTCGGGCGAGCCTTCGGCGGTCTCCTTGCGAAGCTCCTCCGCCTCGTCGTTGAGTTGCTCTTCGTCTTTGGTCGCCTCGATCATGCCATCAATCTCGTGAGTGCCTTCGCCGTGAAATCCACCATGGGGACCACGCGCGCATAGTTCAACCGCGTGGGGCCAATCACGCCGACAACGCCGACCACCTCCCCCTGGCTCCCGCGATAGGGCGCCGCGATCACCGACGAACCGGACAATGCGAACATCCGATTTTCCGACCCGATGAAAATCCGGCATCCCGGAGCATCGCGCGCCCCTTCGAGAAGACGAACGATTTCCTGCGCTTCCTCGAGCTCGTCGAGAAGCCTTCGAATTCGATCGAGGTCCTCGGCTGCAGTCGAGTCGAGAAGGTTGGCGTGGCCGCGAACGATGAGTACCGGGCGCCGGGCATGATCCTGGCTCCAGGCGGCAAGGCCCGAGGCGACGAGCTCGGCTGCAGCGGCGTCGACGAGCTCCTTGCGTTCCCGTATCTCGGAGCGGAGGCGCGCCTCGGCTTCAGCGAGTGTCAGTCCGGCAAGTCTCGCGTTGATGAAATTGCTCACTTCGCTCAGCGCATGCGCGCTTGCGGTGCCATCGAGCTGAACGATGCGATTCTCGACGCTTCCATCAGCGCCAACGAGCACGGCGAGTGCGCGCTGGTCACTTAGGACAACGAAGCTCAGCTGCTTCAGGACCAGCTCCCGCTTCGGGGCCAGCACTACCCCGGCCGCCTGGCTGAGGCCCGACAATGCCGCCGACGCGGCAGCAAGCGCATCCTCGATCGGCTGGTCGCGGGCGATCTGCCGCTCGATCTCGCGCTTCTCGCGGGGATCGGGCGCGGCGGCCTGCATGATTCCGTCAACAAAGAGGCGAAGACCGCTGTCGGTCGGGATCCGGCCAGCGGATGTATGCGGGTGCGTGAGGAGCCCGCGCTCCTCGAGCTCTTGCATGACCCCGCGAATCGAGGCCGGCGAAAGGCTGATCGAGCCCGCCAGGACCTTTGAGCCGATGGGAAGACCGCGTTCGAGATAGGCCTCGACGACAAGGCCGAACACCTCGCGCATGCGGTCCGTCAATTCGCCGATCGGCTGGGCCATGCCGACACATCTAGGATTGAGCGCAACAGCGGTCTAGGGACGCCGCCACACCAATATCAGGACAAAGGAGTTCGCATGCGCCCATCCGGACGCGCCCCCGACCAGATGCGTGAATTGAAGTTCGAGCCAGGCTTCACCCGTCATGCCGAGGGCTCGTGCCTCGTCAGCTTCGGGGACACGCGGGTGCTGTGCACCGCCAGTGTCGAGGAAAAGGTTCCCCCTTTCCTTCGCGGAAAAGCTCAAGGGTGGGTGACTGCCGAATATGGAATGCTTCCCCGCGCGACGCACACGCGCGGCAACCGCGAGGCAGCGAGAGGCAAGCAGTCGGGCCGGACCCAGGAGATCCAGCGGCTCATCGGGCGGTCGCTCCGCGCGGTCGTCGACCTGCCCAAGCTTGGCGAGCGACAGGTCATCGTCGATTGCGATGTGATCCAGGCCGATGGAGGAACACGGACGGCATCGATATCGGGAGGCTGGGTCGCGCTTCGGATCGCGGTCGATAAACTCTTGGAATCCAGCGCAATTTCTGCCGATCCAATTGTTACTCAAGTTGCGGCCGTCAGCTGCGGAATCCACAAGGGCGCCGCGGTTCTCGACCTCGACTATGAAGAGGACAGCCAGGCTGGGTGCGACGGCAATTTCGTGCTGACCGCCGACGGAGCGATCGTCGAAGCCCAGGTTACGGCGGAAGGCGAATGCTATGACGAGGAAGGGTTGTTGAGGCTGCTTCGGCTGGCCCGAATCGGCTGCGGCGAGATCTTTCAGAGGCAGTTGAAGGCTGTGGGACGGTGAGGCCGATCGGCGACAAACTCGTCATTGCGACCCACAATGCCGGCAAGCTTCGCGAAATCTCTGCCTTGGTCGAGCCGCTCGGGATCAGCTGTGTCGGAGCCGACGAACTCGGACTGCCGGAGCCCGAGGAAATCGGAAACACGTTCGCCGATAACGCGGATTTGAAGGCGCGTGAGGCAGCGGACCTGTCGGGACTGCCGGCACTCGCCGATGACAGCGGCCTTTGCGTCGATGCTCTTCACGGACGTCCCGGAATCTTCTCGGCCCGGTGGGCCGAAGATCCGGAGGGGAATCGCGACTGGAGCCGTGCGATGGAGCGCGTCTGGCGTGAAGTCGAGACGGCCGAGCCAGACGCCGCTCCGGCGGCGCACTTCACCTGTTCCCTCGCGATCGCATGGCCGAACGACGGCCAGACCGACACATTCGACGGCCGGGTCGAGGGCATCCTTGTCTGGCCGCCGCGCGGTGATCGAGGGTTCGGCTATGACCCGATGTTCGTGCCAGTCGGATACGAGCAGACATTCGGTGAGCTTGAGCCCGACCTCAAGCACCGGATCAGCCATCGCGCTCGGGCCTTCGACAAACTGGTTCAGGCGCTGAACGAGTGAGCGGCGAGCCGCTCGCACTCTACGTCCATTGGCCGTTCTGCGTCAGCAAATGCCCGTATTGCGACTTCAACAGCCATGTCCGTGCGAGCATCGATCAGAAGAAGTGGCGAGAAGCGCTGCTTTCGGATCTCTCGCACGAAGCGAAGCTTCTTCCGAACCGCACCCTAAGCTCGATCTTTTTCGGCGGGGGCACGCCCTCGCTGATGGACCCCGCGATCGTCGAGGCGATCATCGTTGCGGCAAACTCTCACTGGAACGCCGCGCCCCAAATAGAGATCACGCTTGAGGCGAACCCCAATTCCGTCGAAGCGGCTCGCTTTGCCGACCTTGCCGTAGCCGGGGTCAACCGCCTGTCCCTCGGACTTCAAAGCTTCGACGATACGGCGCTTCGCTTCCTCGGCCGAGCTCACTCGGCCCGCGAAGGTTTCGGGGCCCTCGAAATCGCTCAAAAGCACTTTCGGCGTGTCAGCTTCGATCTCATCTATGCTCTTCCGGGCGACACGGAGGAGGTCTGGTCGGCAATGCTTGCCCAGGCGCTTTCATTGGGGACGAGACACCTGTCGCTCTACCAGCTGACGATCGAACCCGGCACGCGTTTCGCAAGCATGATGCAAAAGGGCTCACTCGAGCCAATCGGCGCCGACGCCGCCGCAGCGCTTTACGAGCTCACAGACGCCATGACTTCAGCAGCAAGGATGCCCGCTTACGAGATCAGCAACTATGCTCGGATCGGCCAGGAGAGCCGCCACAATCTCAATTATTGGCACTATGGAGATTATGCCGGGGTCGGACCTGGTGCGCACGGGCGTCGTCTTGGAATGCAAAGCATCCGGCATAAGAAGCCCGAGAATTTCCTATCCGCCCTCGAGCGCAATGGACACGGAATTGCCGAGGAAATGCCGCTCTTGGCAAGAGAGGCAGCGGACGAAGCACTTCTCATGGGACTGCGCCTGCGAGAGGGAATCGATGTCGGCGCGATTGCGAAGCGCTTTGGCCTGAGCTCGATTGTCGATTGGCACCGTGTCGATCGGCTGGTTGGCTCAGGCCATCTCACTCGCAACGGACCGCACATCGCAACGACCGCGGCCGGCCGCCTCCTTCTCGACCATATCCTTGGCGAGATCGCCCTTTCGCAACCTAGGGCTTATGCGGTTGCGAGCTAGTCGGCTGGGCGGCGGGCTGAACCGGAGGCGTGGAAGGCGAAATCGCCGGCTTGTCTTTCGGCGTATTCTCGCTCGCCTCGAACTTGTAATTGTCAGCCGGGGTCGAGACGTAATCGTCGATCGTCATTTCCGCGTCGTCCCCGGCGGCCTTCTTCCCCATGCCGTTCTTCAGCCTGAAGTCGACCAATGCCGCTTTTAGCGTGCTCATCTGGACGGTACACGCGCTGCGCAGGTAAGTATCGATCGTGTCGGCGCTTACCTTTTCGCTCGTGGCTTTAGCCGCCGCGTCATGGAGACAACCGCGAAATGCGCTTGTCGGCGCAGCAATCGATGCCTGAAGCGCCGCCAGCGTGAGCGCCGAGGCGCCTAACAATGCAATCATCCGACCTCTCCCCAGGTAGATGAGACAGTTCCACGATGACTCTTTTCCGATTGAATTGGAAGCGGTTAATCAACCCCGATGAGTGAGAGGCTGCCATCTGGACTGCACATTGTAGCAACGCCGATAGGAAATCTCGGCGACCTTAGTCCCCGCGCCGCGGACACTTTGCGCCGAGCGGACAGGATCCTTGCGGAGGACACGCGAGTGACGGCCAAGCTGCTCAATCACATCGGCGCAAAAGTGCCGACGAGCCGCTTCGACGGCCACACGAGCGAACTTGAGCGCGAACGGATCGTGGATCAGCTCGGCGATCAGGCAATCGCCCTCGTCAGTGACGCAGGGACGCCTCTCATCTCGGACCCGGGCTACAAGCTGGTTCGAGCAGCGCGCGCGGCGGGACGACCGGTTCACACGGTTCCCGGGCCATCTGCGGCAATTGCCGCGCTCACTCTTGCAGGCCTTCCGACCGACCGATTCCTGTTCTTGGGCTTTTTGCCCGCCAAGAGGAAAGCGCGCGGGGATTCGATCGCGGACATCGCTGGAGTGCGAGCGACGCTGGTAATCTACGAGAGCGGTCCTCGTCTTGCGGGTACTCTCGCGGCGCTTGAAGAGCTGCTCGGCCCGCGCGACGCCGCCGTCGTTCGCGAAATCAGCAAGCTCTATGAGGAATGTGTAACGGGAACACTGAGCGAACTCGCAAAAAGCTACGCTGCCGCCTCCACGGCCAAGGGCGAAATCGTGATCGTCGTCGGACCTCCTCGTGAAGTCGATTGTGCGAGCGATGACGAACTCGATGCCGCTCTTGAAGAAGCGCTTGGGCGCCTTTCTCCGTCACGCGCCGCAGCCGAGGTCTCCGAGCGGCTGAATGTGCCGCGCAAACGCGCCTATGCAAGAGCGCTTGAACGTTCGAAATGAGCCCATCACGGTGACAGCGCCATGCTCGCCGATTAGAGAGCCTGTGCAATGAACCTGCGCGTCGCCGTACAGATGGACCCGCTCGATCGAGTGAACATCGCGGGCGATTCAACCTTTGCAATCATGTTGAAGGCGCAGGAACTGGGACATGAGCTCTACTGGTATACGGTCGAGGACCTCAGCTTCTCGGAGAACAGGCTTTGGACAATGGCCTATCCGGTCTCCGTCAAACGGGTGGAAGGAGATCATTTCCGCTTTGGCGAGCCGCGGATCTTCGATCTTGGCAGGGATGTCGACGCTGTACTGATGCGTCAGGATCCGCCGTTCGACCTCGGTTACATTACCGCAACCCACCTGCTTGAGCGGATCCAGCACGAAACGTTGGTCGTCAATGATCCTTCGAGCGTCCGCAACGCGCCCGAAAAGCTCTGGGTTCTCGACTTTCCCCAGTTCATGCCGCCAACTGCAATCACCCGCTCGCGCGGGCTCGCTCGAAAATTCCTCGCCCAACATGGCGACATCGTCGTCAAGCCGTTGCACGGATTTGCCGGCGGATCGGTGTTTCGAATCGGTCCTGATGGCCGCAACCTTGCTTCGCTCATCGAGCTATTCAACCGGACCTACCGGGAGCCGCACGTGCTCCAGAAATTCATTCCCGAAATCGCCGAAGGAGACAAGCGCATTGTCCTTGTCGATGGCGAGGTTGCAGGCGCGATCAACCGCGTTCCTGGAGAAGGCGAAATCCGTTCGAACCTCGCCGTGGGCGGCAAGGCGATGAAGGCTGATCTGACGTCGAACGAAGAGGAAATCTGCGCCGTGCTCGGCCCCGAGTGCAGGAAGCGCGGGCTGATTTTCGTCGGGATCGATGTGATCGGGGGTCGATGGCTTACGGAGATCAATGTCACCTCGCCTACCGGAATCGTTGCGATCGACGCGTTCAACGGAAGCGACACTCCAGGATTGATCTGGGAGGCGATCGACCGGCGGCTCCACGAGCACTAGCCCCTGGCGAGCGGGCTTCGGACCATTCATCCAAAACGGTTCTTTGACTGACGTTCAGTTTACCCGCTTCGGCGTAAAGGAATTTCTGTCGCGGCCGCTGGCAACCCCACTAGCCGGCGCGCCGCGATAATCAGTTCGCGTTCCTTCTGGGCCTCTGCTCAGGCGCGGGGGTGGGCGTGGCGATAGACATCGAGAAGTCGCGCCGCGTCCACCGCCGTATAGATCTGGGTCGACGAGAGACTGGCGTGGCCCAATAATTCCTGAAGCGCTCTTAGATCCGCGCCTCTCGCCAGCAAATGAGTGGCGAAACTGTGCCGAAGTGCATGCGGCGTCAGAGTGTCCGGCAATCCGAGCCTCCGACGCGCCGACGCGACGGCCCGCCTGACGAGATCCGGGTTCAGCGGGCCCCCGCGAGCGCCGACAAACAGCGGCGTATCGCCATGAAGTGCATGAGGACACTGACGGACATAGTCTTCGATCGCCTGACGAACTGCAGGGACCACCGGCACCACGCGCGTCTTCGATCGCTTGCCGGTCACCCGAAGGGTTTGGCCAATGGGAACCACCCTGGCCGTCAGCGACAGCGCCTCGGCTACGCGAAGACCCGCTCCATAAAGCAGAAGCAGGACAGCCAGGTCTCGGGCTCCGATCCACTGCTTGCTCGCCGCGGCTGCCGCATTTTCGGCGAGATTCATCGCTTCGTCCGGAGCGGCAGGTCGCGGAAGCGTCCTCGGGCGCTTTGGAGCGCGGGTTCGAGGAAGCCGTACGTCGTGCCCCTGCTGCTCCGCCGCGTAGACGAGAAAAGTGCGAACGCTGGACAGTTCCCGAGCCGCCGACGATGGGCCGAGCCCCTGCCCTCTCCGATCCGCCAGAAATGCCCGAAGGTCTACTGCGCTCAGATCAAGCAATCCTGGAGGAGCGATCTTTGCTGCTCGATAGCGACCCAGGAAATCGATCAGCCGATGAGCCGTTGCGACATAGGCTCTGACGGTGTGGGGCGAACGGCGGCGATCGTCCCGGAGATAACGGCCCCATCGTGCCGCGAGCTCTGCGGCCGGGTGAACTAGAGCTGCGGGTGAGTCAGCCACTTGCGGATCATAACCGCAAGTGTCCTTCCTAGAAACATCAGCAATTCGGACCCGTGCCGTCCGTCCAGGCTAAGGTCCGCCCTCTGCCCGAGCGCCAGCAGTCCTGTCGGGAATGGCGGCTCGCACTCGATGCAGATCAACGCCTCGGCTCGAATCAGATCGCAGGCCGGTCCGAACAAGGGATGGCCGCGTTCGACCTTGCGCATTTCGACACCATCGATGGAATCGATGGAGCGACGAAGGATCGAGGGTTCGACCAGCTGAATTCCGCTTCCGTCGGCGCGAAAGCCCTTATCGGCGATGATGAGCGACAAAGCGACAGCGTCGATCCCAAGGATCAATGGCCATTCCTGAGTTACGACGTGCAGAAGGCTTTCAACTCCGTCCGCCTCGATTGCGGCCAATACCGCTTCATGAATCGAGGCGACCGCTCCTGAATGACCGCGAGCAAAAGCGATCAGATCTTCATTGGCTTCCTGAGCCTCGCCGAGCCGCTCGCGCAGATGCGCTACCGCCCGCTCTTCGAAGGGGATCACCGTCGCCATTGCGAGCGAGAATACGCCCGCGCCGGTTAATTTCCTACAACGGGCCCGCTTCAGCGAGGCGAAGGGCTCGATAATCGGAACCGGCTGGCATTCCGCACAAAACACGGGCGGCGGCGCCTCTCGGCGCCGCCGCCCGAACGCTTCAAGAACTAAAAGCGAGTCTTAGTTCAGGTGGTTCGACACGTTGTTGAACGTGGTGTTCAACTTGTTGCCGATGCCCTGCATCGCGCCAATCGCCGCAACGGCGATAAGAGCCGCAATCAGGCCGTATTCAATGGCCGTCGCGCCCTTGTTATTCT
>DATAPR010000067.1:0-1548 GCA_036265105.1 Sphingomicrobium sp.
TTGCTCGGCGGTCCGCGCATCCTGTCGCGCCGCATCACAAGCACCCTCGACGCCCACGAACAGCTGCTGGACGGACTGCCGTGCTCCGCGCTGACCCACTTCGTCAGTCACCTCCTCTTCATTCAAACGGACTCGCTCGAAAAAGCCTTCGGAATGAGCCTTCGTACCTTTCAGCGACGCAAGGACGCTCCGGACAAGCCGCTCAGCCAGGAGCAAAGTGGGCGGACCTGGAAGTTTGCCGAAATCCTGGCCAAGGCCACGGACGTGTTCGGTTCGCAGGAAGAGGCAGAGCAGTGGCTCGAGCGTCCGGCCATCGGTCTTGACCAGCGCCGCCCGATCGACCTGCTTGCCACTCCGGCGGGCATCGAGCTCGTTGAACAGTATCTCACACGCCTCGCATATGGCGTCTATGCATGACGCCTTCTGTAGAGCCATTGGGAGGCGGCAAGCTCATCGCTTGGCGCCTCGATCAGGCGCGCTTTGCGTCGACCTGGGATAGTGGCGAAGGCGCATTCCAGGTCGGCGGCCGGTGGAACAGCAAAGGCGTTCGCGTCGTGTATTGCGCGCTTGACCCAGCGACCGCGATCCTCGAAGTGGCGGTTCACAAAGGCTTCAAAGCGCTCGACACTCTGCCGCACGTACTGACCGCGCTTCATATCGCCGACGTGTCCGACGTTCAAATCGTTCGCGCTGCCGACGTTCCGAACGCCAATTGGCTGCGACCGGGAATCCCAGGCTCGGGCCAGCAGGCGTTCGGTGATGCGCTCTTGGCCGAGCACAAATTCGTCGTGATCCCAAGTGTGGTGTCCAATCACAGCTGGAATCTGATCTTCGACCCGATCAGGGCGAAAGGCGCGTACCAGCAGCACCTTCAGGAAGCGTTCGCGCTCGATACGCGCCTTCATCCTTCGACATCACCGCTCTAATATCTAATTCGGCCCCGTAGCAGCGACCGGCCGCGTGTGAAATATCGAAGAGGGGGCAGCTGAAGATCTTTTGGTCCATCCTGGATGCCGGCTTTCCGAGGTTACTTGATCGCATTCTCTGCATATCGCGGGAAAGCCTCGTTGAATTTTTCTTCGGTTCCGCCGGACTCGATCCATGCGCTACGGGCGAGCGCGACCCAAGCCTCCCCCGCGATACCGACGTCGAGGGCGGGATCGTCGGCGAAAGCTCCCCAGCGGTTGCCGGGATATCTGACCTGGCCCTATCTAAGCGTGTTCACGGAGTGGTCCTACTCTCTTGCGCGGTAGCTTTCCATCGCCTTTACCGTCTCCGCATCCCTGAGATCGAGGACGCCGTTCCATGGCGAAACCACAAGATGTCCTGACCAATGAGACCGTCGATTTCCATCGCTGAGCACCGAGACCAGGTTCGTGAGATCTTGGAACGGGCGGGCATGCGCAACGCGAGGGTATTCGGCTCGGCGGCCCGGGGAGACGATACTGAGGAAAGCGATCTGGACATTCTCGTCGAGTCCTCGCCTGGTACCACGCTGTACGACCTCGCGCGCGTCGAACTTGAGCTTGAGACGCTTCTTGGTTGCAA
>DATAPR010000068.1:0-34887 GCA_036265105.1 Sphingomicrobium sp.
TCCCGCAATTGTTCGAGTGCCGCCGCATATGCCTCACGTCTTTGCGACTGGACGAAAAGCGGATCCTCCCACTCAAGACCAAGCCATCGCAGGTCCTCGAAGATCCCGTCGACGAACTCGGGACGGCTTCGTGTCTGGTCCAGATCCTCGATCCTGAGAAGGAAGCGGCCGCCGTTTTCGCTCGCCAGATCGCGGGCAACGATCGCGCTGTATGCATGGCCCAGGTGCAGCCGCCCGGTCGGCGAGGGCGCGAAGCGACTCACGAACATTTGATGTGTTGCTGAAAGGACTCTTGACCCCGAGTCACGGAAAATGCTGTCATAGGCCTGTCACGCCGGCTTGGCATCCGGTGGGCAACAAGGGAAGACGGGCCGGAATGCCTTTCTCCTCCTTGAGTGCGACGGGGCCGGGGAGCTGCAGTTCGGAACGGAAACCGAACGAAGGGCTTTGTTTGGCTGTCGCATGTATCATCCCGAACTGATCCGTCACCCTGAAAGCTGCCCGGCGCTGGTGCTCAACGCCGATTACACACCGCTGTCTTATTACCCGCTCTCGCTGTGGCCTTGGCAAACTGCAGTGAAGGCGATGTTCCTCGAGCGGGTCGACGTGATCGCCCATTACGATCGCGAGGTGCACAGCCCGAGCGTAGCTCTGAAATTGCCGTCGGTGATTGCCCTTAGGGAATATGTGCGGCCCAACGAATATCCGGCCTTCACCCGCTTTAACCTGTTCCTCCGCGACAAATTCCGCTGTGTTTATTGTGGCTCCGGAAGGGAATTGACGTTTGACCATGTGGTCCCGCGAGCCCAGGGCGGACGGACGACTTGGGAGAATGTCGCGACCGCCTGCGCGCCGTGCAATCTCAGGAAGGGCGGCCGGACGCCTGGCGAAGCGCGCATGCATCCGCATCGCGAACCGATCCGGCCAACGACGTGGCAGCTCCAGGAGCACGGGCGGGCCTTTCCGCCAAACTATCTTCACGTGAGCTGGCGCGACTATCTCTACTGGGACGTCGAACTGGAAGCCTAAGAGCCGCGCAGATAGTCCCGGACCGCGGGCCCAACGTCCTCGCGCTGCAAGGCGATTGCGAGATTGGCGATCACGAAGCCCCGGGCGCTTCCGCAATCATAACGCTCTCCGTCGAATCTGTAGGCGTGCAACGGCTGCTTTCCGACCAGCTTGGCGATCGCATCGGTGAGCTGGATTTCGCCGCCCGCGCCGGCCTCTTGCGAATCGAGCTCGCGCATGACTTCGCTCTGGAGGATATAGCGGCCTGGAAGCATGAGGTTCGAGGGCGCGGTTCCAAGGGCCGGCTTTTCCACCATTCCCTTGATTTCGGTCAGACGTCCGTCCGTCGTTCCAGGATCGATCACTCCATATTTGTGGGTTTCACTGTCCGGGACCTCGAGCGCGGCGACCAGGCTTCCGCCGACCTTCTCATAGGCTTCGACCATCTGCGCGAGGCAATTGGGCTTGCCGACCATCAGCTCGTCGGGAAGGAGGACTGCGAACGGCTCGTCGCCCACGATGTGCCGGGCGCACCAGACCGCGTGTCCAAGCCCGAGGGGTTGCTGCTGGCGGACGGTCACGACCTCGCCGAACTTCGCGTTTGAAGGTGCGAGGACGTCGAGGCTCTTGCCCTTCTCCCGGAGCATCGCCTCAAGCTCGAATGCCTGATCGAAATAATCGACAAGCGCCGATTTGCCGCGCCCGGTCACGAAGATCAGTTCCTCGATTCCCGCTTCGCGCGCCTCGTCGACCGCATATTGGATCAGCGGACGGTCGACGATGGTGACCATCTCCTTGGGGATGCTTTTGGTTGCCGGAAGAAGGCGGGTGCCGAGGCCGGCGACGGGAAACACCGCCTTGCGGACGCGGGTTGGCATTCGGAATCAGTCTCCTGGCGTGGTTACCGGCATCCCGGGCGCAGGTTGAGCGCCGTTCTGCGGCTGGTTCGACGTCGGAGCCGTTTCGGAACCGGGCGGCAACGAGGGTGCGGCGCCGCCTGTTGGCGGCGGAAGATCGAACGGGTCCTGCGGCCGGGGCTCCGAGCGCTTCATGAGCTCGTCGACTCGATCCGGCTTGGCGTAGGATGGAATGGCCAGCAGCTGAGCGGGCGTCGGGGTCGTTTTCGCCATCAGAGGCTTGACTGGCAAAGCGTGGCCGGTGGCCGGAAGAAGATCGACCTGGCGTCCGCAAGCGGCGACCACCACACCCGCCGCCATAACGATGACCCGCGTCAACTTCATCATGCCCCGACTAGCGGTTCGGCATCGGCTAGGCTAGCGCCCACAAATGATCCGACCGCTTTTGATTGGCGTGTGCGTCCTCGCTCTTTGCGCCTGCCAGAAGCCTTCGCAGCCCACTTCGAACCAGGCCTCGGCGGCTGCATCAGGCGAACAGGTCAAGGGTGTCGATCGTTCTCACAAAGGTGCCGAGGTCCCCGCGGCCAACTTCAACGATCCCGACGGCAAGCCGGCAAGCCTCAAGACCTTCGCGGGCAAGCCGACACTCGTGAACCTGTGGGCGAGCTGGTGCGCACCGTGCGTGAAGGAGTTACCGACGCTCGACCAGCTCGCTCGGTCGGAGAACGGGAAGCTCAACGTCGTTGCAATCAGCCAAGACATGGACGTACCGCACGCCTCGGTCGTGGCCTTCCTGAAAACCCACTCCATCGCAAGTCTCAAGTCCTATCAAGATCCCAAGATGGCCCTTTCGGGAGCGCTCGGAGCAGAAGTCCTTCCAACCTCAATCCTTTACGATGCCAAAGGAAGGGAAATCTGGCGCTACGTTGGCGATCAGGACTGGACGAGTGCCGCAGCCGCTAAGCTGGTTGCCGAATCCGGCGTCCAGAAAGGCTCGTAAGCAGCCGGCCGTCGATGGCCGCGAGACCAAAAGCAATCAGTGCAAGCCCAGCGAAATCCCGCGGTTCAAGCATTTCGCCAAGGAACAGGCCGCCAAGAAGGATCGCAACGGGCGGCACGAGAAGCGTCACCAGAAGGGCGTTGGTAGCTCCAGCTCGGTCGATCAGCCGGAAATAGAGAACGTAGCCGAGCGCGGTGCACAGCAACGCCAACGCGGTAATTGCGGCCAACGCTCCGAGGGGCGGAGCTGCGTGGAGGAACGGCCGGTCGACGACCATTGAAAATGGCAGCATCATTAGCGCCCCCGCGGTCAGCTGGCCCGTGGTTACGCTGAGCGGGGAAATGCCGAGCGCCTTGAAGCGGCGCGCCCAAACCGCAGCCAGCGCATAGCTGAGCGCGGCGACAATACAGGCGAGTTCGGCAACGCCGCTGGTTCCGATGCTCGAGAGCAGCGAGGGTCCGATCATCGTTGCAACGCCGGCGAATCCCAGGATCACTCCGCCGAGCTTTCGCGCAGTCATCCGCTCGTCGCTGGTCAGGAAATGGGCGACCACCACTCCCCAAATGGGAGTAGTCGAATTGAGGATCGAAGCGAGCCCGCTGGCGATGTGCGTCTGGCTCCATCCGAACAGCGTGAAGGGCAAGGCATTGTTGAGAAGCGCCAATAGGAGGATCGAGCCCCAGGCCTTTTGGGGAAGCCGGATTCGCTCGCCCCTCATCACAAGGTAAACCCACAGGGCCGACGCGCCGATCGTCAACCGAAGCCAGACATAAGTGAGGGGCGGGACAGACCGCACCGCGACAGCGATGAAGAAGAAGGCGCCGCCCCAGATGAGTGCGAGGACGAGCAGGACCAGCCAGTCGCTGCGGTTCATCTGCGATCGGATCATGGGCGAGCGATAGGCCTCGCTGGCCGGGACCGCCTCCGCGAGCTTGCGGTCAAATGCGTTGGGATCGACCGGTTTCATGGCCCCCACGAGCTATTCCGACGGCTCTTGGCCCGCCAACAAATGCTCGGTTCTAACCGATAAGCTGAGCTTATCAGTCCCTGAGGAGTTCGTTGATGCTCGTCTTTGAGCGGGTTCGCTCGTCGACCCGCTTCACGATAACCGCGCAGGCGAGCGACGGACCACCGTCCTTGCCTGGCAGAGTCCCGGGGACGACGACCGAATAAGGGGGGACCCTGCCGTAATGGATTTCACCCGTATCGCGATCGACGATCTTGGTGGATGCGCCGAGGAAGACGCCCATCGAAAGGACGCTCCCGCGTTCGACAATGACTCCTTCCGCGACTTCGGAGCGGGCGCCGACAAAACAATCATCTTCGATGATCACCGGCCCAGCCTGAAGAGGCTCGAGTACACCGCCGATCCCGGCCCCTCCCGAGACATGAACGTTTCGTCCAATCTGGGCGCAACTTCCAACTGTCGCCCAGGTGTCGATCATCGACCCTTCACCGACATAGGCTCCGATATTGACGAAGCTTGGCATCAAGACTGCGCCGTGCGCGACATAGGCGCCGCGCCGAACGATTGCGCCCGGAACGGCTCGAAAGGCGGCGGCTTTGAACTCCTTGTCGCCCCATCCGGCAAATTTCGAGGGGACCTTGTCCCACCAATGGGCGCCGCCGGGGCCACCGGAGATCGCTTCCATGGGATTGAGCCGAAACGAGAGGAGCACGGCCTTTTTCAGCCATTGATTGACGATCCACTCGTCTTCCCTCTTCTCGGCAACTCGAACCTCGCCCGTATCGAGCAATCCAATCGCCCACCCGACTACCCTTCGCAGCTCGGGATCGGCGTCGGAACCGACGAGGTCGCGCTTGTCCCACAGCTGGTCGATGAGCGGTTCAAGCTCGTTCATTGGTTCTCCCCAAGGATCGATTGGAGCCACTCGCCGACATCGCTGATGCTCTCATCGACTATGTGCTCGTCATAATTGTGGTTGCCGCGTTCGGAGCCGTTGTCGACCCAAATCGTCATCATTCCGAGCGCTTTGGCCGGCGCAAGGTTCTGGACCATGTCATCGACGAGCAAGGCACGCCTGGGTTCAATTCCGAACCGCTCGCACAAAAGCTCATAGCCGTGCGGGTCCGGCTTTGGCCGATAGCTGCTCGCATGGATGTCATGAAGCTCGTCAAACTGATCCGAGATTCCGATTCTCTCGAGGACCCTTCGGGCATAGGGAGCATCGCCGTTCGTAAAAACGAAGCGGCGCCCGGGAAGATGGGGGAGCAGGCGGATCAGAAGTTCGTTTGACTGGACCCGGTCGAGCGCGATGTCGTGGACATCGGCGAGAAAATCATCGGGATCGACGCCATGTTCCTTCATCAATCCAGCAAGGGTCGTCCCGTGTTCGCGGAAATGAGCTTTCTGAACTCGCCTCGCCTCCTCCGGCCCGCAGTGGAGGAGGCGCTCGATATAGGCACCCATTCGCTCGTCGATCAGCTCGAAAAGGCCGGTCGACGCCGGGTAAAGGCAGTTGTCGAGGTCGAAGATCCAGTCGCGCACTTGGGCGTAGCGGCGGTCCATTTCGAATGGGGTCCTATAATGTTCAATGGCTTAAGCAAATCGAAAGGAACGATTAACCATAAGATCAGCTGCGAAGCTGTGTGTTTTCAACGGCTTGAGCGGAGGCTGCAACGCCTTCCCGAGCTGGGGAGGGGCAGGCGGCGGAGCTAACCGCTTCGCCGCCTGACTGGCAGTCTCTTAGCGCTTGCCGGAGTGCTGTTTCGAACTGCGACCTAGATTGTAGCGGACGATGATTGGGACGCTGCAGCTTCCAACGTGCCGGTAGACGGCCTTGTAAAGGTCGGCCCCCGGAAGCTCGTCGAGATGCCTGAACACAAGCCTGTCGCCTCGCCGCGATGCCTCATAACGGCTGATGGGCGGGCAGTCTGCTTGTGCACCTGCATCGGGATCGATGATCTGCGCGTGGCCAGGAGGGCGCGGAGCGGCCGCAAGTCCGGCACTTGGAACAGAGGCGAAAAGGACGATTGCAAGGAGACGCATCAACCCGCTCCCTTCATCCCCCCACCCTATCAGGATGTGCCGATGCGGTGAAGGTTAGAGCAACGGATTTCAAGGAAGGCGGACATGTCCTTTGGAGCAACAATCAGACGGTGAAGCTTTCGCCGCAGCCGCAGGCTCCCTTCGCATTCGGATTGTCGAACACGAATCCGGCTGCAAAATCGTCCTCGCGCCAGTCCATGGTCGAGCCAATCAGATAGAGTATCGAGGCGCCGTCGACGTAAAAGACTCCGCCCGGCGTTTCGATCTTTTCATCGAACGGTTTTTCCTCGGTCACATAGTCGACCGAATAGGCCAGTCCCGAGCAACCGCGGCGCGGGGTCGACAGCTTAACGCCAATGGCATGATCGGGCGAGCGGCTCATCAGGTCGACGATCCGAGCTTCGGCAGCCTTTGTCAGCGTGATTGCTGCCCGGCGAGCCCTCATCTTGGTTTCCTTGTTCACAACATTCCCAATTCTAGCCTCGCCTCATCGCTCATCTTCGACGGGTCCCATGGCGGGTCCCAAACGAGGTTGACGACGGCATCGCGAATTCCCGGCACCGACAGGACTCGGAGCTCGACCTCGTTCGGAAGCGATTCGGCGACCGGACAGTGCGGGGTCGTAAGCGTCATCGTGACGGTCGCATCGCCATCTTCGGAGATTTCGACATCGTAAATGAGCCCAAGCTCGTAGATGTCCACCGGGATTTCCGGGTCGTAGATCGATTTGAGAACGTCGACGACGGCCCCCTGAAGATCGCTCCCCGGGCCGCCATCTGCCTCCTCCTCCTGCTTTCCAGCAAGAAATCCAGCAAGATAGTCACGCTTGCGGGCAACGCTCTCGGGCACTCGAGCTCGCTGTGGCGGTGTCACCGAGGCCACGTCTTCAGTTTCGATCTTGCGCTCTTCGTTCATGCTCCGAAGATCCGTTTGACTTGCCCAATTCCCTCAACAAGCGCGGCGATGTCCGAGCTGTCGCTGTGCGCTGCGAAGCTTGCTCGAGCAGTCGCCTCGAGGCCAAGCCAGCGCATCAGCGGCTGGGCGCAATGGTGGCCCGCTCGGACGGCGACGCCCGCATCGTCCAATATGGTGGCAGTGTCGTGAGGATGCACCCCCTCGACGTTGAAGCTGAGGATCCCGGCGCTGTCGTCCGGCCCGTAAATCGTCACTCCTGGAATTGCTCGGAGCGCTTCGCGCGCCTGCGCGACGAGCGCGCATTCATGAGCATGAAGAGCCTCGACTCCGAGGTTCGCCACCCATTCGATTGCCGCGTTGAGGCCGACCGCCCCGACGACATGAGGGGTTCCTGCTTCGAAGCGCATCGGCGGATCGAGGAAGGCCGATTGTTCGAACGTCACCTTCTCGATCATCGAACCGCCCCCCTGCCACGGCGGCATTGACGAAAGCAGGTCCGATTTGCCCCAGAGGCAGCCAATTCCGGTCGGACCGTAGAGCTTGTGGCCGGAGAAGGCGTAGAAGCTCGTGCCGATCGAACCCACGTCGACCGGCAGGCGGGGGACGGCCTGACAGCCATCGAGCAGGAGTAGCGCCCCCTTGCTCTGTGCGATCTCTGCCGCCCGCCTTGCGTCGAGGATCGAGCCGAGCACGTTCGAAACGTGCGCAAATGCGACCAGGCGGTGTTCCTCGGTCAGCATTCGCTCGGCCGCCTCGAGATCGATCTGGCCCTCGCCGGTCAGTGGCACCGCGTCGACTTGGTAGCCGGCGAGCTGCCAGGGAACGATGTTGCTATGGTGCTCGAGCTGCGAGACCAGAACCCGGTTTCGGCCGTCCTTGGGAAGTGTCCGAGCGACCAGGTTGATCGCCTCGGTGGCGCCCCGAGTGAAGATGAGTTCGTTTGCTTCGCCTCCGATCAGCCTCGATGCGGCCGCGCGGGCAGCTTCATAGCTCTCGGTCATCGCGGCTGAGCGCTCGTAAACTCCGCGGTGAACGGTCGCGTAATCGCGAGAATAAGCGGTCGTGATCGCATCGATCACGGCCTGGGGCTTCTGAGCGGTCGCGGCGCTGTCCAGATAATGCCAGTTGGCGATCGCCGGGAACTGGTCGCGAACGCTGAGCGCCGAGTGGATTCGCGAAGGGGCGTTCAAACGACCCTCCGCAAGGCTTCGCTGGAGGCCGAGCGAATGGCGTCTCGGTCCCTCGCACTATCCCACAAGCCCATGACGAAACCCTCGAGCAGAAGCGCACGTGCGCTCGCCGGGTCGAGTCCCCGGCTTTCGGCGTAGAAGAGCTGCACCGGATCGAGTTCGCCCACGGATGCGCCGTGTGCGCACTTTACGTCGTCGGCGAAAATCTCGAGCTCGGGCTTGCAGTTCGCCGCCGCTCCGCGATCAAGAAGCATGGCCTTGATAGATTGCTCGGCATCGCTGTGCTGTGCGCCCCGCGCCACCTCGACCTTCCCAAGATAGGAGCCGATCGCCTTGCCGTTCAGCACCGAGCGGACGGTCTGCCGCGAGCGGCCGTCGACGCCAAGATGCTTCACAATGGTGACGATCTCGTTGGTTGAGACGCCGGTGCCGATGTTTGCTCCCATGAGCTCGAAGTCGGCCCCTTCCTCAAGGCTTACTTCAACTTCGATGCGGCCGTAGACCGGCGCATTGTTCAACGCGAAAATGCGCGCCTTGGCACCCGCTCCAAGTGACAGCCGGACCCTTCGAAGCTGCACGTCTTCCGCTCCTGCGAGCCAGACTTCCTCGAACTTCTCCCTGGGTCCAACGGTGAGCGTCATCGGCTCGGCGAACTGGTCCCAGACGGGTTTCAGGGCCTCAAGGTCGGCATAGCGCCACTCCTCCTGGCTTCGTGCCGGAAAGGCCGCCGTCACGCGGCCGCCTCCGCATAGCCCTCGCGCTCGAGATCGCGGGCAAGTTCGATATCGCCCGAGCGGACGACCCGCCCGTTCATCAGCACATGGACCCGGTCGGGTCGGACATATTCCAAAAGCCGCTCATAATGAGTGATCAGAAGAACGCCCCTATCGGGCGCGCGCATGATCCGATTGATGCCTTCGCCAACGATCCTCAGAGCGTCGATGTCGAGGCCGCTGTCGGTTTCGTCCAGAACCGCGAACTTCGGCTCAAGGATGCCCATCTGGACCATTTCGGCGCGCTTTTTCTCGCCGCCGGAAAAACCGACGTTGACAGGTCGCTTCAGCATCTCGGAATCCATTCCGAGCAAGCGTGCCTGCTCTTGCGCAAGCTTGATGAACTCACCGGCCGAAAGCTCCGCTTGCGCTCGCGCTCGGTGCTGGGCGTTCAGGCTCTCGCGGAGGAACTGAAGATAGGAGATTCCGGGGATCTCGACAGGATATTGGAAGCCGAGAAACAGACCCGCCGAGGCCCGTTCGTGGGGTTCCATGGCGAGAAGATCGCGGGACAGGAAGCGGGCAGTCCCCTCGGTAACCTGGTACCCCGGACGACCCGACAAAACATAAGCCAGAGTCGACTTGCCGGAGCCGTTCGGTCCCATGATCGCGTGAACTTCTCCGGCGGGCACGTGCAGCGACACGCCGTTGAGGATCGGCTTGTCTGAGACGTTCGCATGGAGGTCAGAAATATCGAGCATCAGAGCGCTTTCGACAGGCCGCCGCCCGCCGGGCAATTGAGCAGGAAATAGTGACGCAGCGAATCCATCGCGTCCTCGCGAATGGTCTCGAGCATGCGCTTGTCGTTGAGGGCCTTCTGGCGGTCGTCGAGGTCGGCCTGCTGAAGATCGAGCTGCTTCTGGTCGACCGCCTTGATCGTGCCCGTTTGGCGCAGCGTCCGTCGCTGATCGGCCAGCACCAGCCGGTCGTTCACGATTGATTCTTGCTCGTGATAGGATTCGAGAAGAAATTCGCTTCGACGAGCTGCCTCACCGGCGAACATCGGGTTCGCTGCGGCGCGTTCGCAATGCGTCACCGCCTGATCAAGAGCGTCAAGGTCGGCCGAAGCCGCAGCAAGAAAAAATAACGGCATCATCCGACGGAACCCTCCAGACTAATTCCAAGCAATTTTTGCGCTTCCACAGCGAACTCCATCGGAAGCTGCCTCAGCACCTCGCGGGCGAAGCCGTTGACGATGAGAGCCACTGCCGCTTCCTGATCCAGTCCTCGGCTCATCGCATAGAAGAGCTGATCTTCGCTGATCTTCGATGTCGTCGCTTCATGTTCGATCGTGGCGGTCGGGTTTTTCACTTCGATATAAGGCACGGTGTGTGCGCCGCAGTCGCTCCCAAGAAGCAGCGAATCGCACTGGGTGAAGTTGCGGACGTTCTCCGCACGGGGAAGCACACGCACCAGACCCCTATAGGTGTTGTTCGACCTGCCCGCGCTGATGCCCTTGGAAACGATCGTCGAGCGAGTGTTGGCCCCGATGTGGATCATCTTGGTGCCGGTGTCGGCCTGCTGCCGATTGTTGGTCAGTGCGACAGAATAGAATTCGCCGACGCTGTGGTCGCCCTTGAGGATACAGCTTGGATATTTCCAGGTGATCGCACTTCCGGTCTCGACCTGAGTCCAGCTGACCTTCGACCGGTCACCGGCGCACAGCGCTCTCTTGGTGACGAAATTGAAGATTCCTCCCCGGCCTTCCTTGTCGCCCGGATACCAGTTCTGGACGGTCGAGTATTTCACTTCGGCATTCTCGTGAGCATAGATCTCGACCACCGCAGCATGCAGCTGGTTCTCATCGCGCATCGGCGCCGTGCAGCCTTCGAGATAAGAGACGTAGGCCCCCTTGTCGGCGACGATCAAAGTGCGCTCGAACTGGCCGGTGTTTTCGGCATTGATCCGAAAGTAGGTTGAAAGCTCCATCGGGCAGCGGACGCCCTCGGGCACGTAGACGAACGTGCCGTCGGAGAAGACCGCGCTGTTGAGGCAAGCGAAATAATTATCACGTTGAGGGACAACCGAGCCGAGATATTTGCGAACCAGCTCGGGGTGCTCGCGAATCGCTTCGGAAATCGAGAGGAAGACGACCCCCGCCTTCTTCAGCTCCTCGCGAAATGTGGTTGCGACCGAAACGCTGTCGAACACGGCATCGACCGCGACCTTGGCCGCTCCTTCGACCCCGGCAAGGACCTTCTGCTCCTCAATCGGGATTCCCAGCTTCTCGTAAGTTCGCCGGATTTCAGGATCGAGTTCGTCGAGGCTCTTGAGCTTCGGCGACTGTTTGGGAGCGGCGTAATAATATGCGTCCTGGTAGTCGATTTGGGGGATGTCGAGCTTGGCCCAGCTCACCTCCTCCATCTCGAGCCACGCGTGATAGGCCTTGATTCGCCACTCGAGCATCCACTCGGGTTCGTTCTTCTTCCCCGAGATGAATCTTACCGTGGCTTCGCTCAGGCCCTTGGGCGCTCGTTCCTGCTCGATATCGGTGGTGAAGCCCCACTCATATTCGCGGTCGATCTTCTCCCGGATTTCGCGGTTCTTGACGGCCTCGTTCATCGCGCGAGCTCCGTCAGGCTCACGGCTCCGAGCGCTCCTCGAACGGCATTGCCGATTAGCCCCATGTGCGGCTTCACTCGACAGTGAGCGTCAAGCGCGCAATCGGTACGGCCTTCGGAACAGACCGTCATTGCGATCGGACCTTCGACCGCTTCGACGATGTCGGCAAGGCTGATCTCGCCCGCGGGCCTCGAAAGCGCAAATCCGCCGCCGGCGCCGCGAACGCTGGTCAGCAATCCGCAAGCCGCCAATTGGCCCATCAGCTTCTGAGTGGTCGGAAGAGGAACGCCGGTGTCGAAAGACAGTTCGGTGGCGCTGAGGCGCGCGCCCGCTGGCCGGCGGGCGGCAGCGGTCATCAGAACGACCGCGTAGTCGGCGAGATGGCTAAGGCGCACCTATTCTATAACCCAATTCGGAGCATTTCGCTCTGATTTAGTGGGTCGAGGCTGAAAACTCAACCTCGCAAAAAGTCCTTCGGTCTCGAACGGCGTGGAACTCTCCTGGATTGCTTCGCGAAGCTCCCGATGACAGACGGGTAGAGGCATGTCGCTTTACCCTCTCCTGCGGCCCATCGCCTTTTCGCTTCAGGCCGAAAGAGCCCATCGCGCGACAATCGCCGCACTCAAGCTGATGCCGGCCCGGCTTCCGCCGACATTCCCAACCTCGCTGAGAACGACCCTTGCCGGCCTCGATTTTCCTTCCCCGATCGGCCTCGCGGCGGGTTTCGACAAGGACGCCGAGGTGCCGGCGCAAATGCTGAGCCTCGGTTTTGGCTTCGTCGAGGTCGGAACGATCACTCCAGAGGCGCAGCCCGGAAACCCGCAGCCGCGCCTCTTTCGTCTGCCCCAGGACCGCGCAGTCATCAATCGCATGGGTTTCAACAACGGGGGCCAACCGGCGGCATTTGCTCGCCTGCTTCGACTGACGCACGTTCACGGAATCATCGGAGTCAATGTGGGGGCCAACAAGGATAGCCCGGACCGAATCGCGGATTATGTCGAAGGCGTTCGATCGATGAGCGCAGTCGCTCACTATCTCACGATCAACATCAGTTCGCCGAACACGCCGGGATTGCGCGAATTGCAGGACGAAGCGGCGCTGAGCGAACTCCTCTCGGCAGTGCAGTCGATTGGATCAAAAAAGCCGATCTTCCTCAAGGTGGCGCCGGACCTTGAGCGGCAAGATCCCGAACGGATCGTCCGGACGGCGGCCGACCACGGGATCGCCGCCATCATCGTCTCAAACACGACCTTGTCACGGCCAAATCTGAAGTCTCCCGAAAGAATCCAGGTCGGAGGTCTGTCGGGAAGGCCGCTCAGATCATTGGCGCTCGACGCGCTGCGGCGATTCAGGAGCGCAAGCAGCGGCGAAATGCCGCTCATCGGAGTCGGCGGGATCGAAAGCACCGATGACGCGTGGGAGCGCATTCGCGCCGGAGCGAGCCTTGTTCAGCTATATTCGGCGATGGTCTACCGCGGGCCGGGAATTGCGAGACGGATCGCCGCCGGTCTCGCCAAGCGACTTCGGAACGAAGGGTTCGCCAACATTGCCGAGGCGGTCGGGACCGAGTAGCGCGCCGCTTATGCGTCTGCGTTACGTTCTCCCACTCGCCGCGGCCGTGGCCGTTGGTTGCCCTTCCACACCGAGCTTCTCAGCACAACCGACCGTCCCCGGAATGGTCAGCGCCGCAGATCCGCGAGCGGCCGCGGCGGGTGCCGAGATCCTCCGCGAGGGCGGGAGTGCGGCCGATGCCGCCTTTGCCACTCTTGTCGCGCTCAATGTTGTCGAGCCGCAGAGTTCCGGGATCGGAGGGGGTGGCTATCTCGTCTATTCGGAGCGCGGCGCGCCCGCGCTGACTTTCGACGGGCGGGAGAAAGCGCCGGCTGCTGCGACCGGCACGTGGTTCTTCAAGAATGGCCAGCCGATGCAATTCAGCGACGCCCAGCCAGGCGGAAAAAGCGTTGGCATTCCGGGCAACGTCAGGATGATGGCGCTTGCCCACCAACGCTTCGGGAAGGTTTCCTGGTCGGCGCTCTTCCAGCCTGCCATCCGGCTTGCGCGGGACGGATTTAAGATCACTCCGCGGCTCTATAATTCGCTTCTCAAATATCCGGCGACCGGCGCGTTTTCAGCCGAAGCTCGAACAATCTTCTATCTGCCCGGAGGGCAGCCGAAACCTGTCGGGACGATCGTCAAGAACCCCGCATTCGCTGCATTCCTCGAGAAGATCGCTCGCCTTGGTCCCGACAGCTTCTATGTCGGTCCGAACGCCCAGGCGATCGCTGCCACGGTCAGCCGCTCGCCGCATAATCCGGCGCCAATGACGACCGGCGACATTGCCTCCTACGAGGCAAAGACGCGGCCTGCGATCTGCGGGACCTACCGATCATATCGAATCTGCGGAATGGGCCCCTCCTCGTCCGGCGGATTCACCGTTCTTGCCGCTCTGAAACAGTTGGAGCGGTTCGATCTTTCCGCGCTCGGTCCGCAATCGCCCACTGCGTGGCATCTCATCGCCGAATCCGAGCGTCTGGCCTATGCGGACCGCGACAAATATCTCGCGGACGAGGACTTCGTGCGTGTACCGCTCGAAGGATTGATGGACCCCGCCTATCTTGCGAGGAGGTCCGCGCTCATCTCGGCGACGGGGACGATGGCAAGCGTTCGTCCCGGTGCTCCCGCAGGGGCGGAGGTCACCTGCACCCCGGCGATGCAGCCAGAGCGCGGAACTTCTCACTTCGTCGCCGTCGATCGTTGGGGAGATGTTGCTTCGGAGACCTCGACGATCGAGAGCAGCTTCGGCTCCGGGCTCATGGTCAACGGCTATTATCTCAACAACGAGCTGACCGACTTCAGCTTTCTCCCCGAGAAAGACGGCTGTCCGGTTGCCAATCGGGTCGAAGGCGGCAAGCGGCCGCGCAGCTCGATGAGCCCGACCATCGTGTACGGCCCCGACGGAAGGGTCGTGCTCGCGGTCGGCGCCGCCGGCGGCAGCACGATCCCGGCTCAGGTCATCAAGACCATCGTGGGGGTGCTCGATTTCCACCTCCCCGCGCAGCAAGCCATTGCACTTCCGATGATCTACGCACCCGGCGACTCGGTCTTCGTTGAACGCGGAACCTTCCTTGAAGCCATGATCCCGCAGCTTGAGGCACTCGGCCATGCCGATGTGCGGACGGTCGCCCCGGGTACGTTCAAGGCCAATGCCATCGAATGGCTGGGCGGGCGCTGGGTTGGCGGCGACGATCCGCGAAGCGAGGGGGCCGTGGTCAGCGAATGAGCCCTCCGGCGCGGCAGCTCGAGCGGTTCGAAAATCTCGTTTCGCTGTTCCTGACGCGGGCTACGGAGAAAGGCGACGAGCCCTTCCTGTGGGCAAAGCGAGAAGGCGAATGGCGCCCGACCAGCTGGTCCGAAGCGGCCCGCCAGGTCGCGTCGCTCGCGCAATCCTTCAAGCGGATAGGTCTCAGGCGAGGCGACAGGGTCGCGCTCGTCAGTGAGAACCGGCCCGAATGGCTCATTGCCGACCTCGCGATCATGGCTGCCGGATGCGTGACCGTTCCGACCTACACGACGAACACTGCCCGCGATCATCTGCACATCCTTGGAAATTCTGGGGCACGCGCGGTCATCGTATCGAACCAGAAGCTTGCGAAGAACCTCATCCCCGCGGTTCTGACCTCGAGCGAGTGCCATCACGTAATTGCAATGGAGCCGCTTCGGACCGGCCAGGCGCCGGACTGGGTGAAGTGCCATTCCTTCACCAAACTCGCTTCCGGCGACGGTGACGTGGCCGCGCTTGAGCGAGAGATTGCGGACGTCGGCCGCGACGATCTTGCGTGCCTGATCTACACCAGTGGCACGGGGGGCGCTCCAAGGGGCGTCCAGCAGCACCACGGCGCAATCCTTCACAACCTCGAAGGCTGTACCGACATCATCTCGACGGACTTCGGATGGGGGGAGGAAGTCTTTCTTTCCTTTCTTCCCGCGAGCCATGCCTATGAGCATACCGGCGGCCAGCATTTCCCAATCGCCCTAGGCGGCCAAATCTACTTCGCCGAGAGCCTCGAAAAACTCGCTTCGAACATCGAGGAAGTGCAGCCCACGATCATGGTCGTGGTTCCAAGGCTGTTCGAAATGCTCCGATCGAGAATCATCAAGTCGATCGAGGCGAGCGGGGCCGTCTCCCGATATCTGCTTTCACGCGCGCTGAAGATCAGCAGTGACAAAACCCAAGGGCGCCTGAAACCTTGGGACCTGCCGATGGACAAGATCCTCTCGCTCACCTTCCGGCGCAAGATTCGCTCGAAAATCGGCGGTCGGCAAAAGGCGTGGGTCTCGGGCGGGGCTCCTCTCAACCCTGAGGTCGGCCGGTTCTTCGAAGCGCTCGGGATCACCTTCCTCCAAGGTTATGGTCAGACGGAAACCGGCCCCGTACTCGCGTGCAATCGCCCGAGCGTGGGCATTCGGCTGGAGACCGTTGGGCCGCCCGTGAAGAACACCGAGGTCAGAATCGCCGAAGACGGCGAGATCATGGTCAGGGGCGAGCTGGTGATGCGCGGCTATTGGCGCAATCCCGAGGAAACGGAGCGGGTACTTCGCGATGGCTGGCTTGGCACCGGCGACGTCGGTCATTTCGACGACAAGGGCCGGATCGTCATCACCGATCGGAAAAAGGACCTGATCGTCAACGACAAGGGCGACAACGTCTCGCCGCAACGAATCGAGGGGATGCTCACGCTGCAGCCGGAAATCGCCCAGGCCATGGTATACGGCGACCGGCGACCGCATCTTGTAGCCCTGCTGGTGCCCGACGCCGAACTCACTTCCGCGGCCGACCTTCACCAGAAGGTCCAAGGCGCCGTGGACAGGGTCAATGCCGATCTGTCCGTGATCGAAAAAGTGCGGCGATTCATCATCGCCGACGAACCTTTCAGCATCGACAATGAGCAACTGACGCCCTCGATGAAGATCCGGCGCCACATGATCTCGGGCGTCTACGGCGAGCGCCTCGACGCGCTATTTGGAAGATAGGCCCAAAAGGAGCCGCTACGGCCGGGTATAGGGAATGATCTCAGCTACCGTGCAGCTCCCGACAGTGCCCCTGTTCAATGTGTCGACGACCTGCTGGATGTCCCCTCGGCAGGTTCCCTGACTGCCGAACTGGCGGGACAGGAGAGCATAGGGACCGCCTCCTCCGAGCAGCTCGCAGCCGGGCGTTAACCGAACCAGATAGACCGTCCTTAATCCGACGTTGAAAGCGATATTGCGCCCGTCGATTATCGTCATGTCGTGCGAATTGTAGTTCGGTAGACAAGTGAGCGGTGGGCCTGGGACCCTGTTTGCGATCAGGCTCTGGTAGGCTCGCTGGCCGCTCGGGCTTCGCATGGCCGGATCCGTGGCTTGAGGACCCATTGTGCAGGAGGCGAGAATGGAGCCAGCGATCAGGAGAGAAATGCGTCGCACCTTGACCTCCTAGAACGTTTCGCAGGTCCCGCGAAAGCGCTTCCGTTCATGAACCGAAGCTGTCTTTTTCAGCTCTGCGACGTGCGAATTCCTCGACGTTAGTGGAGCGAACGAAGGGATTGGTTTCACGTTCCTCCCCGACCGTCGTTGGAAGGGTGATCATCCCCTCGTCGCGCAATCGCGCTACACGGGCAAGCCGATGGGCGATCGCCTGGTTGCTCGGTTTGGCATGAGCCGCGAAGTAAGCGTTCGCGAGCGTATATTCGTGAGCGCAATAGAGGTTCGTATCGGCGGGAAGACCAGCGAGGCGCTGGAGCGAACAATACATTTGCTCGGGGCTGCCTTCGAACAGCCGGCCGCAGCCCATTGCGAAGAGGGTGTCGCCGACGAATGCGACCCGCTCCTCCTCGAACAGGAGCGCGATGTGCCCGAGCGTGTGCCCGGGTACCTCGATGACCTTGCCAATATGCTGTCCGAGCTTGACCTCGCTACCTTCGCTCAACGCCACGTCGCGCCCGGGGATGTTTTCGCTCAAAGGTCCGGAAATCCGGGCGCCGGTTGCGGACTTGATGGCCAAATTCCCGCCCGTGTGATCGCCATGCCAATGTGTGTTCCAGATCTCGCTGATGGTCCAGTCGCGCCGTTCGGCCTCGGCCAGGACTGGCACCGGATCACCCGGATCGACAACGGCGGTGGCGCCGCTTTCTTGGTCATGGACGAGCCACAAATAATTGTCGCTGAAGGCCGGAACAGGGACGATTTCCATCGAGCGGCCTCCTTAGGCCCCGGAACGAAGGATCGCTAGCGCATCGGCTGCAAGCCTACGGGTCAGCTCGGCCGCGGGAAGCGATCTTCCGAGCGGCGCGGCCTGCCCTGCCCACATCGGACCGAAGCCAAATTCGCCCCTTTTCTCAGCCGCCGCGCGAAGAGGATCGAGTGCGCCGCTTGCGAGTGGATAGGGCGGGGCTTCCGAACGGACAGGCCCGAGCTCTTCGATGAGTCGGCCCGGAAGACCGCGCGCAAGACCGCCGGTCATGAGATTGGTGAAGAGCGTTCGGCCTTCGCAAAGTCGGGCTCGATGAATATCGCTGATGTGCGCCTCGGGTGCGTGGAGATAGGCGGTTCCGAGCTGGACCGCGCCCGCGCCGAGCGTCAATGCCGCGGCGATGCCCCGCGCATTTCCAATGCCGCCGGCGGCGATGACGGGTACCGCGACTTTGTCGGCGATGAGCGCGATCAGCGCGAACGACCCAACGGCCTCCGTCGGGCTGGAGCCCAAGAACCGGCCGGTGTGGCCGCCAGCCTCGAAGCCCTGCGCGATGATCGCATCAACACCCCGATCCTCAAGCCACAGCGCTTCCTCGAGCGTGGTCGCATTGCCGATGACGAGCGAACCCGCCGACTTCACTCGCGCAAGGAGCGGCTCAGCGGGAAGGCCGAAGTGGAAGCTGACAACGGAGGGCCTCAGCTGTTCGAGGAGGCCCGCCATCTCGGAATCAAAAGGCAGGCGCGTGGCACTGGCGTTTCCAGGTTCGGCTTGGAACTCTTCGTAATAAGGCTGGAGAACCGCCCGCCAAGCATGATCGTCGAGCTGATCGGGCATGGAGTGGCAGAAGAAATTTAGCGCGAATGGGCCGGCGGTTTGCGATCGCAGCTCGGCGACCTGCCTTTCAACCTGGTCCGGCGAGAGCATCCCGCAGGGAAGCGAGCCTAGCGCTCCTCCCGCGATTGCGGCCGCGGCCAGCTCGACGCCTCCGGCGCCCGCCATCGGAGCCTGAACGATCGGATGTTCGATCCCCACCAGCTTGGTGAAGCGCGGATCGGGCCAGCTTACCATTCGCCGCTGTTGGGCATCGATACCCAAGGCTCAGCCGGAGGAAGGGCCGGTCCCTTCTGGAGCAGTTCGATCGAGATGTTGTCCGGCGTTCGGACGAACGCCATTCGACCGTCGCGCGGAGGCCGGTTGATCGTAATTCCTCCCCGAGTCAGCCGGTCACACGTGTCGTAGATATCGTCCACCTGATAGGCGAGATGACCAAAATTTCGGCCGCCGCCATAGCGCTCATCGTCCCAGTTCCAGGTGAGTTCGACTTCGCCCCCTTCATCACCCGGAACACCAAGGAAAATCAGCGTGTAGCGGCCCTCCTCATTGTCCATCCGGCGCCGCTCACCGAGCCCCAACAGTTGAAAGAATGCAACAGTCGCCTCGGGATCGGAGACCCGGATCATCGAATGCAGGAATTTCATTTCACCTCCACTCAGTTCGTCGCTATAATTGCACGGTTCGTCGCGGCCGTGACCGGCGATCGTGACCGGTGGCTGCTCGTATATGCGGACGAACGCAGGGGTTTTCATCCCATGATCGAAAAGCTGCAGGACAGCCGCGCCGTCCTTCTGGGCGCGGTCGCGATCTTTGCCTTCGGACTAACCGCCAGCGGCTATGCGCTCGGCGATGGTCTTCGGCGCTCGAAAATGGCTGAGCACAGATCGGTCAGCGTGCGCGGGGTATCGGAGCGGAACGTCACCGCGGATCTGGCGACCTGGTCGATCGATTTCTCGCACCAGGGCGCTGACCTCGGGTCGGTCCAACAGTCGGTCGACGAGCAGGCGCGAACGGTTCGAGCATTCCTCGGACGCTCGGGTTTCCGTCCGGACGACATTACGGACACTGGAGTTTCATTGAGCCGTGATCAGCCCAAGGACAAGGACGGAAGGCCAGCCGGGTCTCAACGCTTGACGGTTGGCCGTTCGATTCAGCTACGGACCAATAATGTCATGCGAGTGCGGTCGGCTTACACCCACGAGGCGGAGTTGCTGCGCGATGGCGTCGAGCTCTCGGGCAGCAGCGTCAGCTACACGTTCACCGGGCTAAATTCGCTCAAGCCCGACATGATCGCTGAGGCCAACAAGAATGCCCGCCTCAGCGCCGAGCAATTCGCGCGCGACAGCGGCGCCCAAGTGGGCAGGATCAAGACCGCGAGCCAGGGATATTTCTCGGTTGGTGCGCGCGACGGCGAGGAGTGCGACGATTGCGGTTCGTCCGGCGGCAGCTCTCCGTTCCAAAAAGTCCGGGTCGTGACCACGATCGACTACGACCTCGGATAGAAAGCTCAGGGGTCACTTCGGCGGCGGAGAATTCTTCACGGTCGGAGTGACCCCGAGCATCTCGACCGCCTTCGCCGCGGCCTTCCCCACTTCGCCGTTGGGGTCGCTGCCTGCAGCTCGCATCCAGTAGCTTCGCGCCATGTCTTCATCACCAGTCATATCGGCGACGTGCCCTGCTTCGAACAGGATGGTCGGGTCCGAAGGGGCAAGCGTCAGTGCCTTATTGATCGCCCTCAGCGCAGTCATCGAATCCTTCTCGCGGATCGCGAGCGCCGCCGAAAAATACCAAAGGAACGGATCGTCGGAGATGGTCTGGGAGGCTTCGTCAACCTTCGAGCGGGCGGTCGTCAGATCATCCTGCGCCTCGGCGGCGCGGGCACGGTCGAGGAGCGCCTCGCCGCGCTGCTCGCCCTCAAGCCCCGGCAAGTCGAGCGCTTTGTCGAGGTCGAGGGCCGCCTTGCCGGGCTGGTCTGCAGCAATCCAAAGATTGCCCGCTGCTGCATACATGCGAGCCGTCTTCGGATCCTTCTGGGACGAGGCCTTGCCCGCGTCCTCGAATGCCTGGGCGCCAGCCGCATAATCGCCGCTCTTCTCGTCGGCGAGCGCATGGCAGATGAAAGCGTCCGGAGTCGCCAGGTTGGAACAGCCCTGGGCTTTCGCGGGGGAGGCGACGGCGAGGGCGGCGGCAAAGAGCAGGATCAAGATTCAAAGCTCCAGCAAGGCTTCGAGCGTGCCGAGGATCGCGTCGATCTCATGCGGCTGCGACAAGCGGTGACTGCCGCCCTTGAGCACATTCAGCTGGACATCGGATGAACGAAGAGCGCGCATCAGCCGAAAGGCGACATCGATCGGGACTTCGCGATCGACTTCGCCGTGAATGAGCCGGACCGGGCAGTCGATCGCGATTTCGCGCCCGAGTATCAGGAGTTGCTGGCCCGATTTCCAGAAAGCTTTCGTGAAGAGTGAAGGCTCCGGGCCATATGGGTTAGGCTCTTCGATTTGGCCGTCGCGCTCGAGAATTGCCACTTGGCCGGGCGAAAAACCCCATTCAGTGAAGTCGGGAGCCGCTGCGATTCCTATGAGGGCGCGGACCCGCTCAGGTCGAAGCAGAGCGAGATGAAGCGCAATCCAACCGCCCATCGATGAGCCAATCAGAATCAAGGGGCCAGTAGTCAGCCGATCAATGGCCGCCAGAGCTTCCTCGAGCCACAGGGAAAGCGTCCCATTCGCGAACTGACCTTCGCTCGAGCCGGTCCCGGAATAGTCAAGCCGAAGCACGGCGAGCTCCCTCTTATCGCCGAACGCATCGAGAGCGAGCGCCTTGGCGCCTTCCATGTCGGAGGCATAGCCGGGAAGAAAGACCAGCGCCGGCGCGCGCCCCTCTCGCAGCCTGTACGCAATGCGCCGGCCCGCGACGTCGAAGCGGCAGAGGCGCTGAACCGCCATTCAACCAAGAAGGTCGCGCAGCACTTCCTTGCTGCCCGAAATTTCAAAGGCGCGTTGCAGCGTTTCGAACATCAGGACGCGACCCTTCACAGCAAGCACCTCAAAGCGCAATGCGCGAGGAACGGCGGCTAGGCCTGCTAGTTGTCCTGCAAGCATGAAGGAGGGCTTTCAATGAAATACCGCAAGCTCGGTGACAGTCACATCGACGTGTCGGAGATTTCGCTTGGCTCCTGGCTGACCTACGGGGTCGGGATCGAGCAGGAGAAAGCGCGCGCTTGCCTCGACGAAGCATTCAATCAGGGCATCAATTTCATCGACACCGCGAACGTCTATGGGCGCGGAGCGGCGGAGAGCTTCCTCGGCGAGGCCTTGAAAGGGCGACTTCGCGACTCCTATGTCCTTGCGACCAAAGTCTATTTCCCGATGGGTGACTCCGATCGCGGACTCTCCCGAGCGCAAATCGAAAAACAGCTCGACGAGTCGCTCAAGCGGCTTCAGACCGACTTTGTCGATCTCTACCAGTGCCACCGCTACGACTGGGATACACCGCTTGAGGAGACGATGGAGGCGCTCACTCGGGCGGTGGAGGCAGGCAAGACGCGCTACATCGGCTTTTCGGAATGGCCTGCCGAGCGGATCCAGGCGGCGCTCGACCTGGCGGCCGGCGCTCATGTCGCCAAGTTCGTCTCGAGCCAGCCCGAATATTCGTTGCTCCGGCGCGAGCCTGAGGAGGAAGTCATTCCGCTCTGCGCTGCAAACGGCATTTCCCAAATCGTCTGGTCGCCCCTCGGCCAGGGTGTCCTGACCGGAAAATATCATCCCGACAGCCCGCCCCCCAGGGACTCGCGGGCTGCGAGCGAAGAGATGGGCGGCTTCATGGACCGAATGATGAAGCCCGAGGTTCTTCGGGCCGTTCAGCGCCTGAAGCCGATCGCCAGCGAGGCCGGTCTTACACTCCCTCAGTTCGCGCTCGCCTGGGTGCTTCGTGAACCCAACGTCGCCTCAGCGATCATTGGGGCCTCGAGACCCCAGCAGGTTGAGGAGAATGCGGCGGCTTCCGGAGTGATCATCGACACTGAGCTGTTCCTTCGTGCCGAAGCGATCGTCGAGGAAGCCCTGAGCAGCGTCGAAGCCTAGTTTATCAGGAGAAGTGGAAATGGCGATCACTCGCACTGCGACCGCGCGTTACGAAGGTACGGGCAAGGAAGGCAAAGGTTCGCTTACAACACAGTCCGGCGTACTGGAAAATCAGCCCTACGGCTTCAACAGCCGGTTCGGCGAAGAGCGCGGCACCAATCCCGAGGAGCTCATCGCCGCGGCCCATTCCGGTTGCTTCACCATGGCCCTCTCCTTCGCGCTTGCGAAGGAGGGGATCACCGATGCTCGGCTCGAAACGACGGCCAGAGTGAAGCTCGAGCAGGACGGGGACGGCTTCAAGGTGAGCCGCTCGGATCTCGACCTCGTGGCCGAGGTTCCGGGCCTTGACGAAGACAAGCTGCGCTCGATCGCAAAGAGCGCAAAGGAGAATTGTCCGATCTCGAAACTGCTCGACGCGGAAATGGATCTGACCATTCGAGTGGGCGCGCCTGTCTAACGCAGGAAAGCCTCCACTTCCTCGTCAAAGCGGTGCGGCTGGTCGAGCATGATGAAATGCTCACTGTCGGCAACCGGGACGAGCTTCGCGGCCGGCAGGCCCTTGTAGGCCTCGCTATAGAGACCCTCGATCATGGCTTTGTTCTCAGGAGCTGGAACAGCGTAGAGAACGGTTATCGGGAGGCCGGAGAGAGCTGCAAGGTCGGGACGAAAGTCGGTCGTTGAATCTTCAACGAGCGCTTCGCCGACAACCTTGGCGTCCGAAGAGTTCAGCCACGTGAGAATCTTCGCCTTTCCGGCGTCGCTGTTGGACATGTGCGGGGGAACCTGCATCGGCGCTTTTCCGCTGACCAAGGCTGCTCGCATCTGCTCGACCATCGGGCGAATTGCATCAGGCGTAGCCGCGGGTCCGAAGAGCATTCCATAGAAGGGCAATGAGTCGACGACGAGCAGCTTGCCGGCGCTTTCGGGGTGCCGCTTGGCGAGCATCATTGCCATGAGGCCCCCCATGGAATGGCCGACGATAGCGGCCTTTTCGATATGATTGGCGGCGAGCCAGCCGGCGAGCTCATCGACGGCTCCTGGGATGAGATTGTCGAGCGGAGCGTCGCCTGCAGGGCTTGAGGCCATGCCGTTCACCTGGACAAAGATCAGCCGATGGTCCTTGCCGATCTTTGCAGCGACCTCATCGAACACCGAGGGCGGAGAGGCGAGGCCGGGTATCAACACGACCGGTTTGCCGGAGCCTTCGCTGCGGATCGTAATCCGGCTGAGCCGCTGCTGAGCGGACGAAGCGCTTTGGGTGAGGCCTTGCGCATGGAGTGGACCACTCCATGCCGCTGCTGCCGCACAAGACGCGCAAAGGCTCAATGCAAGAATACGATGCATGATGGTCTCCTCATGTGGGTCGACATTACGATTGAGGGAGCTCCGGGCCGATCTTCAAATGGCCTTGGAGCTGCGACGTGACGGCGATACGAAAATCTCTTCGATCGGCAGTTCGAAAAGCTCCGCAATTCGAAAAGCGAGCGGAAGTGAGGGATCATATTTGCCGGTTTCGATCGCATTGACACTCTGGCGCGAGACTTCGAGCCGCTCGCCGAGATCCTGCTGGCTCCAGCTGCGTTCGGCGCGGAGGAGGCGTAGCCGGTTTTCCATCAGCATTTCACCGCTGCGCCGAGCGTCAGCTTGTTCATGATCGAGCCAACCCCGAGTCCTAGGAACCACACGATTGCAATATTGTAGGAGGCGATGTGCCCGACGAGGTCGAAGCTCTCGAGGAACCCCCAGATCGTGGCGAGGCTGAGTGCGAAGCCGCTGGCCCAGAGAGATTGGCGAACCGTCAGCATCCGAACATATTCATCCCGCTCCTCGATCAGGTAGCGGCCCATGACACCAAAGATTCCGATGATTGGGAGCGCCGGAAGAACGGCTGCAACATAGGCCGCGAGGCCGTGAAGCAGCTGGTGCTTGAAGCCGTAAACCGCGATGAGGAGAAAGCAGGCGTAGACGAGGCTCAGCCCGATGACACGCCGATTATAGCGTTTGATGGCAGGGCTAAAGGGCATGACGAATTTCCTTCTGGAATTGAGGTTTCACGAAGCGATACTCGTCAAGCTGAGAGGAAGGCGATGTACTCGAGGTTGGCCGCGCCAAGATCGCCCCGTTCTTCACTGACATGCGTAAAGCTCCTATGTCTCTAAGACAAGCGTGCTTTACATCGAACAGCTTCTTTTGTCAAGTCTCATTTACATAGGACGGGCTACTCAATTGTGATCGGTTCCTCGGCGGAGCGATGGGAGACCGGTTGAGAGGCGGCAAGCGCATCGCTAGATGCAGTCCACAATGACCAAGATGCTCAAGATCGCGCTTCCCGATGGTTCGGTGAAGGAGATGCCCGAAGGTTCGACGCCGGCAGACGTCGCAGCTGCCATCGGCCCCGGGCTCGCTAAGGCCGCCCTTGCCGCGCGGATTAATGGCGAGGTGCGCGACATCACGCGTCCGTTCGACGGCGACGCCGAGCTAGCGCTCATTACGTCGCGCGACGAGAAGGACGCACTCGATCTCGTTCGGCACGATTATGCCCACATTCTCGCCGAGGCGGTCCAGAATCTTTATCCCGGAACTCAGATCACTTTCGGACCGGCAACCGACGACGGCTTTTATTACGACTTCGCCCCGACTGCCGAACATGGTGCCTTCACTGAGGAGGAGCTGCCCGGGATCGAAGAGGAGATGCGGCGGATCATCTCTGCCGACAAGCGGCTCGTGCGAGAAGTGTGGACGCGCGAAGAAGTTCGCGGCTTCTTCGACAAGCAGGGCGAGGCCTTCAAGGCCGAGTGGGTGATGGAGCTGCCCGAAGGGGAGACGATCACCATGTACCGGACTGGCGAGGGCGACGGGGCCTGGATCGACCTTTGCCGAGGGCCGCACCTGGCATCCACCGGCAGGCTTGATCCCAATGCCTTTAAGCTGACCAGAGTATCGGGCGCCTACTGGCGGGGCGATCCCAAGAACCCGATGCTCAGCCGGATCTACGGGACGGCCTGGCTCAACAGGAAGCAGCTCGACGAATATCTCGTCAGGCTAGAGGAAGCCAGCAAGCGCGACCATCGCAAGATCGGCCAGGAGATGGACCTGTTTCACCTGCAGGCGGAGGCCCACGGGTCCGTTTTTTGGCACCCCAAAGGTTACCGGATCTGGCGCGAGCTCGAGGCGTATATGCGGCGACGCCTCGACGCTGCCGGCTATGTCGAGGTCAAGACACCTCAGCTGATGGACGCGCGCCAATGGGAGAAGAGCGGTCACTGGGGCAAGTATCGCGAGAACATGTTCGTCGTTCCGGACGAGATTCCGGCAACACAGGAGGATGCGCCGATTCTCTCGGGGGCTGCCGATTTGATGGCGCTCAAACCGATGAACTGTCCGGCGCATGTGCTGATCTTCAAGCAGGGCATCACCAGTTACCGAGACCTCCCGATCCGAATGGCCGAGTTCGGCTGCTGCCATCGCAATGAGCCCCACGGTGCACTTCACGGGATCCTTCGCGTTCGGCAATTCACGCAGGATGATGCGCATATCTTCGTCCGCGAAGACCAGCTGATCGACGAAATCGTCGCCTTCTGCGACCTGCTCGATAGCGTTTACAAGGACCTCGGCTTCGACAGCTATGCGATCAAGCTGGCGCTTCGTCCCGACCAAAGATTTGGGAGTGACGAAGAATGGGACCGCGCTGAGCAAGTGCTTCGCGAGGCCGTTGCAAAAGCCGGCAGGAACACGTCACAATTTGGCTGGGAGGAGCTTCCAGGCGAGGGCGCTTTCTACGCGCCCAAGCTTGAATTCCACCTGACCGATGCGATCGGACGCACTTGGCAGGTCGGAACCATCCAGGCGGACACCGTTCTGCCCGAACGTCTCGACGCGACCTATATCGGCGAGGACGGACAGAAGCACCGACCGGTGATGCTCCACCGGGCAATCATAGGCACGTTCGAGCGCTTCATCGGCATCCTCATCGAACATTACGCAGGCAAGTTTCCGCTCTGGCTGGCACCGGTTCAGGCGGTGGTCGCGACCATTGTTTCTGACGCCGATGCTTATGCGCTCGAAGTTGCAGCCACGCTCGCAGCGGCCGGCGTTCGAGTGGAGACCGATCTGAGAAATGAGAAGATCAACTACAAGGTCCGCGAACACTCGCTTGCCAAGGTTCCGCTGCTTCTGGTCGTCGGCAAGCGCGAAGCGGATGAAAAGACCGTCGCGCTAAGGCGCCTCGGCTCCGAGGAACGGCAGCTTCTCATGAGTCTTGAAGAGACGGTCGCGATGATCCGGCGCGAGGCTGTGCCTCCCGACCTTGAGATTGGCTGATCCCGCTCGTCCTTCTTGGCGATCAGCTTCGACGCACCGACTCCTGACGCGAGTCCGCAACAGGTCGCGGCAAAAATGACTCACATTTCTTCACGCACACTTTCCATCGCTCGTGCGAGTGCCTAACTCCGATTGACCAACAACAATATTGGAGACGCTGCTATACCGCCGCCCTATCCGCGCCGACCGATGGCGCCGCCGCCGCCGATGAGCGGCCCCCGCTACAATGAGTTCATCCAGGCACCCAAGGTGCGGGTGATCGACGAAAACGGCGACAATTTGGGCGTCATGTATACGCGCGAGGCGGCCGAGCAGGCAGCAGAGGCCGGGCTGGACCTCGTCGAAATCTCTCCCAACGCTGACCCGCCGGTCGCGAAGTTCCTCGATATCGGGCGCTACAAATACGAGGCCCAGAAAAAGGCCGCCGAGCAGCGCAAGAAACAGAAGACGCAGGAGATCAAGGAGATCAAGATGCGTCCGAACATCGACGATCACGATTATGACGTGAAGATGAAGAAGATCGTCGAGTTTCTTGAGGAAGGTGACAAGGTGAAGGTGACCATGCGTTTCCGTGGTCGCGAAATGGCTCATGGAGAGCTCGGCATGGCGGTCCTTCGCCGAGTTCAGGATCAAACCCAAGACATGGCGAAGGTCGAGGCCCATCCACGCATGGAAGGGCGGCAGATGTTGATGGTGCTTGCGCCCAAATGATCGGGTTCGATTTTCCACGCTGATCGTGGAGCGACCCCGGGAAGATGGACACCCAGATCCTCTGCCAAGACACATTACAGGCTTACTTACACTGCTGTTGCCAAATTGCTGCAGCCTCGGCCCATTGTAATCGTTGCACTGACGCAATCGCTTCCTTTGGTTCCTTATCGAGGTTAGCCTCTCCCCGACGCGGGCGCCTGCGCCCGAGGGGGAGAGACAGACATGATCCGCAAGTCCGCGTGGCTGATTTCGGTCGGGCTGATTGCCTTTTCGACTCCGGGAATGGCGCAATCCGCCGATTCCAAGACAGACTCAGCCAACGCTCAGTCCAATTCGGGCAATACGCCTCAAGGCGCTCCTCCGGCGAAGGCGCAGCAACAGCAGCCTGTCAATGTCGGCGAGATCGTCATCACGGCGACCCGGCGCAACGAAGCGCTGTCGGATGTTCCGATGGCGGTGAGCGCAGTTACGGGGCAGACGCTGCGCTACACGGGCGCGACCGACATCCGCCAATTGAATCAGGTATCGCCGTCTTTGCTCGTCTCATCGACCTCTTCGGAGGCCGGCGCAGCAGTGGCCCGAATTCGGGGGGTCGGCACGGTTGGGGACAATCCGGGTCTTGAAAACTCCGTCGGACTTTTCATCGACGGGGTCTATCGATCGCGCACTGGCATCGGCCTTACCGATCTGGGTCCTATCGACCGGATCGAAGTGCTTCGCGGTCCGCAAGGTACCCTGTTTGGGAGAAACACCTCCGCGGGTCTCATTTCGATCTTTACAGCCAAGCCGCTCTTCACGCCCGAGGTCAGTGGCCAGATCGATTATGGCAACTATAACTTCTGGCGCCTTCAGGCGAGTGCAACCGGTCCTATCAGCGATACGGTCGCAGTCCGCCTCGACGGCGTCTGGGACAACCGCGATGGATTCCTCAAGGACGTCATCTCCGGCCGCCGGGTGGACGGGCGCGACCGCTGGATGCTTCGCGGGCAAGTCCTCTACCAGCCAAGCGACAATTTCTCGTTCCGGCTGATCGGCGACTATTCAAAGCAGAACGAGGAATGCTGTGCAGCGCCCTTCCTTCCGGCGCACGATGTGGTTGCGACCGGGAACGGCGGGGTAACCCAGACTGCTTCAACGATCGCTGCGATCGAGCGCGCCCTCGGCGGAATCATCGAGGACGACCCGTTCGACCGCAAGGTCTCGATAACGCCTGGGCAAAGCTATCGTTCGGACGTGACGGACTGGGGCATCTCGGGCCAGTTGGTCGACAATTTCGGCTGGGCCGAGCTCACCTCGATCACTGCCTACAGGTACAACAAATACATTCGCGGTCAGGATGCCGACTTCAACAATCTCGACATTCTCTATCGTGACGATGACGGGGGCGCCTACAACCAGTTCAAAACCTTCACGCAGGAACTGAGGCTGCAGGGAAATGCCTGGAACAACCGGCTCGATTGGTTGATCGGCGGTTATTATGCGAACGAGAAGCTGACTCTTCGCGACAACCTTGCTTACGGTAGCGACTATTCGGCTTTTTCGAACTGTTTGGTCGCCGCGAACTTCGTCGCGGGCGGAGCTCCTGCGAGCCTGCTCGCTCCAGGCGCATCTCCAACCTGCTTCAACCCGGCCGTGGCGGGAGCGATCCTGCCCGCTCTTCCGCCGGCCAATCAGTCCGTGCTCGCCGCCTTCGCGCGACTGGGACCTTTTGCTGGAGCTCCGTTCACGAACAGCGGATTCACCAATCTCGCGATTGCCGGAGGAGGGGCCGGGTTCATCGGATCATCGCTCGACGGAGCAGCGATCGACGACCTTTACAACCAGAAAAGCAACAATTTCGCGATCTTCACGCACGACATCATTTCGATCACCGACCGGCTGAAGATTACGCTCGGAGCGCGCTATACGCATGAGAAGAAGTCGCTCAACGCGGAGCTGACCGACAACAACGTCCTTTGCACTTTCTATGCTGAGGCGATCCCCGCGCTGCAGACTCTTCCCTGCGTCAATCCGAGCGTACCCGGCGGTAGTCTTGGACTGAGCGACAGCTTCGTCGAGAACAAGCTCTCCGGAACCGCAGTGCTAAGCTACAAGCCGACCGACCGGCTATTGACCTACGCAAGCTATTCGCACGGTTACAAGGCGGGCGGCTACAATCTCGACCGCTCAGCACTGTTTCGAAGCAGCGCGGTCCCATCGCCCTTGTCGGGAAATGGCGCGATCTGCATTTCGACCCTTCAGCCAGGCTGCAGCACCGTGGCTTCGGCGGCCAACGACCTCGAATTCAAGCCGGAGATCAATGACGCCTTCGAACTTGGAGCCAAGTACAACGGCGGCTGGATCGACCTCAATCTCGCGCTTTTTCACGAAGTATTCCGCAACTTCCAGCTGAACACATTCAACGGCCTCAATTTTGTCGTCGAGAACATCAACAGCTGTAGCGAGAATTTGAACGGAGGCGACAAGGACAACGACCCGACAACCGGCGCGTGCACCGGGAGCCTTCGCGGAGGCGTGGTCAGCCAGGGCTTCGAGCTCGAAGCATTCACTCGGCCAATCGCGAACGTTTCCTGGAATGCAGGCCTCGTGATGGCGGACACGAAATACCGCAACAATCTTGTGGGAGCCGATGGCCGGCCTCTTACCAATGCCCTGTTCGAGCTTCCCGGCCGACAGATCTCCAATGCGCCCAAGTGGACAGCGACCACGTCCGTGGCCTGGACCCCGCCGATCGGCGGGTCCGGAATGCATGCGCTCATCTATGCGGACGCTCGTTACATGAGCAAATTCGACACCGGCTCCGATCTTGACATTGAGAAGACGCAGGACGCCTTCACTCTCGTCAACGCGCGCATCGGTATCGAGGGCCCCGACAACATGTGGGGAATCGAGCTCTGGAGCCAGAACGTCTTCAACAAGAATTACATCCAGGTCGCCTTCGATTCGCCGCTGCAGGGCAGTGGAACCACCCGCGGTGTCGAAGCCGGATTCTATCCGGTTTCAACCCAGCTTTATGGCGCATTTCTGGGCGAGCCGCGGACCTTTGGAGTGACGCTCCACGGGAAATTCGGCTGGAGCCGTCCAGCGCCCGTGCCTTACACTCCGCCGCCGGCGCCCCCGCCCCCCCCAGCGGTCGAACAGCCGGCTCCTCCGCCCCCTCCGCCCCCGCCCCCGCCTCCTCCGCCGCCAGCCCCAACGGAACGCGGCGAACGCGGCTGACCTAGGCCGCTTCTGCCCTCGAGGGCTCGCGAGCGGCTTCGAGGAGCCGCGAGCGAAGCTCGTTGATTTGCTCGCCGTCGAGCTTCGTCCCGCCTGGAGCCGTCAGATAAAAGACGTCAACCGCCCGCTCGCCGTAGGTCGCGATATGCGCCGAATGGATCGTGTAGCCGCAGCTGTGGATCGCGGCCGCAAGGGCGGCAAGAAGCGCAGGACGGTCGCGCGCATTGACTTCAACGACCGTGGTCCGGGTCGAGGCGCGTTCGGCAATCGCTACCGAGGGTGCCACCTCGAAGGCGGTTGTCCGCCGCTCTGGCTCCGCCGAGGGCAGGGGAGGCGGTTCCGCTCCAAGGAGTGCCGATTCGACGCCTTTCGCGAGGCGCGAGCGCTGACGCCGATCCCGATAGGGCCGCGCACGCCCATCCAATACCAGGAGATTGTCGAGTGCCATGCCGTCCCGAGTGGTATGGATTCGTGCGTCGATGATGCTCGCTCCTGCCGAGGCGAGCGCGGCGCAAATCCGGTAGAAAAGACCTTCGCGGTCGGGCGTGAAGACGCTGACCCGCGTCGCACCGCTCACCGCATCCTCCTCAGCAACGACGCTCGGAGTCACGTCGCCGATACATGCCTCGGCCTCGGCAACCTGGCGCGCATTCGCAATTTGCCAGGCAAGCGGCTCGGCGAGCCAATAGCTGTCATGGAGCCGTTTCGAATGTGCCCTGATCGCACTCGCTTTCCAGCCGAGCGCTCTTGCGAGCTCCATCTGCCGAGCGGCAACGATCTCGGAGCGGCCGTGCTGCTTGTGGCCCAGGCGCAGACGTTCTTCGGCCGCTTCGAAAAGGGTGCGGAGAAGGGTCCGTTTCCATTCGCTCCAGACCCCTGGACCGACTGCTCGAATGTCGACCACCGTCAGGATCAGAAGAAGCCTCAGGCGCTCGGGGCTTTGAACCTGTCGGGCGAAATCCTCGATGGTCTTGGGATCGGCGAGATCTCGCTTGAACGCAGTCGAGGACATGAGAAGATGATGGCGAACGAGCCATGAGACGGTCTCGGTCTGCGCTGGATCGAGTCCGAAACGCGGGCAAAGCTTGAGCGCGATCTCCGCGCCGATGACGCTATGGTCGCCGCCGCGACCTTTGGCGATGTCGTGGAGCAGCACGGCGACATAGAGGACCTCTCGCGAGGCGATCTGCCGGAAGATCGCAGTCGAAATCGGATGGTCCTGTTTCAGGTCCCCGCGCTCGATCGCGGCCAGAAGACCGATCGCCCGGATCGAATGCTCGTCCACCGTATAATGGTGGTACATGTCGAATTGCATCTGGGCGACCACTCGGCCGAAGTCGGGGACGAAGCGGCCGAACACGCCCGCCTCGTTCATCCAGCGCAGCACGAGCTCGGGATGATTGATCGAGGTGAGGACCTCCATAAACAGGGCATTGGCGCGTCGATCGTGACGAATTTCACGGTCAATGCGGACTGCATCGCGCGTGGCCGAACGCATCGCCGTTGGATGAATTTCAAGCTGCTCGCGTGCCGCGACTGCAAACAACTCGAGAAGCCGAACGGGATCCCCCCGGAGGAAGTCGTCCGAGGGGATTGAAATTCGTCCGCGGTCGAGGACGAAGCCGCCGAGCCGCTTGGGCCGACGGCGGATCGTCGGGAGCGCGAAGCGGAAACCCTTCTTTCCCAGCTGCTCGTCGAGCTGAGCAAGGAACAGTCCGGTCAAGTCACCGACGGTCTTTGCATTGAGAAAGTAGAATTGCATGAAGCGTTCGACAGCCGATTTCCCCGGGCGGTCGGCATAATTCATGATCTCGGCGATCTGCCGCTGATAGTCGAAGCTCAGCCGCTCCTCGGCGCGACCGGCGAGCAAATGCAGGTGGCAACGGACCGACCAGAAAAAGCGTTCCGCCCGATCGAAACGGCGAAACTCCGCTGCAGTTAGAAGACCAGCGCCGACGAGATCTGCAGGTTTCTCGACTCGGTGAACATATTTGCCGATCCAATAGAGCGTTTGGAGATCGCGAAGACCGCCCTTGCCGTCCTTGACGTTGGGCTCAACGACGTAGCGGCTGTCGCCCATCTTGATGTGACGCTCGTCGCGCTCGGCGAGCTTGGCAGAAACGAACTCGGCTGCGGTTCCGGCAACGACTTCTTTTCGAAAGCGGCGCATTGCCAAGTCGAACGGTTTCTCGTCGCCCCAAAGCCAGCGCGCTTCCAGGAAGGCAGTGCGAACCGTCATGTCCTTCTTGGCGAGCAGAATGAGCTGCGGGGTTGAGCGGATCGAGTGGCCGACCTTGAGTTTCAGATCCCACAAAAGATGTAGCATGCTTTCGGCGGCTCGCTCCTGCTCGGCAGTGGCCGATTTTGTAGTGAGGAACATCAAATCGAGATCGCTGAAGGGAGCCATCTCGCCGCGCCCGGTCCCTCCAAGTCCGACGAGCGAAAGAGCCTCGACCGGCTGATCGACCAGGCGTCCGGTCACGAAGTCGTAGGCAAGCCGGACGAGCTGGTCGTGAAGAAATGCAGTCGCCTGCGCCGCGGACCGCCCTCTGCCGGGTTCCAGAGCCAGCCGCTTGGCGATCTCGGCGCGGCCATATTCAAGTGAGCCGCGAAAGATGATGACGGCCTCGCCGGCGAGCTTCTTGCCGGTCTTAAGGGTTCGGAGCCGATCGGCGATTGCGCGCCGATCGATGATCGTCCGGCGGTTCTCGACGTCGAGGAAGCTCATGTGTCGCGCTCGGCTGCCAGTCTCTTCAGTCGATATAGGTGTTCGAGGGCATCGCGCGGAGTCAGGCTGTCGGGCTCGATCAAATCCAGGGCGGCCGCCAGCGGGTCCGGTCCCCTTTCAGCTTCTCCTGCAGCCGCGAACAGAGGCAGGTCATCAAGTCCCGCTGCGATCCCGCCGGTCGCGTCGCGTCCCGCCTCCAGCTTCGCAAGGACCGACCGCGCCCGTGAGACCACCGCCGGGGGGAGCCCGGCAAGCTTGGCGACGGCGATTCCATAGCTCCGGTCGGCCGCTCCGTCGGCAACTTCGTGAAGCAATACGAGATCGCCCTTCCACTCGCGCGCCCGGACATGGTGAAGCGATAGCGAGTCGAGCCTGCCCGCGAGGCGCGTCAGCTCGTGGTAATGGGTGGCGAACAGGGTCCGGCACTGCATCTGGTCGTGCATCGCTTCGACGACGGCCCACGCAATTGCCAGGCCATCATAAGTTGAAGTGCCCCTGCCGATCTCGTCCAGGATGACGAGACTCTGGGGAGTTGCCTGGGCGAGGATCGCTGCCGTCTCGACCATTTCGACCATGAAGGTCGAGCGGCCGCGCGCGAGATCGTCCGCCGCGCCGACGCGGGAGAACAGCCGGTCGACGATCCCGATGTGCGCGCGCGCCGCCGGCACATAGGCGCCCATTTGCGCGATCAGCGCGATCAGCGCGTTCTGCCTGAGATAGGTCGATTTGCCCGCCATGTTGGGGCCGGTGACGATGGCGATGCGCCCGCCCTCCTCCGCTTCTCCCGTGAGCTCGCAATCGTTGGCGACGAAGGGCTCGCCCGCCTCTTTCAGCGCCGCCTCGACCACCGGATGGCGCCCGCCTTCGATCTTGAAGCTCAACGAAGCATCGACCAAGGGCCGTGTCCAATTGCGCTTGACCGCGAGCTCAGCGAGCGCGGCGGCGACGTCGATCTCGGCCAAAGCCGCGCCGAAGCCACGCAGGCGTTCGCCCTCCGCGACGCAGGCATGACGAAGGCGCTCGAACGCCTCGAGCTCAAGCGCGAGCGCCCGGTCGGCCGCGGAAGCGATACGCGACGCGAGATCGGCAAGCGCGCTAGTCGAGAAGCGCATCGCGCCGGCCATCGTCTGGCGATGGATGAAGGTCGCGTTATGGGGAGGCTTGAGCAGCGTCTCCCCCGCCGCCTGCGGGGTCTCGATGAAATAGCCAAGGAAGTTGTTGTGCTTGATCTTGAGCTGCCGGACGCCCGCCTCATTGGCGTAGGACGCCTGCAGTTCGGCGATGACGCGACGGCTCTCGTCGCGCAGGCTCCGCGCTTCATCAAGCGCGGACAATGCGCCAGGACGCACAAACCCGCCCTCGCGCTTGAGAAGCGGCAAATCGTCGGCGAGCGTTGCCTCGAGATCGCGCTCAAGCTCGGCGCAATCGGCGCGCAGCCGCGCG